>NZ_AUEG01000004.1 GCF_000425865.1 Lacticigenium naphthae DSM 19658
CGGCATAACTTTTCCCCATAGAAACATCTAAAGCTAGTACATAAGTCATATTATTCCTCGCTTTCTTTTGTATTGAAAGACCATCACTGCTTCATTTCGTGTCTTATTTCCTGTACTCGGACTCATGGTCCCACATACTTAAACCTGATTTAGAAATGACAGTGAGGGAGCTCAGTTTTTGTTTCGGACTCATAGTCCCTGAGGCTTCAGTCGAGCTTCCTTTCACCCTTACTATACCTCTATAAAAGAAAAATAGTAGGTAAAAACCACCGTCGTGGTCTTTACCTACTAATCTTAGTATGTTTTTCTTATCGGTGGAGAAGTGTTTACAAAGCTTGTAAATTCAATTCCTTCAAGGTCGCATCAATAAATTCACGACGCATCTTAAAATCACTACCATATTGTTTGACGGCAGCAATGTCGCCTTCATCCGAATAAAAACCAGCATATTTATCGGGGTCTTTCACTGCTGAAATGACAGACTGGCAACCTTCATCTATGGTCACAAAAAAGGGATCTAATAACGTAAAGACTATTTTCGCAACTGTTGGACTGACATTGCTTTTCCCAATATTCGTTGAAACCATGCCCGGATGCACCGCAGTAGTCCTAAGTCCTTTGTGAGAGTAGAATTCATGCAGTTCCTGAGCCAAGTAAAGGGTCCCCAATTTAGAACGACCATAACCGGTCACTGCAGAAAAACGTTTCGGTTTGAAAAAGGGCTTTTTCATTGGCGCAAATCTATAAGCATCAGAAGAAACAACGACGATCTGTTTTCTTTCACTGTTCAGAACTAACGGCAACAGTTCATGTGTCAGTAAAAATGGACCCATATAGTTAGTCGCCATCATCAACTCATATCCATCATTACTTTCCTTTTTAGAAGTTGAAACGATCCCGGCATTATTGATTAAACAGTCTATGTGATCGAATCTACTTTTGATTGTCGTTGCAGCATCCCTAACAGAAGAGAGCTCACTTAAATCGCATTCAATTATGTCTACTTTCAACTGGGAATTCAATTCGAGTAATTCTTCTTTTAAGTAGGCACCTTTTTCCAAGTTGCGGACTAATAATAATACCCTATCAAATTCTGTTGCCAAAACTTTTACAGTCCCGCGACCGATTCCAGATGTTGGACCGGTGATGGCTAAAATTGATTCAGACATGTATGCATCCTCCTTTAACATTTATAAGAATTATACACTATCTTTTTCATTTTTTCTTTTCTCCACTACCCTTCTAGTTAAATAAACGACTGGAATGCTTAAAAATAATAATCCTCCACTGAATCTAATAAAGGTTGATGTAACTCGGCCGTCTACCAAAAGAATAAACAAAGAGACTGACACATTTTACACTGCCAGCCTATTTGTTATCCTACTGATTTAGTTTGAGAAATGAATCAGATCAATCAAACCATAATGCGATTTCTTTTTCTGCGCTCTCTTGGGAGTCGGATGCATGGACGGTATTCCTGGACTTATCGATTCCATAAAGGGCACGGATCGTATTATCTGTTGCTTTTTCCGGATTTGTGGCTCCGTTCAATGTACGGACGCGGGTGATGGCGTCTTCTCCTTCAAGGATCAAGGCGACAAGGGGGCCACTGGTGATATACGCCAGCAGTTCCGAGAAAAATGATTTTTCGATATGTGCCGCGTAGTGTTTTTTTGCGATACTTTCGGTTGCTTCTATCATCTTCATTTTTACGATTTTGAGTCCATTGCGCTCATACTCGCTTAAAATGTTACCGATTACATTTCTTTCTACCGCATCGGGCTTAATTAATACAAACGTTCTTTCTAGCATAGACACATTCCTCCTACTAACTGATTTGTGTTTTTAGCTTATCATATTTTTTAGTAGATAGATATTAGATAAATGCACAAGAACTCTGACACGTTTATCAAATAGAGCATAGGAACAAACTCTGGATTATGTTATGATAAAAACATTGCAAAAAAAATGGATACAAAGGAGAAATGAAAATGGATTGGATCAACTTATTGATTGATATCGCAAAGCCTATCGTTCTAGCTTTGATTACGTTTGCTGTAGGATCAGCCGCAATCAAAATCATTGTCAGAATTGTGGGGAATCAGATTGAAAAATCAAAATTAGATAGTAGTTTAAAACCATTCTTAAAATCTGTCTTAAGTGTAGCCCTAAAAATTGTTTTAATCATCACAGTAGTAGGTATATTGGGTATTCCCACAGCTTCATTTGTCGCCATGTTGGGTGCTGCCGGACTCGCTATCGGTTTAGCTTTCCAAGGTTCCTTATCAAATTTAGCGGGCGGAGTGCTGTTACTTTTCATGCGGCCTTTTTCAGTTGGGGATTATATTGAAGCCAGCGGATTTGATGGAACTGTAAAAGCCATTCAGATTTTGTACACTGAACTGATCACACCTGATAACAAGGTCATTTATATTCCAAATGGCGACTTGGCTAATTCAGGGATTGTGAATTACTCAGTCAATAGTACCCGCCGTGTCGATTTCACTTTCGGAGTTGGGTATGAAACAGATAACCAGCATGTTTTAACTACTCTAAAAGGCGTTGTTAACAAGCATACAGCCATTTTACAAGATCCAGAACCTTTTGTTCGCTTATCTGCTCATGGAGACAGTGTTGTTGAATATACGGTAAGAGTATGGGTAAATGCTGAAGACTATTGGGATGTCCATTTTGATATCTTAGAAGAAGTCAAAACGACTTTCGATGCAGAAAACATTTCTATCCCTTATCCGCAGATGGATGTACACGTGAATCAGTAAAAAGATCCTATCCGCATGAAACCGTGTGGATGAGTTCTAAAGCACGCGTGAGAACGATTTAGTATAGGAACTGGAGAAGTTTAGCAGAATACGGACAGAACTTCTGAAGATACCGCTCCTTCCACTACATTTTTAGTTTTGGTCACTGTTCGCTTGAAAATAGGAGAGCAGGTTTGAGGAAGTAACGGTATAGAAAGAGTCCAGGACAATACTGTCTTGGGCTTTTTTCATTTATTCTATTAGGGATAGAATAAATGAAAAAGTAGGATGAAGTGAATCAAACTATGTTTTCTGTAAAAACGAACTTTCCAAAAAAAAAGAGGATTTGTACGCAAATAAAACTACCCACATTCTTCAGAATAGCTTATGATAGAAAAATAAGTTTTTGTAAGGAGCGCGAGCCTGCGCTTTAAAAGAAGCCTGAGGATGTGAAAATATGGAAAAATTTCAAGCTATCAATACATGGGTGAATGGAATCGTTTGGGGATGGCCACTGTTAATTGCTATTTTAGGTACAGGTATTTACTTTACAGTCCAGACTCGCTTTATTTCGTTCACAAAGTTTCCTTATATCATGAAACAAACCTTTTTTAAGATGTTTTCCAAAAGCCAAGTCGGTGAAGGAGAAATCACAGCTTTTCAAGCCGTTGCTACAGCCTTAGCCGCAACAGTCGGGACCGGGAATATTGCGGGTGTCGGGACAGCCATCGCCATTGGAGGTCCGGGAGCTGTCTTTTGGATGTGGATCGCTGCGCTATTCGGAATGGCCACCAAATTTGCGGAAGTCGTTCTGTCCATTGAGTACAGAGAGAAAACAGCCAATGGACATTTTGTCGGTGGACCGATGTATTACATCAAAAATGGCACGAATATGAATTGGCTCGCCATCACTTTTGCCGTTTTTGGAGCTGTCGCTACTTTTGGAATTGGAAACATGGTCCAGTCAAATTCCGTTGCGGACGCCCTCAACACAACATTTGGAATCGATCCATTCATAACAGGACTCGTTTTAGCCACACTAGCTGCCCTGGTTATTTTTGGAGGAATAAAAGCAATCGGAAAAGTCACAGAAATACTGGTTCCGTTTATGGCCCTTGTTTATATAGTCGGAAGCCTGTTCGTGATCCTGTTCAATATTCAAGCTTTACCAGCAGCCTTTGTCCTTATTTTCAAAGAAGCCTTTACGGGTTCTGCAGCTGTCGGAGGCTTTGTCGGATCGAGCTTTTCACTTGCCGTCCGCTATGGGATCGCCCGGGGGGTCTTTACAAATGAGGCTGGCTTAGGAAGTGCACCAATAGCTCATGCGGCCGCTACGACGGACCATCCTGTCCGCCAAGGGATGTGGGGCGTGTTTGAAGTATTCGCAGATACACTGATACTGTGTACACTCACCGCTTTGGTGATCGTGATGACAGGAGCTGTAGAAACTGGATTAGACGGTGTATCCTTAACAGCCGCTGCCTTTGGTATGGGTCTTCCTTTTGGGGAATACATTGTCACATTCGGTATCATCTTTTTTGCTTTCTCAACTATTCTAGGCTGGTCTTATTACGGTGAACGGTGTGTAGAATTTTTATTTGGACCGAAAGCCACCGTTTTCTACCGTCTGGTTTATTTACCCTTGATCGTGGTTGGATCCGTAGGGGGGCTGCGGACAGTGTGGGCATTAGCCGATACGTTAAACGGCTTGATGGCTATT
The DNA here is from genome assembly GCF_000425865.1 of Lacticigenium naphthae DSM 19658. GTDB lineage: Bacteria > Bacillota > Bacilli > Lactobacillales > Carnobacteriaceae_A > Lacticigenium > Lacticigenium naphthae. Next base: position 4,480 of record NZ_AUEG01000004.1, read on the forward strand.
CCCAATTTGATCGGAATAGGCGTGCTCAGTCCGGTTGTGATCAGACTCACAAAAAACTACTTCAAAAAAGGTGGATTATACGAAAAAGATCAAGTTCTCTGAGATATGAGAGCGCACGAGTGAAGCACTTTGGAGGGGAAAATCTTCTGAGGTGCTTCATTTTTTACGACTGTTCAATTGTGAAGAGGAGTCGAATCAGTTGAACAACTTTGTGAATCATTATACAATTAAGAGGTGATATTCAAGATCAGTAATAGAAAGGGAGGATTTATTAATGAAAGCAGCTAGATGGCATGGTCAAAGAGATGTACGTGTGGAAGATGTGAAAACACCCACAGTGGGAGCACATCAAGTGAAAATTGCGGTTAAATACGCCGGTATTTGCGGAAGTGATTTACATGAATATTTAGGTGGACCCATTTTCATTCCGGTAGATAAACCTCATCCTTATTCAAATATAAAAGCACCTGTCACAATGGGACACGAATTTGCCGGAGAAATTGTAGAAGTCGGCGCTGATGTGGAAACTGTATCCGTTGGGGATAGGATCACCGTTGAACCGATTTTGGCTAAAAACGGATTAGTGGGTCAATACAATCTAGATGAGAATCTCGGATTTGTTGGTTTAGCTTCTAATGGAGGCTTTGCAGAATTTTGTGTGGTGGACGCCGGATTGGTGCACCTATTACCTGAAAAAGTAGACTTTGAACAAGGAGCTTTGACTGAACCGGCTGCAGTGGCTCTGTATGCAGTCCGTACAAGTAAACTAAAAGTGGGCGATTCAGCTATCGTTTTTGGAACAGGTCCGATAGGGTTATTGATCGTTGAAGCCTTATCTGCAGCGGGTGCCACAGATATCTATGCTGTAGAGCTGTCGCCTGAACGGCAGGAAAAAGCACGGAAACTCGGAGCGATCGTTATTGATCCTAAAGAAGTCGATGCCGTACAAGCAGTACGCGAAGCAACAAATGGAGGAGTAGATGTTGCGTTTGAAGTGACTGGTGTTCCGATGGTACTGCAACAATCGATCGAATCGGTTAAAAATGATGGAGAGTGTGTAATAGTCAGTATTTGGGAAAAACCCGCTACCATCCATCCAAATGAAATTGTGATCAAGGAAAAAACTGTCAAAGGCATTATTGCCTATCGTCATATTTTTCCTGAAGTTCTCAAATTAATGGAAAAGGGTTATTTTGCAAAAGAAAACTATGTCACGGGCCACATTAAAATTAATGATATTGTTGATAAAGGCTTTGAAGTTCTCGCTAATGAAAAAAGCCAAGTCAAAATCATGGTCTCTCCTGAATAATAAAACTATAGTATAAATATGGTAAGAAGCCTTGGATTTTCAAGGCTTCTTTTTAGATTCTCTGCAATTTTCAAAAGATAGACAAAAGAGTGTGTTTCACCGTAAGGGGAGTAAAAATTTGTGGTAAACTTTCTTTAAATATAAACATAAAGGAGGTAAAGTAATGAAGAAAATAACTAAAAAGAAGGGATCATTCTTTATTATTGGGATTGCTTTGTTATTTTACTTCTTTTATTTTCAGAATAATGCCCTTGTGGTAAGTGAATATACCCTCGCTTCAGAAAAAATTCCACAACAGTTTGATGGATACAAAATTGTTCAACTATCCGATCTGCATAATAAGTCTTTTGGGGATGATCAAAGTGATTTAGTTGAAAAAGTGGAAGATTTAGAGCCCGATTCGATTGTATTCACAGGTGATCTAGTAGATTCAAGGCGGTATGATGAAAAACCCAGTCTAGTGTTGATGGAAAGACTGGTTCAAATTGCACCAGTCTATTATGTGACAGGAAATAATGAATGGTGGTCTGGAAAATTCCAGACACTCGAGATGCAATTAAAAAGCCTAGGTGTACTGGTGATGAGAAATACTACTGAAGACATTACAATTGGAACTGAAAAAATCGCAATGATCGGAATTGATGATCCAATCATTGAAGAACTCTATTTGGAAAGAGCAAATACGAAGGAGAATATCGTGAATGCACTTGATGAAATAGAAGAAGAGACTGATTTTCAAATTCTCTTAGCACACAGACCCGAAATGTTTCCTTTGTATAGTGAATATGGATTTGATGTTGTTTTTTCAGGACACGCTCACGGTGGACAATTTAGAATTCCTTTCGTGGGAGGTTTGGTTGCTCCTGGTCAAGGTTTGTTTCCAAAGTATACATCTGGAACGCACGAAATGAATAACACGACAATGATCGTAAACAGAGGGCTAGGGAACAGTATCATTCCGATAAGGATCTTTAATCGCCCGGAAATTGTCACAGTGACATTGAATTCTGCTAACTAAATCAGCACCAAGAGAAAAGATAGAAAATAGTGAAGTAAAAAATATTTTATTTGGCTATTTACCATTAATAATAAAGACTTTTCAATCGATATGATGAAAATCAAAGAGCAGCTCAAATTGATTATCAAAAATCTATCTGCTATACTTTTGAGTATCGATAAGCAGTACTGAATAAAAAATTGAAGACATACTTAAAATGGAATCCGGTTAGAATCCGGGACGGTCCCGCCACTGTGATAGCATCTTGCTTAAGTCAGGTCTTTTTTACTGTGGTTCTATTCCGTTTTATACTTCGAGGCAAAGTATGAACAGCACCCTAGGAGTAGTATGCCTCTAGGGTGCTTTTTTTATATTTTAAAGTGGGCAGAACGGAACGAAGTGCAGAAATTAAACTAAAAAAAAGGAGAATGAAATATGACAAAGAAAATAATACTGTATACAAAAATAGGATGTGGTCAATGTCTGTTTACGAAAAAACAATTAGAAAAAATGCACTTAGCTTTTGAAGAAAAAAATATCTCTCAGAATCCAGAATGGATAGATGAGGTTAAAGCATTGGGATTTCAAAGTCTCCCCGTTATTTCTATTGAAGGGGAAGAGCCTTTTAGTGGATACCAACCGGATAAGTTAGAAAAGTTGGTTATGTAGTATGCCAGCTATTGTTTACTTTTCTATCACAGGGCAAACGAAAAGATTCGTAACGAAAATACCGAATGCAGAAGTAATCGAAATTGAACCACAAGATCCTTTTATAGAAATGGACAGAACGTACATACTCGTTGTGCCCACTTATGTCGAAGAAATGATCGAACCTGTTTTAGATTTCCTTGAAACAGGAAAAAATAGTGAATATTGTCTAGGAACATTTGGAAGTGGAAATCGAAATTTCGCACAGTTATTTTGTTTCACTGTTGACGAAATAGACAAGAAATACGGGATACCCGTTCTGCACAAATTCGAATTTCAAGGAACCCCAGCAGATATCAAAAAAATAGGAGAGGTGTTAGGGAATGAAAATAGAAAAGATCGATCAACAGTCTAAAGTGACATATTATCAATTGAATAACCAGTTGAATATACCTGTGAATGGTCAGATTCCATTAGTTAAAGATAAAGAGGCTGTAAAGCAGTATTTTTTGGAAGAAATAAATCAACATACGGTTTTCTTTCATAGCTTGGAAGAAAAAATTCACTATCTTCTGAAATACGATTATATCGATGAAATGATTCTATTAAACTATTCTGAGAAAAATGAAGCACCCTATGATTGGGTATTCATTAAAAAGTTATTTAAACAGATTTATGATCACAAATTTCGGTTTAAGAGCTTTATGGGAGCTTTCAAATTCTATGAACAATATGCTTTAAAAACCAATGACGGCAAAAAGTATCTAGAAAGATTCGAAGACCGTATTGCATTTACTGCTCTATTTTTAGCAGACGGAGATAAAAAACTGGCTTTGGATCTAGCTGAAGAGATGATTACTCAGAGATTTCAGCCGGCCACACCTACTTTTCTAAATGCAGGTAAGAAAAGACGGGGAGAGTTGGTATCTTGTTACTTGATCGACCTTGATGACTCCATGCTTTCCATAGCTAGAGGGATCAACTCTAGCTTACAATTGTCCAGAAAAGGCGGTGGAGTAGGTGTCAATCTATCCAATTTGCGAGCTGCAGGTGATCCGATAAAACATATCGAAAATGCCTCCTCTGGTGTGGTGCCGGTTATGAAGTTACTTGAAGATAGTTTTAGCTATAGTAACCAACTCGGTCAACGCAATGGTGCCGGAGCAGTTTATTTAAGTGTTTTCCATCCGGATATCTATGCTTTTTTATCGACAAAAAAAGAAAATGCCGATGAAAAAATCCGCGTTAAAACTCTTTCTTTAGGATTGACCGTTCCAGATAAATATTATGAATTGATAAAAACCAATCAGCCCATGTACTTATTTAGTCCCTATGATGTAGAACGAATATACGGAATACCCTTTTCTTATGTGGATCTTACAAAAGAATACGATAAGATGGTCAAGGATCCGGAAATCCAAAAGACAAAAATCAATGCAAGGGAACTGGAACAGGAAATATCTCGACTGCAGCAAGAATCGGGTTACCCTTATATCATCAATATCGATACCGTAAACCGCCAAAATCCAGTAGATGGAAAAATTATCATGAGTAATTTATGTAGCGAAATATTTCAACCCCAGGAACCCTCTGTTTTAAATCCTGATTTATCTTATGAATCTACCGGAACAGATATCAGCTGTAACTTAGGGTCGACAAATATTGTCAATATGATAGAATCGCCAGACTTCAAAAAATCGATTGAGATTGCGACACGCGCGTTGACTACTGTTACAAAAAATAGTGCGATCGAAGAAGTCCCTACAATCAAACGGGGCAACGACTTGTATCACACAATTGGTTTGGGTGCGATGGGGCTGCATACAACTTTTGCGTTAAATCAAATCGAATATGGATCTCCGGAATCACTTGAATTCACCGATGTTTATTTTAGAACACTCAACTATTATTCCTTGGTAGCAAGTAATAAAATTGCTCAGGAAAAAGGAGAGACTTTTAAAGATTTTGATAAATCAACCTATGCAGAAGGTTCCTATTTTGATAGCTATATACAAGAATCGCTCCACTATCGGTTTGAAAAAACGAAAGACATCTTCAAAGGCATCACAGTTCCAACAATAGAAAACTGGAAAGAGTTAAAAGGGAACGTTAAGAAATACGGGCTGTATCATCGAAATAGATTGGCGATCGCACCAACAGGTTCTATTTCCTATATCAATGAAACGAGTGCTTCTCTGCACCCGATCACACAAAGAATTGAACATCGTCAAGAAAAAACAATCGGAGCTATTTACTATCCTGCTCCCTATCTATCGGATGAAACGATTGACTATTACACATCCGCCTATGATATGGATCAAAGAAAAATCATTGATTTGTATGCCGCCGCGCAAAAACACATAGATCAAGGGATGAGTTTAACGCTATTTATTCGTTCTGAATTGCCAAAAGGATTGTATGAATGGAAAAAGAACAATGCGCAGAAATTGACTACAAGAGATTTGAATAGACTACGCAACTATGCTTATTCCAAAAAAATCAAATCTCTTTATTATGTGAGAACGTATACTGACGATGGATCCATTATTGGGGCAAATAGTTGTGAAAGCTGCATGGTTTGAGGAGGAGAAAGCAATGAAAAAATATTTGCATTATCAAGCGATCGATTGGAATAAACTAGAAGAGACCATCGACAAACATACTTGGGAAAAACTTACTTCGCAATTTTGGTTGGATACCCGTATACCTGTCTCCAACGACTTGGATGATTGGAGACAATTGTCTTTAGAAGAAAGGGATGTAGTCAACAAAGCTTTTGGAGGATTGACTTTACTGGATACACTCCAATCAGAAGTGGGAGCGAGTGTCATGAAACAAGATGTTCGTACCCAGCATGAAGAAGCAGTATTAAATAATATACTCTTTATGGAATCTGTTCATGCAAAAAGTTACAGCACGATTTTTATTTCATTAAATGAAAATCGAAAAATCGAAGAAATATTTGACTGGACGAATCAGAATGAACGTTTACAGTATAAAGCCAAAAGAATCAAAACGATTTATGATACAGGGACTCCTTTACAGAAAAAGATTGCCAGTGTGTTTTTGGAGTCTTTCTTATTCTATAGTGGGTTCTATACCCCGCTGTGGTATTTAGGAAATAATCAGTTGCCGAATGTGGCTGAAATCATCAAACTGATTATTCGGGATGAATCAGTCCATGGAACTTATCTGGGATATAAATTTCAGCTAGGGTATAAAGAGTTAACTGAAGAAGAACAAGCTGATCTGCGTGACTGGATGTATTCTTTGCTTTTTGATTTATTAGAAAATGAATTCGTCTATACGGAAGAACTGTATGATACCGTTGGCTGGACTCAAGAAGTGAAAGTGTTTGTACAATACAATGCAAATAAAGCTTTGCAGAATTTAGGGTTTGAATCGCTATTTCAAGAGGCAACAGAAAAAGAGATCAATCCAATCGTAATGAATGGTCTTTCAACAGATACGAATAATCATGACTTTTTCTCGCAGGTCGGTTCTGGATATTTAATGGGGGAAGTTGAGGCTATGGAAGAGGATGACTATGATTTTTAGCTGACAAAAACAGATTCTAGAAAAACTATTACTGTCAGAACAAAGGGGGATCAGAATGGAAGAACTGGGATCGAGACATAGAAACGATGTGCAGTATTATGTTATTAAAAGGGATGGAAAAAAACAGTTGTATTCAACAAATAAGTTAATACTTTCCCTATCTAAACTTTTGAAAGAAGATAAAAAAGCTATTGAAAAGATTAAAATGATCATTGAAAAAGAGGTAGAGTTTTTAGTAAAGGAACAAGGAAAAATTTCCGCTGTTCAGCTTTCCACTATCATTTGTACTTCTTTAGAAAACGGAGGTTTCAAGGATGCTAGGGGTTCATATGAAAAGTTTCAGCGAGATAAACAGCAGAATTTTGATAATAACAGGAATGTACAATATAAAATTGCCGAACTGGAAGCGAAAGAGGCCACTGTTGTCAACGAGAATGCAAATAAAGACAGTAGAATATTCAATACTCAACGCGATTTAACAGCTGGAGTCGTTTCCAAGACAATGGGACTGAAACGACTACCCGATCATGTAGCGAAAGCCCATGAAAAAGGGGATATACATTATCATGATTTGGATTATACGCCCTATTTACCGATGACTAATTGTTGTTTGATCGATTTTCAGACAATGTTTGAAAAAGGGTTTTACATCGGGAATGCAGAAGTTGAATCACCAAAATCTATTCAAACTGCGACAGCTCAGACAGCACAAATTATAGCCAATGTGGCTTCAAGTCAGTATGGCGGATGTACATTTGATAGAATTGATGAAGTGCTGGCTCCTTTTGCACGACTGAACTATGAAAAACACTTGAATACAGCAACCAAATGGATAGATGACCCTGAACAAAGAGAATTATTTTCTAGAGAGAGAACCAAAAAGGATATATACGATGCGATGCAAAGTTTAGAATATGAGATCAATACATTATATACTTCTCAAGGTCAAACCCCCTTCACAAGTATCGGGTTCGGTTTGGGAACGAATTGGATTGAAAAAGAAATCCAAAAAGCCATCTTGAATGTGCGAATAAAAGGATTGGGCAAAGAAAAAAGAACGGCTATTTTCCCCAAATTAATTTTCAGCTTAAAAACTGAGTTGAATCTTAAACCAGAGGATCCTAATTATGACATCAAAGTGCTAGCTTTAGAGTGTTCTACTAAACGTATGTATCCCGATGTATTGAACTACGATAAATTAGTTGAACTAACCGGTAGCTTTAAAGCACCAATGGGTTGTCGTTCTTTTCTGCAAGCTTGGCAGGATACTAAAGGTAATGAAATCAGCGCGGGTAGAATGAATTTGGGTGTGGTAAGTTTAAATATTCCCCGTATTAGTCTGGAAGCAGAAGGGAATAGGGAAGAGTTCTGGACATTATTTGATGAAAAGATGAAAATCATGCATGATGCATTAGTCTTTAAAGCAGAACGCGTCATGGAGGCCCAACCAGAAAATGCACCTATTTTATATAAATATGGTGCATTTAAAGACCGATTGGATGCTGATGATAAAGTAAAAAGTTTATTTATCAATCGTCGAGCAACCGTATCAATCGGATATATTGGACTATATGAAACAGCCACTGCTTTCTTTGGGCCAGATTGGGAAAATAATAACAGAGCAAAAACTTTTACCTTTGACATAGTCAAACGCTTAAAAACCTATGCAGAACGTTGGTCAATAGAAACAGATTTACATTTCAGTGTTTATTCTACACCAAGTGAAAGTCTGACTGATCGTTTTTGTCGCTTGGACAAAAAGAAGTTTGGAAGGATAAAGGATGTAACAGATAAAGACTATTACACAAACAGTTTCCACTATGATGTCAGGAAAAATCCAACTCCTTTTGAAAAAATAGATTTTGAAAAGGATTATCCTAGATATTCTAGTGGAGGATTTATTCATTACTGCGAATATCCGAAACTACAAAGCAATCCGAAAGCTTTAGAAGCAGTATGGGACTATGCCTATCCCCGCATTGCTTATCTAGGAACCAATACTCCTATTGATCATTGTTACCAGTGTGGATTTGAAGGAGATTTTCATCCGACAGCTCATGGATTTAAATGTCCACAATGTAAAAATACTGATCCGGAAACATGCGATGTAGTCAAAAGAACATGTGGTTATTTAGGTAATCCTCAAAAACGGCCGATGATAGCCGGGCGGCACAAAGAAATTGCTTCTCGTGTGAAGCATATGAAAAGAAGTGAGTATAATGAATCCAATTGAATGGACAACAAAACAATGGAGTCAGAATTTTATTGCTGACTATAAGCCGTATAACTTTGTGGATGGAGAAGGAGTTAGATGTAGCCTGTATGTCAGCGGGTGTCCATTTGCGTGTAAAGGCTGCTACAATAAAGCGGCACAAAGCTTTTCTTACGGAACGCTTTATACAAAAGAAGTAGAAGAACAAATCATAGAAGATCTGAGTGCTGATTATTGTCAAGGACTGACTTTACTAGGAGGAGAACCCTTTTTAAATACAGATGTGACAATTCCTCTTTCTAAAAGAGTGAAGAACACTTTTGGTGATACAAAAGATATTTGGTCCTGGTCGGGTTATACGTATGAGGAAATTTTAGCTTCCTCACAAGATAAACGGGAACTCTTAGATACTATTGATGTTCTTGTTGATGGTCGATTTGTACTTGATCAATTTGATTTGGGTCTCGATTTTAGAGGAAGTAAAAACCAACGTATTATTGATGTGCAATCTTCTTTAAAGAAAAAGAAAGTTGTCCTATGGAAACAAGGCGGATACAAATGAAGATAGAGAAGATTGTGTGGGTTGAATAGCTAGGGCAAGTATAGAAAAGAGTATCACAAAAGAACGAAGAACTCGTCGAATGATGAAAAGCCCTAATATCAAAACTGCTTGACGTGGACGTAGAGTCATAAAAAAACAAAAAAGTTAAACTAGGTATAAGTTGAACCTCACCTTTTTTATGCCAGCCTTCTAGCGACTACTGTTTGGTCATGGAAGGCTAGTTTTTTACTTGTCTAAATATTTACTGGCTTCTTGAATACTTAATGGATGAAGTTTTTTTTGATATTTGGATAAAAAAGATCGGACCCAGGCTGGATTTGTCTTGCTGTAGTCACGCAGACTCCATCCAATGGCTTTATTGATGAAGAATTCAGTGTCTCCTAAATTTGCTACAATGATTTTTTCAAGCAACGCGACATCTGTTTGTTCTTTTCGGTGCCGCTGATGGTTGATTGCGATACGTCTCAGCCAAATGCTATCGGCAGTACTCCATTCGATCAAAGTGGCATTTACTTCGGGTTCCTCCAGTGCGATTTTTCCAATGACTTTATCCAAGCTATCGATGGTATCCCACCATGGTTTGGTCAAAGCTAATGCTTTGATTTTGGGAATATCATTGGCGGCTAATGCCTTCTGTTTTAGATTAAGGTAATCAGCTCCTACATACTGATATTCTCGGTAAGGGGAGTCCCAACATTCTTTCAGGAATGTCCAATCGACCTCTTTTTCTTTGCGGGCTTCCTTAAAGAAAGCGCGTGTGATCTCCCGTCGTTTCTCGGCCTGGATACCGAGAAAGTTAAATTGGTCACGCATATAGGCACGCATGTGTACGGCTTTGGTGGAATCTCTATGTGCTACTAATTCATCAAATAATTGTTGCTTGTTCAAAAAATCGACTCCTTTCTCTGTATGAAAATTTTGATTGAACGTTTCCTCTCTTAAAATTTAACATGAAATACAATGGTAAAGGAAGCTTAAAATAGAATTAGACAATAGGATGTCTCATTCAGCAATTTGGTTTTGAACGAAAGATGAATTATTCGAAATTGCCTTCGTTTGATCTTAATGATAAAATAACGAAAAGGAGCGATAAAAATGCATAGAGATGAAAAGATAATTTCTATTGTCAGTGAAGAAAAAAAAATTGAGGTCAATGAACTTGCTACACGATTGGGAGTTTCAAAGGTAACGATGCGTAAAGATTTGGACAAGTTGGAAACAAGAGGGATCATCAACCGGCAGCACGGCTATGCATTGATCAATAATGAAGATGATATCAATTATCGCTTAGCAGTGAACTATGAGTTGAAATTAAATATAGCTAAAAAAGCGGCCGAATCTGTAAAAGACGGTGATACAGTCATGATCGAATCGGGATCATCTTGCACCTTATTAGCTGAAGAACTAGCAAAACAGAAGAAAAACATTACGATAATTACGAATTCTACATTTATTGCTTCCTATATCCGCAAATTAGAAAATGTGCATATTATTTTATTGGGAGGAGAATACCAGAAAGATTCCCAAGTTAATGTGGGTCCTCTTTTAAAAAAAGTAATCGAAAATTTTTATGTGGATAAATTATTTGTGGGAATCGACGGCTTTGATGAGAATAGAGGATTTATGGGAAGTGATCTCGCACGCTGCGATGCTGCTCAAATAATGGCAGAATCGGCTAGAAAAACAATAGTACTGACAGATTCTTCTAAATTTCTTAGACGAGGAATGGTAGCAGAATTCTCTTTTGAAGAAATTTTTCAAGTATATACGGATAAAGAAATTGAAAGTGAAAAGATAATTTTGTTACAACAAAAAGGAATAGAGGTAGTTTTAACCTAATTCAATGTTAGTGTAAAAATCGAATGGGTAAAATATAGTTTCTATTTTCATTTTTAGAAGAAAATAGAAACTATTTTATTTGCAGTAAGACGGCACATTTATTTTGAATGAAATATATAAAGTTTCATATGAACGATAATAATCCACTAAAGAAACAGCACAAATGTGCTGTTTCTTTAGTGGATTTTTTTAAAAAGCTTGGTACAGAGCTTTTTAAGTAATTTTTTAACAAAAACGGATCAAAATAGTAAGGGTTTTCAATTACACTTAACATATACTTAACAACAAAAAAATAGGAGGGAATAAAGTAACAGACGAAAATTTTTTATAAAATCATGAGGAGGAATTATAAATGAAGAATATGTTTGGGTATTTACAAAAGATTGGAAAATCATTGATGTTACCCGTTGCTACATTGCCTGCAGCAGGGATTTTAATGGCATTAGGTATTTTATTACAAAATGAAAGCTTGCTCGAAACGATCCCATTTATGAAAACGGATGGATTTCAATTGCTTGCAACGGTAATGGCAGATACAGGAAATATAATATTTGGTAACTTGCCTCTTTTATTTGCTATAGCGGTGGTTATTGGCTTAACAAATAATGATGGAACATCAGCACTTTCTGGTGTCATCAGTTATTTAATGATAAATATGTCAATCAATGCATTTTTGGGAATCACACCTGAAATGGTTGCTGCTGATGGACAAGCCTATGCAACTATTCTCGGTATCCCAACATTACAAACAGGAGTTTTTGGAGGGATCATCGCCGGACTGATTGGCGCTTGGTGTTATAATACTTTTTATCAAATTGAACTTCCTGATTATTTAGGGTTCTTTTCTGGAAAGCGTTTTGTACCCATGGTTACCGCAGTCGTTTCTATTGTAGCAGGATTTGTTCTCACTCTGGTGTGGCCACAATTTCAACAGCTGCTTACTGCGTTTTCACAAACAGTGATCGATACAAATCTAACCTTTGCCGCAGGTATTTTTGGAATTGTCGAAAGATTGTTGATTCCATTTGGTTTACACCACGTATTCTATGCTCCGTTCTGGTTTCAATTTGGTGAGTACATGAGTGCAGACGGAACGCTTATTTTCGGAGATCAATCTATTTTCTTTCAACAAATGCGTGAGGGTGCAGATTTCACTGCCGGTGCATTCATGACAGGGAAATTTCCGTTTATGATGTTTGGATTACCAGCAGGAGCACTTGCGATGTATCATACAGCAGAGGATAAAAAGAAAAAATTAGCTGGGGGGATACTCTTATCTGCAGCGTTAACTTCCTTTTTAACAGGTATAACAGAACCAATTGAATTTACTTTCTTATTCTTAGCCCCAGGGTTGTTTGTTATCCATAGTCTCTTTGCGGGAATATCGTTTGCTTTGATGAATCTTTTAAATGTCAAAATCGGAATGACTTTATCTGGTGGATTGATCGACTATATATTATTTGGGGTCATTCCAAATAATACTTCCTGGTGGTTGGTCATTCCTGTAGGTCTGATTTTCTCATTCTTATATTACTTCACTTTTAAATGGTACATTCTCCGTTTCAATGTTCCTACCCCAGGAAGAGACAAGACAGATAAAGTAGCGAATATCGCAGATAATTTTGACAAGACAACAATTTCTTGGAACGTTTTAGATGCATTAGGAGGTCTGTCAAACATTAAATCTGTTGACGCCTGTATTACTCGCTTACGGATGGAATTATACGATAACTCAGCGGTAGATAAACCCCGTTTAGCTGAATTAGGAGCAATGGGTGTTGTTGCAGTTGGAAGTGGACTACAAGTGATCTTCGGAGCGAAAGCTCAAGTTTATTCTAATGAGATAAACTATATTATGAAAGAAAATAGTGCGCGTCCGGATGATTTAGTGAAAATTGATGAAATTGAGGGCGATGAAAAGGCCCTTATCTTTGATGCACAAATCTTTTCACCCGTTTCAGGAGATATCATCCCCATTACAGAAGTTAATGACCCGGTATTTTCGCAAAAGATGATGGGAGAAGGATTTGCTGTACAACCAGAAATGGATGATAATATTGTTCATTCACCAGTAGAAGGTGAAGTAATCAGTCTATTTCCAACTAACCATGCAATCGGACTACGTACCTCTTGTGGATTAGAACTGATTGTTCATATTGGTTTAGATACTGTAAAACTAAATGGAAAAGGATTTAAACCCCTGATAGCCATTGGTCAAATGGTTAAAGTAGGTGAACCCTTAGTAGAAGTTAACTACCAAATATTAGAAGAGTATAAAAAAGATCCTTTGGTAGTCGTTGTCTTTACCAATTTAAGTGACGAAAATGTGGAGCTACAATATACCGGGAATCGAAAACATGCCGAAGACATCATCGTAGATTTTAACTTAGCCTATAGCTGAGTGAACAAATCAAAGCTGTATTTACTGTGAGCGGAAATGATTGTTAACAGAGATTTTGTTAGCAATCATTTTTTTAAGGGACACTTTTGGATAACGAGAACCCTTCTCATTATCCAAAAAGTATCCATAGACCACTGCACATTTGTGCAATTTAGATCTAACTCTCTATTTATGAATTGAATAAGATTTAGACACATGGTAAAATAATTACGAAAGAAACAAAAAAATGTTTCAAACGAAAGGGTGGATAGTATGTCAATAGCTACTATAAAAGACAAAAAGTTAGAGAAGAATGAACCATATTTCGGAAATTTAACTGAGAGAATGTCTGAATATCGCGAAAAAGTCTTGACAAAGAAACCTTATATTTGTGCAGAACGTGCTCTACTTGCCACAGAAGCTTATAAGGAACATGATCATAAACCTATCGTTATCAAAAGAGCACACATGTTAAAAAACATAGTAGAAAAAATGTCTATCTATATAGAAGATGAAACATTCATTGTTGGAAACCAAGCAGCTTCTAACAGAGATGCACCCGTTTTTCCAGAGTATACAATGGAATTTGTCCTAAATGAATTAGATACTTTTGAAAAAAGAGATGGCGATGTTTTTTATATTACAGAACAAACTAAGGAAGATCTTCGCTCCATGGCACCTTTTTGGAAAAATAAAACCTTGCGAGATTACTCGGGTTCGATCCTACCAGAGGAAGTAAAAGTGTTTATGGATACAAACTTTTTTGGTATGGAAGGGAAAATGAATTCGGGAGATGCACACTTAGCTGTCAATTATCAAGAAATGCTTAAAGTTGGTCTAAAAGGCTATGAGAAGCGTGTCAAAGAATACAAAGAAGCATTAGATCTAGCAGAATTAGGGAGTCTGGAAAAATATCATTTCTATGAATCCGTATTGATCGTGATCGCATCAGTGAAAACTTTTGCAGAGAGATACGCCGCATTAGCTAAGGAAAAAGCAGAAACAGCTTCTCCCGAAAGAAAAGCAGAGTTAGTAGAGATAAGCAGGATTTGTTCGAAAGTACCTTATGAACCAGCCGACTCACTGCATGAAGCTATACAATCTGTCTGGTTTATTCAATTGATTCTTCAAATCGAGTCTAATGGCCATTCTCTTTCATATGGACGGTTAGACCAGTTCTTATATCCCTATTTCATGAATGATGTAAATGCAGGAAAGATAGAAGAAGATCAAGCAGTTGAATTATTGGCGAACCTATGGATAAAAACTTTGACTGTCAACAAAGTTCGTAGTCAAGCACATACTCAAAGTAGTGCAGGAAGTCCGTTGTACCAAAATGTCACGATTGGCGGACAAACCCGTGATAAAAAAGATGCTGTAAATAAATTGTCGTATTTGGTACTGAAAAGTGTAGCACAAACTAAGTTACCTCAGCCGAATTTGACTGTTCGTTATCATGAAGGATTAGATGATCGCTTTATGAATGAATGCGTTGAAGTGATGAAATTAGGTTTTGGGATGCCTGCTTTTAATAATGACGAAATCATCATTCCATCTTTTACTCGAATTGGCGTGGCAGAGGAAGATGCCTATGATTATAGTGCGATTGGTTGTGTGGAAACGGCTATTCCTGGTAAATGGGGCTATCGTTGTACAGGAATGAGTTATATGAATTTCCCGAAAATTTTGATGATCGCGATGAATGACGGGATCGATCCGGTTTCTGGCCATCGTTTCACAAAAGGATATGGTCATTTCAACGAAATGCAGTCATTTGAAGAGCTTCAAGAAACGTGGGATAAAGTAGTCCGCGAACTGGCTCAGAAGAGTGTGATCGTTGAAAATTCTTGTGATATTGGATTGGAAAAGAAAGTGCCCGATATTTTGTGTTCTGCTCTGACAGATGATTGTATTAAACGAGGCAAGACCATTAAAGAAGGTGGAGCTGTATACGACTTTATTTCAGGCTTGCAAGTTGGGATCGCAAACTTAGCCGATTCATTGGCAGCTATTAAAAAATTAGTTTTTGAAGAAAAGAAATTTTCACAAGAAGAATTATGGGAAGCTCTCACGACTGATTTTGAAAGCGAAAGAAGTAAAGACATTCAACAGATGTTGATCCATGATGCTCCCAAATATGGGAATGATGATGATTATGTTGATTTACTAGTGACACATGCTTATGACAGTTACATCGATGAGATCAAGAAGTATCCGAACACTCGCTATGGTAGAGGACCAATCGGTGGAATTCGTTATGCGGGGACTTCTTCTATCTCGGCAAACGTTGGACAAGGTATGGGAACAATGGCTTCACCAGATGGGCGTAAAGCCTGGACACCATTGGCTGAAGGGTGCTCACCTTCCCATAACATGGATCAAAATGGTCCGACTTCTGTAATGAAATCTGTTTCTAAATTACCTACGGAAGAAATTGTCGGGGGAGTATTACTCAACCAGAAAATCAATCCACAAACACTTGCTAAGGAAGAAGACAAACAAAAATTAATACTGATGCTACGTGCCTTTTTCAATAAATTGCATGGGTATCATATTCAATACAATGTAGTTTCTCGAGATACATTGATCGATGCACAAAATAATCCGGAAAAACATAGAGACTTGATTGTCCGTGTTGCTGGGTACTCAGCGTTCTTTAATGTACTATCAAAAGCTACACAAGATGATATCATTGAAAGAACAGTACACGTTATTTAATAACCAAATGGTAAGCAGAAGAGAGTGGGACAAAAAACGTTCAGACCCGAATCGCTGGAGCGGATACTCGAAAGATAGTCGTAGACTATCGAAGAGTATTCGTGAAGTGGATGTCGGGTCTGTTTTTTGGAGCACGTTTTAGAAAGTAAAGTTTAGGAAATGATTAGAGGCTGGGTCTTTTGTTCGATCCTTTTTCTGTTCGTTTTTTGGAGGATCATCGTGGGTACAAATATAGTTAGGGGGACTGTTTTTAATAAATAAAAAACAGACAATTTTCAGCTATTATACTGAAAATTGTCTGTTTTGGGTTGATTAGTGTACTAAACACTGAATACCATTTTTTTCCATGACAGTTTGGTAATCAAGTAAATCTTCGGAATGGAGTTGTGGAATATCTTCCATTTCATAATCACGGTCTAAGTACGTATATTTTTTTTCGCCGAATTGATGAAAAGGTAATAATTCGATTTTTTCGACTCCATATTCATTGAATAGATCTGCAAATTTCACTGCATCTTCTAGGGTATCATTAAAGTTAGGAATGATAGGGATACGCACTATCAAATGGGGATGCTTAGCTAGAGCTAATGCTAAATTTTTTAAGATCAACTCATTTCTGACCCCGGTTCCGTCAAAATGTTTGATGGAATCATAATGTTTAATATCCATGTACACTAGGTCTACATTTTCTAAAAACTCTTCAAATTTCGAGCTTTTCACGTAACCAGTTGTTTCACAAGCCGTGTGAATATTTTTTTCCCGAAGTCTTTTTAATAAATCAATGGCAAAATCTGCTTGATAGAGAACTTCTCCTCCGGATAGGGTGACTCCACCGTTTGATTCTTGATAAAAAACTTCATCTTTTAAAATATCTTCCATAATTTCATCTGCGGTTCGATAATTCCCCACAGTAGTATGGGTTTTTTTCTGATTGTCCCACATCTTTTCAGGTTTGCTATCCTGGGATTCAGGATTTGCACACCAGTAGCACTTCAATGGACAGCCCTTAAAAAAGACAACCGTTCGGATGCCTGGTCCATCATGGATACTATATTTTTGAATATTGAATATGCTTGCAGTATTCGTCATTTCTTCCGCCTCCTCTACTTGTCTTTATATTACCACGTATACTATCTTTCGTAAATGAAATAATTACGTTCGTAAATATTCTAACTAGAACTTTTTTCAAACCAATCAATTTTCACCTGATAGTGGGGGTGTTCAGCGAGGGGAAGCTGAGATTGGAAAGGTTGGTTTAAAGATGAAAAGGGAGAATTTTTTATCTTTTTTGCACAAATGTGCAGATGTGTTTTTGTTAATGAACATTTGTTGTTGTGTGCGACCGTTCATGGTATTATTCTTACGAAAGAAAGAAAAGATTAAGGAGTGGTAGACATGACTGAAGAAAAAAGGAGAATGCTAGCCAAAATTGCCTATCTTTACTATATAGAAAACAAAAGTCAAAATGAGATTTCTAAAGAACTCAATATTTATCGGACAACAATCAGTCGCATGCTCAAACTTGCGAAGAAAAAAGGGATTATCGAAATCCAGATCAAGGACTATACAGCCGAACTTTTTTCTTTAGAAGAATATTTCAAAGAAAAATATCAGTTGAAAGATGTCTTGATCGTATCTGCTTCTAGGAACAATGCAGATATTTTTTACAAAGAAGCGGCATTTTATCTTAAGCGAGTGATTGGTCAGAAGGATAACGTAGGCGTATCTTGGGGAGCTACTTTAGGAGAAGTGTTTGGTTATATCCAAGACAAAAGAGAGACACAAGCGACTTTCGTACCGTTAGCTGGGGCGCCGAGTCATAGCAAATCGAATTTTCATGTAAATACGTTGGTATATGAATTAGCAAGAAAATTTAAAGGAGAAAGTATTTTTATTAATGCCAGTGTGATCCAAGAGAGAAAAGAGCTGACACAAGCTATTATGAATGCAAAGTATTTTCGAGAGCTAAAAGAATACTGGAGCAAACTGGACATAGCAATCATGGGCATTGGTGGGAAATTGACTGGGACAGAAAGTCAATGGCGAGATTTACTGACCACACAAGATTTGAAAGAATTGAAATTAAGAGAAGCCGCTGGAGATATTTGTTGCCGCTTTTATGATGCATACGGAAAAATTCTCAAGAGCGACTTGGACTCACGTACTATCAGTATCTCTCTAGAACATTTGCAGCGTATACCCACGCGGATCGGAATCGCTAAATCAACTGCTAAAACAAGAGCTATCTTGCCTACTTTACAAAAAGGATTTGTTAATGTTTTAATAACGGATGTTGAGACCGCTTTAGATATTCTAAGAGTAGATCAAGACCCGTTTTACGAAAAAATAAAAGAAAAAATGGAGGAAATATAATGGAATTTTTACTTGATACAGCTAATTTGGAAGAAATCAACTATTTTAAAGAGGTTTTACCGTTGTCCGGAATCACCTCGAATCCTTCTATAATAAAAAAAGAAGGGAAAGTAGACTTTTTTGTTCATATGAACAAAATACGTGAACTAATTGGGATCGACCGCTCTCTACATATTCAAGTCGTCTCTCAGAATTACGAAGGCATGATGAAGGATGCAGAAACAATTTTAAAGCAAGTGGATGAACAGGTATTTATTAAAGTGCCCGTCACAGAAGAAGGATTAAAAGCCATTCAAGCCTTAAAAAGACAAGGGAAAAATGTCACTGCAACAGCTATTTATACAAAAATACAAGCATACTATGCTATCGCAGCTAAAGTCGACTATCTTGCTCCTTACTATAATCGTATGGAAAATCTGAATATCGATCCAAATGAGGCAATACAAGAAATGAGAAATGAGATCCAGCGTACAGGGAGCACCTCAAAAATCCTTGCTGCAAGTTTCAAAAATGTTGGCCAAGTCACGAAAGCACTAGAAGCTGGAGCACATGCCGCTACTTTTAGTGCAGAGGTTGCGAAACAATCATTAGATATGCCATCTATTTCATTAGCAGTCGCTAATTTTACTGCGGATTGGGAAGCTGTTTATGGAGAAGACATGACGATCACAGATCTTTTTAAATCAGTAAATTAATCAACTGAAAAAACACCGGTAAGCAAAATTTGTTTTTGCTTACCGGTGTTTTTTGCATGAATACTTTACAAAGCTGGGTCATGTCTAGATTCTTGGTGAACAGGGTCTTCTGTCATAGTTGGTGGGCGACGTGAGAGTATCAACGCACCCAATCCGGTTAGGATTACGATCAGTCCAATGATCCAGTCTAGGATATTGATGAGTGAAAGCAATTCTAAAATGATCAGACCGACCAGTACAAGGAATACTTCTTTGTCAAAATTCTCTTTGCCGAATAGTCGAAAAATGGAAGCCCCGATATACAGAGCCACAATGATCTTCGAAATATAGAGAGCGATCCCATAGAGCATCATTAATAGTATACTCATGGGTACCCCGATCAGAGTAATCAACAAGAGCACGATAATAAAGGGGGTGGCAAGAAGTGCTACTGCCCCTATCCCTATGGTTTTGAGTGGTTGAGTGCCGATCGGTCTGACTGTGTCTTTCCAAAAATGAGGACTGAACAACTTGATCAAGAACCAGACCAAGAGAGCGCTGAGAACGCTCCACACAGCAGCCAGCAAAATGAATTCCCATCTTTCTGCTCGATTATAAGTCCATTCCCTGTCCCAGGAATCTCTCTGGGAAAAAATGGTCTCTCCAGCCACTGTTGCGCTGGGAGATAGTGAAGCTTCGTTGGGACTTTCATATCGGAGATCCCCTTCAATGGAAGCGGAATCTTCTAAAGTCAACTCTTCACTATTCAGATTTGCGTTTCCACCGATTTCACCATTCAAAGTGAGCGATTGCCCGGCTGCAAACAGATGGCGCGGAACGGATCCTTCAAACAGTGCATTCATTCCAGCCACAAACAAATCTCTTCCGACTTGAGCATCTTGTTCGATGGTGACAGTTTCTCCAGCAAAGAAAGCATCGCCATCATTTTGTCCGCTCAGTTGAATCAGCTGACCAGCTCCATAGATATTGCCGTTGATATCACCTGTGATTTGAACCGTGCTCCCCAAGACGAACAAGGAGCCGTTAATATCTCCATTCACCCGTATGAGGTCTCCGGAAACAAAGGTCGTTCCGTCGACCGTTCCATTGATTTCAACCAGGTCACCCGCAAAAAATCCAGGTCCGTCTACTGTTGAACCCCGATCTAATGTCTGCATCGTTTGACGGTCAAAGTTAAACCGGTTAGAATATGCCGAAACACTTCCGGCTATGGAGAACAGTCCAATAAGAAATACGATCAGGACAGAAAGACGCAATCGTTTAGAGCCTTTCTTTTTTCCTTTCATCTTTGTTAGCCTCCTCGGTAACTAGTCCATAAGCATCAACAATTCGGATTTGTATAGAAAGCCACCTCCCAACTGTAATGAACGTGAGCAAATAAGCCGGTTTCAATTGAATTTAGTAAATAGGAAAGGATCATTCGTCTGTAAAAGGGGGAAAGGGAATGTTTTTAAAAAAAGAGGGGGGTGTGGGGTGATTTTTCATCTTCATTTTATCATGAAAGAATGAAAGAGCGTAATCAAAACAACTGATCACAAAGAGAAATAGAAACCTAACTATCTTATTAAACCAGTTGGAAAAGGGGAAGAAGGCAGTCGCTCGTTCGTCAACTACTTTCATGCTTACTGGTCAATACTGAAAGGACGAGCATAAAAAAGACACTGGATCACATTCCCGTCAGAGCGACGCGCGTGATTCAGTGCATGTGTTTTAACGGTAGGTCCCAATTCGGCTCTTCAATCAACAGTATAGCTGAGTCACATGAATCTTAAAAGACCAACATGTCGTTCTCATCATAATTAAATTCGGGGCCCCAGGCCACTTCAAAAACATAGCCATCGGGGTCACTGAAATAGGCGTGATATCCACCCCAGAAAACATCCACCGGTGCCTTTAGAAGAGTTGCGCCCGACTGGATCGCTAAATCAACGAGTTCCTTTACGTGCTCTTTTTTTCGTACATTGATTGCAAGCGTCATTCCGCTAAAGCCTTGAGTAACTGCTGGTGGGGCAGTCGCATCGATATCTTTTCTGAGCTGATCCAGTGGAAACAATTCAAACTTCGTTCCCGTCGTGTTAAAGAAGATCACTGCTGGGGAATCACTCGTTTCTTCCGTTTGAAAACCTAAGCTATCACGGTAAAAGCGAATGGATGTTGCCATATCTCTAACACCTAAACAAATGAGGTTGATCCGGTTGACAGATTCCATATTGTTCACGCTCCTTATAATTGATCACTACACAAAGCTATTGTCGTTTACATCCGCATTACGGGTTCTTTTTCAGCGACTTTAGTTTACCAAATCAGGCTATGCAAGTGAAATTTTTGCTCCTATTGAATAGCAGTATTTCAGAAGGGCATCCTCGCCACTAGTATAGAAAGGCAAATTCGATTCTGCCTTTGTGCTTGTTCTCACAGTGTAGTAGAATAGAATAAACTATACATTAAAGGAGATCACCGATGGACTATCCCTTATTAAAAAATCAATTACCAGAATCGATCAAGTCAGTTTGGAAAAAAACCAGTTTGATTACTTTTATTATTTTTATGTTGGCTGGAATAGGTGTGATTGGTGGACTTACATATTTTGACGTGGTAAATGACATGTGGAAGCTGATAGGCGGTGGGTACTTCGCTTTGATAGTTCTTTTCTATCTATTGAATTTCTTCTTGATCCGTTACCGCTACGAGTATTTTCGTTACGAAATAACTTCTACAGAAGTTGTTTTTCAACAAGGGTTTATTTTCCGCTCGATAACGTACGTCCCTTTTTCCCGCATTCAACATATCGAAACGGAACAAGGTCCGTTTCTAAGACGAGAGAAATTGATGGAGTTAGTGATCCACACGGCCGCTACCAATCATCATATTGCCGGACTGGCCATGGATGAAGCACAACTATTGCGCCAGAATTTATTGGTGAAAGTAGAGGAGACTGGTGCCAATGAATACGGAGCGTAAAAAATTCCATCCAGCTGTCATTTTCGTCCATTTCATTCGAGAAATACGGAGTTGGCTGTTTCTGATTTTTATTTTATTTATTGATACTGACGGGAGCGGATTGTTTGCTAGTCTAGGGTTAGTCGCGCTTTTTCTGTTTGTTTTCGCCAAAAGTTTGATCAAGTATTTCTCGCAAACTTATCAGGTGACGGCCGATAAGATCGTTGTCTATCGCGGGATTTTCAATAAAAGAGAAACCGATATCGTCTACGATCGCATCCAAACCATCAAACAACGGCAATGGTTTTTCTTTAAACCATTTAACATCATCGAAATCTTGATCGAAACCGCCAGTAGTTCACCTGGAGAAGCTGAAGCTTCATTGACGGCAGTCGATCAATCATTAATCGAAACGATTGAACAATTCAGAAATCAGACGACTACCAGCTATGAAAATGCGGACCGGCCTTCTGATCATAGCCAGACCAGGTTTCATTTGACCAACAGAGAAATCGGCTTGTATGCTTTGACGGATGTGACGGCTATTTTTGTACTGGTCACGCTGTTTACTTTTGCGTTGGAATGGTTGCCAGATAGCATTTTTGCTCAAATCGACTCGGTCCTAGCGTATTTTCAAGGGATGATGCTCCTGATCTTGCTGGCTGTCGGGGTCGCTGCTATCGGGGCTTTGTCGGTGCTGAAAAACTTTGTGTTGTTTTACAATTTCCAAGCGTCACAAGAAGAGGAAACAATCACTCTAGAATACGGATTGTTTGAACGAAAAACTCAAAAGATCCCATTGAATAAAATCCAGGGGATCCGCATTCGCAAACAAGTCATCCGAAATATATTCCACCGATCATCTGTGGAACTGTTGATCATGGGCGGGCAGGAAAAAGAAGACGGAGGAATGAACATCCGGAAAGTATTTTTATTCCCGCTGATTCACAATGACAGTGTATATACTCAATTGAACAACTTTCTGCCGACAATCCCCATCCAAGAACCACGCATCCAAGCGGTGTCAAAAGGCAACAGCTGGTATTTCTGGCGTTGGACACTGCTCAGCGGCATCCCGTTGGTCGTTGGGTCCTTTTTCTGGGAGAAATGGGTAGCGGCCGGGCTCGTCTTTGTGCTTTTCATCGCTATTGGAGTCGGATGGAAGATGAGTCGCGCGCAAGGGTTCAGCATAAATGAGAATATTCTCTGTCTGCAACAATTCCAGGGACTTTCAACCGTTCAATTGTTTATCGCCCAGAAGAATATTCAATCGTTTACGCAGTCGACTACGTTCTGGCTCGTGAAAAAAGGTCTCGGACATATGACCATTTCATTTAAAGAAGGCGAGCTGCCCGCGGAATTCAAACTCCGCTTTATTTCACAAAACGATTCTGCACACATCTATGAAAAATTCTGGAAACAGACACGGTCAACAGACTAGATACAAGACAAGGTGTTTTCACTCTCCTGGACGACAACGAGAGTGAAGAGGCTGTTCAATACATCCGGAATGGGTACACTGATAGTTACTTACAACAGTAAGATTTACTTTGAGTTGTACCATTTTTTATAGGTAAGAATAAAGGCTCCTTTGCGGTTAAAAGATCCTACCGACTGATTTCAGCGTGCAGATACTTAAAGGGAGCGAATGTTTTCAAATTGGGTTGGCTACTTTCTTTCTGCCGGATCCAAAAACAGAAGAGCGCAGCTTGGTAGAGTTTTAAAAAAACAAGCGTATATCCGCACACAAAATTCGCTAGGAGGAATGAGAAATGAAATTATTAATTCGTGCAGACGATTTGGGGTATTCTGAAGGGATCAATTATGGCATCGAAAAAGCAGTGAAGGAAGGCATCGTTGCTAACGTGGGCATTATGGTCAATATGCCTGCAGTGGCGCATGGGATAAAGTTATTGAAAAATGAACCCATCTGTTTTGGGTGTCATGTGACGATCTGTGCCGGGAAACCAGTGACGGATCCCACTAAGATACCAAGCTTGACAACGGATAAAGGAGAATTTAAAGCATCCAAGGTGTACCGGGGATCTGCTGATGATTTCGTCGTTTTTGAAGAAGCATTAATAGAAGTGGAAGCTCAATTTGACCGCTTTGTAGAATTAATGGGGAGAAAACCTGATTATATGGATGTTCATGCACTAGGCAATCCGACTCTCTTAAAAGCAATCAAACAGATAGCTGATAAATATGGAGTGACGTATTCCGGATTTCCTATCGGTCACTATCCTTTAAAAGTGAACGGAACAAATGTCTACATGTCTATGGATAGCAGTAAACCAGATTATGATCCCTATAGAAGCTTAAAGGAAATAGTGGAACAGCCTCATGAAGACGGAGTAGATATGCTGATCCTTCACCCAGGGTATTTGGATGCACCTATTTTGAAAGGATCCAGCCTCACCACTTCACGTCCACAAGAAGTCGAGCTGGCCATCGATCCGGTAGTGAAAGAGTGGTTTAGAGAGTACGATGTGGAATTGATCGACTATCGGGATCTTTAACTGAACGCAAAAAAGAGTGCATGGGCAGAGTTCATTTTGAGGAAAGGGGAATGTGACCATGGAATTATTGCAAATAGAAAATTTTTTAAATCTGAGAGGGTTAGTGTTAGTCCTATTGGCAATAATTTTTTTACTTTCAGTGCTCCTAATGATCAGCGGAGTGAAAATAAAAAATGAAAGAGTAAAAGGAGTCAGTATTTTTTTCGGAGGGGTTCTGGGTCTCACAGCGATCCTATTGTTTATTTTCACTTTCATATTTGGCTTCAACTCATGACGACTGGTTTCTTAAACTGAGCAGGTCTGAAAAGGATCAGTACATATTCTATTGAACTTGAGAAGTTTAGACCGTTTAATTGAAAACTCCTGCAGTTCCGGTGGGAATCTGCAGGAGTTTATTCAAAACAGAAACGGACTTCTATAGATAACTAGTAAGCGTAAAAAGTATTCAGGGGGATCACGAAAACTTCTTATGCTATGGGCACATGTGCAATCTTTTTTGAAGATGAAATTTTTCGTAGGCGAAAAATGACCGCTTGATTAGAGAAAGAATGGGGAATTCAACTATAATAGGAACCACGACCAATGATATGCATGTGATAGTTGTTTTTCAACACATCTCTTATTCTCGATTTAGAATAACTCCCCCCACACCACTCATAGATAAACTGTTTCGTAAGGATAAGCTCTGGAAACAAGAGACGAAATTCTTTTATACTTCGATGAATGGCCTCAGCAGTTTTTTCTTGGTGCCCACATTCAGAGCATAGACAAAATTGTCGTGAACCACTGTGTTGAAATGAGAAGCATTTAGGACACAAGATCCCTTTCTGCAGCTGATCGAAGGTATACTCCGGTAGATTAG
The DNA here is from genome assembly GCF_000425865.1 of Lacticigenium naphthae DSM 19658. Classification (GTDB taxonomy): domain Bacteria; phylum Bacillota; class Bacilli; order Lactobacillales; family Carnobacteriaceae_A; genus Lacticigenium; species Lacticigenium naphthae. The sequence goes on from NZ_AUEG01000004.1 coordinate 30,092, forward strand.
GCGGACGAAAATTGTGGTCATGTAGTCTGAGCAGTTTATCAGCTATCTTTTTGATTTGGTCAGTAACTGATGGTGTTTTTTTTACCAAATCATGAAAATGATTTGGTAGTTGTCCGAGAAAGAGAACCGACTGATTTAATGGCAACGAGTAAATATAAAAATCAGTGTTGATATAAACCACATAGGAAGTAATTTCGGTCTGGTGACCGAAATTCAACAGCAGGTTATATAAATAAGCTCTTTTCCGGTTGGCTTGAGCTAATGGATCCTGCAATGCGTGACCCGATTCTGAAAACAGTGAACCGTTTCTATGATGATACGTACCGGTATAGTTCTTCACTTCATATAGATAAATATGGTCAGCTGTAATAAGCAGGGAATCTATTTGATACTGTGTATCTCGGGTACTGATCAGCAGGTCATTTATAATTAGACCAGGTAGTTGAGCCTCTTTCATATAGTCGTCGAATACTTGCTCACCAGCAAAACCCTTGACCTGATTCTTATACTGATTTTTTTCATTAAATGAAAGGTTCATACGGTAATTCAACGATTCCAGCAACAGGTAACTTATCGATTTCGTTCGTTCTTTTAGTATCATTCAGATATATACTCCTTCTTTGTTGTTTCTACATACTTTATATACGAAAAACGAGAGAAGTTTTACTGAATTTGAGGAAAACTTCTTTCGATTCCGGAGAAACGAAAGAAGTTTGCAGGAAAAATCAAGAAACTTCTTTAGATACCTGTGTGATCGAAAGAAGTTTCAGCGCTTATAAGCAAAACTTCTTTCGTTAAACCAACTGGACTCATAAAAATCAGTTTATTTTGTCAGAACACTGACAAAATTTCCGACTTTATCTACAAAAATACTACAATCTGCTTTGTTAAACGAAAAACGAGAGAAGTTTTGGTGAATTTGAGGAAAACTTCTTTCGATTCCGGAGAAACGAAAGAAGTTTGCAGGAAAAATCAAGAAACTTCTTTAGATACCTGTGTGATCGAAAGAAGTTTCAGCGCTTATAAGCAAAACTTCTTTCGTTAAACCAACTGGACTCATAAAAATCAGTTTATTTTGTCAGAACACTGACAAAATTTCCGACTTTATCTACAAAAATACTACAATCTGCTTTGTTAAACGAAAAACGAGAGAAGTTTTGGTGAATTTGAGGAAAACTTCTTTCGATTCCGGAGAAACGAAAGAAGTTCGCAGGAAAAATCAAGAAACTTCTTTAGATACCTGTGTGATCGAAAGAAGTTTCAGCACTTATAAGCAAAACTTCTTTCGTTAAACCAACTGGGCTGATAAAAATCGGTTTATTTTGTCAGAACACTGACAAAATTTCCGACTTTGATTCTCATTGCTGCGATTTTTCATTATACTGGATAGAGAAAACTTTTTTAGACAGGGGAGGGAACGGACTAATGGGTTCTGCTGATGAAGATTACATACAGGGACAAATTGCTAAACAGTACAGAAATCCGAAAGCATCTTCCGTCAAAGTTTCGTTGGAGTATGAACCGTTTGCTGTAGAGGAAGATTTAATGAGTGAAGTGGTATCCAGCGATATTGAAAAGCTACAAAAAATGGTGCGAGACGGCCAAGTGTCTTATGCTGATATCGTCATGTGTTTCTGGAACCAGATTTTAAAAGACAAGGGATACAATGCCGTAATTTCTTTAGATGAAACAGTGATCGAAGAGGCTGAATCATTGGCCTATGCTGATACACATGATTTACTGTACGGGATGCCAGTCTTAGTCAAAGATAATATTGCAACAAAAAACTTGCCGACGACGGCAGGTGCTGCTGTATTAAAAGATTTTCAACCGAAGCAAGATGCAGAAATCATTAAACGATTGAAAGAAAAAGGGGCATTGATCTTAGGGAAAACCAATTTATCTGAGTGGGCGAACTTTATGTCGACAGACAGTTCGAACGGGTATTCTGCTATTGGAAGCCAGACAAAAAATGCACACGGTGAATTTGATGTCGGTGGGTCGAGTGCAGGCAGTTCGGTCGCTGCAGCGTTCGGTTTTGCACCAGTGACGATCGGATCGGAAACATCCGGCTCCATTATTTATCCTGCCAGTCAAAACGGTGTCGTGGGGCTAAAACCAACGCTGGGGATAGTGTCGCAGGACGGCATCATTCCCATCTCGAAAACACACGATACGGCTGGACCGATTGCGCGAACGGTCAAAGATACGTATGTGCTCTTTAAAGCGATGGCAGATGTGAAAGAGTCAGCCAAATGGGACAAAACAAGTTTGTCCGGGATCAAAGTGGGAATACTGACCAATCAGGCAGTCCAAGACGTGTACCGCGCTGAAGACGGGGAGATAGTGTCGCGTGCAGAAGAAGAATTGAGAAATGCGGGAGCCATATGTACGCACATTTCAGTGGATGCTGCAGCCTTTACTGTGGATTACCTCAGTATCTTGAAGCATGAGTTTCATTCGGGTATCCAGTCTTATTTCCGATCATACGGAAAAAACGGGTTGACGCTGGACAACATTTTTGCATTCAATGAACAAAAGAAGGCCGACTTTGCCCCTTACAATCAGGAATTGATTCGTCAGTCGCTAGAAGAACAGTATCCAAAAAAAGCCATAATAGAAGCCAGTAAATGGAATCAGGCGACAGCACGCAAAGCGCTAGATCAGGCATTTGAAACGGTAGATGTACTGGTCACTCTCAGTAACTATGCAACGGTCCTTTACGCGGCCGCCGGTTATCCGGCAGTGACCATTCCCGGTCAGAAAAGAGCTTCAGGAGAGCCGGTAGGCGTTACCTTTATCGGAAAAAATATGCAGGACGTCCAGCTGTTTGAGTGGGCCTATGCTTATGAGAATCAGGTAAAAGAGCAGTCAAAACACAAAGGGTAGAATATTGTGTACAGTATAAAAATAGGAAGACTCTTTAAAACCGGCAGTCCGTGCAAATGTAACAATAGGTGAGTGATTCATTTTATTTCTACCTTCTCCAAATGAATAGTGCCTAGGCGATGCTGATTTTTGCTGAATGTGCATTGATCAACTGCTATTGCAACTGCAGGTTGACGAAAAGCAAACGTGAGTGGGTAGTGTTTCAACTGGGCGTACCCTATCATTTTAAGTGAGGTGAGGAAAAATGGAGTTTTCTGAAAAATTGAGATCGTTGCGCAAAGAAAAAGGCTTATCCCAGGAGAAACTGGCAGAACGGTTGACTGTAACGCGGCAATCCGTTTCGAAATGGGAATCGGGCCAGGCATTCCCTGAAATTGAAAAGCTGATCAAAATAAGTGACCTGTTTGGAGTTTCTCTGGATGAGTTGATAAAGGATAGAAAGACACGTGCTGATCCAATCGAGATAGAAGAAATAGAGGAAGATGACGAAGAGATGGATGAGTATCTCATTGTTGGAGGCTTCATTATCGGGATAGGCATCGGACTGCTGACAGGTAACTTCCTGTTAGGTTCAGTCGGTGGGTTTATAGGGTTGGGATTGCCTTACGTCATAAAAGGTGTAAAGGGCAGAAGCAAAACTTAAAAATTACCAGGAAGAGGCTGAGAAAATGGGGATCATCTATAAAAAATGTCTCAAATGCGGTTCTTTAGATACGATCGATATTTTATATGGGCATCCTACTGCGAATGCAATGAAAAAGGCTGAAGAGGGGAAAATAAAACTCGGCGGAGGTCTAAAAACAGATGGAGACCCGCAATACTTATGTAACGAGTGTGGTCATGAATGGGATCGCCAAACAGCTGTTGATCAAGCTTACGCTGATATAAAGGGAATGAAAGCAGAAATCTGAGGGTTTCACAGTGGCTTTATTGTTGTAGAACTAGATTTTTACAGTCGGGAAATGAAGTGGTCACATAGCCTAGCTGTTGAACAGCCGGGCAAAAAATCCTACCTTCTTCTGAAATAGAAGCGTTTAGACAAAAGCTAAAAGAGATGAATTTACTGAACTGGAAAGCAGAGTATAGTGATCCATATATCTTAGACGGTACACAGTGGAGCATAGATATCCTAAGAAAAACGACCACTCTCCACAAATATGGGAGCAACAGATTTCCGGTTGAATGGGATGCATTCGGCCAGGCTATTCAAGCTATCAGTGGACAGGATTTTGACTAAGAAAAAAAGGGAGTTTTCAAAGTGTCACAAAAAAATGATGACCAGTCTTCTAAAAATCATTATTTAAGTTATGGAATAAGTTTTGGAATGCTTGCTGGAAGTATGATAGGAATGCTTATAGGTAGTTTGTTTAACAGTGGTGGCATCGGATTGGCTTTTGGAATCAGTATGGGATCAGGATTTGGGATGCTGATAGGAATTGTAATCGGTTCTTTGATGGATCTACCTAAAGAAGATGAATAGGTCCGAATGCTGAGAAATTCAGGAAAACACATGAGAATATTAAAAAGAACAAACAACTTCTTTAGGGAAGGTCGTTTGTTCTTTTTTTCTCTTCAGTTAACTGTTCTAGAGCTTTCCTTAATCCCTGACGAGCTAAGTTATCGGCCCCCTGGTTTTCTTTTTCTGGAATCCATTCTGTTACCACAACGGGAAAGTGTTCCATTAAAGTGGTGATTTTCTCGAGGGAATTTGAAAAGGTGCTCCTTTTTGCATAGCGTTTGTTGATGGAATCTGCGGCGATTTTACTGTCTGTGTACAAAAACAGCAGCTGATCCGTGTAGTGCTTTTCAACCAGCAAGGTCAGCGCTTCGATTATGGCTAAAAATTCAGCCTCGTGATTGGTGGCGGCTATGGGGAGTGTGCGTGCGTGCTGCTCATGAAACTCACCCTCGCCGGATAGCACGATCCCGATCCCAACAACAGGTAAATCTTGTTTGACGGCCGCATCTGTATATACTTTTAACAAACAACTACCTCCTATTTTTTTTAGCCGGTTTGACGAGGAAATGGTTTGAACCATAAGCACGTGTCCTTTCGTATAAAATAGCAGGAAAAAGCAACAGCTGAGCAGCATTTTAATAAACAGCGGATTTTCTAACTGATTTTCGATCAGCTAAAAAAAAGGAGAAGTTCGAAACGACCGTTTCAAAGAACTCCTTTTTGAATCTTTAATTTTCTACAACGGTCACATTTGTTGCTTGGGGTCCTCGGTTACCTTCTACGATTTCAAATTGAACGGATTGTCCTTCATTTAACGTTTTAAATCCTTCCATATCGATTCCAGTAAAATGTACAAATACATCTTCATCTTGGCCGTATTGAATAAAACCATAGCCTTTATCGTTACTAAACCACTTCACAGTTCCATTTGTCATTGTGAATCCCCCCAAATCCTATTGCAATCTCTTGCTAAACTGAACAAGAATTGCTAGTCTCATTATATTGAAGATAGATGAAACAGTCAATGGAAATTAAACCGTTTTCATGAAACTAAACCAAAGAGGGTGAGCAGCAATGCAATCGATCATTACAGAAGAGATGAAAATCCGAGCGCTAGCGCTCGTTCAAGACTATGCTGTTGAAGGCTTTATGAAGGGCCAAGGTTCTCTCCGACCAAAATGTGTATTTGTGGGCGAAGCTCCGGGAGAGACAGAAGTCGTTTCCGGTAAGCCATTTTCAGGGCGTGCAGGGAAAAAATTCGATGCCAATCTAGAACGGATCGGCTTGACGCGTGAAAATATTTTTGTAACCAGTGTGTTTCGTAGCCGTCCGTTTAAAGTAGTCAATAAAATGGACAGAAAAACGAATGAAATAGTGGAGAAAAGACCCAATCGCAAGCCTGTACAAAAAGAAATCGATGCGCATGCCTGGTTATTAGACGAGGAATTGAAACGATTGGATCCTTCTTTAGTGATCGTAATGGGGAACGTGGCATTGAAAAGAGTATTGGGGGATGGCTACTCACTAAAGGAAGCGCGCGGGAAAATTTTCAAAGAAAAGATTTTGATTTGGAATAATGGAAACTTACCGAAGTATATCCGGAGTGAGAAAGAATATTCTCTTTTGGTGACCTATCATCCGGCAGCTGTTTTGTATAATCCGTCACTAAATGAAGAAATTAAAGGGGATTTCCAACGAATCAGCGAATATTTGACCAAAAATATGGTAAACTAGGAACAATTGAATTTATGAAAAGGACTGATTGGAACAGATGATAGAATTAAAAGTAACGGACTTGACCCTCTCTTATGGAGACAAAGAATTATTTCAATCGATATCGTTTTCTATTAAAGAAAAAGAACGGATCGGTTTGATCGGTGTCAACGGAACAGGGAAAACAAGTTTATTGAATGTGCTGACAGACAACTTAGCGAAAGATTCTGGGACAATTACAAAGCCAAACAATTACCGTATGGGTTATTTAAAACAACATCCAGATTTTGATTTGGATCAGACAGTTCTGGATGCAGTCTTTTCAGGGGACAATCCATTAATGAATACGGTGAAAGAATACGAAGTTGCTTTAGAAAATTTAATGCTGCAGGCAGAAGATACGAAAGCACAAGATCGTTTTTCAAAAGCTGAACAGCAAATGAATGCTCAGGATGCCTGGCTTGCCAGTACGACAGCCACAACGATTTTAACAAAATTGGGTATCACAGATATGAATCAACGCGCCAACCAATTATCTGGGGGTCAACTGAAGCGGGTTTCTTTAGCACGCGTGCTGATATCCTCACCAGATTTATTGATCTTAGATGAACCGACCAACCACCTTGACTTTGACATGATCAATTGGCTAGAAGACTATTTAGCCAACTATAGAGGGTCTTTATTGCTTGTGACACATGATCGGTATTTCTTGGATCACGTAGTCAATCAAATCATGGAATTATCGAATGGTTCGCTGTACCAATATCCAGGTAACTATCATGAGTTCATTCGTTTGAAAGCTGAAAGAGAAGAAACAGAGGCGTTGATGCAACACAAAAAAACGCAACTTTTTAAAAAGGAACTGGCTTGGATGCGTACGGGTGCCAAAGCCCGGACAACAAAACAACAAGCGCGAATCAATCGCTTTGGAGACTTGAAAGAAGAAGTTTCCCAAGACTCCGGTCAAGGCGATATGGATCTTTCAATCAAAGGCTCCCGTTTGGGAACGAAAGTATTGGAATTGGAAAATGCTTCGTATCGGATAGAAGACAATCAAATACTAGATGAGTTTAATTTATTGATACAAAATAACGATCGAATCGGTATCACGGGAGAAAATGGTTCAGGGAAAACAACTTTCTTGAATATATTAGCTGGGCGAGTACCGCTTGATTCGGGCATATTGATCGTTGGCGAAACGGTTAAAATTGCTTATTATACCCAACAGAATGAGGAACTAGACCCAAATAAACGGGTCATTAACTACCTACAAGAAGTGGCAGAAGAAGTAGTCAATGCCGAAGGTGAAAAAATTAGTGTGACACAGTTGTTAGAACAATTCCTATTTAATCGTTCTTCCCATGGAACAATGATCGGCAAATTGTCTGGTGGAGAAAAACGCCGGTTGTATTTGTTGAAACTGCTCATGCAACAACCCAACGTATTGCTGCTGGATGAACCAACCAACGATTTAGATGTTCAAACATTAACCGTTCTGGAAGATTACATCGAACAATTTACAGGAGCTGTTCTAGCTGTTTCCCATGATCGGTATTTCTTAGATAAAACCGCCGATAAATTATTGGTTTTTAAAGGCAACGGGAAAATTGATACGTATTATGGAAAATTGACACGTTTCTTGGAAGAAGAAAAAGAGAAACAAGCTGAAAAAAAATCACCTGCAAAAAAAAGCACGCAATCTAAAGCTATCGAGCCGGCTCCCCCACAACAGGATGAGAAAAAGAAATTATCCTATATGGAGAAAAAAGAGTGGGAAACCATTGAAATGAATATAGCTGAATTGGAGAAGAGTTTAGAAAAAAACAAGGAAGAAATGGCTTTAGCTGGAAGTAATTATGAAAAAATTGCCGATTTAGAAAGTGAAGGAAAAAACATCGAAGAAAAACTAGAGGAAAAAATGGAAAGATGGGAATATTTAAGTCAATTTGCGGAATAAAAAGGAGCGAGGGGAATGGAAGAACACTATTTAAACTTAGCACGACACATTCTAGAAAACGGAACATACAAAGAGGATCGGACGAATACCGGGACGAAAAGTGTGTTTGGATACCAAATGCGGTTTGATTTACAAAAGGGATTTCCATTACTCACGACCAAACAAGTAGCTTTTCGCTTGATCAAAAGCGAATTGCTTTGGTTTTTGCATGGCGATACGAATATTCGCTATTTATTACAAAATAAAAATCATATTTGGGATGAATGGGCTTTTGAACGGTATGTCAAAAGCGATGCATACAAAGGCCCCGATATGACTGATTTTGGTAATCGAGCTCAACAAGATGCTGATTTCAACAAAGTATATAAAGAAGAAAAGAAAAAATTCACTACACAGATAGTAGAAGATGAAGCATTTGCAGAAGCGTTTGGGACTTTAGGAAATGTGTATGGTGCTCAATGGCGCGCCTGGAAAACGTCTCAAGGTGAAACCATTGATCAACTAAAAAATGTCATCGAAAACATAAAAAAGAATCCTCATTCTCGTCGGCATATTGTCACTGCATGGAATCCAGAAGATATTCCACACATGGCCTTGCCTCCTTGTCACATGATGTTTCAGTTTTATGTTGCGGATGGGAAACTGAGCTGTCAATTGTATCAGCGGAGTGCCGATGTCTTTTTAGGTGTTCCTTTCAACATTGCCAGCTATGCGTTATTAACACATTTGATTGCACATGAAGTAGGGTTGGAAGTCGGTGAATTTGTGCATACTCTAGGAGATGCCCATATTTATTCGAATCATTTCGAGGCAATCCAAACACAATTAGAGAGAGAACCTAAACCGCTACCTAATTTGAAACTGAATACAGAGAAGAAAAGCATTTTTGATTTTGAAATGGAAGATATTGAAGTTGTAGATTACAATCACCACCCAAGAATCAAAGCACCGATAGCTGTGTGATGGTTTCGCTATACAACCAATTGAAAGGAACGTTGCTATGATAACATTTGTATATGCGGAAGATGAAAATGGAGTGATCGGTCAAGATGGAAGTATTCCTTGGCATTTGCCTTCTGATATGAAGTTTTTTAAAAAAGTCACCTTAACAGGGAATGTAGTTATGGGGAGAAAGACATATGAAAGTATTCCAAATCCTCCTCTTGCCAAAAGAGAAAATATTATCCTAACACGTAATCTGTCTGCTGATTATCCTGGAGCTGAAGTCATGCATTCAAGAGAAGAAGTGATCGCTTACGCAAATAAAAATGAAAAAGAGACCCATGTGATCGGCGGAGCTGACATCTTCAGGTTATTCCGGGATGATGTCGACAAATTGTACCGCACAGTTATTCACCATTCATTTGCTGGAGACACGTATATGCCTAAGATCAATTATGATGAGTGGGATCTGGTGAAAAAAAGTGAGGGCGTAGTTGATGAAAAGAATCGCTATCCCCATACTTTTTATATTTACGAAAGAAAACAAAAATAAATGTATTTTTGTTTAAAATACAATAAAAAAGGACATGGTTGCACTTGACAACTATGTCTTTTTTGTTGCTATTTTTTACTGGTTTCCTGCGTATGGTTGATCACCTGCTCTAAAATACTGAATACATGCTCGTCATCTAAACTATAAAAAATCGACTTTCCATTTCTTCTTGATTTTACTAGTTTATATTTTTTTAATGTGTTGAGTTGATGAGAGATTGCTGATTGTTCCATATTTAAAGAAGTAGCAATTTCACCAACATTGTGTTCTTTTTTCTTTAATAAAAAGAGAATAGAAATTCTGGTTGGATCACTGATCACTTTGAAAAATTTACTGACACATTGGATGGTTTCGTTATCTGCAGTCACAATTTCTGTATCATTCATTTGGTGTCCTTCCTTTCTGATAAATGAACAACTAATCATATATAACAATAACATTTTTCGTTGAAATTACAATAAATGTTAGACAATTTTAGTGTAACATCTTGACAAAACAGGAGTGAACGATTAAAGTTGAGTTGTCATACATATGAATGAAACAACATATGTAAAACGGAATCAATCCGTTTTACCTTTAACTAAGGAAGGTGTTCGTTTATGGAGAATAGTCACGAAGGAAGAAAACAGAGTCAGGAAAAAAATCATGAGGAGAGTCACGAACATGACCATAATCATGGGAAAGGACCGATCGTTTTTTATTTAATAGGTTTATCACTCTATATTGGTGCATTGTTTTTAAGTAATGAAAATGTGTTTTTGACAAACCTATTATTTTTGACTGCATTAATTTTAGCTGGATATCACGTCATTCTTAATGAAGGTATTGCAGAGACGATCGAAAATACTAAAAGAGCAAAGAAGTTCATTCCCAATTCACATATATTAATGGGACTGGCTGCGATAGGGGCCTCATTATTAGGCGAGTTTAATGAAGGAGCACTATTGATCCTCATTTTTTCGGGTGCTCATTTTCTTGAAGATTATGCTGAAGGAAGGAGTAAAAGCGAGATATCTAGCCTATTAAAAATGAATCCGACAACAGCTCGACGCTTAACTTCTGATGGAAACACAGAGGTGGTCGATGTAAAGGAACTTGAAATCGGTGATCATCTCAAAGTCTTAAATGGAGATCAAGTTCCAATCGATGGCATCATTCTATCTGGAAGCACTTCAATAGATGAATCGTCTATTAGCGGAGAAAGTATACCGAAAGAGAAAACAAAGGATGATGAAGTCTTTGCCAGCACGATCAATGGTGCGGGTACTTTTACAATGGAAGTCACAAAGACGACTAAAAATACGGTGTTTTCTAAAATACTCGAATTAGTAAATCAAAATCAGAATAATCGAACAAAAGCTGCCAGTATTATACAAACATTCGAACCAAAATATGTGAATGTAGTTCTGCTATTGGTTTTACTTGTCATATTATTAGGGCCTATCTTGTTGGATTGGACATGGGGTCAAAGTATTTATAGAGGCCTCGTACTTTTAGTCGCGGCTTCTCCATGTGCTCTAGCTGCGGCTACTGTTTCAGTCACTTTATCAACAACGTCTAACCTAGCTAAAAAAGGGGTGCTTTCAAAAGGAAGTTCTTATTTATCAAATTTAGCTAAGATCAAGGCAATTGCTTTTGATAAAACAGGTACGCTCACCCATGGGAAACCAGAAGTAACGAATCATTATTTTTCTGACTCTGTGAATGAAGATGATCTGATCGATATAATCGTGTCTCTTGAAAAGAAAGCAAATCATCCGTTAGCAGATGCTATTTTAAGAAAATTCGAAGCTAAACAATTGCTTGAAATCGAAGTGACAAACCAGATCGGAAAAGGTCTTACTGGTATGTATGAAGGGAAAAATTATCGTATAGGAAAACCGACTTCTTTTGAGACGGTTTCGGCTGAATACAGTAAATTGAATACCGACTGGGCTACCCAAGGAAAGACTGTAGTCTATGTAGCTGAAGAAGAAAAAGTGATCGGTATTTTAGCTCTGATGGATACTCCGAGTGAACATGCGAAAACAACTATCGATTACTTTAAAAAACAAGGAGTCCATACCACTTTGATTACGGGTGATTCTAAAATGACAGGAGAGGCAGTGGCTAGAGAATTAGGAATAGACGAAGTCATCGCCAATGTCTTACCGGAAGATAAATCGGTAATCATAAATAAACAAAAAGAAAAATATGGCATGATCGCAATGGTTGGAGATGGAGTGAATGATGCACCGGCACTCGTTAGTGCAGATGTTGGAATTGCTATGGGAGATGGTACCGATGTAGCTGTGGAAGTATCCGATTTGGTTATCATGCAGAATAATTTGTCCAAATTGGTCCAAGCCCACATTATTTCAACTCAAATGAATCGTGTTACTTGGCAAAATATCCTATTTTCGATGGCAGTTGTTGTCTTTCTAGTGACGATCAGCCTATTAGGATTAACTGATATTTCATTGAGTGTGATCCTTCACGAGGGAAGTACCCTAGTAGTTATTTTAAACGGTCTGCGCTTGTTGAAGTATGGGAAATCAGCCTAAGATATACATTTGGATGGCTGGAGCAATTTTTTAGGAACGATTGGATACGATTTTGTTTAGAAACTGCGTGGGTTGAACAGTATACGGACAAAATTTCTGAAGATAAGTATTGTATCTTCAGAAGTCAGCGCACAAATCCACTAAACTTCTGAAGAAAACTAGCTTCTCTTTCCTTAAAAAGGTAGAAACGATTCAACACGAGTGGACAAAGAATCCAATAGAAAAGCGGCGCTGATAAGAACTCATCAGGGCCGCTTTTTTATTGATTTATCTAGTTATGTGATCAGGTATATAAATAGATTGAAAAGAACATGCAGATGGTTCCCAGCAATACGAATAGATGCCAAACGACATGCATGTAATGAACATGCTTCATTTTATAAAAAATTGCCCCGACACTAAAAGAAAGTCCGCCGAAGATCAACCAGAGAAATCCTTGAAGACCGAGTCCTCTGTACAATGAATTCAAAAAGAATACGGCTACCCAACCCATACCGATATAGATCCAGAGAGACAAACCTTTGAACTTATCAAACCAAATCGATTTGTACAAGACACCAAAAATAGCAATCATCCAAATAAAAATAGTCAACAACCAGCCTAATGTTCCCTGGATGACCAATAAAGTATAAGGAGTGTAGGTGCCAGCAATTAAAAGGAAAATACTACTGTGGTCTATCCGTTGGAAAACTTTTTTTGCTTTAGTAAATGTGAAACTATGATAGAGTGTGGAAGCTGTATAAAGCAATATCAGTGAGCCACCATAAATACTGTAAGAAACGATTTGAAGAGTTTGTCCCGTTTCTAAACTTTTCATCAGTAACAAGACTAAAGCGGTAATACTCATGATTGCTCCAATACCATGCGTGACTGCGTTTAAGATTTCGTTACGGATCAGATATTTTCTGTCAAGTTGATTTGTTGATTCCAACTAACTCACTCCTTTAATGTATTAAATTTATTTCTGCCTAATTATGTACGAAGAGGGTATCTTTTTGATATAATAGCACAAGGTCAAAAGACAGTAAATTTATTTCTCTTATTTGTAGAGAATTTTTATATAAACGAACAAGGTTTAGTTTAAAAGGACAGTTTCTATTGATTACTGCACAAGCCTACTTATAGTGTAACACATTTTTGAAGAAATTGGGAAAGGAGAGAGAGCAATGCGTTCAATAAAGTCGGCGTTTATAGCTTCTTTGGTAGTGACTTTCTCTGCGGTATTTATTTTTTTCTTATTGAGCCTGCTCCCTCTAAGTAATAATAGTAATGAGGCAAAAGAAAAGACACAGGATAGTCAAATGTATCGTCGTATGAATCTGAACTTCGTAGCAATTGGTGATTCTTTGACGCAAGGTACAGGAGACGGCACATATCGTGGTGGGTATATCCCGATAGTGGCCAGTCGTTTAGAAGAATCTGGAAATATTGAAAAAGTCTACACAAGTAATTTCGGTAAAAAGGGCGATGAATTACAGGATCTGCTCGAAAAGAAACAGACTCAAGAAGAAATGCAGACAAAAATCACACAAGCAGATATTGTTTCTGTTACAATCGGTGGAAATGATTTAGTAGCTGCTTTTCGAAAGAGCAATTTAAAGGGGACTGAAGCAGAATATGCGGAAGTCATCAAGAAATTTTCAAGAAATTTAGAACAGTTGATCGTCGAATTAAAGGTAATGAATGAGGATGCACAATTGTATGTTTATGGACTATACAATCCGTATTATTTTTATTTTTCAGATATTCAACCGATGCAGAATATCGTGAACTCCTGGAATGAGGAAACAGCTAGAGTGATCGAGGAACATGAACAAGTGACATTTGTCCCCATTGATAATTTGATCAATGGCGTGGAATTGCCTACAGACTCCACAGAAGAGGAATTCGTCCATCCCTACTTGTATACGGAAGACTTGTTTCATCCAAATGAGCATGGGTATCAATTAATGGCGGATGCTTTATATGAAGCCATTATTGCAAATAACCCAGAGTTCATTGAAACAGAATAAAAGAGGAAGTGTCAACGTGGAAAGAAGTAAACAGAAAAAAACAGTGTGGAAATGGGCGTTTCTTATCCTTTTAGGATTGAATATAGGTGCAGTCGTTTGGTTTGTCCTACAACTTTCACCGACTGAAACAACCCCTGTGGCTACTGATCCTGTTACCAGTGCAGAAGGAGAAATAATTCGTCTTCAAGTTGCGACTGGAAAGGGTGAAGTTGAAGATATTGTGAACCAGTATATTCAAAATAATCAGGAGAATGCGGATGTCGCTTATGAATTTTCTTTGGAAGAAGCCGCAAAACTCAATGGAGAGGTTGAAATTTTAGGATTTACAGTTCCCTTTTCTCTGGAAATGGATCCTTATGTTTTAGAAAATGGGAATCTACAGCTTCGAACAACAGATTTAAGTGTGGGTCGTTTGAATGTACCTATTTCGTTTGCGATGACCCAAATCGGAAAACATTTGCCCCTGCCTGATTGGGTGGAAATGAACAGTGAATTGAAGATCATCGTGGTCCATTTGGATCAAGTGTCATTCTCTGATGGCATCCAATTATCTATTGAACGCATTGATTTGGAACGGGATACTATTGAAGTGAATGTCTTCATGCCAAAAGAAGTCATTCAATAAAGGAGAGGTATAATAATGGAAACAGCTATTTTTGCCGGTGGATGTTTTTGGTGCATGGTGGCGCCTTTTGATGAATTGCCTGGAATCAGCACGGTTCGTTCAGGCTATACAGGCGGACACATTGAAAATCCGACTTATGAACAAGTGAAAAGTCAAGAGTCTGGGCATACGGAAGCAATAAAAATTACTTTTGATCCAGCAATCATTTCTTATGCAGAGCTAGTCCAAATCTATTGGCAGCAAACGGATCCAACTGATGCGATGGGACAATTTCAGGATCGGGGAGATAGTTATCGTCCGATCATCTTTGTCAAAGATACCGAACAACGAATAATCGCTGAGGCCTCGAAAAAAACCTTGCAATCATCTGGATTGTATAAGAAACCGATCGTGACTCAAATTGAACACGTTGTTCCTTTTTATGATGCAGAAGAAGAACACCAAGATTTTCACAAGAAAGATAGGCTACGCTACAAACAAGAAAAAAAAGAACGGGATCGATGGGTCTTAGAAAAAGGAGAAAAGACCACATGACACAATCGTTTTATCACTATTTAATGACAGAAAGAGACCCACATAAAAGGGATGAAGTGACTCAATTTGCCAATGCTGCTTTTGATGATGGCTCCTTTCCAAAACAATCGATGGATCACGAGGAAATTAGTCGCTATTTAGAATTAAACGGTCATTACTTACAGAGTATGCGAACTTTTGACAAAGCCTGGGAAATCTACTTGGAAAAGTGTTAAACTATAATAGATAAAATATTTTAAGGAGGAATTTATTAGATGAGTACACATATTAATGCGAAAAAAGGGGAAATTGCAGAAACAATTTTACTTCCTGGAGATCCTTTGCGTGCTAAATACATTGCAGAAACTTTTTTGGAAGATGTATCACAATACAATACAGTGAGAAATATGTTTGGGTACACAGGAACCTATAAAGGAGAACGTATTTCTGTCCAAGGAACAGGTATGGGAATTCCATCGTTAATGATTTATGTGGAGGAACTGATCCAAGAGTATGGCGTGGAAAATTTCATGCGCGTAGGTTCAGCTGGCGGAATGAAAGAAGACATTAAAATCAGAGACGTTGTCTTAGCACAAGGTGCAACAACAGATTCAAGTATTCACCGTCATATCTTTAATAACCAAGTTGACTTCGCGCCTTTAGCTGATTTTGATATGTTGCGTCATGCTTATGAAATCGGAGTCAGTAAAAACATGAACATCCGTGTAGGAAACGTATTGAGTGCGGATCGCTTTTATAATGCAGAGTTAGATAAAAGTAAATTAGCCGAATACGGTATCTTGGCTGTTGAAATGGAAGCTGCCGGTTTATACTCTCTTGCAGCGAAATACAACAAAAAAGCCTTAGCACTGTTAACGATCAGTGATCACTTGGTTACAGGGGAAGAAACAACAGCTGAAGAGAGACAGACATCCTTTAACGATATGATGGTAATCGCTCTAGAAACAGCTCTTAAAATGAAATAAGCGAATAGAAAAGAGGGAGAAAAGATGAATCGATCACCGAATGAACAATCGAAAGGGATTCGCACAAGCGTGTATATTGTCTCCCTCATAATTGTAGCGGTTTTATCTGTTGTGTTGACTATTTGGTTCACAACTGGACGAAATACTTCTCCTGCTGGCCCTACAAGTCAAGAAACCGGAACAGAAGAAAGTCGTTCGTTGGATTTTGCTTCCATTGATGAAGCATACGGCATTTTGAAAGAAAACTATTTTCAGGAAATCGATGATGCCGTGCTGATTGAAGGAGCCATTACGGGGATGGCCGAATCTTTGGAGGATCCCTATACGGAATACATCGACACTGACGAAGAAGCAATGCTTGATGAAAGCATCTCTGGCTCATTCGAAGGAATAGGCGCCGAAGTGATGAAAGAAGGCGAATTTGTAAAAATCGTCTCGCCGATTCCGGATTCTCCGGCTGAAGCAGCAGGTCTGTTGCCAAATGATTTAATTTTAGAAGTAGATGGTGAATCTGTTTCCGGATTGAGTTTAAACGAAGCTGTTGCATTAATACGCGGGGAAAAAGGGTCTGAAGTTTCCCTACTTATCCAGCGAGGCGAAAATGAGTTTGAAGTAACTGTTGTCAGAGACTCCATCCCTGTTGAGACTATACTCTATTCAATGGATGAGGAAAATGATGAAATCGGCTATATCCAAATCACAAATTTTTCGATGCCGACATATGATGAATTAGTCCAGGCAGTTGAAAGTCTGAGAGCTGACGGAGCAAAAGAATTTATTTTTGATGTCCGTGGCAATCCAGGTGGCTTACTCTCTACAGCATTGGAATTATCCAATATATTCGTTGAAGAAGGAGATATTCTTGTTCAGGAACAGATTGGGACTAAAGAACCATTTGAATATACAGCCACAGAAGAAGTATATGGTGATTTTAAAGTAACCGAACCGGCTGTCCTTTTAATAGATGGAGGGAGCGCGAGTGCTTCTGAAATCTTAGCTGGAGCTATGAATGAGTCTGCGGATATTCCGTTGATCGGTACGACTACTTTTGGAAAAGGAACTATTCAAAATATTAAGGAATTGTCCAGTACTGGAGAAATCAAAATGACTATTGGTAAGTGGTTGACCCCGTCGGGTACGTGGGTTCACGAAAAAGGAATCAAACCGACAATTGAAGTGGAAAAACCGGAATACGTGAACTTTCTTCTAATTGACAGCACGCAAACTTATCAATTGAATGACATGTCTGATGAAATTAAAAATCTTGAAGGGATACTAGCTGCATTGGATTATGATCCGGGCACAGTTGATGGGTATTTTGATGAAACGACCAAAGAGGCCATTCAAGCATTCCAAAGTGAGAATGAAATCGAAGCAACGGGTATCGTCACCGGTAATACCGCAACAACGCTAGTGGATGCATTGAGATCTTTAATCGAAGAAAATGATGTCCAGTACGACGAAGCGAAAAAACAACTGGAATCCAACTGACACATTTAGGCCATTTCAATGGTCCAATGTAAAAGAAACAGACTTTGTCGCTTGAAACGGAGTGGCAAAGTCTTTTATAATGTATGTAGCACATACTTTTCATGAAAGAAGTCGATGAGATAAATATGAAGCAGTGGAAACGTAAACGAGAGTGGGCAAGAGCCTATTTTGTTCTGTTTTTGGCTAGTTTTATCTTTTTACGTTTGTTTATTTTTGTCCCCATCACTATCCAGGGGGATTCGATGCTTCCTACTTTACAGTCAGGAGATGTGACACTCGTTAATCGGTTAGCAAAAATACAGCGATTTGATACGATCGTCTTTAATGATGGTGATTCTCAACCTGTAGTCAAACGAGTGATCGGATTACCGGGGGATCGATTGCATTATCAAAATGATCAACTTTTTATTAACGAGCGAAAAATAAATGAATTTTATTTTAATACATTTACACAAGAAGAAGCCAGTGGATTACGAACCTCAGATTTCTCGCTTCAGGAAATATTGCCTGAAGGAGAAGTACCGAGCAATGAATATTTTGTTTTAGGTGATAATCGCAGATTCAGCTATGATAGCCGCTTTTATGGAACAATTTCAAGTGAAGCCATTATTGGAGAAGTTCAAGTGATTTTTTATCCCTTTGATCGCTTTACAAGTGATTTTTAAAGAAGAAAGTAGTGAGAACTATGTCAAAAAAAACAGAAACTCAAAATAGAACATTTTTACAAGAATTACTCAATACCGTTCTCTATATCCTCTTTTTGTTTCTTCTGTTTTTTGGAATTCGGTATTTCTTGTTTGCTCCGGTCAGTGTAGATGGTGCTTCTATGGAACCTACGCTCCATCACGAGGATCGTTTGATTTTGAACAAAGTGAGTTCTATTGAACGATTTGATATTGTAGTGTTCCCCGCTCCGGATGATTTGGAACATCAATACATCAAACGGGTGATCGGTGTTCCAGGAGACGAAATCGTCTTTGATAGCAATACACTACTCGTCAATGGAGAAGAGATCCCTGAAACATACCTTCAGAATGATGAAAAGATATACGAGGACTGGAATGATTCGCTGTATTTTGATTTAGAAATGCTGACAGGTGCTACAACTGTTCCCGATGAAAGTTACTTTGTTATGGGGGATAATCGGAATAATTCGAAAGATAGCCGTTCATTCGGATTCGTTTCCCAAGATGCGATCATTGGGGAAACCCAATGGCGCTTCTGGCCGTTGGATAAATTTGGAAATGTTTTAAATAATTAAGCGAGTAAGAAAAGAGCGAACAACTGAAAGAGCGGTTGGCTCTTTTCTTCTTTACAGAGAGAAAGTAGGGCAAGAAACATGTCAATACAATGGTATCCAGGGCATATGGCCAAAGCGCGAAGAGAATTTCAAGAAAAATTAAAATTAGTGGATATCGTGTTCGAGTTACTCGATGCACGGATCCCTTATTCAAGTAGGAACCCGGATTTAGATAAACTGATCAATCAAAAACCACGTGTGGTCATTTTAACCAAAAGAGATTTGGCAGATCCTAAAGTTACAGCGCAATGGATTCGTCATTACGAAAAACAAGGAGTCGCAGCTATTGCAATCGATGCTCAAGAGGGCAAAGGAATTAAAGATGTCATCATTCTTGCTAAAAAAGTTTTAGAGCCGAAAATGGCTAAAATAAGAGCAAAAGGGATGAAACCACGTGCGATCCGTGCAGTGGCTGTAGGGATTCCAAACGTTGGGAAATCGACTTTATTGAATCGCTTTGCACACAAGAATATTGCTCGGACAGGAAATAAACCTGGGGTAACTAAAGCACAACAATGGATCAAATACGGCAAAGAATTAGAATTACTGGATACACCAGGTATTTTATGGCCTAAATTTGAAGATGAAGTGGTCGGAAAGAACTTGGCTTTGACCGGTGCGATCAAAGATACCTTGCTCCGGCTAGATGATATTGCATTATATGGAATGGAAATGCTGGTTCAGCATTACCCTGGAGCAATCAGTCGCCGCTATGATTTTGATCAAGCTGAGGAAACAGAACTTTCACTACCCGATTTATTGATCAAAATTTCTGATAAAAGAGGTTTTCTTGGAAACCATGAAAGAGCTGCGGAAATGTTTTTATTTGAATTGCGACGAGGTACACTCGGGCGGTTTAGTTTTGATTTTGTAGATGATGAGTTGGATGCGGATGACTAGTTACAAAATAAAAGAGATCCCTTCTTTGTTAGCTTCTGTTTCAAGTAAAGAAGATCCTTTATATAAAGAACTACTTGAGGATCCGCGCAAAGGGGTCCAAAAGGCGTTGATCAGTTGGGAGAAAAAACAACTGAAAGAAGCTCAACTAAAGCAGCTTTGGATCACTATGAACAAATACGAGGAGTATTATCGCAAACAAGGCGTAACCTATATTGCGGGCATAGACGAAGTGGGACGGGGACCGTTAGCTGGTCCGGTAGTCGCAGCAGCAGTGATTTTACCTGCAGATTTCACATTGCCCGGCTTAAATGATTCAAAGAAGTTATCAAAAGAAAAACGAGAAAATTTTTATAAAGAAATTTATGCTAAAGCTCTAGCAGTAGGTGTGGGCGAAATCACACCCGAACGAATCGATCAGATAAATATCTATGAAGCATCCAAACAAGCCATGCTTCAAGCTGTAAATCAACTGGCGGTTCAGCCTGAGCATTTATTGATCGATGCCATGCAATTGGCAGTGCCAATACCTCAAACAAAAATCATTAAAGGGGATGCCAAGAGCGTATCGATTGCGGCTGCAAGCGTCATTGCAAAAGTTACACGTGACCGGATGATGGAAATATATGATCTGGAATATCCAGGATATGGGTTTGCTACAAATGCCGGGTATGGTACCAAAGAACATTTGAACCAACTTCAAACGGCCGGTGTGACCCCTATTCATCGAAAAAGTTTTCAACCAGTTAAAGATTTGATCTACTAAACAATAACACTCTCTTTTTGCGTACTTAATGTGCAAAGGAGAGTGTTTATGTTTTTTTCTACCGTAGATTCCCTGTGTTTTTTCCTGTCTCATCAAGAGGGTATAAGCAATCAACTCAAATTGACACTGCTGGATGTCTATTTAGAGTATCAGCCAACGACTGTTTCTGCATTTATCCGTCAAGCACACCTGCCCTGCGCAATGAAGCAGAAACTGGTGCGAGCCATTGAACAATTTGATGGTGCGGACGAGGAGTTCAAATTGCTTCAAAAAGGTGTCCGATGGATATCTCTTTTTCATCCGCTGTATCCAACAGCATTGCGTAATAGTTACGATCCACCGGTGGGTTTGTTTTTCAAAGGAAAGGAAGCCTACTTGCTGGGAAAGAAATTGACCATTGTTGGAACCCGTCACCCTTCCTCATACGGAATAAAAGTAGTGGAACAGTGCATACCTGCTATTGTCTGCCGTGATTGGGTGTCTGTGAGTGGATTAGCTACTGGGATCGAACTCACAGTTCAAACAGAAGTTATACGTCAGAATGGCAAAGCAATCGCTGTTTTAGGATGCGGTCTGGATGTGTGCTATCCTAAGGAACATCTTTCGGTGCAACGGAATATGTTGGAAGAACAATTGGTCCTTTCGGAATATCCCTTGGGTTCTCCACCGCGAAAAGAACATTTTCCGATGCGGAACCGGATACTGGCGAGTCTCTCCTTCGGGACCATGGTGGTCGAAGCAAAAGAACGATCCAGCTGTCTGCATATAGCCGCTTTCGCTTTAGAAGAAGGCAGAGAAATATTTGCTGTCCCCGGAAGTGTTTTTTCACGCACATCGGTAGGTACAAATCAATTAATTAAGCAGGGAGCAAAATTGATTCAAACAACCGAAGATGTCTTTGCTGAGTTGACTTAGAATGAAAAAACAATGAAAAATCAGGCTCTTTTTTGGAGCTTGACCGAATTAAATAACATTCATTAGTTGACAAAGCGCCTATTTGTGACATAAGATGAAAAGCGATTATTGAATACGACAAGACAATCAGGTTTAAAACCCTACGGACGAAGGGAGAATTCCATGGCATATAAATATTTGGTGATAGTTGAATCACCTGCAAAAGCAAAAACGATTGAAAAATATCTTGGAAGAAATTATAAAGTGGTGGCCAGTTTGGGTCATATTCGTGATTTACCAAAAAGTCGGATGGGGATTCATTTCGATGAAAACTATGCACCCGATTATATCACCATTCGTGGGAAAGGTCCTTTGATCAAGGATTTAAAGAAGCATGCTAAAAAAGCGGAAAAAGTTTTCCTCGCAGCTGACCCGGATAGAGAAGGGGAAGCTATTGCATGGCATTTGAGCCATCTATTAAAATTAGATGGAGAAGAAAAGAATCGTGTCGTCTTTAATGAAATTACAAAAGAGGCTGTAAAGAATGCCTTTAAAGAACCGAGAGATTTAAATAAAGATCTAATTGATTCTCAACAAGCCCGACGTATTTTAGATCGCATAGTGGGGTACAGTATCAGCCCGATTTTGTGGAAAAAAGTAAAAAAAGGGTTGAGTGCCGGACGTGTACAATCGGTTGCGTTGAAATTAGTTGTCGATCGGGAAAATGAAATCAAAGCATTCGTTCCAAAAGAGTACTGGTCCATCGAAGGAAAGTTCAAAAAAGAGAAAAAGACATTTGATGCCTCTTTTTATGGAATCGACAAGAAGAAAAAAGCATTGAAAACGAATGAAGAAGTCCAAGAAATCTTAAGCACATTGGATTCTGACAACTGGACCGTTGAGTCTGTCATAAAAAAAGAACGGAAGCGAAATGCTTCCTTACCGTTTACAACAAGTAGTATGCAACAGGAAGCAGCACGGAAATTGAATTTCAGAACCCGGAAGACCATGCAAGTTGCTCAACAACTGTATGAAGGGATCACCTTGGGCAAAAGTGGAACAAACGGATTGATCACGTATATGCGTACGGATTCCACTCGTATTTCTGATACAGCTAAGTTTGAAGCTGCCGAATTGATCACGAATGATTATGGCAAGGAGTATTCAGCTGTGAAACCGCGTCAAGGAAAGAATAGTGAAACAGCACAAGATGCCCATGAAGCTATTCGTCCAACAAGTGCGCTAAGAAAACCAAGCGAAATCAAAAGTTACCTCTCAAAAGATCAGTACAAACTGTACAATTTGATCTGGTCACGTTTTATCGCTAGTCAAATGACTCCAGCTGTTTATGATACGGTACGCGTAGATATTATTCAAAATGGCGTGAAATTTAGAGCGAATGGTTCGACCATCAAGTTTGCCGGGTATCAAAAAGTGTATGTTGAAGGCAGCGATGATGACAAGAAGGAGAAAGACAATCTGTTACCAGAGATGTCTGAAGGCGACACAGTCACCTCAGTTGACTTGAAACCAAACCAGCATTTCACACAACCGCCTGCTCGTTTCAGTGAAGCTACCTTGATCAAAACACTGGAAGAAAAAGGTGTTGGCAGACCGTCTACGTACGCGCCGACTCTTGAAACGATCCAAAGGCGTTATTATGTATCCTTAAAAAACAAACGGTTTGAGCCGACTGAACTGGGTACGATCGTCAATGGTATCATCGTTGAATTCTTCCCGAATATTGTGGATGTAAACTTTACCGCTGAGATGGAAAAAGATTTAGATGCGGTCGAGGAAGGGAAGAAAGAATGGGTCGAAGTCATCGATCAGTTCTACAAACCTTTTGAAAAAGAAGTAGAGAACGCAGAAAAAAATATTGAAAAAATTGAGATCAAAGATGAACCTGCTGGCTTTGATTGTGATAAATGCGGTAGCCCGATGGTCATTAAAATTGGACGTTACGGTAAATTTTATGCCTGCAGCAATTTCCCTGAGTGTCGAAATACCCAAGCGATCGTCAAAGAAATTGGCGTGAAGTGTCCGACATGTGGTGAGGGAGAAGTTGTTGAGAGAAAATCGAAGAAAAATCGGTTGTTCTATGGCTGTAGTCGTTACCCCGATTGTGATTTCATCTCTTGGAACAAACCAGTAGGGAGAAACTGTCCCAAGTGCGATCATTACTTGGTTGAAAAGAAATCAAAAAAATCCAGTCAAGTGGTCTGTGAAAATTGTGACTACGAAGAAGAAATTCAAAAATAAAACATAAAATCTTCATAAATTGTTTTCCCTCTTATGATATGCTAAAGTTAATTTGGTATAGTTATAGGAGGGATTTTTTTGGATGCTACGCAGGTGTATTCCTTGTTCTTGAATTATCTGGCCCACGAGCGACAGTATTCCCAGCTGACGATTCGAGCGTATAAAGAAGACATTGATAATTTTGCGACTTTTTTACAAGAAACCGGAGAAGATAATTTTTTCGAAGTAAATGTTCAAGATGCCCGGATTTATTTGGGCTACTTAACTGATCGAAAATATAGCCGGAATTCTATTTCAAGAAAAATATCAAGTTTGCGCGCTTTTTATCAATTCTTATTGAAAAATGAAATCGTTTTTGAGAATCCCTTTTCTTACTTGAATATGAAAAAGCGTGGTTTGCGCTTGCCTAATTTCTTTTATTCTGAAGAAATGGAAAAATTATTTGAGTCTGTGAAAGGTGTGGAACCCTTAGATTATCGGAATGAAGCGCTACTGGAAGTTTTGTACGGAACGGGTATTCGGGTAAGCGAGTGCAAGAATATTCAGTTAGAAGATATCGATTTTGAATTGAGTGTCCTGCTAGTACACGGTAAGGGCAATAAAGAACGCTATGTTCCTTTTGGACATTATGCGGCATTAGCACTGGCGGATTATATGGAAAAAAGCCGCGATGTGCTGATGCGAAAATATAAAAAAGAGCATACGTATTTATTTGTTAACCATCATGGAGATCCCATCACAGTGGCGGGCATTCAATACGCTTTAACTCAAGTGATCAAGAAGAGTAGTCTGACGGCATCCATTCATCCCCACATGCTCAGACATACTTTTGCAACACATTTGTTGAATAATGGGGCGGACATGCGGACGGTGCAAGAATTGCTGGGACATGCAAGCTTGTCTTCCACGCAAATTTATGCACATGTGACCAAAGAGCATTTACAAAAAGATTATAAAAAGTATCATCCAAGAAGTTAACTGGAGGAATTACAATGACAGAATTTCATTCAACAACGATTCTCGGAATCAAACACAATGGCAAAACAGCTATGGCTGGTGACGGGCAAGTAACGATGGGCGAACAGGTCATCATGAAAGGCACGGCAAAAAAGGTTAGACGGATTTACAATAATGAAGTTTTGGTCGGTTTTGCAGGAAGTGTAGCGGATGCCTTTACACTGGAAGAAAAATTTGAAGGCTATTTGAATCAATACAAGGGCAATTTGATGCGTGCAGCTGTGGAGTTGGCACAAGAATGGCGTTCAGATAAAATGATGCAGAAACTTGAAGCATTGTTGATCGTGATGAATCAAGACGATATGTTGCTCGTTTCGGGGAATGGGGAAGTCATCCAGCCAGATGATGGCATTTTAGCTATCGGTTCGGGTGGAAACTTTGCTTTATCAGCCGCGCGTGCATTAAAGAAACACGGTAAGGATCTATCAGCAGCACAAATTGCACAAGATAGTTTGACCATTGCAGCGGATATCTGCGTTTATACTAATCACAATATAATTGTGGAAGAACTTTAAGAGGTGGAAAATATGTATACAAATGATGATTTAACTCCAAAAGAAATCGTAGAACGATTAGATAAGTTTATTGTCGGACAAAATGGCGCTAAAAGATCGGTTGCAATTGCTTTACGGAATCGTTACCGTCGTTTGAAATTATCTGAAGAGATGCAAAAAGAAATCACGCCTAAAAATATTTTAATGATCGGGGCAACAGGTGTTGGGAAAACAGAAATTGCTCGTCGGTTAGCAGAAATCGTTCAAGCTCCTTTTGCAAAAGTGGAGGCCACAAAATTTACAGAAGTTGGGTACATTGGCCGTGACGTAGAATCAATGGTGCGTGATTTGACAGAAACGGGGATCCGCATTGTTAGAGAACAGCAACATGCGTCTGTCCGTCCCAGAGCAGAAAGAATAGCAATCGAGCGGGTAGCGAAAGCTCTTGCTCCCGGTTTGAAAAAAGAAAAGAAAGCCAACACGAATAATCCTTTCGAGTCCATGTTCCAAAATATGGGAGTGAACCCGAATCAATTTGGTGGACAACAAGAAGAAGAGGAAGAAGAAGTTACTTCAGAAATTTCTACCAAACGGGAAGAATTAGAAGACCAAATCCGAAAAGGCAGACTGGATGCACGCGAGGTGACTATCAAAATAGAGGAGACAAAACGGTCAGCTCCCAATCCGATGAATGCGGGCATGGAACAAATGGGGATCGACTTAAGCGAGACCCTGGGTGCATTGACACCCAAGAAAAAAGTGAAACGGACAGTTTCCGTAAAAGAAGCCGTCGAAATCTTCACAGAAGAAGAAGCTGAGAAATTAGTTAATACGGAAGATGTGAATGCGGACGCTATCAACTTAGTTCAAAATAGTGGGATCATTTTCATTGACGAAATCGATAAAATCTCATCCAAAGGCAACCAGTCTGGAGAAGTTTCCAGAGAAGGAGTCCAGCGCGATATTTTACCCATCGTAGAAGGAAGTGCCGTCAATACGAAATATGGTGTAGTGAATACGGATCATATTCTTTTCATCGGTTCAGGTGCATTCCACATGTCTAAACCGAGTGATTTGATTCCCGAATTGCAGGGACGTTTCCCCATTCGTGTTGAATTAGATGATTTGACAAAAGAAGATTTCGTGAAAATTTTAACAGAACCCAAAAATGCTTTAGTTAAACAATACAAAGAAATGATCGGCACTGAAAATGTGGATGTGATTTTCACAATGGATGCCGTTGAACGTATTGCAGAGATCGCCTATGAAGTAAACGAAGAAACGGATAATATAGGTGCCAGAAGACTGCACACTATTTTAGAACGTTTACTGGAAGACCTCTTGTTTGAAGCGCCTGACATGCAGATGGGCGAAGTCCGCATCACGCAAAAATATGTGGATGATAAAATTGGCCATATCGTTGCAGATAAAGATTTGAGCCGCTATATCTTATAAACAAAACCAAGGAGGCGAACAAATGTTCTGTACCCTGAAAAATGGCACTTTAGAGATTAAAATCAATTCAAAAGGTGCCGAACTGAAAAGTTTAGTCAAAGATGGGATCGAATACCTCTGGCAGGGGGATCCTGTTTTTTGGAAACGTTCTGCTCCCGTATTGTTTCCTATCGTAGGGAAGCTGACAGATGATGTGTATCGACATGAAGGAGAGACCTATTCGCTTACACAACATGGGTTCGCACGCGATAACGACTTTGCATTGATACAGGAGTCGGCTGACCGGCTCGTATTTGAGTTAAAAGAATCCACAGAGACGTTGAAACACTTTCCATTTAACTTTGTACTGCGTATCACGTATACGCTGACCCAAGCCTCGATCGACGTGAAATATGAAGTAGTCAATACAGATAAAAAAACACTGTACTTTTCTATCGGTGCGCATCCAGCTTTCAATATCCCTTTGGATAGAGAATTGACTTTTGAAGATTACGCCGTTGAAATCGACCCGAAACTGAAGCGTACAGTCCTGCCTCTGAAAGGACCACATGTAGACCCGAAAGCGAGCCACCAAGTCGACTGGTCAACGAGGCCCTTGCCTCTTAAGCGTTCCTTGTTTGATCAAGATGCGCTGATTGTTGAAAATGACCTGGAGACGATGCAGACGTATCGGTTGGTTTCTACTAAAGATACAAAAGCAGTTGCGGTTTCTTTTAAGGGATTACCGTATACCGGCATCTGGTCTCTACCTGGAAAAGAAGCGCCTTTTGTCTGTATCGAACCATGGGCAGGGATTGCGGATACGGTAGCGTTTGACGGAACGCTAAAAGAGAAAAAAGGGATCCAGTCCCTATTTCCTCAAGACACATATAATATGCAGTACACGATCACGTTGACTTGATCACTTTTAAGTGTGAAGAAGAAAAAGTGACCAGTCGGCATGTCAACTGTTCTATATAAAAAGAGTAGTGCATTCATCGGATTTCACAGATGAAAGCGCTACTCTTTTATTTTCTAAGGAGATGTAAATGCTCGCTATGCCAACTTTCGGGTCACAAGGTTTTGCAGTATTGAAATATGGATGAAGCTTTTTCCCCCATATGGTTGCAGAGCGAGATCCCACGTTGTATCGAGTGTTTTTCGTTTGAGTCCTTAGCTACAGTTACTCTTTTTTCTTGGGTGCACCGAGTCCGAGGCCAAAAGATATCCGACTTTCTTCTCCATTGAAAATGCGTTTGATGTTTTCCGTATGCCTGATGAGGACAATAAACATCAATAGGAAGACGACGAAGCTGAACAACCAATCTTGGTATAGCAACGATGCAAAAGCAGCGAGGATCAAGGATAACACACTAGCCAGACTGACCATGCTACTGAGGTATAAGATAATAAAGAAGACGACAAGCATGATCAGGACAAAACTTGGCTGATAGGCAATAGCAACTCCTGCACTAGTTGCAACAGCTTTTCCTCCTTTAAAACCGGCAAATAAGGGGAATACATGGCCGATGATGGCTGCCAGACCTATGAGCATCGGATTGATAGAACTCCCTACCATTAGTGGCAACAAGGCAGCCAGAGTACCTTTTAGAAAGTCTGCAAAGAAAACGATGAATCCCGCTTTTTTACCTAAGACTCTAAATGTGTTGGTGGTGCCTGAATTTCCACTTCCGAATTTGCGAATATCTTTTTTATAAAATGCTTTTCCGATCCACACCCCTGAAGGGATGGAACCGAGTAAATAGGCGATAATGACCAGGATGACTGTTTCCACGAAATAGACCCCTCTTTCTCTTATTCTAGTTTTAGCTGTATTAGTTTACCATGGATTTGGGGAAAGAATCAATTCCACTTTAAAATCGAACATACTTTCGCTTTTTTGGAAAAATAAAATTTAACTTATTGAAATTTCATGCTATGATAAGTAGGAAATGATTTTTTAAGTAGTGTTGAGGACTTGGTAAAAAGAGTTCTGAACATTTTCTTTCTGTTCTCTTTTAAATTCGGGTAGAGAACACTATTCAGTGTAAGGAGTATGATAATAATGAAAGAACAAACAGGCTATAACGATTCGTCTATTCAGGTTCTAGAAGGGCTAGAAGCTGTCAGGAAAAGGCCAGGAATGTACATTGGATCAACTGATTCAAGAGGATTGCATCATTTGGTATATGAAATTGTGGACAATGCCGTGGACGAAGCTTTGTCTGGATTTGGAGATGAAATCCAGGTGAAGATCCATGCTGATAATAGCATCAGTGTAAAAGATAATGGACGGGGGATGCCTGTTGGAATGCATAGCTCAGGTATTCCAACGGTTCAAGTTATTTTCACTGTATTACATGCAGGGGGAAAATTTGGACAACAAGGCGGTTATAAGACCTCTGGTGGCTTGCATGGCGTTGGAGCAAGTGTGGTCAATGCATTGTCTGAATGGTTGATTGTTACGATCGTCAGAGATGGATTCAAATATGTGCAAAAGTTCGCAAAAGGTGGAAAGCCTAAAGGCGGAATAAAAAAAGAGAAAACGACTGAAAAGAAAAATGGAACGATTGTACACTTTAAACCGGATACAGATGTATTCTCCACGATCGATTTTTCATATGAAATTTTATCAGAGCGTTTACGTGAATCGGCTTTCTTACTGAAAGGTGTAAAAATCACACTTACAGATGAGCGTTCTGGCGAAGGTGAAGAATTCCACTATGAAGAAGGAATTAAAGAGTTTGTTCATTATTTAAATGAAGGTAAAGATACCTTGACCCCCATAACGTATTTTGAAGGAAGCATCAATGAGATCGAAGTGGAATGTTCTTTCCAATACAATGATGGTTATTCTGAAAATATTTTGTCGTTTGTCAATAACGTTCGAACACGAGATGGTGGAACACACGAAGCGGGAATGAAATCGGCCATTACGAAAACCTTTAACGAGTATGCACGTGGGGTAAACTTATTAAAAGACAAAGATAAAAACTTGGAAGGTACCGATGTACGCGAAGGGATCGCCCTTGTTTTATCTATTCGGATACCAGAACAATTGTTGCAGTTTGAAGGCCAGACAAAGAGCAAATTGGGCACACCAGAAGCTCGGCAAGCAGTCGAGGCGGTCATCAGCGAACAATTGAGCTTTTATTTGGCAGAAAGTGGAGAATTGAGTCAACAAATTGTGCGAAAAGCTGTTAAAGCAAGAGAAGCAAGAGAAGCAGCTCGAAAAGCAAAAGAAGAAAGTCGGAATGGGAAAAAGCGCAAGAAAAACGATGCGCTGCTTTCCGGAAAGCTCACACCGGCTCAAGGGAAAAATCCTAAACGAAATGAACTGTATCTAGTGGAGGGAGATTCTGCTGGGGGTTCGGCCAAGCAAGGACGGGACCGTAAGTTCCAAGCGATTTTACCTTTACGCGGGAAAGTGATCAACACAGAAAAAGCGAATTTACAAGATATTTTAAAAAACGAAGAGATCAACACAATGATCCATACAATTGGCGCAGGTGTTGGACCAGAATTTAATATAAAAGACTGTAACTACGAAAAAGTTGTCATCATGACAGATGCGGATACGGATGGTGCCCACATTCAGGTGTTGTTGCTCACCTTCTTTTACCGTTACATGAAACCATTGATTGAAGCAGGTAAAATTTATTTGGCACTTCCACCTTTGTACAAGTTATCTAAAGGCAAAGGCAAAAAAGAGAAAATCGAATATGCCTGGACAGATGAAGAGTTAGAAAAAATCCAAAAAGATTTTGGAAGCAATTATATTTTACAGCGCTATAAAGGGTTAGGTGAAATGAACGCGGATCAGTTATGGGACACAACCATGAATCCCGAAAGTCGGACGCTTATTCGTGTAACGATCGATGATGTTGCTCAAGCCGAAAGGCGCGTTTCTGTCTTGATGGGAAGTAAAGTAGAACCCCGCAGAAAATGGATCGAAAGTCATGTGGAGTTCACTTTAGCCGAGGGTGGCAGCATTTTGGAAAATAAACGTGTCTTAGAAGATTCGTATCATGATGAAACTGAACAAGAGGAAGTGATGATGGATGGAGAATAGAGCAGAAATTCAGGAATTAACGCTTGAGGAAGTAATGGGGGACCGTTTCGGACGGTATTCAAAATACATTATCCAAGAAAGAGCTTTGCCGGATATTCGCGATGGCTTAAAACCAGTTCAACGACGTATTCTGTATGCAATGAACGTCGAAGGCAATACTAGTGAGAAAGGCTTTAGAAAATCGGCCAAAACAGTTGGGAATGTAATCGGGAACTATCATCCTCATGGAGACAGTAGTGTCTACGAAGCGATGGTTCGTATGAGTCAAGATTGGAAGATGAAGCAACCCTTAGTCGAAATGCACGGAAATAATGGGAGTATGGATGGCGATTCTCCGGCAGCTATGCGTTATACAGAAGCACGTTTAGCTAAAATTTCGAGTGAATTAGTCAAAGACATCGACAAAGAAACGGTCGATTTCGTTTTAAACTTTGATGACACGACCCATGAACCCGTTGTCTTGCCTGCAAATTATCCTAACCTATTGATCAATGGAGCTACAGGGATCTCTGCTGGTTATGCAACGGATATTCCGCCACATAACTTAGCGGAGGTCATCGATGCTACCGTTCACTTAATTGATCATCCTAAAGCCACTACAGAAGATCTGATGAATTATGTAAAAGGACCTGACTTTCCTACCGGTGGTATTATCCAAGGCTTAAAAGGTCTTCAAAATGCATACGAAACAGGTAAAGGGAAAATAGTTGTGCGTTGTCAATCAACGATTGAAACGCTTCGAGGAGGCAAACAACAGATCGTTGTTACCGAAGTACCCTATGAATTAAACAAGGCATCTTTAGTCAGAAAGTTAGACGAGGTCCGGGTGAATAAAAAAATCGATGGGATAGCGGAAGTACGAGATGAATCAGACCGTTCTGGACTGCGTGTAGTGATCGAATTGAAAAAAGAGTCAAATGCTGAGGGAATTTTAACTTACTTGTTAAAAAATACTGACTTACAAGTATCGTATAACTTCAACATGGTCGCTATTTCTGACAAAAGACCGGAACAAGTGGGCTTAAGAAAAATTTTAGAAGCCTATATTAAATTCAAAAAAGAAGTCGTGACAAAACGCACACAATTTGAATTGATGAAAGCTCGTCGTAGACAGCATATTGTTGAAGGGTTGATCAAAGCAATTTCCATACTGGACGAAGTCATTGCTACGATCCGTCAAAGTAAAAATAAGCAGGATGCAAAAGAAAACATCATCCGCTCGTATGATTTCACAGAAGTTCAAGCCGAAGCAATCGTTTCTTTGCAATTGTATCGGTTGACAAATACCGACATCACTCAATTGCAACAAGAGTCAAACGAACTCAGCAAGAAAGTCGAAGAAATGTTAGCTATCTTGAATGATGTAAAAATACTAAATAAGTTAATGAAAAAAGAATTGAATAACGTGAAGAAAAATTATGCAGTAGAACGAATGACAGAAATCGAAAAAGAAATCGAAGAATTGAATGTAGACACAGAAGTCTTGATCACTCAAGAAGATACAATCGTTTCTGTCACGAAAGAAGGCTATATCAAGCGCACGAGCTTACGTTCTTATGGAGCTTCTTCACCTGAAGAAATCGGTGTCAAAGAGAGCGATCACCCACTCTTTGTGAAACAACTAACGACACTTGATCAAATGATCATTTTTACAAATAAAGGAAATGTGATCAATCGCCCCGTCCACGAAATCCCAGATGTTCGTTGGAAAGATATGGGACACCACTTATCGCAATCCATTCGGTTAGCTCCCGATGAAAAAGTAATTGCTGCTTATGGGCTTACAGAATTTTTAGATAAAAATCGGTTTGTATTTGTGACTAAGAATGGGTATATCAAGCAGACCGTCGCAGCAGAATTCGAACCAAAAAGAAGTTACAAGAAAAAATCGTTTACGGCTATGAAATTGAAAAATAAAGCAGACGAAGTCGTTCGTGTGATTTATCTGGAAGATAAACAGGAACCAGATATTTTCCTTATCAGTAACCGTGGTTTTGGATTGAGATACACCATGAGCGAGGTCCCTATAGTAGGAGCCAAAGCTGCTGGTGTAAAATCGATGAACCTTAAACCAGGCGACTTTGTGGTCAATGGTGTGACCATTTATCCAGAAGATTCACGAACGGATATTTTGATCGTGACGCATAGAGGCGCCGTGAAGAAAATGAATATTCAAGATTTTAGTCCATTATCTAGAGCGCAGAGAGGGTTACTCGTGCTCAGACAATTGAAGACAAAATCGCACCAAGTAACTTTAATGAAAAAAGTTGCAGCCGATGAAACATATACGA
The DNA here is from genome assembly GCF_000425865.1 of Lacticigenium naphthae DSM 19658. Lineage (GTDB taxonomy): Bacteria > Bacillota > Bacilli > Lactobacillales > Carnobacteriaceae_A > Lacticigenium > Lacticigenium naphthae. Next base: position 63,202 of record NZ_AUEG01000004.1, read on the forward strand.
TCGTGACCGATAAAGATAAAAAGTTTGAAATAGATGTAAACAATTATAGTTCCGTAGACCGGTATAACAATGGATCCTTCGTGTTAGACGAAAAAGAAGATGGACAGCCAATTGAATTGATTCCGCTTCGAGTAGTCTTTGATCCAATAGATGAAAAAAAAGAATAAGTGAACGAAAAAGAAGAGGTTGGGACAAAAGTCCCAGCCTCTAATCATTTCTCAAACTTTACTTTCTAAAACGTTCAGACCCGAATAGAGCTCCGCATACTGTATCCGTGAGGTGGAGGTCGGGTTTGAACGTTTTTTGTCGCACTCTCTTCTTCTCTGTACTAACATATGAATCTATCTGTACTATAATACAAGAGGTCGTATGGTAACTTATATGGCTGTAAAGTGAAATGTTAACAAAAAATTCACAAATTACAAATGCACTATTTCACAACATGAAAGCTTTGTTTAACAACGTTTTATAGGCTTGTTTACAATTTGGAATAACTTTGTTATGAAATGAACTTGTGCAAACAAGGCTCATGTGTTATATTGAACTTGTAAAAACTGTTATAGTCAATAACATTTAGGAGGGCTTATCAATTATGGAACAAGTTAAAGGTATAGAACAATTAGAAGCTTATTGGGAAGGGTTCAAAGGTACTGTTTGGAAAAGCGAGATCGACGTACGCGACTTTATCCAAAAAAACTTTACTCAATATGAAGGTAAAGAAGAATTTTTAGCAGATGCGACAGAAGCTACTAAAGAATTATGGAGTCAAGTGATGGACTTAAATGTAAAGGAAACAGAAGCTGGCGGAGTCTTAGATATGGACACAAAAGTTGTTTCTACAATTACTTCTCATGGCCCTGGTTACTTAAATAAAGAAAAAGAACAAATAGTTGGATTCCAAACAGAAAAACCGTTCAAACGTTCATTGCAACCTTTTGGCGGTATTCGCATGAGTGAACTTTCTGCTGAAGCGTATGGTTTTGAAATCGATCCTGAAGTTTCTCACATTTTCAGAGATTACCGTAAAACGCATAACCAAGGTGTATTCGATGCTTATACAAAAGAAATGCGTGACGCAAGAAGAGCAGGAATCATTACGGGTTTACCTGATGCTTATGGACGTGGAAGAATCATCGGAGACTATCGTCGTATCGCACTTTATGGAATCGATTATTTAATCGAAGAAAAAATGATGGACAAAGACAATACTGGACATGGAACAATGTCAGAAGACGTTATTCGTGCACGTGAAGAATTAAGCGAACAAATGGTAGCCTTAAAAGAATTGAAAGAATTAGGAAATATTTATGGATTCGATCTTGCTAGACCTGCTCAAACTGCTCGCGAAGCTTTCCAATGGTTATACATGGGTTACTTAGCTGCAGTTAAACAACAAAACGGAGCAGCTATGTCTTTGGGAAGAACCTCTACTTTCTTAGATATTTATATCGAACGTGATTTGAAAAACGGTACGTTGACAGAAGAAGAAGCACAAGAAATCGTGGATCACTTCATCATGAAATTGCGTTTAGTAAAATTTTCACGTACACCTGAATACAATGAATTATTCTCTGGTGATCCAACATGGGTAACAGAAGTAATTGGTGGAGTTGGACATGACGGTCGTCACATGGTCACAAAGAACAGTTACCGTTTCTTACACACTCTAACAAACTTAGGACCCGCTCCAGAACCTAACCTAACAGTCTTATGGTCAGAAAGATTACCGGAAAACTTCAAGGAATACTGTGCAAAAGTATCTATTGAATCCAGTGCGATCCAATATGAAAATGATGATCTTATGCGTCCAGAATGGGGCGACGATTATGGTATTGCCTGTTGTGTATCTGCTATGCCTATTGGAAAACAAATGCAATTCTTTGGTGCACGTGCCAATTTAGCTAAAGCTTTACTTTATGCTATCAATGGTGGTGTAGATGAAAAAACTAGAAAACAAGTTTCACCGAAATATCAACCGATCACTTCTGAATATTTAGACTATGATGAAGTCATGGAAAAATATGACCTTGTTCTAGAATGGTTATCCGGTTTATATCTCAATACATTAAATATTATTCATTACATGCACGATAAATATAGTTATGAAAGTGTTGAAATGGCTCTTCATGATAGTGAAGTCGTCCGTACTATGGCTACTGGTATTGCTGGATTTTCTGTTACTGCTGACTCATTGTCTGCAATCAAACATGCAAAAGTTAAAGTTATCCGCGATGAACAGGGTATAGCCGTTGACTTTGAAATCGAAGGAGAGTATCCAAAATATGGTAACAATGATGATCGCGTAGATCAAATCGCTATCGACTTATTGAAATCATTCATTTCTAAAGTGAAAAAACACCCAACTTATAGAGGTGCAACGCATACAACATCTATTTTAACAATCACTTCAAACGTTGTGTATGGTAAGAAAACAGGAAATACACCTGACGGACGTCGTGCTGGTGTTCCATTTGCTCCAGGAGCAAACCCATTACATGGACGTGACACACATGGTGCGTTAGCAAGTTTGAAATCTGTAGCAAAAATTCCTTACCGTTACTCTTTAGATGGGATTTCAAATACTTTCTCAGTTGTACCAAAAGCTTTAGGTAAAGAAGAAACTGTTCAAAAACAAAACTTAGCTAAAATGCTTGATGCATACGTAAGCTTAGATGGACATCACTTAAATGTTAATGTCATGAACAGAGAAACTTTGCTTGATGCAATGGATCATCCTGAAGAGTATCCGCAGTTAACAATTCGTGTATCTGGTTATGCTGTAAACTTCGTTAAATTAACAAGAGAACAACAGCAAGATGTCATTAACCGCACATTCCACAGTAGCATGTAATTAAACAAATATCAGAGGGAATAAGGTCTGTTCTTATTCCCTTTTTTATAAAAGTACGAAATAAAAAATAAAATTGATTTTGTGTTTTTATAAGAAAACGAGATGATAAAGGAGAGTATAAAGATGACGAAGCAAAATATTGGTTATGTTCATTCAACTGAAAGTTTTGGTACGGTAGACGGGCCCGGAATTCGGTTTATCGCTTTTATGCAAGGGTGTAGAATGCGCTGCGAATTTTGTCATAACCCAGACACGTGGAATATGGGTGGAGGAACACCCTATACACCAGAAGAAATGTTTAAAGAAGCAATGGAATACCAGCCGTTTTGGGGAACCGATGGGGGGATCACTGTCAGTGGTGGAGAACCTTTATTGCATATCGATTTTTTAATTGATTTATTTAAACTAGCGAAAGCAGAGGGTATCCATACAGCACTTGATACGTGTGGCCAACCATTTTCTTACGACGAACCTTTCTTTGGACGCTTTGAAGAGTTGATGAAATACACAGATCTTGTTTTAATGGATATCAAGCATATTGATGATGAATTTCACAAAAAATATACAATGCATTCTAATAAGAGTATCTTACAAATGGCTGAATATTTGGCTAATCAAAATATACCCATGTGGCTACGCCATGTATTAGTACCAGAGCGCTCAGATACTGACGAAGCTTTAACACGGTTAAGTGAATTTATTGAAAAATTAAGTAGTGTCGAAAAAGTAGAGGTTCTGCCTTACCATAAGCTAGGAATATATAAATATGAAGCATTGGGCATTCCGTATAAACTAAAAGATATCGATCCACCGACGCAAGAAAGAATTGATAATGCAAATCGTATTTTAAAAGTTGATAAATATACAACTATGAAATAACAAATTGGAACTATTATCAATAAAGAATAGCGAAATATAAACAAAAAGAGCAATTTGTATTGCTCTTTTTGTTTATATTACTTATTATGAAAGGAGAGACTTTGCATGAATATTCTTATTGACGAAAGGGAGAGAGTGTATGGACCCACATAAAATGTTTTCTAATCGCACATTAAACTATTTTTTAGAGCTATCAGATACAATGAACTACACCAAAGCTGCTGAAAAACTAGGAATCACCCAGCCGGCATTAACGCAACAAATCAAAAAACTAGAAAAAATTACAGGAGCCCCGTTGTTTTACACTACAGGCAAAAAAATGCACTTAACAGAAGTGGGGAAGTCCGTGTTAAGAATGACACACGGAATCTATACCATTTTGGAGAGTACCTCTGAAGAGATCCAAAAAACCACGAGCGCAAAACAGGGAAGCATTAAAATAGGACTGTTGTCTTCATTAGAGGATAAAATTTTTACTGACTTAATTATTCAACATAAAAAGATTTCTCCGGAAATTCAAATTAGTCTTTATATGCTTACGCGGGAAGAAATATGGAATAAACTGGAAAATAATTTCTTGGATTTAGCTATCATGTATTTACCGGATTATACAATTAAGAATTGGAATGCCTATGGAATCAAAGAAATAGCTGAAGATGAGTTGTTATTTATCCATGGCAAAGAAGAATGGACAAATAAGAAAACTATCGAAATTGAGGAGACAGCAGCTGAAGTATGGACACTTTACCCAGATACATATTATATAAATGATTGGTTAAAAAAAGAATTTCATAAACATATGCTCGATATGCCAACCGTCTCAGCTTATTTATCTACACCGACTCAATTATATCAATATAGTCAGAAAACTAATTCGGTAACAGCTTTACCAAAGTCTTTTGTTGATGCGAACCATCTTCAAGATTCTTTGTCAGCTTTTTCATTTGCTGATCCTATTTTCTTTAAATTAGCTTTTGTTTACCGCAAAGACAAGGTGCTCATTCCACGTATAGAAGCATTTCTGGATTTTTTTGAAGTCTATAATGAAGAACAAGATTATTTTAAACGGCTGAACAATATAGAATGATTTTGTTTGCCAATCAACCCATATTCACTTATACTAGTTTATGAAAATGTATAGAGAAAAGTAGAGGAGAGTTAATCTAATGAGTAAAATTCTTGTTTTTGGACACAAAAGTCCAGATACCGATGCTGTAACTTCAGCAATTTCTTTCGCTTATCTGCAAAATCAGCTAGGGAAAGAAGCTGAGGCAGTAGTTCTAGGAGAAATTGGAGCAGAAACACACTTTGCTTTAAATCACTTTGAAACAGAAGCTCCGCGTTCTGTTCAAACTGTCGCAAATGAGACAAACGAAGTAATGCTGGTCGATCACAACGAATTTCAACAAAGCGTAGATGATATTGAAAAAGTGACTATTTTGTCTGTAGTCGATCATCATCGAATTTCCAATTTTCAAACAAAGGATCCAGTTTATTACCGTGCTGAACCAGTCGGTTGTACAAACACGATCATTCACAGTATTTATAAAGAGAACAATGTTTCCATTCCCAAAAACATTGCTGGCTTGATGTTATCCGCAATTATTTCAGATACTTTACTATTTAAATCTCCGACCTGTACAGAACGGGATAAAGAAGCAGCAAAAGAATTAGCTGAAATCGCAGGAACAGAAATTGATAGTTATGGCTTAGATATGTTAAAGGCAGGTACAAATGTGATTTCTAAAGCAGCTGAAGAGATCCTTGAGGGAGACGCAAAAACATTTCCAATGGGTGACTATTCCGTACGAATTGGTCAGGTCAACGTAGTAGATCAAAGTGACGTGTTAAATCGCAAGGAAGAATTATTGGAAACTATGAAAACCATATCTGTAAAAGATAAATACGATTTGTATGTACTGGTGATAACAAACATTCTAGAGAGTGATTCTGTGGCTTTAGTTTATGGTGAACCAACGGAAGCAGTTGAAAATGCTTTTAATCAATCGATAAACAATGGCGAAATCAATTTGCCAGGTATAATGTCTAGAAAAAAACAAGTTGTACCACAATTGACAAAATTTTTAGAAAAATAATATAGTGGGACTTAAAAAAACGAACTGTTAAAATCCAGTTCGTTTTTTTGATTTATATAGAAAGGATCCATTTAATTCAATTTTGATTTACAGCGGATAGATAAGATGACTGAAATTGATTCAAATTGAACAAAGAGGGAGTTTAATTCAGTTAATCTACTTTGTATAATATATATTATGTAAACCTAAAGAATGTTTTTTCCTTAAGTGTCGCTTTTGTTGCTCACTTACCTTTTTCGCTGATTTTTATAGCTATTTTAGCAATCTTTTTTATTTATTTATCTTATTATTGATCATTTCCTGCTTTTTTGTTCTTATCTAGTGTCTAAGATTGGTTTGTTTACGATCGTACAGTTGGATATACTGTTTCCTCTACATTAACATGGACAAGAGTGTTTCACTTCGTTAAATCATATGGAAAATTTTTGCAACTATCTGTATTTCATACTATTTATTGCTACAAATTGTTCATTTAGTGGTTTATTTTAACTTTTAACCATAATTAATCTGAAATTTTAACTTTTTCGCTTAAATAATAAAATTTGATGAATCCAATAGAAATTTCATTTTTTTAGTGAAAATCTGACGATTAATAACAAACGATCTATTAATCTGAATAGATCGTTTGTTATGTTAAATTGCTTAAGGCTACGAAATCACTACAATTAGAATCCCATATCTACAGTTTCGTAGACTTTATTGATGTTTTCTTGGGTGATCCCGATGTAACGCAATGTGACGGCTTGAGATGAATGCTGAAAAATGGTTTGCAGCAAACTAATGTCGATCCCTTGTTTATAGGACCAGTATCCAAATGTCTTTCTGAGGGAATGTGCACTCAATGGTCTGATACCGATCATATCCCCTGCATGTGAAATGATTCGATGAGCTTGCATGCGTTGGATAGGTTGTTTGGGATTTTTATTAGAATAAAAAATATAATCCTCTGATTTTAACCCTTCAGTTTTTATATACAACTTGATCGACTGACGAAGTTTTGGATGTAAGAATAATATTTTCTTTTTCTTTGTTTTCTTTTCTTGTACCCAAACGAATTCTTGTTTATGTAAATCTTTGACTTTGAAAGAAAGAATATCACTGATCCGTAATCCCGTACGCAATCCAAACTCCAACAGAAGTCGATTTTTTGAGGTCAGCGGATAAACTTCCATCAAATGTTTTATTTGCTTTTTTTGTTGGATTGGATATGTAAAATTCATTTTGATTGACTCCTTCGACATGATGCTAAAATTTAATTACTTGTGAATGATTGAACTTTCACTGCTGTTTGCAAGGTGCTCTCTGAAATGACCTGTTTTATCTGTTGAGAACGCTTGCTAGCCTTAATTCATGTATTACGAGTCTTTACTATACCATTTTAACCGTTGCTATAGCAATGTTTTGCAGGATACACAATTGGAATTGTGTATCTTTAATAAACTTAATATAAGCACTCTCTGTCTCGTGGATTCTAAGACGATTTCAAATGTGTTGACGAGTCAATGTCCGTGAAATCGTCTGTAACCGTTTCGGATTTTTTGAAGAAAAAAATAGAATAAAAAAAGCCTCGATTTCGAGGCATGGATCAAGAAAGTATAGGAAAAGACTATTTTAAAATTAAAGAATTTGGAATTTTTTATTTCATGGGGCCCTTTCAACAAAAGGAGGTGTTGTCCCTCTTCTCTCCTCCCCCCCTTCTCCTCTCGTGTTCAAAAAATCTAAGGATGGGGCATATCGAATAGCATAGATCATACATAGGAAACCTCATAATGTATCATAAGGTTCAGGTTGAGTTCCATCTATATCTTTGAAACCATATTCTTTTCCCAATTCAGCAGCGATCAATATTTTTCCTGTTTTTAACATTAGTTTTTCATCAGCAGCTAAGTTGGCTATTGCTCTTCCAACGAATTGGGAGGACTCTTTTTTAGCATTCGGGTTTTTTTTATTTTTGTTATCGTCAATGTAACCAGGATACAATGAAACACAAGCAATATTATGTGGTTTTAGTTCGACGGCCATATCCATGGACATTTTGTCAACAGATGCTTTTGCGACACCATAAATAACATTACCATAATATTTTCGACTTGCATAAAATGAAATATTAACAATTAAACCCTGTTTTCTTTTAACCATCAATTCTGAGGCGAAAAAACTAGCAACATAATTTGAACGAACACCAACAGTATTCATCTCATCCCATAATTCCAACGGTTGTTTCCAGAAAACTTCTTTCCATTTAAAACCTTTGTACTTTTTTCTGTTACGTAAACGATGATAACCACCCCAAGCATTATTTACTAAAATGTCTAGTTTTCCTTCTTTTTCTTTGATACGCTCGAAGACTCTTTTTACTTCCTCATCATTTTCATGATTGCATACTACGGCAATGCCCTTTCCGCCTGCGGAAGTAATACCTTTAACATCATTATCCGTAATACTTCTTCCGGTAACATATACCGTTGCACCAGCCTCGCCTAAACCTAGTGCAATTCCCTTCCCAACATTTCGGGTTCCGCCGGTAACAAGGGCTATTTTTCCTTCAAGTGGTTTCATATTCTCATCTCCCGTACTAATTACAAGTTGTATTCGGTTTTCTATCTTATATCAAATTGGGTATTTTTTTGCATGAATAACTCATTTGAGGCAAATAGATAACGGGATGGGGCTGTTATTATGTGATTTATCTACCTATCGGGTTATAATTAAGTAGAATCTGCGTTGAGGAGGTCGATTAAACTAATGAAAAAATCTATCTTACATACCATTCCAATCAACAAACTGATAGAGTCTTCTATTTTGAGCTATCAAAAAGAGAGAAGATTTCCTTCTGAAAAGCTTAAAACTGTTTCAATCTGGAAAAAATTATGGAATGAAAGACAATTAAAAAAAATACTGAACAAGCTGCTTGATGAACAAAAACCTTATGTACCTGAATTAAGAGAGTATTTTGAGGCTCCTTTTAATTCTTCCTCCTCTGCAGTAAAGGAGGTAAAGTCGCTTCTTATCCAAGCTCTACAGAAAATGGATACAAGAAAGCTATTATTCGATCAGCCCTTCTTGTACTATTTTATCACGCAAGGCTACATGGATGTGGCTGAGGAGTTTCTCCACCGTGCGAAAAAAGAAGATTCTCATTTGAGTAGTGAAGAAATTTTCCAGGCTTTACGCAACGTTTGGATCATGAATAGTCTCCAACTATATTGGAATAATCCTCTCAGCCTAACTGCACCTATGTATGCCTACAGTATGTTGTACCCATACACAGATAATCTTCTCGATGATTCCAATGTAAATGATCGTACAAAGCAGGTATTCAATTATAGATTGGGCAAAGTGTTGACCGGAGAAACTGTTTCTTCTAATCAGATCACTGAGAAAAGGATTTTTTCATTAGTTGAAGAAATTAGATGCCACTATCCTATCAAGACCAATCCTGAAGTTATGGAAAGTGTTCAATTGATTCATAAAGCCCAAGTTGAAAGTTTGCTGCAAGGAAAAGATGAGCCTCTTACTGAAAGAGAAATTTTAACAATCAGTTTTTACAAAGGTGGCACTTCTGTTTTAGCAGATGCTTATTTAATAAAAGGCACACTAACTAAAGAAGAAATGCAATTTGCTTTTCAATATGGAGTTTTTTTACAATTGCTAGATGATTTGCAGGATAAAAAAGAGGACGAAGAAAATCATAGTCAGACACTTTTTAGCACAAAGCGCACACAGGAGTCTATTGATAGAGAAATAAGAAGTCTTATCTCTTATATTTATTTTGTGAACTCTGAAAATGGATTGGATAAGCAAAATACAATACTCATGAAACAGGTCATTAGTCAATGTACACTCCTAGTGGTTGTGGAAGCGATCGGGAAAAATCCCGATATTGTTACCCGATCGATGTACAAAGAGCTGGAATCGTATTCAAAAGTCAGACTAAAATTTTACAAAGAGTTGGAAAATAAAATGAAAGAATTTTTGGAACAATAACAATATATCAAAAAAGAAAAAATTGCCTCTTTCTCCCCCGCCCCTCTACCTTTTGAAAGGGGGGTCAATTTTTAAAGTGACTACCCCAAAGCGTGGAAATTGATATAGGCTGATCCTAATACATTTATTTTTAGGATCAGTCTACCAACACCTGCTTAACTGCTCTAAATACACGATTTTTATTCACGCAAGCTTAGACCAAATCCCTGCACCTTCTATTTTTCAAAGAAAACATCCAACAAATTGATACCGCCTGATCCGTGTTCTGTGAGACGATTAAGAAGAAGGTAAAAGCGATTAAACAAGTATTGAGCACCATCATTATTGAATTACTGCTATTTTAACAGCAATAGAAAGATTCTTTACTCAACTACTTTAACAAAAGATATCTGCATATATGTTTTCACCTGATGTGATGGCATGTATGCAGATATCTTTTGTTATTCTATTCCATTTACACTACGAATCATATAAGTGTTATCTCCATAGATCTAAATGATAAAAAGCGATGCATTTCTCTTTATTAACTATTACTGATAGAATAATCTCTTCTAGCTATCATCATAATCGTTGTATCTTTATACAAGAACTCTTTGGTTATAACACTATTTCAAACAGATATTAACGGCAATAGCAAGGAGCTAACGAGTTGAATAAAATTGTTTGAATATCTTGCAAATAGCTAAATCCAGATACAGCTGCAGTGTTTCTTTATCTTGACCAGCAGATATTCTCAAATCCCATAAGCCAGATTCTAATTGTTCGTCAATAAGCCATTGCAGTCCTTTTTTGATAGTAGGCTCCTGTGGTGAAAAACCTAACAACGACAGAGAATCTAAAACCGATATCAAGTCAGAGTAACAAAATGGGTAAACAAATTGTGTCCAATATTTTTTGTCTTGTCTATCAGGATACTTGTCCCTTTTGAAAATATAAGTGCTCACTAATTCTCCTGCTTCTTTAACTTCTGGTCGTTCTCTGAATAAAGGATGGATCGAAAATGCACGCAATACAACACTAGTGACCATATAAGATGAAGGTTGGTTGATATCAGGTTCGATTGTTTCATGATAGTTGTATGTAACATCTATATTATGATTTCTTGTTCTAAAAGGGAGTGCCCATCCACCATCGGTTTGACGATATTTTACTAACCAATCTAGTGCCCTAATGATCCGAACATCATCTGTGTACCCTGCTTTAATGAGCATTTCAGCAATGCCTGCTGTATAATTCGGTGTGTATTGTTTATCGTATATCCCACGAAAATCTCCCTGGGCTGTTTGGACTGAAAAAAAATATTCTGCTGTTTTTTTAATTACCGCATGAGATCGATCAAGGCTATACATATCCACTAACTTTGCAAAATTACGATAGGTCTGGTATTGATTTAAGTTATCCCTGTTCGTGTTCTCTCGGGCTTGAGGATAAATCCAGTACCCTTCCATCTGCTGTTTTTTTATGAGTTTTAGTACTTCTTTTGAGGCCCAGCATGACTCGAAATCGACTTCCTCATCGAACAAATCAGCATGAACTTTTAATTGTATACAGTTATTGTCATTCTCTAACAATGGTGGGAGCGGGTTATAGTTTAAGGGGCGTAACCAAGTTTGATTTACTCTATCATTCATAATCATCCTCCTTAAGTATTGGTTTATTTAGCGAATAATAAATCAGCCTATCATTTTGGAAATACGTAATACCATTCAATTCTACACTAAAAAAGCAGCTATTATGATAACAGATGCTTTTCTACAGTTGTTCAATTCAACATGGACGGTATCCCGACAACGATAGTACTATCTAGCTCACAGATTTTCTAACTTATTTCAAAAAAGTAATCATCTAATTTGGTTTAATATACAGTTGGATTGTTGTATTCGATTTTCAGCAATTCGAAAGTAAACCAAGTAAAATCACCTTCAGCTAATTTCCAAGTGATTGTTCCCTTAGTAGGCACTTTGATTCCTTCAAATGGTTTATAATCACTTACTGAAATCGACCACGTTTCTATTCTGAATTCACCATTAAAATCACCGTATCGTTCGGCCTCGAACCTGATTACCTCCCCCTTCTGATTAAAGGTAAATATTCCGGAGGCAGCTATCCCTCCATAAGTCATTGTAGCTTTTGCATTATTTTCATCTATTTTCTTCCAACTGATATACTTATTTAATACAGCTGAAGGCACCCATACTGTTTCTGCAAGATATCTGAGCAAAGTTCCTTGGTCGATTTCTTCTCCCTTTGAATCTGTAAGAGTGAACAAGGACAACGGTTTGATCAACATACTCCCTCTTCCGTTCAGATATTTATCTCTGCCAGCAATGTGTACAAAAGGAAATGGTTTAATGCTTGCACTCCATATAAAGCCTGGTTTACTCGCTGTAATGTATTGTTCAGCGTCTACTGGCATCCACGGACCATCGACATCCAATTTCATTTTGGCTTGTTGTTTTAAACGGGCAGAAACTATATTTTCTTTTCCAATAATACCACTGTATTTGAGCCATCTTTTTACACTGCTGGGTAAATCCATGAGATCTTCTTCCAATACAGTTTCACGGTGATCATCAAGATTATCAAAAAGCAGTTCAACTTCTGTTTTTACATTTCGTTTAAAAAGAGTATGACCTATTATGGAGCTCGTAATAATACCGACCAGCAATACAACCACACCAAGTAACATACGTTTCAGCAATGACATGATTTTAACCTCCATTCAAGAGTAAACTAAGTAGGAAGTATTCTATTAAAGTGAACTTACAGAGATGGTTTCGGATAATTATTAGTTTAAATGAGGAAATGGATGTTTGGTTTGTGAAAATAGCAACATCCTAATTCAAAAAAACAAAGTATAAGTATCAGAAATCAGCCTTTTCTTAAACTAATCAAGATTATCTATTGCATATTGTGCTTGTTCATTATTAAAGCCTTCGTAAATAAGTTGATCGTATAATTCGCCATCCGACATGGGGGAATATTCTAAATAGTCTTTAGCTTGTTGTAAAGCAAGAGTATTCCAATTCGCTTGAATACTATCAATAGCATACTGTGCTTCATCTTCTAAAAATTCTTCATAAAGCAGTTGATCGTACAGACCTTTTTTAGAAAAAGCAGTATAATCTATATATTGTTCTGCCTGTTTCAAAGCCTGGTCTTTCCAGTTTGTTTCTATACTATCTATAGCATACTGAGCAGCTTCCTCAGGATATTCTTCGTAGAGTAATTGGTCATATAATCCTTGCTTAGAAAAAGCAGTGTAATTTAAATATTGCTGTGCTTCTGCTAAAGCGTTGGCATGTTCCCGCGAAACTTCTTCAGTTTCATCAGCCTCTGTCACGTTCTCCTCTGGTTTTTTTTGAGATTCCTCTTCAACAACTCCGTCAGTTTTATCTTCTGCTTTTTCTGCAGTAGTATCTTTAGAGTCTTCTTCTATATCAGTTTCTGTTTCATCCTCTATATTTTCTTCTTGTTTGCCCTGTTCTGCTTCAACACCTTGTACTATTTCAGTATCATCCTTTTCCGGTTGCACTTCTTCTTCATTTCCTGTCATCGATCCTATTCCAATTGCCAGCACCACCAACCATACCCACCATCTTTTGTAGATAGGCTTTTTCGTTTTGTATTGTTTCTCCTTTTTTACCTTAGGACTTCCTTTTTTCATATCGATTTCCTCCTTGAAGTATGATTGAACTTTTCCGGGTATACAGACTGGTGATGTGTAAACTCTTCTTTTAAAATACTTATAAAAAATAGAAAAACTTATTATTGAATAAATATGGTTTCAGATTTTTTTGATAAACCCTTTTTATTATAGAGTTTTCTTATGTAAAAAAAGAGACTTTTCTAACTAGACTAAATTATCAATTCATAGTTGACCAAAAGCCTGACCCCCCTTTCGAAAGTACCTTTATCTTAGCATTGAAAGCGCTTATATGCTAGGGATATTTTGGTGGTTTCAATAAATCATATAGAAAAATCCCCTAACGATAGATTGTATACTCTATCGTTAGGGGATTGATCATTAATCTAGAATGATCGTTCTAAATTCATTGTTTTCATTTACTTCACCTTCGACTTCATTACCAGGTTCAACAAATGGTAAATTATCGTGTAAAGTAATATCGGCTTTGTAGATGCTTCCGTCGATCATGAAGTAATAAATCGTATTGCCTGAAACAACGGCTTGCGAAATATTTTCTACCTGCCCAGTAATTTTTGTTAAATTCTCATCGTCAACTTCTTCAATTTCTGTTTCTTCACCTTCTGCAGTGCTGCGCCCGTTTAATTGTGCGATCAGTCCGTCTACAGTATCGCTGGTGATGACTTTTTGGTAATTTTGAGCATCAACCAATGCATACGATCGAACGAGCCCTGAGTCATCTTTTAGGGATGATATATAGTAAGGCCGTTTATTCAAACTAATCAAAAGCGGGAACGTAGATTTAAAGCGCATTTGTTGCAAGGAGCCTTCTGCTGATTCCATTGCTGAAAATTCATCTGCTGAAGTTACTGGATAAAATTCTGATTCCTTCGTCCGCATATTGACGAGATAGAACCCAATATTTGAAGCATCACTATTGATAGATGTGACTCCAGTATATAGATAGATATCATTGTCCATAGGGATATAATTGTATCCGTCAGTTGTTTGAGTTACTCCGCGTTTTCCGAATTGTGCATTAAAGAACCCATCACTGTATTTTCCTTTATAATTCAATTGTTGCAAGATCAAATCAGCTGAATAGACTCTATCGACCCAAGTAGGCATGTTTTCTAAATCATACTCTTGGGTTTCACCTGTTACAGCATCCACAACGATCAATCCATTCGGTTCAAGCTGTGTAAACCAAAATTTGTTTTTATATGTGGTCGCAACATAAAAAGGATGGCCATCTTCGTCGACTTCAAAAGAAGGATCTTCAAATATTCGAGTTGGATAGTTAAAACGTAAATGACGCTTTACATTCCGATTCAGCAATTCAGAATCAGAATATTTGATATTTTCTTTCAAATCTTCAACTTCTACAGCTCCAGAAACCATGTCTACTTTTAAGTAGATTGGGATCCCTTCTTTACGGTTACTGAACCAACGAACCAGACTCGCATAACGTAAAGGAGTAACCCGATAAGGATCATTATCGATATTGATTTGTGTATACGTTTCAGAAGGAACAAATTGAGAAACCAGTTCATTGATCGAACCAATGCGTCTGTCCCCTAGTCTTTGAGCAGTATCTCTATCCATCATTGGAATAGAAGACTCATTCATAGCAGGGAAATCATTTTCAAAATCTTTTTCTTCTACTTGAATCAAGTCAGCATAATCATTTGCTCGAAAAAGCACACTATTAAATAAATTCCCGATACCAATTACAATGATAGCTATTATGGGGATTATTAAAGCAGTATATTTCTTCTTTTTTTTGAAAAAATATTGTCTGTCTAAAGATATCTCTATAGCAATAACCAATAGAGTGATCAATAAAATTAGAAACCTAAATTCTCGAGAGTGAATATTGATGGCTGGTGTATATATGTAAAATACAATGAGTGTGACAATGGATAGTAAACTGTATAGCGCTAACCGTATCTTTGTGTTCGACATAAAATCTTCCTTTTCTTTATCATTAAGTAAACAGAGTGAACTTACTGATTTAATAATTGATACTGTTTGCCAGATAAGAAGCATGAAAATTTAGAGGGTCCATATTCCCCTTTCCACTTTCTCCCTACCTTACTACAGTATAAACTTTTTTGAATCTAATTCAATCGTAAACTGTAGTTAATTCAGTTACAGAGCGATAATCGACTTTCTCAGCAGTCTCTTCTGTATTAAAATCCAAAAAATATTTCAATGAATAGTGCGATCATAGAATCAACTAGATATGTTGGTTTGAATTCGTAAATGTAGTTTTAAGTGCATGGAATAAGTATATAGTTTACTAAACACTCTTTACATAAGAAAAAAATTATTTTATTCCTTTTTGTTCTTTAGTTCTATTCGCAAACATAGTAAAATGGGACTATACAAAGATCAAGTCGATAAAGGCAAACCATTTGAAAAAATGAGACGCAAAACTACAGGGGCTAACGAGTAATCTCTATGCCAGCCAGTTACCGTAAAACAAGCAGATTCCTCTTGTTAGCGGGAATGTGCTTTTTTGTATAAAAAAATAGAAAGGAAGTGAATTCCCCCGGTGTCTTTTAAAAAAAGGTTAGCTAGTTTCCTTCTTTCTATAGGGATGGTTGCCTTTGCTGGATGCAATGATAACACAACGACACAACAAACTGTCGAAGTAAAACCCATTTCAATCCAGGAAGTAGATAAACCCGCGCCACTTTATGAAAACGAAGCTATAAATTTATTGGTTACACAAAGTGGAGATTGGCAAGTAGATACTGAAGCGCGTTCTTATAATCTTGAAGTTACGCTACATACTCAACAACTGCATGCGATAATTTCTACTGTTTCCACCACTCAAAATTTCGCGGGAGTCAAACAGGAACTGCTTAGTTCTGTTGGTGATGTAGAGATTCTTTCAGAAAATGACGAACAGTTTTCTTTCCAATCCAAGCTAAAAAGCCCGGTACGCACAGATGTCTTTATTAAGGAATCGAAAGACGCAAATTATCATTTGGTTATCGTATTTATGTCACCTGTTTCAGAATATGATCGCAATCAACCGGAAATGAAAGATTTATTAAATCATATACACTTTGATTAAAAAAGGAGCATACAAAATTGAAAAAAACTATTTTTAGTATTGTACTAGGTACAGGATTACTCTTAAACACTGGACAAGTATCTGCTTTAGAAACAGAAAAAAGCATCCATCCTGATTCAGAGTTATACGATACTTCTCGCGTGATGGAAGAAATCGAATACAATTTGACGGATAGCTTGTCTGATAAGGCCATACTTCAAGATCAATATGCAAGTGAACGTTTAAAAGAGTCGGAAGCTGCTCTGGAAAATGGAGATAGTGAAACAGCTGAAGAATTATTAGAAGAAGCTCAAATAAGCACAGAAAAATCAGCGGTCGATTTAGAAGAAGCTGAGGTATCCGGTGAAGAAATAAGTGAGGAAACTGAAAAATCTTTGGCTGAAAGTTTAGCTAAAAAAATAGCTGAACTAGAACTTTTATTGACACGTGAAGATATACCGGAATCAGCAAAAATCGGAATCTCTTCTGTATTGAAGCACGTTGAAATTATTAGCAAACGCGCTGAGGAACGTATGAATTTACAAGAACAATTAGTTAATGCTGATTTGACCGAAGAAGAATACAAAAACGAAATGAAATCTTTAAACGAACAGTTTAAAGAAGAATCTGAACTAAATCGGTCTGAAGCAAAGAGTAAACGGAATGAACTGAAAACCTTACGTAAAGAAACAAAAGAAGAACGTAAAAACAGTAAAAAACAAACCACAGTGAATTCTGATGAGACTCTTCCAATAAATGAAGAAATTCAAGAAGTTGAAAGAGAAATAGAAGAAAATGATGATTTTGAATCAACTGATAATTTTGAAGAAAAAATCAGCAAAGAATCAGAAGAATTGATTGAACATGAAGAAAAAGCAGCAGAACAAAATAAAAAACAAGCAGAAAAAGCCATTGAACGAGCAAAAAAAGAACAAGAAAAAAAAGAACGCAAAGAACAAGAAAAAGTTGAAAAAAGCAACCACAAATCTTTAGATAAAACTGAAGATCAGGAACAAGATGCTGAAGATCTAGAAGACTAAACAAGTCAACTGAACATTTTTTTAGCTGTGGGCTTATCTTTTCTCCCACTGATGCATATTGTTAAATTCAAAAACCCTTGTCGAATGACGAGGGTTTTTTGTTTATGAAAATAATCGATCATCAATTGATCCTCTCTGCTTATTTCTGTTTACTGGTAATTAAACTGGAGAAAAATTTATTCAAAAAAGCCAATGGACGAACTTGTCCACTGGCTCAATTTGAATTAGATTGGTTAAAAGATCAATACAACTCGTTTATCACATCAAATAATTCTTTCTCTTTTTCAATCTGTGCTTTATTGCCTATTACCACGACAGAACCTTCTTGTAGTGCAGCTGCATACTGTTCACTCAACGCAGCTATTTTACTGGAATCGGTTGCCAGTATTTCTTCTTTTAATTGAATAATATCTTCTCTGTGTATTTCTCGTTGCAACCTGTTGAAACCGGTCAGCCCTTTACTATGAGCTGATTTTGGTTGTTCTAAAGGACTTAGTGTCCCAATTATATACTTTAATAATTCTGATTCGGAAATGATAAATGCTCCAACGTAGTCTGGTAATTGCTTGTACACTTCTAAGGTTTTCCCAATATTTGGATCCCGATAAGAAGCTAACACAATGCTGCCGTTTCGGCTATGCTGATAAAGAGCACCATATGCTCCACCTTTTACGCGCACATTATTCCATAAATAATCAAACCGCAAAGCAGTCGATAGTACTTGAGAAGATCCCGTGAAGCTTAAGTGATCAGCTGCATTGGTTCCAAGACCGACATAATTCACATCTTGAGCGGTTACATAGGCTTCGTTTTGTTTCTTACCGGGTATATAACGAATATCTTCTCCCAGTTCATCATCCGCCAAGTCTTCAAAATGCTTGATCAAAGTATCTTTCACCAATGTTTTGCGATCTGAATCACCAGTGAATAAAACATTCAATCGATTTTTATTCACTAATCTATTGAGTAATTGAGTCAATTCTCCTGTTAGTTTAGAAGGATCTGTTTTTAGTTCTTCGCGCATTTCTTTTAAGAAATCAAAGTAATCAATACCGCTGACTCGCTCATTTAGTTTAGCTACTGATTTCACCTGGCTCAACGAACGATTGGCAACTATAGAATGCGAACTAAAATTGATTTTATTTTCAAAAATGGACAATAAGCGTTGTGTTATTTTTTGGAGTTCAGCTATATTATCGAATTTTGTTTCAAACAAAATTTCTTTCATTAATTCTGTCAATTCTGTTAAAGACGAAGCCAATGCTTTCCCACTTAATTTGAAATACGGTTTGAGCTTGCCATTCTTACTTTCGTATATTTCAATGGTTCCGTAAATTCCACCTGTATGTGTATCCATTTCCTTTTGAAGTGAAGCCTCGTCATGTTTGTTGGTCGCCAATTTACCAATTAAATCAGTTAAATAGCCAAGTAAAGAGTAATCTTCTTCCTTGAAGTCTGTAATATCGAAATATAAATCAATATAATCTATCCCTGATGTGAATTGATCCGCATGGTAAAAGGCAGTTTCTTCATAAAAAGAAGTAGTCTCTATGGGATATTCCTGAACATCTGTAGTTAAATCTTCTCTTTTTAGCATAGGGATCTTAGCTAAATTTTCAGGAGAATCAGGAGTTTCTTGTCTCTCAATTAAAGAGATCGTTTCGTCCACAATATGCTGTATTTCTTTTTCTGAGAGAGAAGCTTTGTATTCTTGTAATTTTTCAAGTGTTTTAGCCTCTAATTTATCACTTTTCCCAGGTTCAGCTTTTAGAACGATCTGTGTAAAATAATCATTGTTTAAAAATTTGCGTTGAATGAGGTCCTCAAAATAACCTTCTTCAACTTTATCAGACAGCTGTTCTAAATACTTGTTAAACTCCAAATGGACAAATGGCGTTTCATTATAAAGCCACGTATTTAATGATTGGATCGCATAAATGACTCCACGTGGATTATCTTCTGAAATGACAGATTCCCTTGTGTGGAAAGTGATTTTATTCAAAGCAGCTTGAATCATGCTCTTATCTAAGCCCTTCTCTACTAAAGCAGTCAGGGTATCGATAACGATCTGTTTAAAAGAGTGGATTTTTTCAGCTGATGAATACTTAGCTAAAATCATAAAAGCAGTCGGATAACCAATATCGGACACATCGCTCTCAATATCTCCCCCAATTTCAGCATCTAATAAAGCTTTTTTTAAAGGTGACTGATTATTTCCAAATAACAGTTCTTCGAGTACTTCTAAACCATAAAAATCTAAAGTATCTGTTGGTTCTGCCACATGCCATCCTAAAGCTAAATAATCTTTATTTTCAGGACTATCCCCTTCCGTTAGGGAATAAGTATCAGTAAACGTTTCCTCTTTTGGTTTTTGGGGAGTGATTGCCAAATCCACATCTTCAGGTAATTTACCTTTTCCCTCAAAATATTCTTCCAGGTTTTCAAAAATAGTGTCAATGGACAGATCTCCATAAACAATCGTAAACGAATTGCTTGGATGATAATATTTTTTGTGAAAAGCAATAAATTCCTCTTGAGTTAAGCTAGGAATAGCCTTCGGTTCTCCTCCAGAATTATAGCTGTAGAGACTATCTGGATAGAGCTGGTTAGCTAGATGTTGATAAACTTGGCGTTCAGGCGAAGCGGAAGCCCCCTTCATCTCATTGTAGACGACACCTTTATAAATCAAATCATCCTCTTTAGCTTCTAAGTGATAGTGCCAACCTTCTTGAGCTAAAATTCGAGGGTTTTCATAAAACAAAGGTTGAAACACAGCATCTAAGTACACAGACATCAAATGGGAAAAATCCTTTTTATTCGTTGATGCAACAGGATAAATTGTTTTATCCGAAAAAGTCATCGCATTCACAAATGTATTGAGAGATCCTTTGATCAGTTCAACAAAAGGTTCTTTTGAAGGATATTTTTTTGAACCATTTAAAACGGAATGTTCAATAATATGGGCGATTCCATTATCATTGTACGGAGGTGTTTTGAATCCGATTGTAAAAGATGTATTATTGTCATCATTTTCAAAGTGTAAAACCTGAGCACCCGTCTCTTCATGTTCATATAAATTACCTAGTGAATGTATATCTGTAAGGTCGTGTTGTTCTATTTTTTTAAAAACCATATGAGTCTCCTTTTAGAATTAGTTTAACTGAGTAAATTGTTTAATACAGGAATCCTTTTTTGTTTAAAATAGTAGCTTACTTAATCGGTCCTTAACGAATATATAAAATAGTTAGCAGAAGTAGAAAGTAGCCGGTTAAAAAAGTGATGATACCATTAAAAGTTAATTCAATTTGTGTGAGCTTAAATAACCACTTGTTTTGTTGGATCACCTTTTTGTATAAAGCAATACCTGCCAGCCCCATAAGGACATAGACGAATCCTTTTTGAAGATATTCTGCTGAATCAACTGTTAAGGGATAGTCAAACAAAAATTCTGTGACTCGCCGACCGAATAAGCCGGATAATAAAGCAAGCGAACTCACTATCAATACAGAATATTGACTTAACCGGTCTTTGATTTTTTCCTTACCCCATGTATTGTTCCCAAATAAGATGACGGAAAACTTGACAAATATGAGTATGGTACCTAAGTTTACAATGTTTAAAAGAAGGGTTGCAAAAAGATTATCTGTTCCATGTGCAATCATGTATTTTGATATGCTTCCATTAAAAAATGGGGCACCAGTGATACCCAATATAGAAAATATTATTGAATAGCCAATCAGAGGAAAGTTCTTAAGTACACTGTTCATTTCATGAATATTGCGGGTCTTATAGTATTTGGTAAGTAATCCCGCAGCTAAAAATAAAGCTGTCTTGAAAATAGCATGATTGAATATATGAAACACCGAACCATAAAAAGCTATTTCAGAATTCATGTTCAGTCCCATAAAGATGAGTCCAACTTGTGACACGGTGGAATAGGAAAGTATCAATTTGATATCTGTTTGACTGAACGACATGACTGCCCCAATGATTGCTGTTGCAAAACCTAAGTAGAAGAAAAAAGTATCCATTTGAACAGCTGGTGAGTACATCGCACTTATGCGTATAAACAAGTATAATCCACTTTTTATATAAAGACCAGATAATACCGCTGATATTACAGGGGGGGCACTTGGCGTACCATGTGCCTTGGGTAACCAACTGAACAGCGGACTAATAGCAGTTTTTAGTGAGACCGTTACCATCATCAAAGCAAACGGGACATACACCGAATCGTTTAGTGTGAATATTTCCATTGCTTTTGAAAGAGAACGGATGTCCAATACTCCAAAAAGTTTGTATATGAACCCTATTCCAAATAGAAAGAAGGAAGAACCCAAAACATTTACGAAAAAGTAAATCATTCCATCGTATACCGCTTGTTCTTTTTTATTGTACATGATCAAAATACTTACGATCACTGTTGATACTTCTAAAAAAATAAATAGATTAAATAAATCTCCGGAGAGAAATAATCCTGTTATCAACCCCTCTAGAGATAAAAAAGGGAAAAAGAATTGTGGTTCAAAATAGTCATGATTATAAGCATATATTATCAAAAAGAAATAAATCAAGGCAGTTAATAAGACAAAAGCTGCTGAGATATTATCAACATAAAGTGAAATGGCAAATCCATTGGGGACATTTCCCATATCGATGATTTGCGGTCCACTATTTTTTATCTGAAGAAAGGACAAGAAAGCAAAAACAAGATAAATGAATTGAAATATTAAAAGTAAAGGCTTTGAAAATCTATTCTTTGCTATATAAGCAATCAGACCAATAAGAATAGGTAATAAAATAAACAAATAATGCACTTATTGGTCACTCCTTTCTTCGCTTCGATTTCTAGACCAAAAAGAAATCCCATATCTTTTTTTATAATGGATGAACATGGTCAATCCAATTGCAGTGATCCCCAATCCAATAACAATAGCTGTAATCATCAAAGCCTGTGGAACTGGATCAGCCACCGGTTTTTCCAGAGTTTCCCCTATTGGTGGAATGGAATTATTAGGCAAGTCATCTGCAATAAAAAAAAGGTAAATGCCTGATTGTAAAATCGAAATAGACATAATTGTTTTTAAAATATTTTTTTTCGTCATTAAGCCGAACAACCCAATGAAAAAAAGGATGATTCCGACAGTTTCGCCACTTATAAAATCCATGCATCTACTCCTTTACTCTTTTTTTACTTAGACATAGTATTTAATTTAACCGTTCAAAGAAAATGAAGCGATAGAGAATGACCCCTAGCCCGAAGAATACCTTGAATCCAATGAGAATATTCATAGTGACGAGATAAATCTGATTAAAAATGAAATTCCCAGAAAAATCATTCATGAAAATAAAAAAGATGGGCACACTTAAAATAATGACAAACAAAAATTTTTCTAATTTTTCTAGAATATTTAAATCCAAATATTCATTAGGATAAATCAGGTACCGAGCAATTAAAGCTGTAGCTAAAATCGCACCTCCCTGAAAGCCTCCACCAGGGGAATTGTGCCCATTAATAATAATGTAAAAAGCAATCATCAGTAAAAACGGGAAAATAATGCCGACGAAATGAAGAACGACCTCAGATTGATTGTTTTTGTAAAATTCTTTTCTTAAAATAGAACGCTGAATCAAATGCTTATTGCCCCAGGATATATGAATAACTTCCATAACACTGACCATCAGCATCAAAGCTTCAAAAAGCGTATCAAACACTCTATAGTTTAAATAAATCGCTGCTACGGAATTTTTGGCGGCCGTGTCTTCATAGTAAAAATTCAGGTAGTAATTTTTTAAAGAAGGAATCGTTACTTCTATTTCTTTTGATTCTATAAAAAGGAAAATCATCAGGAAAGCTCCCAGTATTACCAAAAAAAAACGTAGGCCCAATATTAGTTTAGTTAGGTTCATAGAGATCCTCCGTATCCTTAAAGATTGCTTTGATTTCGTAGTCATTTTTCACAATGATATTAGCGAAATGGACAATGTCACTAAATATCGCATCTGAGGAATTTCCATACAGGTACAGTGTATCCTTCTCTTTATAAATAATTAAGTCATGCTCTGGTTGATCGAGTAACTTGGCTAGCGGTCGTGTACTATAGGAAAATTGAGATTCCATTTCTTCTTCTTTTTCTAAAAAGAGTTCGAGTTCGTTTAGGAATATGCTGGAAATTTCATGGATGTTCTTATCGGAGAACGTTTCGATCGTATTGTCCACATAGCATATACTATATATTTTCACTCTTCTCAGGGCTACCAGGTAGAGTAAAGAAGTTAACCCTAAGCCAATAGTTGTTTCAGCAAAAGCTACATCAGGTGCTCTGTAAAAAAGATAGGATAGGATCATCATAAGAGAAAATCCACCCATATATATGATAGAGCGTCTCAGACTATTGGAAACAACTGTTCCAAGAGCAAATAAAACGACTCCTAACAAGATAAAAGCTTCAATCATTTTCTTCATTCTCCTTCTTGATTCGATAGCCACTTAAAAAAGCAGACCGAGATATTGAATGAGTTGAAATGGGATTCGTAACAAGGTAAAGAAATAAAATAATAAGTAATTTCCCGCTTAAAAATGAGAAGCCGTTTTTTACTACTAAACCAATAATAATTGCAATGAAACCAACGGTATCTACTTTAGCCGTTATTAAAATACGGGAAAAGAAATCTTTGAACCGAAATAATCCGAATACACCTAAACCCATAAATAAAATTCCAATTATAATGAGAGTGTTGCCTATGATAATCATTATAAATTGCCCTTTCTTTCTATAAACTGAGAAAAAAGAACATTTTCTATAAATCCAAGTAATCCAAAAATGAGTGCAATATCCAACATGTAGTTTTTTTCAACTAACAAGCCGATAAAAATTGCGCCTATGATCACTTTTGAGGAAAGTACATTTAATCCAAGCATACGATCCCATACAGTCGGTCCGATAAGTATACGTGTCAATTCACCAACAGATAACAGTCCAATAACAACTAATACGATCTCATTAAAACTCATTATGTATACTTCCTTTCCTTGTTCTTTAATATAGGCTCGTAGGTCAATAAGATTTTTTCTAATTTCAAAGGAATGACTTCACCAATATGATTCTCAGGTAAATTCAACGTCAATATTTTCAAGTGGTTCCCTTTCTTTTGAATAGTAACCGTTCCGGGAGTTAACGTAATTGAATTAGCCAGAACACTTATCAAAAATTCATCAGTCAAATCTGATGAATAAGAAATCACTTGAACATCTGCAGATCCCGTAATAATACTGGGAATCACTTCAATACTGGATTTGAATATTTCAAAGAATAATCTCAGAGAATATTTTAAAAAGAAATTCACACTTAAATGATACTTTTTTTCATACTTTTCTTTTGAAAAAAATTGATCGGTCATTAAAACAACAAGAACCGCGACGGTCAAACCAGACAGTAACATGAACCAGGACGTTGTCTCAAATAAGATGATCCAAATAACAACAAGGAAGAAGATAATGCTCTTATTCCATAAAATTACTTTTCCTATTTTTTTTAGTAATCGAATCATCTTTTACCTCTCTTTCTATCAACTTAGTTTGAATGACGCTTATTTCTAAGTTGTTGAATTTTAGCATTGATTTTTTTTAATGGTTTAGAAAAAGAAGAGCCTCCTTTTTCTTTATTCAGAGCAACAACTTCTTCGACTGATTGTGACTTACCCTTATTTCTCTTTAAATACTGTTTGAAATTCTGATTCATCAATTTCTCGATATTCTTTAAATCTATTTCTTTTCCATTTGCTTCAGCTTGAGCAAGTTTTCCGAGAACTTCAATATAGCTCATGGCTAATGCACTTGTGATAATAGCTGCTGTGGTTCCTCCAATTAGTCCACCGACAAGCGTTCCGGCTCCCGGAATAAATTTTAGAGCATTTGAAACTATGTTTTTACCTAACATTGTAGCTCCACCCGTTCCCCCCACTGCGCTAACGATGCTCAATAATTTAGATTTATCGATTGAAAAGCCGAAGATCGCGGTAATATGTGCAATCAACGTGACCTGCATCGGTATAAGAATAGAAGCATCAGAAAAAGGGATAGGGATAAATCCTACTCCAAATATTGTCAAAATATACCTGTTTGCCCAACTACGAGCCGCTTTTATTTTTTTGTCTATATCAGCTTGTTGGGCATTAATAAAAGCCTCTTTTGATTCCTCAGGTATGATCTGTAATGTCACATCTATTAGCTGTTTTAATCCAAATTGTGATACTGTATAATTTTTATCGATTTGAAAATCCTTCGCCATAACAGGTACAACGGCTACGATAGACAGATTTAACTGTTCAATAAACTGTTTTAATTCTTCGGCAGAAGGACCGAAATATTGCGTTAATACGATAATGATCGGAACTTGCTTGCTTAATTCTTCGATAAAATCAATTTCAGTCTGCTCAATTCTACCTGAATTTGATTGTATGCAGTAATAAACACAATCTATTTTCTCTTTTGTTTGTTTTTGTTTGTTCAATAAATCGGTGATTTCTTTTTTTATTTGATTTTGAACGATTGGATCCAACTCCAACCCTCTCGTGTCATATAAAGAAATAGGGACACCTTTTTTTTGTATGTGTCTGATGTGTTTTGTAACAGGTTTTCCGATGCCGGTTTCGGCTAATTTTTCACGGAAGACCTGGTTGATCAATGTACTTTTACCTACACCAGTTTTACCGGCAATAATAATATGGATCGGTTTGATTTTACTGAGTTCTTCTTCTGTTTTATTTAATATGTCCTGAACAATAGAAAAACCGCCCTCAATATTTTTCATTTTTATCGACCCCGCATTTCTTATTTGATTTTCTTGATTGGTTTCACAATCAAAGGAACTAAGATGGCTGCAGTAATTGCTTCAGCTACTCCATTGGTAGCTACAACACCTATAAGAATCGTGGATAAATTAGAAAGATCGACGTCTAGAGCAGAAGCGTATTCTTGACCATAGATAAGGTAAATAAAGAGTAAGACAAATATAGTGTTCGTCAATGAGCCGACTACAGAAGCAATGGCCATTTTTATCCGGTCATTTCCAAATTTATTTTGTAACAATCGATAAATCAATCCAGTTGTCAAGCCTATTAAAACACGTGGAACAACAGCAATGATAGGATTTAACCAGAGCAATAAGTCTAAAGGAGAAGTAGGCATCGTATAGGCCTTGATCATGCGGATAACACCCCAAATCCCCCCTACTAGCATGCCATCTTTCGTACCCATGACAAGAGTAGCCACGATGACCGTTACATGAATGATTGTCGGATTTAAAGGAGGTATGGGAATATTTCCCAAAAAAGGCACGAAATTTTGAATGATTAAAATAGCTGTCAGAATACCTAACAGAGCTAATCTTTTAGTTGAATTTTTCTTTTTTTTCATTTATATTTCCTCGCTTTGAAATAGTATGAACTACTTTTCTTGAGAATTCACCGTGTAATGTATACTTCTATCTAATCGACCTAATAATACATAGACCAATTGAACTTCTTCTTCTGACCACGTTTTCAAAGAGTGATAGAGTTCTTTGTTTAAATCTTTTTTGAAATTTTGATACAGTGTTGCGGCTTCTTCTGAGAGTGTAAAATAAGTATAGCGTTTATCTTTCCGTCTTTCTTTTATTACCCAACCATTTTTGACTAACGGATTCACTTGTCTGCTAAGTGTAGATTTATCCAACAAACTTTTGTCAGTTAAATTTTTCAACGTTAATGTTTCATCTAACAACAATTCAAATATACTGATTGCAGAGGCGCTTAAGTGGTGTTTTTGTAAAACTGTTTTTTTCAGTAACGTATAATCTTTAATTAAATCTTCAATATTGGACCCTATTTTTTCGATTTGTCTAGGTTTTATCACGTAATCACCTTTTTCTAAAATTAATTGTATAGACAAACTATATCATTTTCTCAAACCATGCACAACGAAAAAGCTATTCTCTGAAATCACAGATTCCGTTTGTCCTATTTTGTTAGTTACTGTTTGAATGGTATAATTTGAATGACAAAAAAGTGTACAAAGGAGAATAACATGTCATTTGATGGAATTTTTACACATGCAATGGTCGATGAAATTAAAGATGCTTTAATAGAGGGACGAATTTCAAAAATACATCAACCTTATCCGAACGAAATCATTTTAATTGTTCGTTCACAGCGCAAGAACTATCGTCTATTGCTATCGGCTCATCCACAATATGCCCGAATGCAAGTTACGACAATAGAATATGAAAATCCGTCTGCTCCCCCTCAATTCTGTATGATCATGAGGAAATATTTAGAAGGTGCTATTCTGGATTCAATAGAACAAGAAGGAAACGATCGTGTAGTAAAATTTTCTTTTAAAAAAAGGAATGAGATCGGCGATGTCCAATCTCTGTTACTGGTTGTAGAGATCATGGGAAGGCATAGTAACGTTTTATTGATCAATCAAGAAGGCAATAAAATAATCGACGCTCTCCGACATGTGTCCCCTTCTCAAAATAGCTTTCGGACCCTCTTACCTGGAGCCGAGTATAGAGAGGCGCCCAAGCAAGAAAAAATAAATCCTTTTGAGGATCCAAGTCTGAAGAATTTGGATTCTGTCCCTAAAGATGCTCGTGAGATACAAGAAAAATTTCAAGGGGTCGGTAAAGACACCGCAAATGAAATTATTCACCGCATGCAAACAACCGGCAAGGATTTCTATACTGCTTTAAATGAACTGATCATTCCCATCCAGAACAAAGAAATCTCACCTACCCTTATTACTTCTGGAAAGAAAGAATATTTTGTTCCGTTAAGATTCGATAGTATAGAGGGTACACTGTCTTCTTTTTCTACTTTGAGTGAATTATTGGATGCCTATTATGAAGAGAAAGCTGAAAAAGATCGTGTCGGCCAGCAAGCCACCGATTTGATCAATCGCTTGAGTACCGAAAAAAAGAAAAACGAAAAAAAATTAAAAAAGCTAGAACAAGAATTTAACGATACAAAAAAAGCAAAACAGTTTCAGGTCAAAGGTGAAGTATTGACTGCCTATTTGCATGAAGTGGAAAAAGGACAAGAACATATTTCACTTCCCAACTTTTACGAAGAGAATGAACAAATTGAAATTGCTTTAAATCCGCGGTTGACTCCGGCGCAAAATGCGCAAAAATTCTTTACGAAGTACCAAAAGTTAAAAAATGCCACCATCCATTTAACTAAGCAAATTGCTGAAACAAAACAAGAAATCAATTACCTGGATTCAATATTGACTCAGCTTGAAGTCGCCTCCCCTAGAGATATAGAAGATATCAGAGAGGAAATCATCGAGGAGGGCTATCTAAAAAGAAAAAATAAAAAGAAAATGAAGAAAAAGAAACGAAATAATCCAGATAAGTTCATATCTAGTGATGGTTCCGAAATATTAGTAGGGAAAAACAATCATCAAAATGATGAATTGACCATGAAAATCGCCCGGAAAACAGATGTTTGGTTACACACCAAAGACATTCCCGGTTCACATGTGATCATCAGAGACGATGATCCCAGTGAGCAAACGATTTTAGAAGCAGCTCAAATTGCAGCATATTATTCCAAAGCGCGTAGCTCTTCCTCAGTTCCTGTCGATAAAGTCCAAGTTAAGCAAATTAGAAAACCGAATGGAGCTAAACCAGGATTTGTCATCTATGAAGGTCAAACAACCTTATTTGTCACACCTTCTATCGATGTGATCCACTCTCTTCACGCAAAAGAATAATAATTTAATATAAAAAACAATGAAAGCAGAGAAGTATCACTCTTCTCTGCTTTCATTGTTTTTATGTTTGATCAGCCATACGCCTTCTTCGTTATCGTATGCTTGTACTTTCACTTTGACTTCTTCTGAACTTGCTGTCGGAATGTTCTTCCCTACAAAATCGGAACGGATAGGTAATTCTCTGTGTCCCCTATCTATCAAAGCGGCCACCATAATTCTTTTGGGTCTACCTATTGAAATGATTGCATCCATTGCAGCACGGATCGTACGGCCTGTATAAATCACATCATCTACCAAGACGACTTGTTTATCTGTGATATCTACAGGAATACTGGTCCCCTTAAGTTCTGGAGAAATCGCTTGGGAAGCATGATGACGATCGTCACGATAAAGTGTGATGTCAAGCTCCCCTATGGGTACCGTGATTTCTTCAATTTGCTTGATTTTTTCCTGAATCTTTTGAGCTAGAAAAATGCCCCTCGTTTTGATCCCTATTAAAACCAAATGATCTGTACCTT
Organism: Lacticigenium naphthae DSM 19658; assembly: GCF_000425865.1. Taxonomy (GTDB): domain Bacteria; phylum Bacillota; class Bacilli; order Lactobacillales; family Carnobacteriaceae_A; genus Lacticigenium; species Lacticigenium naphthae. The sequence goes on from NZ_AUEG01000004.1 coordinate 93,041, forward strand.
TAAGTTTCTCAATGATTTCATAAGCAATACGGGTAATAGCACGAGACATCGCTTGTTCATCTAAAATTTTCTTCTCCATTTATATTTCCTCCATGGTTAAAGTTGTTCTCTTAACTCGTTTAATTGCTGTTGGAATATTTCTGGTAACTCAACTTCAAATGTTAAGAATTCATTTGTAGTCGGATGAACAAACCCAATTTTTCTAGCATGCAAGAATTGTCCATTTCCTTTGAGTGTTTTTTTCGGGCCATAGACTGGGTCTCCCGCTAAAGGATAGCCAATATAATCCATGTGAACACGTATTTGATGTGTTCTACCCGTTTCAAGTTTTAAAGAAACAAGGGTAAAATCAGGAAATCTTTCCAATACTTCGAAATGCGTAACGGCATCTTTCCCACCATCAACGACCCCAAACTTTTTCCGATCAGTTTTTGATCGACCAATGGGTGCCTCTATTTTTCCTTTTTCATGAGGAATAACCCCATGCACCAAAGCAACGTATTCGCGCAGAGTGGTTTTATCTTTTAATTGCTCAGCTAATTTTTCATGACTTTCATCATTTTTTGCAACCATTAACAAACCGGAGGTATCTTTATCGATTCTGTGTACAATTCCGGGACGGATTTTTCCATTGATTCCAGATAAGTCTGTTACATGATACAACAATGCATTGACTAATGTTCCTGCATGATGTCCAGCAGCTGGATGTACAACCATTCCTTGTGGCTTGTTAATGACCACGACATCTTTGTCCTCATATACGATTTCTAGAGGGATATTTTCTGGATCAGCATCTAATAAGACTGGATCAGGAATAGTCACTTCAATCGAATCTCCAAATCGAACTTTATAGTTGGGTTTTGGAATTTCTCCATTGACTCTGATATGTTCTTCCTCAATCAGAATTTTTACATGAGAACGGGAGACTTTTTCTAATAAATTTGATATGACTTTATCTATTCGACCTTTTTCTTCGTTTACATTAAATTGAAATTGTTTACTCATAATGACCCTTTCTTCTTTCTTGAATTTCATCGATGATTAGATGAATGATCATCAACCCGACTCCGATGGTTAATGCTGAATCTGCTATATTAAAAATAGGAAAAGATATGAAATCAACCCGTATCATGTCAATGACATATTGATAAAGGATACGATCAATGAAGTTTCCAATTGCTCCTCCTAATAAAAAAGCCAAAGCAATAGAAAATAACTGACTTTCTTTGTAATGTTTTACTAAATAATAAACAAGTGTAATGATTACTATCGAAGTGATCAAATAAAAAAAGATCATTTGCCCTTCTAATATACTCCATGCTGCTCCATCATTTTGTATATAAGTAAAAGATAAAATATCTGGAATTATTGTGTAGACTTCATGCAGATCTAGTGTTGCCACAGTATATATTTTTGAAATTTGATCAGTAACAACAATTGCGAGCGCTAACAGAAAATAAACGAACATGTATTTCCCTCTTTCTTTAAAGTTTATCTAAACCTCGCTCTTTATTTTACATGATTTCCCTCATAAAATATAGGGCTTTATGAGAACGGTCCGTATTAAACTGATTTTTATTTAGATATGTAAATTGTGTACAAAATAGTCACAAAGCTGTTGTTTTAAAAAAGCGGTTTATTTGATATACTCAAACTAGTTTTGTGAATAGAATTAAGTGTAAACATTCTTAAATTTAAGGGAGTAAACGAATGAAGTTTAATAAACAAATAATATTAGGAAGTCTTGTCCCGTCTCTTTTTATTTTATCCGGTTGCAGCAATGAAGCAGAATCGATAAATGAACTTGTTGGAGAAATGAATACGCAATCTACGGTTGTGATCGATGAATTGAATAACGTGACACAACTTGAAGGTGAAATTCAGACTGCTTTCAGTGACACGTTAAAAAATGATGAAAAATTAACGACTCTTGTTGATAAATCATCTCCAGTCTTTGAAACTATTCAAAATCGTGAGGACGGTATAGAAGAAATAGAAGCGAATATTGATACCATGGGAGAGATCACTTCTAAACTAAAAGAAATCGAACTGAGTGAAATTGATACGAGTGTAATACTAAGTTATATTGATGCAACAGATACTGTCGTATCAACTGTATACGAGTATATTGAACAGTATCGATCCGTGCTTGTAGAGGAAAGAAGCTACTTTGAATCGTTAACTGGTGAAGAAGCTTCCTATCAAACTTTTTCAGAAGGTGTAGAAGAAATCAATTCTCTTCACCTATCGCTTCAAGAATCCTATGCAGCCATCGATGATCAGTTAGAAAATTTTTATATTGAGGAATCGAATTTGACCAACACCGTTGACGAACTCTTAAATGAAGAATAAAGGAGAAAAACAAAATGAAAAAGAAATGGCTAGCTCCCTTCTTCCCGCTTGCTGCTTTAACACTAATAGCTTGTCAACCCATTGAATCAAAAGAATTAAGCGATAGCACTTCTGAAGCGGCCACAATAAATAGCGAAGAATCCTCTACAGCCGAAGTAGAGACTGTTGAGGCGGAGAATGAACAGGAAGAAATTGACGAAGTGACATTTAACTATGTTATTAACCCAGATACTTATTCTGTTCACCCTATCGAATCGGGTACCAATGAAAAAGTTGTATTATTGACTTTTGATGATGCACCTGATGGGAATGCAGTTGAAATAGCTACTACCTTAAAAGAAAAAGATGCTTCAGCAATTTTCTTTGTCAATAGTATGTTTCTAGAAAGCGAACAAGGAAAAAAAGATTTAGTAGCTATTCACGAGATGGGATTTGAAATTGGTAATCACACCCATACCCATCAAAGCCTTCCTGATTTGAGCGAAACAGAACAATATGATGAAATCGTCAAGACAAACGATATTGTTGAAGATATCATCGGTATTCGCCCCCGTTTCTTTAGAGCTCCTTTTGGGATGAGCACGGAGTATTCCAAAGAAATTGTCAAAGAAGAACAAATGACGTTAATGAAGTGGTCTTTTGGTTATGACTGGGAGAAAGAATATCAAGAAAGTGCCGCGCTCACGGACATCACATTGAATACCCCTCTACTTGGAAATGGTGCGAATATCTTGATGCACGATCGTACTTGGACTAAAGAGGCAATTGCTTCAATTATAGATGGCCTGAGGGAAGCAGAATTTGAGATCGTAAATACAAAAGAAATCATGAGTGTTAAGGAAGGTGCAGAATGAAAAATAAAAATATATTTTTAAAAAGCGCATGGGTGCTTTCTTTTGTTGGAATGGTATCCCTTACTAATCCTATACAGGCAGAAGAAACCTCTTCCCTTTCTCATTTGGAAGAAAAAAGTGCGGAAATCCTTTCATTACCTGAGCAATTTCCATCTCAATTCAAGTACGATAGTGGTATTACTATCGCGTATCCCGAATCAGGCGTGAAAGGTGTATATGTAACGGGTCACTCAGCTGGCGGAAGCCGCATGGAAACATTGGTAGATTTAATGAACACGACTGATTTAAATGCAATGGTCGTTGATGTAAAAGATGATTATGGTGATTTCACAATGGATTTGCAGTCTGAAAACGAACTAATTCAAAAAAACACGTATAATTATGCTGATCCAGAAAAACTTTTAGCAACGATGGAAGAAAATCAAATTTATCCGATTGCGCGTATTGTTGTATTTAAAGATTCTCGATTAGCAAATGCACACCCTGAATTGTCTTTTACATATCCTAATGGAGAATTATGGACAAACGGGCGCGGTGAAAGTTTTGTCAATCCTTTTTCCAAAGAGGTCTGGGATTACAATATCGAAGTAGCAAAACAAGCAGCGAAAATGGGATTCAAAGAAATCCAATTCGATTATGTGCGTTTTCCTGAAGGATTCGAACATCGTGCAGAGGAATTGAACTATACACGGGGTAATTATGACGAAAAAGATTTAGAAGATGATACACAAGAAAGGATCCACGCAGTTACAGATTTTGTTGCCTACGCACGGGAACAATTGCAACCTTTTGATGTAGAAGTTTCTGTTGATATATTTGGCTATTCTGCTACTGAAAAAGAAGCACCCGGAATAGGTCAAAACTTTTCGAAAATTTCGAGCAATGTTGACGTTATTTCTTCTATGATCTATCCAAGTCATTGGGGATTGGGCTATTTTGGAATTGCAAAACCTGATTTAGAACCATACCAAGTCGTCGATGAATACATGAAAGCTGAGAATGAGGTTTTGGGTAAATTAGATGATGCTCCCACTTCTCGACCTTGGATACAAGATTTTACAGCTTCGTATCTTGGAGGCGGAAATTATAAAGTTTATGGATCAGCGGAAGTAGAAGCACAAATTAAGGCTCTTGCAGATAACGGAGTAAATGAATTTTTACTATGGGATGCCGGAAATACGTATACTGAAAATGTCCAATATACATTTGAATAAATAGAAAAAAAGGTTGAGAAACTATTCTCAACCTTTTTTCTATTTATGCTCGTAGTCAAAATGTGGCTACCCCTTCTAAACTTGAAAAAACAAGAAAAACACTGTTACTCTATTTCTGTGCATTGCACATTAGTTTAAGAGGGGATGCTCGCTTTTTTTATAGTATCCTATCTCCATCTATCGATTATTTTTAAAAAGATCATAGACAGGCGATCTCGGTCGTATCCAACAGAACTAAATAAGTTGAACTAACTTTTTTACCTGTTATAGATTCTAATGCCATCCGATACAAATTGAGTTGTCCTTTATATTTATCAAGCATATGCTCTTTAGCTTTATCTTTGAACCTTTTAACTTGATCAGTTTTATAATCAAATAAAATCAAAGAATCTTCAAATTCAATGTATCCGTCAATAATTCCGTGGATGAGAATATGGTCTTTCCCATCTTCTTCGCTTTTACCAAATAGTTCATCAGCACCCAGTAACAAAGAAAAGGGGACTTCTCTTTTTACAATAGATGAATATTGAATGATCGTCTGAGCTAAGTCCGTTTCAAAGAAATCTAAGAGAGTCTGCTGGTCAATACGATCCCCTATTTCTTTGGTAATTAATTGTTTCTTCATCAGTTCATGAATGAGATTTACAATTTTTTCTTCGGTAGGTTTACTGTCTAAATTTAAAGACTGTAAAACCAAATGGGTCCCTTGTCCGACTTCTGCACTTGTTGGTACAGATTGTTCCCGAACGAATCGCGGTTGTGGTAATTCATCTTCGGTATAGCGATGTTGACTGCGCAAGTTACTTAAATCCACTTTTAACATTTTTCCATCTTCCGGTTCTTCAAAAAGCCGTTTGATTTCAGAAACAGACTGATAACTTGTCGTTCTAGTTGCTTCTTTATATGAGTATCCTGCATTCAGAAGTTTGTTAGCCTCTTTCATCCAATCTATGGATGTTTGAGTGATATTTACAGGCTCAGATTGGCTTTTAAAAGATTCAAACCATTGTTCACCTGTATAAACCTCTGTTTTTAATGCGCTCTGGCTCAATAACTGTTCAGAGTAATACTGTACACTAAAGCGAACGGGATAATGGTGGATCACTGGATTTGTCTGAGATTTACTTGATAAAGAATGAGTTTCATGACGAGCAACACTCATTCCGATCCAGTCCATATAACTTTTCGCATGTAACCGCATCTCTGTTGGTAAAGCCGACCCATAATGAGCCGTAGCTACTTTCCATTTGTTTTCAGCCTCTTCTTTATTTTTATAAGATCCGACTAAGAACAGTTTTTGTTCTGCACGAGTTAAAGCAACGTACAATACGCGCATGGCTTCAGCTATTAATTTCTTCTCTTTTTCTTTTTTTATGGCTACTTCCGCTAAAGTGGCTATTTTTATTCGCTGGTCACTGTCAACAAACGTCATTCCAGCGCCATATTCTTCATCAAATACATAAGGTTTATTTAGATCTTGGGTATTGAACTGTTTGGTCATATCCATAATAAAAACAACTGGAAATTCTAAGCCTTTACTCCCGTGGATCGTCATCACTCTTACCGCATTATCATCTTCTGAAAGCAAGGATGGCTCAGCTAAGTCTTTATCTTTTTTCTGCATCTTCTCAATAAAGCGTATGAACTGGAATAATCCTTTGAAACTTGTTTTTTCATAATTTTCAGCTTTTTCATAAAGAGCATGTAAATTTGCTACACGCTGTTTTCCCGAAGATAATCCACTAACGTAATCGATAAAACCAGTCTCATTATACAGAAGCCATATTAAGTTCACCAATTTTAATCTACGCGCTTTCTCTCTCCAACGTTCTAACTGTGTTAAGAAAAAGGTTGCCTTCTTGGTTAAAGAGTTAAGTGAAATAGTTCCGTCCAGTCCTGTTGGAGGGTGTTTGACGAAAGTAAGCAATGCTTCATAATAATCACTCGTTTTATTTGCTATCCGTATAGCTGCTAATTCATTTTCATCTAATCCAACTAATGGTGACCGCAGAACAGCTGCTAAGGGAATATCTTGCCTGGGGTTATCGATTATTTTTAATAAAGAAAGAATAATAGTGATTTCAGTCGTTTGAAAGTAGTTTTGTGTATCTTTTACAGCTACTGGTAACATGTGCTGAGTAAAGATTTCTTGAATGGTGATATTGTGTTTTTTGGTTGGGACCAATAAAACAACATCTTTGTATTGGATAGGGCGCGTTTGTTTCAATTTTTTATCATAAACCGCGTAACCCATCTCAATCAATTCAGTTATTTTCTGAGCAGTCATTTGTATTTGACCCTCGGCTTTAGAATCGATAGAAAAATCGATTCCGACATCTAATCCCTCATCACTATTTAGTTCTGTTTCTTCTTCTTCCTCTTGTTCGGACTCATAAATCAACAGTTCTGTTTCACGATCATCAAAAGACGCGGGGAAATCTTTACGGCCATTGACTAGTTGAGCTGCTTCATCGTAATCTAATTGACCGAGTTGTTTATTCATCAATTGTGAAAATATAAAGTTAGTGAACTGGATAATCGATTTATGAGACCGAAAGTTTTCTGCTAAGACGATTCGTTCACCTGACTGGCCATTTTTGTAGTCTTCATATTTCTCTAGAAACAAAGTGGGATCGGCTAATCTAAAGGAATAAATGGACTGTTTCACATCCCCCACCATAAATTGATTTCCTGCTTCACTTTCAGATTTAGCCAACCATGAAAGAATAGTTGCTTGTAATTTATTAATATCTTGATACTCATCTACCATGACTTCTTTAAATTTTTCCCGATAATATAAAGAAGCTTCACTCGGTAGCCAGTCTCCTTCTTCTTTGTTTCTTAAGATGGCTAATGTATGGTGCTCGAGGTCATTAAAATCAACAAGCCGTCTTTCTTTTTTGTAAGCTGAAAAATTCACTGTAAATTGTTTAGTGATCTCGACCAATTTCTCAATTAAAGGATGCAGCGACTGCATAATTTCTTCTTGGCTTTTTGGAGAAAAGGCAAAATATTTATCAAGGAGTTTTTTATTATACATATCCTTTAGTTTATCACGGAAACTTTTCATTTCTTGTGCGACCTCGTACTGTTCTGGTTCTTTTTTCTTATTTGGACTTTTCCAAATTGAAAATTTATATGAACTGGCTATTCCATAAAAAGAGTCCAGATCGTCGCTGTCCAATAATTGTTTCAATTCAGTTAACTGCCCTGAATCTTCTTTGAGAATAGTTAACGATTTTTCGAGACCAGCTTCGCCTTCGCCTAAAGCTTCAGCATTTTTTGTGTACTCGATCATAGTTGTCAGAATATCGTCCAACTGAGGTTTGAGCATGGCTTGATATAATTTTGATTGCGTTAAAGAATCAGTCATTTGGTACATTTCTGCCAAGTTGTCTAACCATTCATTTGGATCGGGATGGGCCCTTGAAAAATTATATAAAGAAAATACCAAATCCGTCAATGCATCATCAGTTCTGTCTGATGAAAACATTTCTGCCAAAGAAAGGAATGTTTGGTTTTCTTCTTCGTATAGTTTTTCTCTTAACTCAAACCACACTTCTTCTTTCATTAACGAAACTTCAACGTCGTCTGCCAACAAACGGAAGACCGGGTCAAAATCGATCAGATAATAAAAACGGCGTACAACTGCAAGACAGAAAGAATGCAACGTGCTGATATCAGCTTGGTTCAGCAATGTGAGTTGTTGCTGCAATTGTTTTCTTTCTTCCGTTTCGGGTTCAGAAGAAATTGTTTCCCTCACTGCTTGTTGAACGCGTTCTTTCATTTCTTTTGCTGCATCATTCGTAAATGTAACAACTAATAATTCATCAATATTCGTTCCTGCTTTGATTTTTTCGATGACTCGTCTCACTAGCACGGTTGTTTTTCCCGAACCAGCCGAGGCAGAGACAAGTAGGTTGTTCCCTTGACGATGGATAGCTTCCCATTGTTTATCTGTAAACAGTTCATTCGCCGGTTTCATCGGAATGTGACTCATGAATGGCCTCCTCCTTTTCTATCTCGGTTTGAATTTTTTCGAGCAATTGTTTTTTTGAATAGTTTTCAATCGTTCGATACGTATTTTCCGGAAGTAAAACATCAAATTGTGCTACTGCCTTATAAGCTCCACCAACTGAAGGTGTATATTGTCGTTTCAGCGTGTCTTTAAAAGGAAGCAGGGAGACATCTCCTTCTAAAATATTCTGGCCAGCTTTTTTGATCAGTAAGCGATTATAGGCTAAGAGTAAAGCTAATTCTTCCTTCGCAAAGAATTTATTCGATCGGAATCGTCCGTCTTTTAATTGCTTGTATTCGTATACCAATGAGCTTTCTGTCGGGTTAAGTGATACATCCAATTCTTTTAATAACTCTTCGTCTTCGATGATAAATCCAGATAGTTTAAAGTCTTTTAATAACGCTAAGGATGTTTTGTCAGACTGGATGTCCTTTTCAGTTAACTTAAGTAACGGATTATGGATGTGGTAATAAAAAGCTCCCGCGGGTTCTGCTGATCGTCCAAATAGTTCGTCAGCATGTTCAATGGCGGTGTCTAAATACGTAAAAATTTGCATCGACAATCCGTAAAACACATCCGGGTACCCTAATTTTTTTTTGCTTGATTTATAATCTACTACACTTAGATAGAGTTGGTCATTTAATTCCAGTGAATCAATGCGATCAATTTTTCCTCGTAAGTGTATTTCTTTTTCTTCGGGTAATTTGAATGATAAACTAGGCAACCCTTTTTGTGCACCTACTTTGCCGAATAGAACTTCTGATTGGCTCGCTTTCATATTCGAACGGTTCGATTGATTCACCAATGCCCCGATAACTTGTTTAATAGTAAGAAATAATTGTTTGCGTATAAAATTCATTCGATGGGAACTCGTTAAAATATTGTATTTTTCTTTTTCAAATAAACGAGCAAATACATCTCTGGTGATTACTTCGATTTGAGCAGTACTCAAATTAGGCAGGAGTAGATTCCTTTGTTGTGTTTCCTTGAAAACCAAATCCAATACTTCGTGAAAGAAGCTTCCGGTCTCTGCAGGAGATAATTCCTGAATGAGTCTTTCTTTTAACTTCAAACCATAAATCAAGAAGTGGCTGAAAGGATCCAAGTAATAAGTTTCTAGTTGAGACACGGATAAATACAACTGCTTCCCGTATAATTGTTCTGCTAATTGTTTTTTTAAAGAAGTCGGCTGGTTTTTCCAATTCAGACTTTCCAGTAAAGAGGCAAAATAAGGATCGTCCTCATAGTGTGTGAGATAATATTGATACAGTTGTAACCACACAGGGTGGGGAAGTTCATTTTGTTCGATTCCTTCTCTCATCTTTCTTAACAATTGATTTAACGTTCCTTTTGGAGTGCCAATAAAAGACAAGAAGTCTTTCTTGTCCTTTTCTTCGAGCCATTCGTTGTTTTTTGCTTCAACAGGAATAGAGAAATAATCTTTGATCCGTTGTATATATGGAGACAGTTTGTATGTCTTATTATCTGAATTTTTCATCGGATAAGAAAATACAATGCGGTCTTTTGCATGCATGAAAGCTTTGTACGCCAAATAAGGTTCGTTAGCCATTCTTTTAGAAGGACTTGATACAAAGTATTGTCCTTCCTCAAACGTTCCTTCTAACTGGTTTTTATCTTCTTCTGTTAGCAAGGAATCATTGTCGTATGCCATGGGTAGATGCTGATCAGTCATTCCCAAGAAAAATACTATTTTTGAAGGAGTAGCTTGTTCACTTGAAAAGTCAGTCAAAATTACTTGATCGATGCTAGGTGGAACAATGCTATAAGATGCATTCTCAAAACCGGTGGCTACTATTTTTAAAAATAAATCACTATCCCAAGTATCCTCCCCTAATATATCAACAAATTCGTCTAATAATTGCACGAAGGTGTCCCACACTTGTTCGTGTTTTCGTGCTCCATCCAAATCCCCTTCAGCGATTGCTTCATCACGCCAATAAAGTAATTGTTTATTGATACCGTTCTTTTCTAAAAAACGATACAAAAGGGTGGCTGCTTCTTCGTTTGTTTGTGCCTTTTTGAGTTTTGTAAAGAATGGGATCAGACGGCTTTGCAAATCAAATCGGATTTCGTTTGCCGTTTCTTCTATTCCCTTCTCACTATCTGACTGATTGTCTAAATCATCCAATTCAAAGCGTGTATATTTCCATGGGTTTTTATTTGTCCACTGATTTCCTTCATACCCGTAAGCCAAAACAACGTTCTCAGTTAAATCGACTTTATCTCTATAGATAGAAATCAATTTATTGATCGAGATCAACCGTTGCTCTTTTGATAATAAAGAAAAATCGGTTTCCCACACGGTCGGTATAAACAACTCCGTGCGTAAAAATCGCAGAATATCTGTGTAGCGCCAATTTCTTTTCATAATCTGCATCAATGCATCTAAGAATTCCACGAGTGGATGCCGTGACATTGTTTCCGCTTGGTCGACAAATACCTCAATTTGATTTTTTTGGAAAACAGGGACGACAATATTCTTGTACTCATCAATGTTCCTGGTCAATAAACGAATCTCTTTATAGCGGTATCCTTGTGTGGTAAGTTGCCTGATTTGATTCGCTACATGACTGACTTCCGCTTGTTTGTCTTCTGCCTGCCAGATATCTACGCAATCGACAACAGACCCCTTCTCAGTAGTTATCGGATCGAAAGATGAGCTTTGCATCCAATACTCTTCTAAATTCCTTAAACCGGAACAATAAGGCAATGCATCGGTTTTTATTTTCTTGTCAAAAAAAATCGGCGTGCCCTCATTTTTTGCTAACTGATATAAACGAGAATAAGTGAGTCCTACTTCGTAAAACAAGTCGATCTTTTCGGGTTCTTGTTTACTATAAGGATAGGGCGTGTTTAATGAAATCGTCACGTTTTTTGCTTGTTTCATAAACATGTTCAACAATTCCATTTCTTTTGCTGAAAAAGAATCAAATCCATCAACAAAAATATAGGTTTGACTAAAGTCTTCTTCAGACACTTTTTGAATCAACGCATCGAGGACATCTTCTTTTTCAATATAGTGATCGGAAAGTTGAGTGAGATACAGGGAATAAATCAAGTGAATATCCTGCATTTTTTCAAGATAATCCTTTTTGGCTGCTAGATTTTGAGTAGGGATCGAGCTAGAGGCTAAATCTTCTGTAGAGATATTGCCTTGACGAAATTCCCTGAATAATTGAACGAGTTTTTCAACAAATCCCTGATTGTGTGATTCTCCTCTAAAAATAGATAATTGATCTTCATTTTCTGATAAAATCTTTTGAACGAGCATGCTCAAGCCAATGTCCGATAGTTGAGGCGTGGAATAAAGAGTCGAGTCTTGGAGCAAATACCAAGCTAAGCGACTAAAGCTAAATACTTGTAGCCGGATCATCCCCATGATTTCGCGGTCACTATACAATGGATGCTGGTGCAAGTCTTTTAGTACAGCCATTTCCATTTCAAATTTTGCATGGTCTGGGACCAAATAAAACAGTTTTGCCTCCGGTTCGTTTTGTAAAATAGTTGCAATGGAATCGATCATTTCTTTTCTCTTGGGAGCAGTGATATTTCCTATAACAAATTGAAGTCCCATTCTTACTCCTCCATTCTTTTATGTAACAAAACCCAGGAATCATACCCAGGCCTTGTATTGAATTACTCTATCTAAAACCTATGTGTTTTTTTTAGTCGGCCATTTATTTTTGTTGAGTGCCCAATTTCGCGATTTCAATAATTACATCCGTTGCTGCTTCCATGCTTTCCAACGCTACAAATTCATAGCGTCCATGGAAATTTTCTCCCCCAGCAAATAAATTAGGTGTAGGTAAGCCCATAAATGAAATTTTAGAGCCATCTGTACCGCCTCTGATTGGTTTGATATTCGGTATGATACCTAAATTTTCCATAGCTTTTTGGGCCAATTCAACTGGACGCATATCTTTTTCTATGATCTCGCGCATATTGTAATATTGATCTTTCAGCATGACTTCTACACGTTTTTCATCGTAACCTGCATTCATTTTTTCTGCAATTTCGAAAAATAGATTTTTCCGTTTTTCAAATAACTCTTTGTCGTGATCTCGAACAATATAATTTAAGTGAGCTTCTTCAACCGTCCCTTTCATGTCTATCAAATGAAAGAATCCTTCTCTTTTTTCGGTTTTTTCGGGAACTTCCTCTTGAGGTAAGTGTTGATCAAATTGGAGAGCAAGCTTATTTGCATTCACCAGTGTGTCTTTTGCTGTACCGGGATGAACATTTTTCCCTTTGAATCTTACGCGTGCTGAAGCTGCATTAAAACTTTCGTATTCTAATTCGCCGACAGGTCCGCCATCCAAGGTATAAGCAAAGTCCGCTCCGAAATGGTCCACGTCAAATAAATCGGCACCTACACCAATTTCTTCGTCGGGTCCAAAGGCGACCCTGATTTTTCCATGCTTCTCATCTGGATGAGTCAATAAGTAATCCAATGCCGTTATGATTTCAGCTATCCCTGATTTGTCATCGGATCCTAGCAAGGTTGTTCCGTCGGTAGTGATCAACGTTTTTCCATGATAATTTTTTAAATTTGGAAAATCGTCCGGTGATAAGATAATATTTTCTTCTTCATTTAATACGATAGCCGTGCCATCATAATTTTCAATTATCTGAGGACGGACATTTTCTGCATTAAAGTCAGCCGTGTCCATATGGGCAATGAACCCGATTACCGGTGTCTGTTCTTCCCCGGTAGACGCTGGCAAAGTCGCTGTTACAAATCCATTGTTTGTATCGTAATCAATTTGTTCCAGACCTAATTGCATCAGTTCTTCCATCAGTAGTTTTGCAAATTCTACTTGAGTTTGTGTGGAAGGTACCGTTTGGCTTGTTTCATCTGAACGCGTTTCAAATTTCACATAGCGAGTAAATCGGTTTAATAATTCTTCATATTTCATAGCAGTAACGTCTATGCTTAGGAACTAAGCACAACGTTTTCACATCCCTTCAGTAAATAGTTTTTATTTTTTTAGTATGAATTTAAATGGATCTGTATTTAATTGAGAAGAAATGACCTCTAATTCCCACTTTTCTTCCATTGCCCATTGCTGAAATTTTTCTGTCAATGGAGCTTTCGCCAAACTTTCAATGTGGTGCCCTGGATCAATGACGGATAAATTAGCTGCCTGCATATCGTGAGCGGTATGATAATAAACGTCTCCTGTTATAAATACGTCAGCATTTTTTTCTACAGCTTTTTGATAGAATTTCCCTCCATCACCGCCTAGTATAGCAATGCGCTGAATTTGTCTAGTCGGTTCATAATTGACAATGCGCACACCTTCAACCTGAAAGACTTGTTGTAAGTTGTCAACAAATTTTTCAAATGATACGGGATTTTTCAAGTTGCCGATTCTGCCTAGGCCAAAATGTTTTTGATAGTGGTCAATAGAGTACAGGTCAAATACAGGTTCCTCATATGGATGGACCTCTTTGATCGTTTGGATAGCTAGTTCAGTCAGTGATTGTGGAAGCAGAAATTCGATTTTTTCTTCTTCTATTTGTTCTGGCTGATTACTTTTGCCTATAGCTGGATCAGCTTTTTCCGTCGGTGTAAATCTTCCCAATCCTTTTAGGGAGTAGGAAACATTTTTATACTCCCCAATTTCCCCCACGCCAACACGGTGAAGAGCTTTGCGCATTTTCTCGGAATCGTTGAGCGGAGTGAAAATAGCTAATTTTTTATACTTTTCGGCGTATGTTTCTGCTAAGATTTCTGTATCTTCTAATTCCAGCAAATCACTCAACAGATCATTCATTCCTCCTATTGCCACATCAAAATTCGTGTGTGCAGAATAGACAGAAATATTGTGTTGAATAAGCTTTCTGTACATACGTGTTTGTGGATCTTCAGTGGTCAATGTTTTAACTGATCTAAATATAGGGGGATGATGAGAAAAGATGAATTGAACATGTTGATCGATTGCTTCTTGGACTGTTTCAGGCCGCACGTCTAGCGTCACCATCATTTTATCGATAACTTGTTCTGCAGACCCAATAGCTAATCCAATCGGGTCTCCGTCCATTGCTAACTTTTTAGGGGCAAACTGTTCAAATTTTGTTATAAAATCACCCACAGTTAATTTTGGCAAGTTAAAACCTCCTTGATTTCTGCGATGTCACGTTCTACTTCTTCGATTTTTGAACTGTCTGGAATAGAAGCTTTTTTCAATTGCTGAGAAACGAACTGCAACTTTTCAATCTCTTGTTTCCATTTCTTTTGAAATAAAGAGGAACAGTCTTTACGAAGGAATACTCCATATTTCATATCCCGTTCTGAATAGTCTGGTGTCGGTCTATCCGGTTTTTTCTCCGCTACAATAAATTCGTACAGCTTAGCATTCTCTTCTACTATTGCTTCAGACACTATAGAATAACCCTGTCTGACTAGCCATCTGCGCACAAGTTGTTCGCCTACATTCGGTTGTAAAATCAACCGTTCAGTGCCATTCAAGCGATCGTCTTTGACTCCTCTGTCTAAAATGTCACGTATCAGGCCACCGCCCATCCCACAAATACTTACCGCAGAAATATGGTCTGTTTGCTTGATTACTTCCAGGCCATCACCTAAACGGATATCTATTGCCCCAAGTAATTGTCTTTTTTCTACCTCTTTATGCGCATGTTCATAGGGTCCTTTGACCACTTCACCGGCAATAGCTTTTTGTACATGTCCGATTTGGACTAAATTGATGGGTAAATATGCATGATCTGAGCCGATATCAGCCAGTATCGCCCCTTTTGGAACGTATTCTCCAGCTTTTTTTAGTCTCTTTGATAAAGTGACGCTCTCCATGTACCTTAACTCCTTTTGTAATTATTCTGTCCAGTAGAAAAAAAGCTTGCAAAAGAAACTAATTCGTTTCCTTGCAAGCTAAATTTTTCACTGCTTATGCTTCTTCTGAGTCTTCTTCCCCAACTATTTCTGGTTCAGCCATTTCTTCATCAGTTTCTTCTGGTTCTTCATAAGTTGGAGGTGGAGTTACTGAAACAATAATAGAATCTAATTCAGTCAACATTTCCATATTTTCTGTAAGTTCTAAATCAGAAACAGACAGAGTATCTCCAATTACTAATTTGCTTACATCTAAAATAAATTCTGAAGGAGCTTCTGAAGGTGCAACTTCCACTTCAACTTCTGAAAGTGAATGAGAAACATAGCCTTCGTCAATATCATCTTCTCCTGTAACCATAACTGGGATTGTCATAGTAACTTTTTCACCTTTTTTGAATGCGAGTAAGTCGACATTATACAAAATAGGTTTTAGAGATGAGCGAGCTGTGTCTTTGACAAACACTTGATAAGTTTCTCCGTCTTTAACGGCAACATCAAATACTCCATTTGAACCTACTTCTTTTAAAGTCTCTTCTAACTCTTTTTCATTAATTAATACGGGTAAAGATTCTACATCTTTACCAAAAATCGTTGCAGGGACTTTGCCCTCATTTCTTGCTCTTTTTGATGCTCCTGTACCTGTTACTGTACGTTTTTCTGCTACTATCTTCATATACTTCACCTTCCGAATAAGAATTTTTATGATCAATGAAATGATTGCTTTTTCATTTTTAATCTCTCATAAAATTTATTATACCAAATTTCTAATAAACAAGCTAGTAAACATGAGCATTCCATTTCAAAAAAAAACCTACCCCTCTAAAATTTAAAGGAGTAGGCGGAAAAGCATTATTCTAAAAAGTCTTTCAACTGTTTGGAACGACTTGGATGACGCAATTTACGTAGTGCTTTTGCTTCTATTTGACGTATCCGTTCTCTTGTTACACCAAATACTTTGCCCACGTCTTCTAGAGTACGCTGTCTTCCATCGTCTAAACCAAAACGTAAACGTAAAACATTTTCTTCTCGGTCGGTTAAAGTATCTAAGACATCTTCCAACTGTTCTTTTAGCAACTCATAAGCAGCGTTATCTGCGGGACTGGTTGCATCATTGTCTTCAATGAAATCTCCAAGATGAGAATCATCTTCTTCTCCGATAGGTGTTTCCAACGAAACAGGTTCTTGTGAAATTTTAAGGATCTCCCGTACTTTTTCAGTTGGTAAATCCATTTCTGCACCGATCTCTTCTGGCGTCGGTTCACGACCTAAATCTTGAAGTAATTGACGTTGAATACGCACAAGCTTATTAATTGTTTCCACCATGTGCACAGGAATCCGAATTGTTCGCGCTTGGTCAGCTATTGCACGAGTGATAGCCTGTCTAATCCACCAGGTTGCATAGGTAGAAAACTTAAATCCTTTGGTGTGGTCGAATTTCTCAACGGCTTTCATCAACCCCATATTTCCTTCTTGAATCAAATCAAGGAAAGACATGCCTCGTCCGACATATCTCTTAGCAATACTTACAACTAGACGTAAGTTGGCTTCTGCCAATTCTTGTTTCGCAAGAGCATCGCCATCAAGGATACGTTTAGCTAGGCTGATTTCTTGTTCCGCTTTAAGCAAGTCTACTCGTCCGATTTCTTTCAAATACATACGAACGGGGTCATTGATTTTCACCCCTGGAGGAGCAGTCAAATCTTCTTTTTTGGCATCTTCAACAGCATCGGCTTCTTTTTGAATTTGACGCTCCATAGGATCGCCTTCCTCATCCACTACACCTACACCTTGGTCTTCTAAACGTTGAATCAAATCGTCCATTTCGGAAGCATCTAACTCGTAAGGGTTTGCGATACGTTTAGTTAACTCCGTATAATTCACATTTTTCTCTTTTTTCTTCTTGATTTCTGCGATATATCCTTTTACTGCTTGTTCATAAGAAGCTTGTTCTGGGATCTGTTGCTTTTCTTTTTCAGACATTATTTTCCTCCTAGTGGATACATTCTTAGTTGGTATTTTTTAATTGCCTTGATAATTGAATGATTTCCGTCATCAGCATGTGCTGTGCTGCTGTGTCTTTCCTTTGTGCTGCTTTTTTCATATCGAGTTGTTTTACTTTTAATTCTTCCTCAAGGGAATCTTTTGTGGAAATAATAGCAATATAATCCTGTATTTCTTCCATTGTATATTCTGATTCTAAACTGATCCACTCGATTCGAACAGCCTTTTCCTTCAGTTCTTTATCTTTAATGTATTCTAAAAACAAAGATAAGCTAAATTCTTCTTTGTCGCTGATAAAGCTTTCAAACAAATAATAGAGCAATTGATATTCTTCGTGGACAAAATGAAAATCCTCGAGGTTTTGAATATGTCGAAAAACTTCCATTGAATGAGTTAGGCGATAAAAAAGAAATTGTTCAGCTCTTTCTGTTTGGGTGAGTTTGGCCTGTTGAGTACGAACTTGTGGAACAATTGGAACTTCTTTTGACGAAGTGTTTTTTTGACGTTGTTGTCTCTTTATTTGTCTGTTTTCTCTGGTGTATTGCTCAAATTGAGAAGTCAATGAATTCTTAGATACGGAGAATTCTTCTGCCAACTGATTGATATATGTTTCTCTCTGAATTGCTGACGGGACCAAAACTAATTCCTTTAAAATCTGTTCGATGTAGGCAAATTGTTCACTTTCATTCGCTAGATTCAATTCTTGTCGATAATAGTCCATCAAGAAGCCCATAAAAGTATTGCGACCATGCGTGATCAATTCCGAATACGTTTCTTTTCCTCTTTTTTTGATAAAATCGTCTGGATCTAGTCCTTCAGGAAACTGGATGATTTCAATAGCAAAAGGGGATTCATCTCTGAATATTTCTCCAACTTTTTTAGCAGCATTTAAACCTGCTTGATCTCCATCGAAGGCAAGCACGATATGATCGGTAACTTTATCGAGCAATTGAATGTGCTCATTTGTCAAACTCGTACCCATGGAAGCAAGCCCATGTTTGATACCAGCTTGGTAAGAAGATATGACATCCATAAATCCTTCGAAAAGTATGGCTTCTTTTTTTCGTCGTATTTCAGAGCGTCCATTTGCATAGTTAAATAGAATCTTTCTTTTATTAAAGAGAACCGTTTCGGGACTATTTAGATATTTGGGTTGTGTATAATCCGATTGTGCATGTTCAGACATAGAATCTTCAACAACAAATAGTCTACCAGAAAAGGCGACAGTCTTGCCACGATCGTTCTCAATAGGAAAAATGATCCGCCCAGCAAAACGATCAAGCCATTCTCCTTCTCTATCCGCAAATAGTCCGCTTTTTTGTAGTTCGTCAGAAGTGAAAGCTTCTTTGGTGTCTAAAAATTGTTTTAAAACTGTTTTTTTAGAAGGAGAATAACCAATAGCAAAGGTTTCAATGGTTTCTTTCGTTAACCCTCTATCATATAAATAATTTAAAGCAGCTTCTCCAGTAGTCGTATTGAGCAACAGGTGTTGATAAAACTCTCTTGCGTAATTGTGCATACGTAATAGTTTCGCTGCAATCGAATCTTCTTTTATTCCATCGTGTTGCATTTGCGAGTATTTCTCATCTATAGACAGACCACTAACTTCAGCGGTTTTTACAACAGCTTCCGGAAAGGACAAACCATCTATTTCCATTAAGAAAGAATACGCATTTCCTCCTCTTCCGCAACTAAAACAATGATACATTTGCTTTTCCTCATTGACAGAAAAAGAAGGTGTCCGTTCCTCATGGAATGGACAGGAACCAAACAAATTTTTCCCTTGTTTCTTAAGTTGAACATACTGAGAAATCACATCGACTATATTCGTTTGAGTCAATACAGATTGCACAGTTTCTTCAGGAATTCTCATTACTGCCGTGTCACCTCTTCTGCATATCCATTGTTTTCATAGACATTAATAGCCGCATCCATATTCCTATGCGGCAACTATCTATGACACAAAATTTATCCATTTAATCATATTTCAGTATACCAGATTTTTTTATAGATTACAAAAAAAGAAAACCAAACCTTACGAGTGGTTTTCTTTCTTTTGCAGTCTGCTTTTAGGTTAACTGTGCTAATTTCTTTGTTCTCTTCCCTAGCCCTTTCCAGACTATTTGGGCAATAAAAAAATCGATCATACTGTGAAGGAGTGTTCCCACTCCGACGAGTAAGAAAATCGAGTAAAAAAATCCGTCTGTATAGTTTGCTTGCGGCAATGCTCCTCCAAAGTAAAAAAAGGTCACTAAAGCCATTTCAGAAGCCCCATGTAGGATACCTATAAAGAATGAAAAAATCTGGCTCTTGACCTTATCTTCAATCAGTAACCTGTTTCTTTTGATAACCAACCCACCAATGACGGCAAAAACCACATGACTCAGCGCTCTCAAAGCTATTATTAAAGGAAATCCCGCCAACATGAATCCTACCACGGTTCCCAATGAAACGGCCACAGCAATTCCTGGTGAAATGAATAATGCAATAAAAATAGGAACATGACTAGCCAATGTAAAAGAAGCGGGCTCCATCAATATTTTTATAGGCGATACCATCGGAATGACGATGCCAATGGATATGAGCAGAGCAGAGAGGGTCAGTTTAAATACTTCATTTCTTTTAATGCGTATCAACTCCTTATGTATAATAAACAAGTGACAGGTGTCATGACACCTGTCACTTGTTTATTATACGAAATTGATAGGATAAGTCAATCTTTTTTATTAACGGGACATTAATCTCTGTAAATGATATTTAGGTTATCCAATTTTTCGCGAATCGTTTCAAAGACTTCCTTTGAAGGTGTGGTAATTGTATGAGTATGCAAACCTTCTGTCAGTTTGGATAATAGGGAGGTCTCCTCTTCTTTGATTTTTTTCAAAAAAGCATCTGCATCATTTCTGGAAGCTATATTGAGTTGGCCTTTTATTTCTCCATAAACTGGATGATCAATGACCACATCAACGATGGCCCCGCCTGAATCTACGACAGTGTATAATTCATCAGCGGTTTGCTCAGCAGAATGCTGACAAACCACTTGTTGAATATACTGAGGCTGTTTTTGGTAATGTGTGATATACCCATTTGGTGTCGCTAGTATATCATTTCCGCTGGCTCTTAATAATGCAATATCTCCCACAATGACTTGTCTGCTCACGTTGAATTCAGTTCCTAACGATGAAGCCGTCATTGGTTTAAAAGCTTGCAACAACGTTTTCAATAGAGCATCTCTTCTTGAGTTGGCATCCATTTCATTCCCTCCAGTTTACTTTGCCGTGTTTTATTACTCTCCAAATTGAGCTTCATACAAGCGTCTATAGGGACCACTACTACTCATGAGTTCCTGATGGGTGCCAATTTCTGCTATTCCCTGATCGGCTACTACTGCAATCCGATCGGCATTTTTAATTGTAGCCAAGCGATGGGCAATGATCAGTGTTGTACGCCCTTTTGCTAATGAATCTAAAGCTTCTTGTATCGCTTGTTCGGTTTCCGTATCCAAAGCAGAAGTGGCTTCATCTAGAATAAGAATAGGTGGATTTTTCAAAAAAATACGTGCGATAGACAAGCGTTGTTTCTGTCCCCCAGATAATTTAACCCCGCGTTCTCCAATAATGGTTTGGATTCCTTTAGGCATTTGATTTACAACCGTTTCTAAATTCGCCAAACGGATAGCTTCCCATACCTCCTCATCTGTGGCTTGCAAATTTCCGTAAGCAATATTTTCTCTGATCGTTCCAGGGAATAAGAAGACATCTTGTTGAACGATCCCAATTTGTTTTCGTAGTGACTCGATCGTCAAATCTTGAATAGGATAGCCATCTATCGTTATTTGTCCCTCATCTACTTCATAAAAACGAGGTAATAAATTACATAAAGTAGATTTCCCTGCCCCACTTGGTCCAACAAAAGCAATCGTTTCGCCTTGTTTGATGGAGAGATCGATAGAGTCCAATACGGTCAACTCTTCTTCATAACTAAATGTAACTGAATCATATTCGATGTTTCCATTTAAATGGTCTATATCGATAGCATTTTCTTTATTTTGAATTTCTGGAAGACGATGGAGTTCCTCTTGAAACCGCTTAAATCCTGCTATTCCTTTTGGATAGCTCTCGATCATCGTGTTCACTTTTTCAATCGGGCGAACAAACACATTTGAAAAGAGAATAAAAGCTACAAAATCTCCGTAACTGATTTCACCATTAATCGTATAGTAAGCTCCAAAGAATAAAGCGAACAAACTGATCAGCCGAATCAATAAGTAGTTATAAGAGTGACTGATCCCCATCATTTTGTAGAATAAAAATTTCGATTTTTTATAAGCTTGATTTAATTTATCGAAACGCTTTGATTCGAACGATTCATTTGCAAAAGCTTGGACTACTCGAATACCACCGACTGAAGAAGCAATACCCGCACTGAAGTTAGCTAAGTCGTCATAAATTTGTGTGTTTATTTTTGTCATTTTCCGATTGAAAAAGGCTAACGCTAAAGCAATAAAAGGAACCAATATGAATGTTGCAATAGCTAACCTCACGTGAATAGTCATCATAAGACCGAACGCACCGGCTAATGTAAAAATCGTTATGAAAATATCTTCCGGTCCGTGATGAGCAACTTCGGCTATTTCAAACAGATCAGAAGTTAAACGCGTGATCAACTTGCCTGTTTCCCTCTCGTCAAAATAACTAAAAGATTGCTTTTGAACATGATCATACAGGTCTTTTCGCATGTCCGTTTCTATATTGATACCCAGTTGGTGACCATAGTAAGTCACAATGAACTGGAAAAAAGTATTCAGAAAAAACAGCAAAAAGAGTCCAAAAGAAACAAGCAAGATAATAGGCCAGTTCCCTGTTGGTAGCAACTCATCGGTAACTGTACTTACCACCATAGGAAAGGCTAATTCCAGAAGTGCTACAAATATAGCACAACAAAAATCAATCATAAATAATTTTTTGTACGGTCGATAATATCCAAAAAAATTCTTCAACATTCCTGATCCCTCTTCCATTTAAAAAGAAAAGTGCGTCTAAGATAAATCTCACAGCCTCTACCTCTTTTGCGAACATGGTTTTCCAAAATGTGATCCCCAAAAGCAAATCCACCGTTCACTTCCCTATGCTGCAGTTGGTAGTGCCTAGCCTCAGCTGTTCCTTATTTAATAGGCGATAGATAACATCTGCAGGTTTAAACGCGTCTTGTTTCACTCTGGTTTTTACGCTCTTCTATTGTTGGTACTGCTATCAAATAAGCTATTCCCTTACGCGAATCCCTTCACTTTTACCTTACGCTCTTATTTAACAATTAATTTATCAAATTGAGCAAAATGTGTGATCAGGTGTTGAACCTGATGAACTAATTGTAGGCGATTAGATCGGATGGTTTCATCTTTGTCCATGACCATTGTTTCTTCAAAAAATTGATCGATAAGGGGCTGGAGGCTTTTTAACTGATTATAGTATACGGGAACGGCTGTATCGTTCGTTAAAACGGTTGTTAAGTTGATCAGACGTTCGTACAATGCTTTTTCTGAAGTAGTCGTCAGTAGGTCTGGGTTTATTGCACCAGCAGTGTCCATCGTCTCTTCATTTTTGATGCTGATATTGATTACGCGTGTCATTGCTTCAACAAGTGACCTGAAATCTTCGCTTTGACTCTCTTTTTGAAGTAAGTTTGCGGTTTCCAGGATACGGGATAATTTTTCTTGTTTAGAAGCTAGGATGGCTTCAATGATATCGTAAGAGATCGCATTCGCTTGTAACTGTGTCTTCATTCTCCCTTTGATAAATTCGCTTACTTGAGGGTAAATAGTCTCTACTTGTTTTTTGAGATCGGCATCTTCCAATTGAATAGTTGTAGCGATCGTGTGAATCAGCTGATCGATCGGCAAATCAAATTGGTTTGATAAAATGATTTGAACGATACCGTTTGCTTGTCTTCTCAATGCGAATGGGTCATTTGAACCTGTTGGAATCATATCTGCAGCAAAGAAAAGGAGCAAACTATCTAGTTTGTCTGCCAAGGAAAGAATGGTTCCTTCGATGCTCACTGGAATTTCTCCATTGCTCGATAAAGGTAAATAGTGCTCACGAATAGCTTGAGCAACGGGCTCAGGATATCCTTCCAATACGGCATATTTTTCTCCCATGATCCCTTGCAGTTCAGGGAATTCCCCAACCATATGTGTCACTAAATCGAACTTGTAAATTGCGCTCGCTTGATTCACATAGTTTTTGCTTTCGTTTGTGATGGTTATGTTTTCCATCAATATGGTTGCGATTTGATTCACTCGATCCATTTTAGCCTTTAAACTTCCCAGTTTTTCATGATAGGATACACCTTTTAATTTATCGACAAAAGTCTCAATAGAGTGCTTACGGTCTTCATCATAAAAGAATTTTGCATCCGAAAGTCTAGCTTTCAAAACTTTTTCGTTTCCTTTTCTCACTCTATCAATGTGTTCCGCATTTCCATTCCGCACACCAATAAAATAGGGGATCAAGGTATCTGTTTCATTTTTCACAGCAAAATAACGTTGATGGTCTTTCATAGATGAAATCAGAGCTTCAGCAGGCACGGCCAAAAATTCATGGTTAAATTGCCCAAAAAAGGCTGTAGGAAATTCAACCATGTCCGTGACTTCGTTTAACAGCATCGGATCCAGGTCAATTTTCCAGTCATGTTCTTCCCCGAGCTTATTAACTTGAGTCTTGATTTGTTGTTTTCTCTCTTCTCTATCTGCAATGACATATTCTTGTTTCAATTTTCCTTCGTAATCTGATGCATGATCTAAAACTATTTCTTTTCCTAAAAAACGATGTCCGCTTGTTATCCGATCAGCTTTCACTTCGAACAAACTAGTCGGAACGACTAGTTCATCTAAAAGAGAAACGATCCAATGAACAGGACGTATAAATGCAAAAGAATAATTGGCCCATTTCATTTTTACCGGGAATTCTAACGATTTCACTACTTCGATTAATTGCGGTAGTATTTCTGTTACGGGTCGACCCTTCGAGTATTTATCCACAAACACATAGTCATTCCCTTTAACTTCCTTAAAATAGAGAGCGTCTAAATCTACTTTGTTTCCTTTAGAAAATCCTATCGCAGCTTTAGACCATTCACCCGCATCGGTGAGAGCTGCTTTTTTTGACGGACCGCGTAAAGTTTCCGTATAATCCGCTTGTTTTGCTGAAAGTCCTTCAATTTTTACTGCTAAGCGCCGAGGAGTCGAATAAATGAGTACAGTCGTAAAATCTAGACGCTGTTCTTTTAAAAACTGGCTGGTTTTATTTCTGAATTGTTGACTAGCAGAGTCAATCACTTTAGCTGGCATTTCTTCCAGTCCTATTTCCAATAAATAAGTGTGTGTCATTTATTTCTCCTCCTTGCTAATGTCTTTTGATAATGGGAATCCTAGTTTTTCTCGTTCATCAATGTATGTGCGAGCAATTTTCCTCGCCATTTTGCGAATTCTAGCTAAGTAACCAGGACGATCCGTAGCGGAAACTGCCCCGCGTGCATCAAGCAAGTTGAAAACATGACTACACTTCAAGACATAATCATATCCTGGATGAACTAGCCCTTTATCAATTTGGATGGTTGCTTCTTTTTCAAATTTACTGAATAAATCAAATAGCATCTCGGTATCACTCGTTTCAAAAGAATAAACAGAGTGCTCATACTCCGGTTGGAAGAATACTTCACCATACGTAACATCTTCAGACCAACGAATAGCGTAAACATTCTCCACATCTTGAATGTAAGAAGCCAACCGCTCTAATCCATATGTGATTTCACTCGTGACGGAAGCAACCTCTATTCCACCTACTTGTTGGAAATAAGTAAATTGAGTGACTTCCATTCCATCTAGCCAGACTTCCCAACCTAATCCAGCACACCCTAGAGAAGGGTTCTCCCAGTTGTCTTCAACAAACCGGATATCATGTTTTAAAGGATCGATCCCTAACGCTATCAAACTATTTAAGTAGAGTTCTTGTATGTTTTTTGGTGAAGGTTTCATGACTACTTGAAATTGATGGTGCTGATACAAACGATTCGGATTTTCTCCGTATCTTCCATCCGCTGGCCTTCTGGAAGGTTCTACATATGCCGCATTCCACGGCTCGGGACCGTTGGATTTTAAAAATGTATACGGACTCATCGTACCGGCACCTTTTTCTGTATCGTAAGATTGCAACAACATACACCCCTGTTTTGACCAATAATTTTGTAATGTCAAAATTATTTCTTGGAACGTCAGTGTCTTCTCATTCATTTTTTCCACTCCTTAATTAAATTAAACAATCGTATTTTACAAAACAAAAAAACCTATGACGCATAGAAACAGACGTCATAGGGACGATAAAATCGCGGTTCCACCCTACTTCTAGTTCTTTAAACTAGCAGCTTTTTTTAATAAACGCTCCGAAATGCCTTCACCGATGACTGTCTGGCTTTCACCTATCCAAACTCGCTTTCCTTCTCATCAGTTTCTTCTTTCATCTTCGCGTATGCATATTTATTTTTTCTCTACTAATAATAGTCATTTGAAGCTAATTTGTCAATTCTCATTTTCAGTGCCATTTTTTTGTGCGGGTCGTTTTTTTAAAACAGCTTCCCACTTATACATATTATCTATAAACTTTTTGCTTTTTAAATGAAGGCCTACATATTCCTCGTAAATTTGGTCGATCAACCAACGAATTTCTTTCTTGGTTTCTTCTTTCAGTGTTATTTTACCGACACGATCAAAAGATAAAATCGAAAAGAGACGCAGAAAATGCACGGCTCGAGCAGTTGCCTGATATCTACGTTCATCCTCAACCCAATGTCTTTCGCACAAAATACCGTTGTGAACTGAGGAAAAATCAAATTTCCCCTGTGTTTCTCCGCAAAATACGCAACTATTGAGATTGGGCATGACTCCAAAGTGATAAAGAAATCTTACCTCGAAAATATTCATAATGATTTCGGGATCTTCTCCTTCATCAATAGCTGATAGTCCAAGTTTAAGTTGTTCAAACAAACCAGGATTTTTGATTTTATCTTCTAAGGCGGCATCTAATAAACTTAAAATATAAGTTGCGTAGGCATTTTTAAAAATATCTGTTTGCATACTTGTAAAATGATGAATATCTTTTACGTCACGTAAAAAACTTAACCCATCTGAGCGAATATCCGCAATATAGGTTCCATAACTGAAAGGTAAGATAGCACTTCGCAAACTATCTGTAGGTTTTTTTGATCCACGTACAAAAAACATCAATTTACCGTGCGTATTTGTAAAAATCTTGACAAGAAAGTCTCTTTCTTTGTGTTTTCTTACAGATAGAACGATCCCTTCGACTTCTTCTAGATTGCTCACGAGCTTTTCCTTCCTGTATGAAAATTGGGTTGTAGTGCAAATCATTTGTTTGAATTATTTAATAATCATCTTTTTTGTAGCCGTAATCTTGAATATGGTGTAACTTATCCCGCCAGTCTTTTTGAACTTTGATCCATAAATCTAAATAGATTTTATCGCCAAGCAGCCCTTCAATATCCTTACGAGCTCGGATGCCGATTTCTTTGAGCATCTTTCCACCCTTGCCAATAATAATTCCTTTTTGACTCGCACGCTCAACAACTATGGTTGCGTGGATATTTACTTTTTCAGTTTCGCTTCGTGTGATACTTTCCACAACGACCGCAATGGAATGTGGTATCTCTTCTCTGGTCAAATGAAGTACTTTTTCTCTAATTAATTCTGAGATGATAAAGTATTCCGGATGGTCCGTAACTTGATCCTCCGGGTAGAATTGAGGACCTTCTGGAATATATCCACGTATAACTTCCATCAAGGTGTCTATATTCATAGCTTGAGATGCAGACACAGGAATAATCTCAGCAAAATCCATTTGTTTTTGATAGTCTGCAATAATCGGCAATAATTCATCAGGATGGACAGTGTCGATTTTATTGATGACTAAAAATACCGGTGAGCTAACCGTTTTTAATTTTTCAATAATGAAATTATCTCCGGGTCCTCTTTTTTCAGAAGCATTTACTAAAAATAAAATTACATCAACTTCATTGAATGTACTCAAAGCGGATTCCACCATAAAATCCCCTAAGCGATGTTTCGGTTTATGGATCCCTGGAGTATCAATAAAAACAATTTGTTCTGAATCTGTCGTATGGATCCCTTGAATTTTATTCCGTGTTGTTTGTGCTTTGTCGCTCATGATCGCAATTTTTTGACCCACAATTTGGTTCAACAAAGTCGACTTGCCTACATTGGGTCTTCCGATTATAGAGATAAATCCTGATTTATACGGTTCTGCCAAAATATTCTCCTCCTAACAAACGATTGTAATTAATTTATGATATGTTCAAAAAATAAAAGCACCTTAGGCAAGAAAATAATACAGCCAATAACTACTGACAATGACGCACTTAACAGTACGGAAGCGGCAGCCATATCTTTTACTTTCTTTGCCAATGGATGAAACTCATAATTGGTAACTAAATCAACTAAATTTTCAATAACTGTATTTGTAATTTCCATGATCAATACAAAGAAAATAGAAAAAGTGACCCATAACCATTCCATATAGGAAATATCAAATAAAAATCCAAGAATCAAGATGATGAATCCTAAGCTGAGATGTGTACGCATATTTCTTTCTTCTGAAAAAACAGTCTGGACACCTTTAAATGCATAGTGAAATGACTGCAGATACGTATGACTTTTTTGTGTATCTTTCTTATTTTCTTTCAAGACCATACTCCTCTAGCAACTCATTTTGTAACGAAAACATTTCTTTTTCCTCTACTTCAGTTAAATGGTCGTATCCATTCAAATGAAGAAAACCATGAACTGTTAAAAATCCTAATTCTCTTTCAAATGAATGACCATAGTCTACTGCTTGTTCTTTGGTCCGTTCTAAACAGATAAAGATATCGCCTAATGCTCGCGGCAATTCTTCATCAAGCGTGTTCCAATTAAAATCAAATTCATCATCTGCCTCATCTTCCATCGCAAAACTGATGACATCCGTAATAGAGTCCTTTCCTCTATATTCACGGTTGATTTCTTTGATCCGCTGACTACTTACAATTGTAACAGATATTTCTGCATCCTCTTCAATCGCCAACTTTTTGGCTGAAAATTCGATTATTGAATGGATAAGATCGAGGTGCTGTTGTTCTAATTCTTTTGTTTCATCTAAAATTTGTATATCCATTTCTTTATCTTCCTATCTCTTTTAATTATCTTCTGCCTTTTCATAAGCATCAATGACGGTTGAAACTAATGGATGCCTTACTACATCTTGAGCATCAAAATGCACAAAAGAAATACCCTTAACAGAGTGAAGAACTTTCTCTGCATGGATCAATCCACTGTTAACTCTTTTAGGTAAATCGATTTGAGTTATATCGCCATTAATAATTATTTTAGAACCAAACCCTAATCGAGTGAGGAACATTTTCATTTGTGGAACAGTCGTATTTTGAGCTTCGTCTAAAATGATAAAAGCATCGTCTAATGTGCGTCCACGCATATAAGCTAACGGAGCGACCTCGATCGTTCCACGTTCCATTAGTCTGTTAGTATGTTCCACTCCAAAAATCGTATAAAGAGAGTCATAAAGCGGCCGTAAGTATGGATCTACTTTCTCTTTTAAGTCTCCCGGTAAAAATCCCAAACTTTCCCCTGCTTCAACTGCTGGTCTCGTTAAAATAATTCGTTTGACCTCTCCGGCTCGCATAGCTGAAACAGCCATCACAACTGCTAAAAAAGTTTTCCCTGTACCAGCAGGACCGATCCCAAATACAATATCATGGGTTTTAGCGGCTTGAACATAATTTCTCTGTCCAACATTTTTTACGTGAATGGGTTTATCATTTCGATCTCTTCCGATCACTTCTTCAAGCATTTTTTGAAAATATTTTATTTTACCTTGTTGAGCGAGACGAATTGCACTCATTATATCTTTTTTTTCAATTTCTTTATTTGATTCTAAAAACAGTGAAAACTGTTCAAATATTTCTTTTACCACGGTTACTACAGAATTTTCCCCGTTTATTTCAATTTTATTGCCTTTTTGATTAAGTGAAACTGGAAAGTATTCTTCAATTAAGGCCAAATGATTGTTATGAAACCCCACAACATTTATCAAATCCTCGACAGATTCAAACTCAACAGTTTCTTTTGAATTCAAGCTTTTTGTCAAAAAATAGCACTCCCTTATTTCTTCACTATGTACTAAGATGATAGCATAAAAACGATTTAAATAGAAATAATTATGATAGCTTGACCATATTCGCTAACGGTTTCAAACTTGCTTACCGTAAACAACGCAAAAAAAAGAACTGAGAGTTATATCTCAGTTCTCTTAGTTTTATTGACTTAATTCTTCTTTAACAATAGTATTGACGACTTTACCATCAGCTTTCCCTTTTGTTTTAGGAATAACGGAAGCCATAACTTTTCCCATATCTTTCATAGAAGAGGCGCCAGTTTCATTTATGCTCGCTTGAACAAGATTACGAATTTCCTCTTCAGACAGTTGTTCTGGAAGATATTCTTCAACAATTTTGATTTCAATATCTAATTGTTGAACTAAATCATCTCTTCCAGCATTTCCAAACTCTTCTTTAGAATCCACACGTTGTTTCTTTTCACGTGCTACAACAGCTAATTCTTCTTCTTCAGATAGTTCGCTTCCTTTTTTGATTTGTTCATTTTGTAAAGAAGCTTTTATCATCCGCAAGACAGAAAGTTTTTGTTTATCTCTAGCTTTCATGGCTGATTTTAAATCGTCATTAATAATAGTTACTAAACTCACACTTTTCACCTACATTCAAAAAGAATTAATGTTTGCGTTTTCTAGCTTCAATTGATTTCTTTTTGCGGCGCACACTTGGTTTTTCATAAAATTCACGTTTGCGGGCTTCTTTCATAGTCCCAGTTTTAGAAACGGAACGTTTAAAGCGACGAAGAGCATCATCAAGAGATTCATTATCTTTGATAACTGTTTTTGTCATATTTAATTCCCTCCCTCCGTGCTTTTAATGTAACTGTCCTACTTATACTATATTTTTGCATAAACAAAACTGTTCTGTTTCATTATAATCTAATTTCGTGGTCTCGTCAATAATGGAAAAGAATTGTTTTTATTTTTTCGACTGGCATTTATCACAAATTCCAAATAATTCAAATCGATGATCAGTAATTGTACATCCAGGCAGTTGTCCTTCAAAAAAATCGAGTGGGCATATTTCCAGTGCTTTTGTTTCCCCACAGTTCGTACAAATAAAATGATGATGGTGATGAGACGTGTCACATTTGTATCGGAACAGTTTCTCACCTTTTAATTCAGTTTCTTCTAATAAGTTTAATTCAACAAATGTGTGCAAATTACGATAAATAGTATCTTGACTTATATTTGGATAAGCTTTTTTTAATTCTGTTTGTACATCTTTAGCAGAAAGAGATTTACTTTCATTAGAAAATAATTCCAATAACTTTTCTCTCTTTTCAGTTAACTTATACCCATTTTGCTTAAGCCTTTGAATCACATGCTGTTGGACGACCATAAATACCGCTTCCTTCTATGTCTTGAATTGACTCTCATTATAGCTAAGTTTTGTCAATATATCAACCACCCCATAACAGCCGAAAGGTTTCAAGATTGCTTTAAAAATTAAGCTGGATAGTTTTATCTTCTTTCTCATTATAGTGCATTCTTATGTCGGGAGGGAATTTCCTGAATTTAACTGACATTCGTTTCTCTATCCGTTATACTGTGAGTAATAAGAGAAAGTCTAAAAAGGAGTGCTTGAAATGTCTTCTCAGCCTATAATCATTTATGTCATCTCTGATTCAGTCGGAGGTACAGCTTCTAATCTAGCCCAAGCTGCCCTAGTTCAGTTCCCTGAAATCCAAGCCGACATTAGAAATTTTTCGTTTATTCAAACAGACGAAAAGTTGGTTTCAGTATTGAATCAGGCAAGGGAAGTCAACGCAATTGTATTGCATACTTTAGTAACGGATAATTTAAACGATATAACTGAAAAATATTGTATAGAGAATGAATTGACCTGTTATGATTTAATGAATCCACTTGTGAGTGAACTCTCTAGGCGTTCAAACTTAAAACCAACAAAAAAACCAGGCGCTCTCCACAAAATGGACGAAACTTATTTTGAGAGAATCAGTTCAATTGAATTTGCAGTTAAATATGATGATGGAAAAGATCCAAAAGGTTTTCTTGAAGCTGACATAGTTATTTTAGGAGTGTCACGCACATCAAAAACACCTTTGAGCATGTTTTTAGCAAATCAAAATTACAAGGTTGCAAACTTACCTCTTATGCCAGAATCGTCTATTCCGGATGAAATATGGGAGGTAGATAGCAATAAAATTGTTGGATTGATGAATGATAGAGAAAAACTAGCTTCTATTCGTCGAGAAAGGATGGTTTCTTACGGTTTAAATCCTGAAAATACTTATTCTAGCTTAGAAAGAATTGATAGAGAACTGGATTATGCCACTAAGCTGTATAAAAAATTGAATTGTTTAACAATTAATGTTTCAAGCAAATCTATAGAAGAAACGGCTGCCATCATTATTAATAAATTAAAGAAAAGATAATCCACTTAAAAAAAGAAAAACTAGTTCGTTTTGGATTGTGAGAGTAGGGCAAAAAGCAGACCCGACAGCCACTAAAGTGGCTGTCGGGTCTGCTTTTTGGAGCACGTTTTAGAAAGTAACGTTTGGGAAATGATTAGAGGCTGGGACTAAAGTCCCAGCCTCGTTTACTCAAATTGGACTAGTTTTTCTATTTATTTTTGCTGATAAGAGTCACTGAAGTAGGTTAAAAACCTCTACCAGCTCCACCCCCACCAGAGCGACCGCCACCACCAAAACTACCTCCACCGGAGCCACCAAAACCGCCGCCAGATCCAAAACCACCGAATCCGCCACCGCGATGTCCTCCATAGTAGTAAGGGCCTCTTCTTCTTCTAGAACCAGGACCGCCCCCGCCACCTCCAAAGAAACTACTTAACATAAAAATGATCACTATGACGATAAATAAGAATGGAGCAGATGTCCCGTCGTCGGAATCTGATTGTTGCGGTTCAACAGCATATCCCGAAAAAATGGTTTCGTGATCATATCCATATTCATCATTGACTTCAATTGCCACATCCGTAAAGATGTTTTTTAATCCCTCATCATAATTATCTTCAGAAAGAAGATTTAAATGTCGGTCTAAAATCCTTCCAGCACCGGCATCCGTAATAGCACCCTCTAATCCGTACCCTACTTCTATTTTGATTTCTCTTTCAGTTTCAGATAAAAGAATTAAAATGCCGTTATCATAGTCTGTGTTTCCGATTTCCCACTCTTCAAAAAGATTCACTGCATACTCTTCAGGAGTGACTTCCCCGATTGATTCCACTACCGCTACAACTACTTGTGGTTGTTCTTGCGTATCTTCGTAGTGACGATTGACACTTAGAATAAATTCCTCTGTATCTGCGCTTAATACATTCGTTTCATCGTATACATAAAACTCTTCAGTAGACGAAGGATATTCTGGTTCGACTGCCTGAACTGTTTCTAAAGGAAAACCAAAAGTGATCTTTAACAAAAGTAATGAAAAGAAAAGGGCCATTGGTATCTTCTTTTTATGCATATTGTCTTGGCCTCCTCATTTTTTATCTATTCAAAATCAACTTCGGGTGCGATATCTGCTCCTTCAACAGCTTCAAAGAAAGGTTTTTGATCGAATCCAAATAATCCTGCCATGACATTTCCTGGGAAACGTCTCACGCGATTATTGTATTGTTGAACTGTATCATTAAAACGCTGACGTTCAACTGATATCCTGTTTTCTGTGCCCGCTAATTCATCCATTAAAGCAGTCACATTATCATTTGAAGTAAGCTCAGGATAGTTTTCCACAACAACTAGTAAACGTGATAAAGCAGAACCCATTTCGTTGTTCGCTTCGACTTCTTCTTCAAGACTTCCGGCAGAACTTAACTGTGCACGTGCATCAGCAATAGCTCCGAACACTTCTTGCTCTTGGTCCATTGCTCCCTGTACGGAATTGACCAAATTTGGAATCAAGTCGTTTCTTCGTTGCAACACTGTCTCGACTTGAGCCCAAGCAGCTTCAACTTTATTCTCTTCTTCAACTAAGTTGTTATATGAACTGATTAAAGGAATCGCCAGAATAATTACTGCCCCAACAATTCCCAGTAAGATCTTTATGCTTTTGCTCATAATTCTCTTCCTTTCGTTTATGAAATCGGTTTGTATATATTTATTAAGCTTCATTTGTTAAAAAAATGCAAGTCAAAAGACAACGCAATGGAGAATAAATCAAAGAAGCAGCTTAAATCAGAGTTCAACTGCTCTTCTTTTATATAAATGGTTTACCTTCTAAAATGTCTTCAAGTAGAGTAGGATTAAACTCTTGTTTTCTCAGCATTGCGATTTCATGTCCATAGGGAGCTTTTTTATTCTTTTTGTCTTCTCCAACATAAGGCGTTTCTAAAATTTTTGGTAATCTTTCCAATTTTGGATGGTGCACCACATAATTTAGTGCCTCAAAGCCGATATGTCCAAACCCAATATTGGCGTGGCGATCTTTGTGAGCTCCAATTGGATTTTTAGAATCATTTACGTGGATTACCTTCAATTTATCTAACCCAATAATGCGATCAAAATCTTCTAAAATTTTATCAAAGTTATTTTTCACATCATAACCGGCATCATGAATATGGCAAGTATCTAAAGTAACGGATATTTTATCCTGGAACTCAATCTTTTCAATGATTTGGGCTAATTCTTCAAAAGTACGTCCAATTTCAGTTCCTTTACCAGCCATCGTTTCCAATGCTATCTGAACCGTTTGATCTTCTGTAATAGCCTCATTTAACCCTTTAGCAATTTGATCAATAGCTAAATCGGCCCCGGCACTTACATGAGCACCAGGATGTACCGTCATTTGTTTTGCCCTCAAAGCTTCAGCACGCATTATTTCATCGCGCATGAACTGGACAGCAAAAGCATAATTTTCTTTTTTAATCGTGTTGCCTAAATTAATAATGTAAGGCGCATGTACAACAATATCAGACAGATTATTTTCAGTCATGAATTGTGTTCCACTTTCGATTGCCATTTCTGATATATCTTTCCGCCTTGTATTTTGAGGGGCCCCTGAATAAATCATAAATGTAGAAGAATTATAAGTGACTGCTTCTTTAGCAGCACCCAGCAACATCTCTTTTCCTTTCATTGAAACATGCGATCCAATTAAAACCATAATTTAATTACTCCTTATTTTTTTTTGCCAACTGTGTTTGAATATGCAGTTCTGCTAATTGAGCTGCACTAACTGAACTAGGAGCTTCCGTTAAAGGATCGACGGCCTTGCTGTTTTTAGGGAAGGCTATGACTTCACGAATATTTTCTTCTTTAGCAAGTATCATCACTAAACGATCCAACCCAAAAGCGATCCCCCCATGTGGTGGAAAACCGTAGTCTAATGCATCGAGTAGGAATCCAAATTGTTTTTCAGACTCTTCTTTAGTAAAGCCTAAAATAGCAAACATTTTTTCTTGCAGTTCCCGATTATGAATACGTAATGATCCTCCACCGATTTCATAACCATTTAGAACGATATCGTATGCATTTGCATAAACTTCCTCCGGATGATCATCCAACTTTTGTAAATCTTCTTGATTAGGCATGGTAAAAGGATGGTGTGCTGAAGTATATCTGCCTTCTTCTTCACTGTATTCAAGCAGAGGCCAATTCACTATCCAAACAAACGCCAATTCGTCTTCATTGTATAATCTTAATTCTTTTCCTAAACGAACGCGAAGAGCACCTAGAGTAGCGTATGCGACGGTCTCTTTATCCGCAACAAACAATAGTAAATCACCCGGTTCTGCGCCCATTTCAGTGACCATCTTATCTTCTAAATCAGTTCCGCTAAAGAATTTAGCTATAGGGCCAGTTAGCCCCTCTTCAGTCACTTTCATCCACGCTAATCCTTTTGCACCATATATAGAAGCAAATTCAGTCAGTTCATCAATATTTTTACGCGAATACTGATTTGCTGCTCCTTTAACTGTTAACCCTTTTACAACATTGCCAGCTTTAACTGTCGAGCTAAACACTTTAAAATCAGAGGTTTCAACAATGCTACTGACATCTTTTAATTCCATTGCAAAACGAATATCCGGTTTATCACTACCAAATCGTTCCATAGCCTCATCGTAAGTCAGTTGGGGCAACGGCAAGGATACTTTTTTCCCTTTTGTTTCCTCTACTACGTGTAAAATCATTTCTTCCATAATTTCTCTAATTTCATCAGCTTCCATGAAACTTGTTTCAATATCAACTTGAGTAAACTCAGGTTGTCTATCTCCACGTAAATCTTCATCTCTAAAGCAGCGGACAATTTGATAATAACGATCGAATCCAGCACCCATTAGTAATTGTTTGAAGAGCTGAGGAGATTGGGGCAATGCATAGAATTTACCTGCCTGAACTCTAGAAGGTACAAGATAATCGCGCGCCCCTTCGGGAGTTGACTTTGTCAAATAAGGGGTTTCAACATCTAAAAAACCTTTTTCGTCTAGATAATTACGGATAGCTTTTGTTGTCTGATTTCGCAATATTAAGTTTTTCGCCATTTCAGGACGTCTCAAATCTAAATAACGGTGTTTTAAACGCAACTCGTCTGAAACCGTGATATTGTCCTCGATATAAAATGGAGGTAGTTTAGATTTATTCAACACTTCAATGTGCTGTGCGATGACCTCGACTTTCCCTGTAACCATATTTGGATTGATTGCGCCGACCTCGCGAGCTTGAACAATACCTTTTACTTCGATAACATATTCTGAACGGACAGAATCAGCGATTTCTAAAACTTCTTTTGAAAGATCACCGTTTGCTACAACTTGAATGATTCCTTCACGGTCTCTCAAATCCAAAAAAATCATTCCACCTAAATCACGTCTTTTTTGGACCCAACCTTTTAATATAACTTCCTTATCAATATCTGATTCATTTACCAAACCACAATAATTCGATCTTTTCACTTTAATACCCCTTTTTTTGATTAATCGGATGTTAATAGATTAAATATATTTTTAAATGAAGGAGAGTATATTTCATCTAAAGAAATAGACTGTTCTCCACCAGTTTTCATGTTTTTGATACGTGCCTTCTTTTCAGCTAGTTCTGATGACCCAATAGTAATGACTAGTCTCGCGTTTGACTTATCTGCTGTTTTGAATTGTGCTTTCGGTTTTCTGAACAAGAAATCACGTTCGGCATTCAAATCATTTGCTCTTAAAGCCTCAACAATTTTTAGAGTTTCTAAGTTTGTTTCTTCTCCAATCCCCACTACATAAACATCGAGAACTTTCTCACTTGGAATGGTGATTTCTTCTTTTTTCATTATAAGCAGTAATCGTTCAAGACCAAATGCAAATCCAAATCCAGGTGTTTCTGGTCCACCCATTTCTTCTACTAGGCCATCATATCGACCACCCGCGCATATGGTCGTATTGGATCCAAAATTCTTTGAAGTTGTAAGGATCTCAAAAATCGTATCACTATAATAATCTAAACCACGTACCATAGTTGTGTCTATTTCATACGGAATATTGAGTGCTTCTAGCATCTTTTGTACTTCTGAAAAATGTCTTTTTGAATCTTCACTCAAATAATTGAGAATACTTGGCGCGTTTTTCACAATTTCTTTGTCTATTTTATCTTTACTATCTAGCACTCGCAAGGGATTTTTATACAATCGGATTTGGGAGTCTTTACTTAATTCTTCTTTGAATGGTTCAAGATACTCTATTAAAGCCTGCCGATAGACTACTCGAGCTTGACTGTCTCCTAACGAATTTACCAATAGTTTTAATTCTTTGAGCCCCAAAGAATTAAATAGCTTAAATGCCAAAGCAATTGTTTCAACATCAGTTGCTGGGTTTTTACTTCCAAAAACTTCTACACCTAACTGATGAAACTGTCGCATTCTACCACTTTGAGGACGTTCGTAGCGAAACATTGGTCCCTTATAAAATAACTTGACAGGTTTAATTATTTCTGGAGCATATAGCTTGTTTTCTACATAAGCTCGGACAACTGAAGCCGTTCCTTCCGGTCTTAATGCGAGATGACGATTTCCCTTATCTCGAAAATCATACATTTCTTTCGAAACAATATCACTTGATTCTCCTACACCTCTAGAAAACAAATCGAACGATTCAAATAGTGGGGTACGAATTTCTTTAAATCCATATTTAGCCAGTTCTTTTTTTGCAACAGTTTCTATATAGTCCCATCCAGCAATTTCGGAAGGTAAAATATCAGCTGTTCCTTTAGGTTTTTGATAGTTCATTGATCATCGCTCCTTCATTTACTCAAAAAAAATAGCCCTATTCTTGATTGAATAAGGACGTCAGTTCAAAAGTTTACGTGGTACCACCTTTTTTTAGAGAAATAGATTCTCCCTTAAGCATAACGCGCTTGTGCGTGACAAATTGTCAATCCTCCTGAGTGTCTTTCAAGTATAGTCAAGAAATTTCTTTCAGCCAAGGAAATTTTCTCTTTACGTGCCTAATAACTTTACTCTTCTCCATCAATGGATGATATATAGTTTTAATTAAAGATTACAAGAGTTTAGAGGAAATGTCAAACCTTCTTATTTTTAAGAAACAGAGAAATAAAGAGTGAATAGTTAGGTTTTTAAATGATTTAATATTGCTAAATCGTTTGGTCCCTTGGTATAATAAACGAAACGCTTACTATACATATAAAATTGAATAAAAATAAATCTAATTCTTTCGTAAAATAGATTGGAGTGACTTAAAAATGTTGGGAAATAGACAAGCTAAAACAAATCAACCATTAAAGTTTCTTTCTTACCCTATTATATTTTTGCTTATCTTTATTTTCATGTTGGGCGTAACTACATATGCTTTAGCAAATGAGAATGTAGTCAAAGTTGAAGCCAATGTCTTAAACGTCCGTCTGGGTCCTGGTTTATCACATGAAATCATGACTCAAGTCAATGAAGGCCGTGAGTTAGAGGTTATTGCCGAAGAAAATGAATGGTATAAGATCAGATTAGCTGGAGATGAAATCGGATGGGTAGCTAGTTGGCTGGTGGATAATACGGAGATCATGGCGGCAACGAATAAAGTTGGTGTAATAATCAATACAGAAGCAAATATCCGGCAAGAACCGTCGACAGAGGCCTCCATCTTAGGGAAAGCTGGTGTAGGCGACGAGTTGATTGTCCTCTATCAAGAAAGCAATTGGATCCAAGTCCGGTATCTCGGAAAAGTTGCCTGGGTTCATTCAAGTCTCATTGATATACAAAAAGATGGCGCGCTAACTTCAAAAGCCAATGCACAAATTCAAGATGAAACAAGTGAAACTGATTTAAGTGAAGTATTTATAAAAACCAATGGAACAAATATTCGTTCAGAGCCGACTATCGATTCGCCAGTACTTAAGAAAGCTCGTGCACAAGAAGTGTATTCAATTGTTTCTGAAGAAAACAACTGGTTCAAGATCGATATTGGAAATGGTGAAATGGGTTGGATAGCTAGCTGGGTTGTCAATCTTTCCAGTGAGTCGCTCGACACAGAGAAACCGCAAGTGACCTCTCTGGCAGAAGCAACTATAGTTATCGATGCTGGCCACGGAGGGCATGATCCGGGTGCAGTCGCTGAAACGTTTAATGAAAAAGATATAACTTTGAGTACAGCTTTACTGTTAGCAAACAAACTTAAAAGTTTGGGAACTAACGTAATATTAACAAGGGATGCAGATAAGTATATTACTCTGAATGATCGTGTTTATTTAGGTCATTTGAAAAAAGCTGATGCTTTTATAAGCATTCATTACGATGCTCTTGAAACTGAAAACTTGATGAGTGGGACAACATCTTATTATTATTCTGAACAAGAAGAAGTATTAGCTCAAACTATCAATTCAGAACTCGAAAAAGGGCTTTTGCCGAACAATGGGGTCCGTAAAGGCAATTATTTTGTTCTGAGAGAAAATCAACAACCGTCAGTTCTAGTTGAATTAGGTTATCTAAATAATGATTATGACCTAACCGTCGTAAATACACTATCCTATCAACAAAACGCTGCAAACAATATTTATCAAGGATTATATAACTATTTTTCACAATAATAAAAAACCACCATGCTCAAAATTTGAGCTGGTGGTTTTTATTATTTATTCTTACTATCGATTAAAATGGTAACAGGTCCATCGTTTGTTAAAGATACTTTCATATCTGCCCCAAATTCACCGGATTCGACTTTAAATCCTTCATTTTCCAAAGATTCATTAAAAGCTTCATATAATTCTTTTGCAAAAGTAGGTTTTGCAGCACCAGTAAAACTAGGTCGATTCCCTTTTTTTGTATTTGCATGTAGAGTAAATTGTGAAATTGATAATATTTCACCATTTACATCTTTTAAAGAAAGATTCATTTTTTCATTTTCATCCTCAAAAATACGTAAATTAGCAGTTTTCCTCACTAAATACTCAACATCCTCTTTTGAGTCATCTGGTTCTACCCCCACCAATAATAAAAAGCCTCTTTGAATTGAACCCTTTTCTTCGTTTGAAACAATCACTTTTGCTTGCGATACTCGCTGTATAAGAACGCGCACATTTTCACTCCTCTACTACATTGAGATTCTCTTAACAGTATATACATCCGGGATATTTTTTATTTTATCCATGATTTTTTCCAAATCACTCAAATTTTGAATCGCAATAGTAACTCGAATGGTAGCCATTTTGTTATTGTCTACTTTGCCATTAACATTGCTTAGTTTTTTTGTTTGTGAATTGATAACTTGCAATATTTCATTGAGTAATCCAGCCCGATCATAACCTTCAATTTGAATATCAGCATCGTATTCGATCCCTGCTTGGCTTTTTGTATCTTCCCATTCAACTTCGATCAATCTATTTGAATTTTCATCATCAAGATTCACATTGGGACAATCTTTTCTATGAATGGAAATTCCGCGTCCTCTGGTAATATAACCAACGATTTCATCCCCAGGAACAGGATTACAACAACGACTTAGTCGAACGAGTAAGTTATCCCCTCCTTGAATAACTACTCCTCCTTCGTGCCGGATTTTCATTTTTTCTGATTCTTTTGGTGGGTTCTTCAACTCGATTGTTTGATCATTCTGTTGGTTTGCTTGTTTTTCTTTTTCTTGTCTCTCTTTTTCCGTTAAACGATTCGCAACTGTCAAAACTTTGGCTTCACCATAACTGATAGCTGCATACAAGTCCTCTTCATTATGGAAATTAAAGCGGCTAGAAACATCTTTTAATTTTTCTTTAGTGAGTACTTTTTTGGGTGAGTACCCCATACTTTCTAATTGTTTCTCAAGCATTTCGCGTCCTTTAATAACATATTCATCTTTATCTTGGGTTTTAAAGAACCGTTTGATTTTATTGCGTGCTTTGCTTGT
This sequence comes from Lacticigenium naphthae DSM 19658, assembly GCF_000425865.1. Taxonomy (GTDB): domain Bacteria; phylum Bacillota; class Bacilli; order Lactobacillales; family Carnobacteriaceae_A; genus Lacticigenium; species Lacticigenium naphthae. The sequence goes on from NZ_AUEG01000004.1 coordinate 133,913, forward strand.
GGATACGAAATTTAACCAATCACGACTGGGTCCAAATGAATTATTTGAAGTCAGCATTTCAACAATGTCACCTGTTTTTAATTTGTAATTTAGTGGAACAATTTTCCCATTAACTTTTGCCCCGGTTGACTTGTCCCCAATTTCTGTATGGACATGATACGCGAAATCTAATGTACTCGATCCCGAGGGCAATTCCATTACATCTCCTTTGGGACTAAACACATAAACTTTATCTTTAAATATATCTTCCTTAATGCTATCCATGAAGTCACTTGCATCATTAGATTCACTTTGAAGCTCTAAAATGTCATGAAACCAGGATAAATGGTCTCCTAAGGTATCATTTTCTATCTTTTCAGTAATTCCTTCTTTATATGCCCAATGAGCTGCTACACCATATTCAGCCACTTCATGCATCTCTTTTGTACGTATCTGTATTTCTAAAGGAGTAGCGTCAGGTCCAAGTACTGTTGTATGCAAAGACTGATATAAATTTGCTTTTGGCATTGCAATGTAATCTTTGAAGCGTCCAGGCATTGGTTTCCAAATCGTATGAATGGCTCCGAGAACAGCGTAACAATCTTTTATTGAGTCAACAATAATGCGTATTGCCAGTAAGTCATAGATTTCACTAAATTGTTTCTTTTGATTTTTCATCTTTTTATAAATGGAATATATATGTTTTGGTCTACCTGTAATATTCGCTTTGATATCCATCTCACTAACTGAGTTTTCGATGATTTCTATTGCATCAGTAATGAAATTTTCTCGTTCTTCTCTTCGTGAATTCATAAGATGAACAATACGATAATATTGTTGGGGATTGATATATCTCAATGAGATATCTTCTAATTCCCATTTAATTTTATTGATTCCCAATCTGTCCGCCAAAGGAGCATAAATTTCTAAGGTTTCAGTGGCTATTTCACGTTGCTTTTCAGGACGGTGAAATTTGAGTGTGCGCATATTGTGCAATCGGTCGGCTAGTTTAACCAATACTACTCGAATATCTTGAGCCATTGCCAATAACATTTTACGATGATTTTCAGCTTGTTGTTCTTTTTTTGATTTAAATTTGATTTTACCTAATTTCGTTACGCCATCAACTAGTTCAGCTACTTCCGAAGTGAAATTCTCTGCAATATCTGCAAAAGTATATTCGGTGTCCTCAACAACATCATGCAAAAAGCCAGTTGCCACTGTAACTGGATCCATTTTTAACTCTGCTAATATGCCAGCAACTTGAATAGGGTGCATAATATAAGCTTCACCAGATTTGCGAAATTGATCTTTATGAGCATCTTCCGCAAAATCATAAGCTCTCTTGACAAAGGCAACATGCGAACTATTCATATAAGTTAAGCAAAGAGCTATCACCTCTTGAGCTGTAAAATCTTTTTGTCTCGGCACATTTGCCACCTTCTTTTCCTGAAAAATCCTTGAATATTTCTTGAATACTTAATGAAACTATTTTTCAATTATTTAAAATAGGCTGGGACTATAGTCCTAGCCTCGAACAACTGTTTAATCCCACGGGTAATGTTGACTTAATTATAATGATTATTTACCTTAATTTCAATATGTTATTATTTTTTTCGTTATTCACTACTGATTAGAGCGATTAACTACATGGTTTATATACAGAAAAGAGGCTTTCAGAAGTAAATGAAACCGACTTTCTGAAATCCTCTTTAAGTATGCTACTAGTTAATTTTTTAAATTACAATAAAGCCATTCCATTTGAAGCGCCAATTCTGGTTGCGCCAGCTTTGATCATATCCAAAGCTTGTTCTCTTGTCCGAACGCCACCACTTGCTTTGACGCCCATTTCCGGTCCAACTACTCCACGCATCAATCGAATATCTTCTACTGTAGCTCCTCCAGTTGAAAAACCAGTCGACGTTTTAACAAAATCTGCTCCAGCCTTCTTAGCTAGTTCACAGGCCTTTATTTTTTCGTCTTTTGTTAATAAAGCTGTTTCTATTATCACTTTTACTAAAGCTTTACCTTTTGCAGCATCTACAACAGCTTGAATATCTTTTTCAACTACAGCATATTCTTCGCCCTTTAGAGCTCCAATATTGATGACCATGTCTACTTCAGTTGCTCCATTTTCAATAGCATCTTTAACCTCTGCAGCTTTAATAGCAGAAGTGTTGGCTCCTAGAGGAAATCCAATTACAGTACAAACTTCTACTGGACTTTCTTGAAGTAAAGCGGAAGCAGTTTTTACCCATGTCGGATTAACACAAACGGACATAAATTGATGTTCTGCAGCATCTGCGCATAATTTTTCGATTTGTACCTTTGTTCCTTCAGGTTTTAGTAATGTATGATCGATCATTCTTTCCATTTTTTCCATGTATTTCTCTCCTCTAAAATAATTTTTTATTTTTTTGCCACTATAGTAAACCAGTCTTTCATCTGCAGAATTTGCAAGATTTCAAACCCTTCTTGTTTTAATTGTAGCAAAATCCGTTCTTTTTTATCCTCTATAATTCCAGAAGTAATAAATAAGCCAGTTGATTTTAAATTGACGTACGCATCAGGAATTAATTTTTCAATAACCTCAGCTAGAATATTGGCTACGATCAAATCAACTTTTTCATTCACACCGTTTAAAAGATTGTTCGTCTTTATGGTGATGCTCCCTTTAATGGAATTCAATTGAACATTGTCTGAAGCAGATTTCACAGCCACTTCATCTAAGTCATAAGCCTTGACGGTTTTCGCTCCTAGAAGATCACTGACAATCGATAATACACCTGATCCTGTTCCTATATCCATTACAACTTCTCCGCCTCTAAGATAGGTTTCTAAAGCTTGTATAGATAGTTGAGTAGTCGGGTGTGTCCCTGTTCCGAATGCAAGGCCGGGGTCTAAGCGAACGATTCGTTCGTCTTTTGTTTCGGGCTGATATTCTTTCCATTGGGGAACAATAGTGATATAGTGGGTAACTCTAACAGGATTATAATATTTTTTCCATGATTCAGCCCAATTTTTCTCATCGACTTTTTGACTTGAAAAAGAATAGAATTCAACAGGGACGTCAAGTACTTTTAAATTTTCTATTTTCTTGCTCAACTCTTCAATTATTTTTTCCAAATCTATATTCTGTATAAAATAACCTTTGATCAAGATTCCCTCTGCTGGAAAATCGTCTTCATTTAAATCCCATAGAGTATCTGGTGAATCCCAATCTGAATGGTTCAAAAAATCATTCCGATCTTGAATGACAATTCCATTTGAACCCGCCTCAATCATCCATTCTTGAGCAACTTCCGCTGCTTCTTCACTAATAAGTAAATTTAACTCGTTCCAAGCAGTCATCTTATTCATCCTCTTTTAATTTATCAAAAAAAGAATCAGTTTCTTTTTTCGATAAATGCAAATGTAACTTTTCGTAACGATTAGTAGCTTTCATAGTTTCTAGAGTTGTTTTAAAATCAGTTTCGTTCCATTTGAATTCAAAAGAAGTAACTGCTGGGTTGTAAACAAATTCATTAAACTGACCGAGTCCCTCAGTTAAAACAATATTCAAATATTTAATAGCACTGTCTACAAAACCTTTTTCAATACCAGTTTCAAAATTCATGCGGATAGTCTTTAAGTAGTTTTCGGGAGCTATGTGCGAAACTGCCGGATCATAAAAACATAGCTGATCTTCAAATTGAATTCTGCCTGATTCATTCGTCGTATTTGTTTCATCTTGGACTTTTAAATCAGGAGGTACGTTCTCAGAAAAAACGACATGCATGTCGATTACTTTATCTGCGGTGTTAAACTCTATTTTCCATTGGAATTGGGGAATGTTTTTTTTAACCGCTTCTTTTAAATAATTAGTAAGTTGAATAGACTCCATAGTGCCCCCCCTTTCTTTGAATATACCCATGCTGTTTATAACTTTATCACATTCTCCACGAATGGGCTACAGAAGACTTTTTCATGCTCGAGACGTAAGCATTATTAGCTACGAAATAACGAAGTAATTTATCCGTCCATTCTCCCTTATTAGGAATGCCAACTCTTTTTGTTGCCTCAATACTTTTGGGTTCTCGTTTAACTGAAAAATCTACGTAAAGAGGTGGCACAAAGATGGAACCTCCGTCGTAAGCTTTAGTTATACCAAATGCTTTAGTCAACTTACCTGGTCCGTTAGTTAATTCTATTCCATTTTTTAGTCGATTGCTTTCCATTAGTTCTATACCTTGATCAGGCTCAACCGCTCGAATTAATATTGCTTGAGGGTTTTCTGCTTCCTTTGTCACGATATTTAGCATATTGTGCGTATGCATTTGATAAATATATATTGTACCACTTGGTTTGTACATGGAAGATACTCGAGGCGTACGTCTTAGCTGGTAACTATGAGCAGCAGCATCGACCTGTCCTAAATAAGCTTCCGTCTCAACTATCCATCCACTTAGCACTCCGCTATCTGTTTCGTGAATAAGTTTGTGTCCTAATAATTGTTTTGCTATTTCTTCCGTAGACTTCTCTGTAGCAAGAGGATCGACTAACCATTCTTTTACTGGGAATTCGATGAATGATCCCTCCCTTCATGGCGTTTGATAAAATTTCTTAAAGTTCACTATTTTCAATCCTTTTTAACATAACTTCAAGTACTCTTCTGCTTCGTACAGAAGTGACTTCAACAACCATATTCTTATAGGTGAAGGAGTCTCCTTTTTCAGGAACTCTTCCTAATTTTTCAATTGTAAATCCACTAATGGTATTAGAGACAAAGAGTTCTTCGTCAGATAAATGAAATAAGTTGAATACTTTTTCTAAGCTTGCACGGCCTAATACTCGATACTCCAGAGATGACAGTTGAACAATTTCTTCTTCAACAACATCACTTTCATCCCAAATTTCTCCAACCAATTCTTCCAGTACGTCTTCTAAAGTAACTATGCCTATTGTTCCACCATATTCATCCGATACGACTGCCATATGCATTTTATTTTGTTGCATCATTTTTAATAATTTTGATAATTTCATAACAGGGGGAACCGTAAGGACTTCTTTGATCACGTTTAATATCGTGATTTCGGAATTGATATTCGTTTTATGTTTAAGATAACGATTAAAATCTTTTTCGTGAAGTACGCCGTAAACATTGTCAATTGAATCATCATACATAAGAATACGTGAATAGGAATGCTCCATAAATTCTTCCTCAATTTCACGATCGGAATCATCAATATCGCAAGCAACAACATCTACTCGGGGTGTGAGAATACTACTAACTTCCAAATCGTTAAATTCAATTGCAGATCGAATCAATTCGTGTTCGTGCCCACCCAGGGATCCTCCACTTTCTGCTTCATCTACGATTGACAATAATTCTTCTTCGCTGATACCTATATCTTGATCAAACTTAAAAAGTTTATCAAGGATAACTTTCCATTTTTCAAATAACCAATTGACTGGTGTTAATAAAACCATCAAAAAATATAATAATGGTGCAGAAAATTTTGTATAAGCCTCAGCATTTTCTTTAGCTATTGTTTTAGGTGATATTTCACCAAAAATCAAAACAACTACAGTCATGACGATTGTTGCGATCGTAGGTCCATAAGTAGGATAATAAGAAACAAACAACAAAGTGGCTATAGCTGAAGAGGCTATATTTACTATATTATTTCCTACCAGGATAGTTGATAAAACATTATCATATTTATCCATTAAATACATTGCCCTTTTTGCTTTTTTGTCTCCTTTTTCTGCTTCGTTCTTTAATCGTATACGATTTGCAGAAGTAAAAGCCGTCTCAGAAGAAGAGAAAAAAGCTGAAGCGATCATTAGCAATATAAGTAAGCCAACCGACGTAAAACTATCACTATCCATTAAAAAGTAATTCCCCCTTTATTATTTTCAATTTATATAAAATCAATATAAATCCGAGGATCCTCACAATTTTTTTCTAATTTAATTGAAAAGAAATCATGAGGCCTCGAGTTTACTGCAATTATTTAGTCATCATCTAAGTTTAGGACAGCCATAAACGCTTCTTGAGGAATTTCTACATTTCCTACATTTTTCATGCGTTTTTTACCTTCTTTTTGTTTCTTCAACAATTTTTGTCTACGCGTAACGTCTCCACCGTACAATTTAGCGGTAACGTCTTTTCTATAAGCTTTAATATTCGTACGTGCAACAATTTTATTACCAATGGCTGCTTGAATTGGAATTTCAAATTGTTGGCGCGGAATAGTTTTCTTCAGTTGTTCTACGATAGAACGACCGCGTGACTGAGCAAAGTCTTTATGCACGATAAAACTTAATGCATCAACGTTTTCTCCATGAATCAGTATATCCAGTTTCACCAATTCACTATGACGATAGGCACTGATTTCATAATCTAAGGATGCATAACCTTTCGTGCTCGATTTCAAGCGATCAAAAAAATCAAAAACTATTTCTGAAAGGGGTATATAATACAAGACATTGACTCGATTGTCGTCTAAATAATCCATTGTAATGAATTCTCCACGTTTAGTTTGTGAAATCTCCATTATCGATCCAACATAATCATTTGGAACCGTGATAGTTGCCTTTACATAAGGTTCTTCCACATATTCGATTTCAGTTGGTTCAGGCATTTCAGATGGGTTAGATACTTTGATCATTGTTTCATCAGTTTTATAAACATGATAAATAACTGATGGTGCAGTAGTAATCAATTCCAAATCGAATTCACGTTCTAATCTTTCTTGAACAACATCCATATGCAACATGCCCAAAAATCCACATCTGAAACCGAACCCGAGTGCTTGAGAGGTTTCCGGTTCATATTGAAGAGCAGCATCATTTAATTGCAATCTTTCCAGCGCTTCTCTTAAATCTTCATATTTAGATGAATCTGTGGGATACATACCACAGTAAACCATTGGGTTCATTTTACGATATCCAGGTAACGCTTTATCCGTTGGATTATTTGCTAAAGTTATCGTATCCCCTACTCGAGTATCCCGAACAGTTTTAATGTTTGCAGTCACATAACCGACATCCCCGACCATTAAATAATCACGTGCAATAGGTTTGGGTGAGAAGATCCCCACTTCGGTAACATCAAAGGTTTTTCCGTTATTCATTAATTGTATTTTGTCCCCAGCTTTTAAGATACCATCCATCACACGGATATTTAAAACTACACCACGATAAGAATCATACGCTGAATCAAATATCAGTGCCTTAAGAGGATTATCAATGTCCCCTTCTGGAGCAGGAACAAGGTGAACAATCTGTTCTAAGATTTCTTCAATACCTATACCAGATTTGGCACTAGCTAAAACAGCTTCGCTGGCATCTATTCCTATAATATCTTCTATTTCTTTACGTACGCGTTCAGGATCTGCGGAGGGCAAATCGATTTTATTTATTACTGGAATAATTTCTAGCTCATTATCTATTGCTAAATATACATTAGCTAAAGTTTGTGCTTCTACTCCTTGGGCAGCATCAACAACTAATACCGCTCCCTCACAAGCTGCTAAACTTCTGGATACTTCATAAGTGAAATCAACATGTCCTGGAGTATCAATTAAATGAAGAGTGTATACTTCCCCATTTTTTGCCTCATACTTTAGCTCCACCGTATTTAGTTTGATTGTAATTCCACGTTCTCTTTCTAAATCCATTGAATCGAGCAGTTGTTCTTGCATTTCTCGGTCTGCAACAGTATGTGTTAACTGCAGAATTCGATCTGCCAATGTTGACTTTCCGTGATCTATATGAGCTATTATCGAAAAATTACGTATATTTTTTTGTCTTTTTCGAGCTTCTTCTTTATCCATGTTTTTCCTACTTTCATTCATTAGCTGAAAACCTCTTTTAAAGTATAACAAGAGTTTATTGTTTTGACAATCAACTGTGAGAACTAAACAGCTTTTCATAAACAAAACGGAGCTGGAATAATCCTCCAGCTCCTTGGTTCAACTCTTATTTTTTCCCTTTATCTCTAAAGACATCTTTTACTTTATCAAAAAAAGAATCGTCTCCTTGTTCTGTCACATTCATACCACTTTCATCAGCGTAGGCTCTGAGTAAATCAGCTTGTTCTGGTGTAAGCTTTTTAGGGATTATCACTTTGACTTTTATGTGTTGATCCCCATTACCTGCTCCTCTTAAACGTGGAGCACCTTTACCTTTAAGTCGGAAAGAAGTATCTGTTTGAGTACCTGCTGGTACTTTAAGATTAACCTTTCCATGCACTGTTGGGACTTGGATTTCATCCCCTAGAGTTGCTTGAATAAAATTCAAAGGCAATTCATAATATATTTCAGAACCATTTCTTTCAAATATTTCAGAAGGTTTTACACGGAATATGACATATAGATCCCCATAAGGTCCACCATTTTTGCCCGCATCTCCTTGCCCTTGCAGACGCATCTGATTACCCTCTTCAACACCCGCAGGGACAGTAACCTTAACTGAATTACTTTTTTTCTGATGACCCGAACCATGACAAGTTGGGCATTTTTCTTTAATTTCCTGCCCAGTTCCTCCACAGACATCACAACGTTGACGTGTCATTACTCGACCAAGTGGAGTTTGTCTTTCTACTTGAACCGCACCAGATCCATGACATTTTGAACACGTTTGGGGTTGTGTTCCTGGTTTAGCACCAGACCCATCACATGTTTCACATGTTTCTTCGCGATTATAGCGAATAGTTGCCTCTTTGCCGAAGATAGCCTCTTCAAATTCAAGATCCATGACATATTGTAAATCCTCCCCTTGGCGAGGAGCATTAGGATTGTTGAATCCCCTTCCGCCTCCACCGCCGAAGAATTGTTCGAAAATGTCATCAAATCCACCGAAACCTCCGCCACCGAAACCGCCATGACCAGCTCCACCACCGGCACCAAAATTTGGATCGGTAGATGCATGTCCGTACTGATCATAAGCAGCACGTTTGTTAGAATCACTTAAAACTTCATATGCTTCTGAAATCTGCTTAAAAGTATCCTCTGCACCAGAATCTTGATTAATATCCGGATGATATTTTTTTGATAGTTTACGGTAAGCTTTTTTTATTTCATCACTAGATGCATCTTTTGAAACACCTAATATATCATAATAATCCTCTTTAGTAGCCATTATTTCCCTCCATGCTTTCAAATCAATCGAAATTTTTGCTATCCATTAATAGAAGTGTCAAGTACATAATTAGTAGAAAAAGCCAAAAGCACATCGCTTTGGCTTTTTCTACTTATATATTATCTTGAATTACTCTTCATCGTCAACTTCTTCAAATTCTGCATCAACTACAGATTCATCAGATTGACTTGATGCTGTTGGGTCTGCTTCTGGAATATCACTTTCTCCTTGTGCTTGAGCAGCTTGTTCATAAAGCTTAACAGATAATTCTTGAACGACTTCATTCAAAGTATCTCGTTTTGTTTTGATTTCTTCAGAGTCATCATTTTCTAAAGCAGTTTTTAATTCATCGCGTGCATCTTCTGCTTTTTTGACTTCAGCCTCATCAACTTTTCCGTCTAAATCTTTCAGAGTTTTATCTACTTGGAAAATTAATTGGTCAGCTTCATTACGCAACTCAACTTCTTCTTTGCGTTTTTTATCTGCTTCAGCATTCTCTTCAGCCTCTGTTATCATACGTTCAATTTCTTCATCTGATAAACCAGAAGATGATTTGATTGTGATTTTTTGTTCTTTTCCAGTTCCTAAATCTTTTGCACGAACATTTACAATACCATTTTTATCGATATCAAATGATACTTCGATTTGTGGAACACCACGTGGTGCTGGTGGAATGTCGGTCAATTGGAAACGTCCTAATGTTTTGTTATCTTTAGCCATTGGGCGTTCTCCTTGTAAAACATGAACATCTACAGCTGGTTGACTGTCTGCTGCAGTAGAGAAAACTTGTGATTTACTTGTTGGGATCGTCGTATTTCTTTCAATTAATTTTGTAAATACTCCGCCCATCGTTTCAATACCAAGTGACAGAGGTGTTACATCAAGTAAAACAATATCTTTAACGTCTCCACTGATTACTCCACCTTGAATCGCTGCACCCATAGCTACGACTTCATCAGGGTTTACAGAACGGTTAGGGTCTTTTTTCGTTTCCTGTTTGACAGTTTCAACTACTGCAGGAATACGAGTAGAGCCTCCAACTAAAATAACTTCGTCTATCTCTGATGTGGATAATCCGGCATCGCGTAATGCACGACGAACTGGTTCTTTTGTTCTTTCGACTAAATCAGTAGTTAATTCATCAAATTTAGCACGAGTTAATGTCAATTCTAAGTGTAATGGACCAGCTTCTCCAGCTGTAATAAACGGTAAACTGATTTGTGTTGAAGTTACACCTGACAAATCTTTTTTAGCTTTCTCAGCTGCATCTTTTAACCGTTGCGTTGCCATTTTATCTTTAGATAAGTCAATCCCATTCTCTTTTTTAAATTCTGAAACTAAATGATCGACTATTTTTTTATCAAAATCGTCTCCACCTAAATTGTTGTCTCCAGCAGTAGATAATACTTCAAATACGCCATCACCCAATTCTAAAATAGAAACATCAAAAGTTCCTCCACCTAAGTCGAAAACAAGAATTTTTTCTTCTTTATCTTCTTTATTGAGACCATAAGCTAGAGCAGCAGCAGTCGGTTCATTTACTATACGATCAACTTCAAGACCAGCAATTTTCCCTGCATCTTTTGTTGCTTGACGTTGTGAATCGTTGAAGTATGCTGGTACTGTAATTACAGCATTTGTAACTTCTTCTCCTAAATAACTTTCAGCATATCCTTTTAAATATTGTAAAATAATTGCTGAGATTTGTTGTGGTGTATAGTCTTTATCTCCTACTGTTTCTTTGTAATCTTGACCCATATGTCTTTTGATCGAACTAATCGTATTTGGATTAGTAATCGCTTGACGTTTTGCAACTTCTCCTACTTGAGTCTCTCCATTTTTAAATGACACAACGGAAGGAGTCGTGCGGTTACCTTCTGGATTCGGAATGATTTTTGCTTCTCCGCCTTCTAAAATAGCTACCGCAGAATTTGTAGTTCCTAAGTCAATACCAATAATTTTTCCCATAATGCACTCACCTTTACTTTGATTTTTTATTGTGTTACTACAACTTTTGCAGCTCGTAAAACTCGACCATTAAGAGCATATCCTTTTTCAAAAACTTGTGCAACTATTCCGCTCTCTTGTCCATCATTTGCTGGAACAGTTGTATACGCCTCGTGGTATTGAGGATCGAATTTTTCATTAACAGGGTTGATTTCAACTATTCCTTCTTGTTGGAAGGCTTGTTCAAAACTTGAGAGAACCATTTCGATTCCCTTTTTCAAATTTAATCCTTGCTCACTCTCTACAGGTATAGTTAAGGCTCTCTCTAGATTATCCTTTACTGGAAGCATATTAGTAGCTAAAGATTGTGCCTTGTAGCGAGCTGCCTCTTCTCTATCCTTTTGATTTCTTTTTCTCATGTTGGCCATTTCAGCTTGAATTCTCAAGTAACGATCTTCTAATTCATTTATTTCCATTTTTAGATTTTCGATTTCTTGATCAACTTCTACTTCTTCTTGCTCAATAGGAGTTGTATCCTCAGTTTCTCTAGATTCAGTGTTTATAACTTCTTCTGTTGAGTCTTCTGGGATAATTTTTCCATCTGTATTATCCATTTCGTCCCTCTTTTCTCTTTGAGCATTAAAATTACTCAGTCAAATAATATTTCAAGAGTAATTCAGGTAATTCATGCCTAAATGTATTTAATAAATGAATGGTCTTATCATAAGGCATCGATGTTGGCCCTACTACTGCTAGTATTCCTTCTCCATGATCAGATAAAGAGTATCGTGCAGTTACTAAACTGAGATTTGCAAATAATTCATTATCCAGTTCTTCACCAATACGCACACTAATAGATTCTTTTGAACCAGACAACAAAGATGTCAATGACATTTGGTTTTCCATCAAATCTAACAAAGACTTAACTTTCTGAATATCCATATTGCTAGTTAAGTCTAGTAAATTAGACTTTCCACTAATATGAAACCGATTGTTTTGTGTCTGCAGAAAAACTTGTTCAAATTGACCAAGTATCTGATCAGTTGTAGTAGCGTATTGTTTTATTAATAGTGGCATTTCATTTTGTAATTTATAAACCACTTCAAATAGCGTAAAACCAACTAATTGATCGTTAAATAATTTAACCATTTTCTCTAAATCCGTTGAACTAACGGATCGAGGAATAGAAAAAATCATATTCTCGACTGAGCCTTGATCAGTAATAAGTATTACCATGACTTGCCCATCATTTAAAGGGACAAGTCTAAGTCCAGTTAACCGACTTTGACTAGTTTCAGGACCCAATACTATCGCAGTAAAATTAGTCAACTTTGATAGTACAACTGCTGATTGTTGAATCAACTCATCCATTACTTCAAAATTTTGTCCTATTTCTCTCTCTAAACTTCTTGATTGAAATTGATCTTTTTTCAGTTCATTTGGATGCAAAATGTGATCAATATAAAACCGATATCCTTTAAGAGACGGAACGCGACCTGATGATAAGTGAGTTTTTTCTATTAATCCTAATTCTTCAAGCAAACTCATTTCATTACGAACGGTGGCTGAACTTGACTGAATTTCAGGTTCCTCAACTAATCTTTTTGAGCCAACTGGTTGACCATGACTTGTGTACAAGTTAATAATTTTTTCTAATATACATAATTGTCTTTCTGTCAGCATTTTATTCTCTCCTTAATTCTTTAGAGACGCCAACACCACTTTTAGCACTCGCTACCCTTGAGTGCCAACACAATATAATTTATCAGATTGGTCAAAAAATGTCAACAGTTAAAAGGCATTTTTTTGACTTTCTCTGATAAATTCACATCAACATAGTTGATTTTCTTTTCCAGAGAATATCTCTTGCTTTAATTTCATCGAGTCCAAGCTGTTCAACAAGGGATTCTGCAGAATCAAATTTTATTTCATCTCTCAAGAATTCTACCCACTTGACACGAACATTTTCGCCGTATATGACTTCATTAAAATCAAAAAGATGTACTTCTACAGAATAATTCCTTCTCTTTTCAAAGGTGATATTATAACCAATTGATGCCATTCCTCTATACCATTTGTCATTGACAAAAAGTTCTACTGCATAGACACCTCTTTTTGGAAGCAATAAATAGGGATCAGGATAAATGTTTGCGGTAGGATACCCCAAAGTTCGGCCCCTCGCATCTCCATGAATGACAAAACCCTCCGTCTCAAAATAATACCCAAGTAAATCGGCCGCCAAACCTACTTTTCCCTCTTTTATAGCTTTACGGATACGAGTAGAACTGATTTTTCCATTTTTATCAATTTTAGGGGATACCGTTATTACTTCAAACCGATTTTGAGCATACTGATTCAAGTGTTCCATTGAAGCTACTTCTGGCTTTCCATAAGTATAATCAAATCCAGCAACCGCTACCTTAGCATTTAAACCGACAATGTAATCATCTACAAAATCTTGAGGCGATAAGCTTCCAAATTTAGCAGTAAAATCTACTTCATAAAGGATATCTACTCCAATCTTTTCCATAATTGTTTCTTTTCTTTGTAAAGTAGTCAAATAATAATGCTGGTCAGGGTTGAAACGAGTGTAAACAATCGCTGGATGCCTGTTAAATGTCATTACAGCTAATTTCAAGTCTTTTTCTTTAGCAATTTTCTTACCTTCGTTTATTACAGCTTGATGGCCACGATGCACTCCATCGAAAAAACCTAATACTAACACGGTATCCTGCTGGGGTATTTCTTTTTTATTATAAGGATGGTGTAACTTAATTATCTCCATGATTTACTCCTCATTCAGTGAATTTCTAATCATTTTTAAAGGTTTTATTTTCCCACTCTTCGAAGGATGGTCAGCATAAATGCTCACTACTTGATTTTTATAAAAAAAAGCACAAGGAAAGTTAGTTCCATCAGGTACAACAGATTTTTCCATTACACTACCATCCTTAACTTTAATCCATAGTTCATCAGTCAAATTAACCTGTGGAAAATCTCTTACTCCCCATTCCAAAGGATATAACACAGTATTTAACTGTTCAAAATCCATATTTTTCAATTGATCCAGACTCAGGCATTGTTCACTTGAAAAGCCGCCGCTACTAGTCCGAATTAAATTTGACATATGAGCAGGATATCCTAGTTTTTTGCCTGTATCTACTGCGAGTGTTCTGACGTAGGTGCCTTTGCCACAACTAACTTCAAAGTCCCACGATAGAGTCTTGTCCAAATCGTTGTAACGTAGCGATGAAGTCCGTTTGTATTCATATATAGCAGCTTTTCGAGTAGGCCGTTCTACCTGTTCACCAGCTCTTGCATATTGATATAGTCTTTTGCCATTGACCTTAACAGCAGAGTACATCGGAGGAGTTTGTATAATCTCCCCGACAAACCCTTCCATAACTTTGTCAATTTCTGATTCTTTAAGAAGGTTTGGTACTTCTTTTTGTTCAATAATATCTCCATCAGAATCCTCGGTAGTCGTAGAAAAACCCAAGGTGATTTCTCCTTCATAAATTTTTCCAGACTCCATTAAATATTCAATTAGTTTGGTAGCTTTCCCTATACATACTGGCAGTACGCCTTCTACGTTCGGATCCAAAGTTCCTGAGTGGCCGACTTTCTTTGTTTTAAGTATTTTACGTAATTTATAAACACAATCATGACTAGTCATACCTTTTTCTTTCCATAAAGGAAGTATTCCCTCCACTATTACCCCTCCATCCAATGAATTTCAGCCTCTCAAGTATAACATAAAGTATACTCTGCTTCATTTGAGTTTTTCTTTTTAAGATAGTTAACATTTTTTCAAAAAAAAAAAGTTGGGAAACTCTCCCAACTTTTCAACATTTCGTTTTACTCTGTTTCATTCAATTTTTTTAATAGTTCATCAATATGACTACCATAGGCAATCGATTGATCACGTTCAAAAAACAATTCGGGTGTTTTGTAAAGGCTTAAACGACTTCCAACTTCTTTGCGAATTAGTCCTTTAGCTTTTTCAAGCCCTGCTTGTGTTGTTTCTTGATCTTCTTCTGTTTTTGCAAGTGTACTATAAAAAATTTTAGCTTGTTGCAAATCTCCAGTAACTTCTACATCAGTAATGGTAATCCCCTCAACTCGAGGATCACGAATTTTCTTTTGTAAAATATCATTAACTTCTTTTTGTATTTCCTGAGCTACTCGTCCTGCTCTAAATTTTGGCATTTTATATCACCCTATTTTTTTATTTCGGTTTAATCTCTACCATTTCATATGCTTCTATTACATCGTCTACTTGGATATCATTGAAATCTTTTATTGTTAAACCACATTCGAATCCGTTTCGTACTTCTTTGACATCATCTTTGTATCTCTTCAAACTTGATAGCTCGCCTTCAAAAATAACTACACCATTACGGATAAGACGAATCGAACTGCTACGTTTAATTACTCCATCGCTAACAAAACATCCAGCAATTGTTCCTACTTTAGAGACTTCATATGTCTCTCTAACAGTAACCTGGCCTGTAACTTTTTCTTCATACTCAGGATCCAGCATACCTTTCATAGCAGCTTCAATTTCATCAATTGCATTGTAGATTATTCGATGCGGACGAATATTTACTTCTTCACGATCAGCAAGTTCTTTTGCTTGAGTTGTTGGACGCACATTAAATCCAATGATGATTGCTGAACTAGCAGAAGCTAAGGAGACATCACTTTCATTAATTGCACCCACACCGGTGTGGATGATATTTACACGTACACCTTCAACATCAATTTTTTTCAAGCTTGCTGCTAAAGCTTCAACAGATCCTTGAACATCAGCCTTAACAATTAAGTTGACCGCTTTAATGTTTCCTTCTTGTAGACTTTCAAAGAGGTTATCTATCGTGATTTTTTGTGTAGAAGAACGTTGCTCTATTGCAGCTTTTTCTGCTCTTTCTTCTCCTACTTGGCGTGCTGTTTTTTCATCTTCAAAGACTACAAATTTATCTCCAGCTTGTGGAGTTTCATTTAGACCGGTAATTTCGACAGGAGTTGATGGCTTAGCAGTTTTTACTCTTCTGCCTTTGTCGCTGACCATCGCTCTAACGCGACCAAATGTATTTCCAACTACTATTGGGTCACCGATATTTAATGTTCCTTCTTGTACTAACAGAGTTGCAATAGGTCCTTTTGCTTTATCTAAACGTGCTTCAATTACTGTACCTAAAGCATTTTTATTTGGATTAGCTTTCAATTCTTCTACTTCTGCAACAAGTAAAATCATTTCTAATAATTCATCTAGATTTTCACCAGTTAATGCAGAAATTTTCACAAAGATCGTATCCCCACCCCAGTCCTCTGGAATCAACTCATATTCAGTTAATTCCTGCATGACGCGATCTGGATTTGCTGTAGGTTTATCGATTTTATTAACTGCAACAATGATAGGAACCCCTGCAGCTTTAGCATGACTGATTGCTTCTACTGTTTGAGGCATTACACCATCATCGGCGGCAACAACAATAATCGCAATGTCAGTTACGTCAGCTCCACGTGCTCTCATAGTTGTAAAAGCAGCATGTCCTGGAGTGTCTAAGAAAGTAATTAACTTCCCTTTTTCTTCGACTTGATAGGCTCCTATATGTTGCGTTATTCCACCAGCTTCTCCCTCACTAACCTTTGTATTACGCAAAGAGTCTAGCAAAGTAGTTTTACCATGGTCAACATGGCCCATAATAGTTACAGATGGAGGACGTGTTTCCAATTGATCTTCTTCATCTGTAACTTCAAATAATGTTGAAAAGTCAGTTAAATCTACTGCAACTTTTTCTTCTGTTTCAATACCATATTCAGTCGCTAGCAATTCAATTGTTTCTTTATCTAAGCTTTGATTTTGAGTTGCCATAATACCCATCATAAACAATTTTTTTATGATTTCTGCTGGTTCTCTGTGTAATTTTTTAGATAATTCTGCAATGGTCATGCCGTCTGAATAGACTAATAACTCAGGTAGCTCTTTATGCTTACGTGGCGTGACTGGAACAACTGGTTTAGAAGCACCACGTTTTCCTTTTCTACGTTTGTTTGGTCCGCCGTGTGTCCCACGATTTCTAGGATTCACATAAGGACGCTTATTGCTTGAACGAGAAGTTGTTTTGCTGCTAGAATCATTAGCTGAAGATGGCGTTGTACTAGCTTGCGACACTTTCTTGGCAGTGCTGCCTGTGCTTTTTGATTTATTGCTAGTCTCTTTTTTAGTTGGAGTATTCGTTTTCTTTTTTTCTTCGTTTGTTTTTTTGGAAGATATTTCTGATTTTATTACTTTATCAGTCTGAGTTTTTGAAGTACTCGAATCGTTCTTTTCTGTCAAAGCATCGTTTAACTTAGAAACATCAGAATCATTCATCGATGACATGTGACTGTTATAGTCAATTCCTAGTTTTTTAGCTTTTTCTAAAACATCTTTACTCGATATATTCTTCTCTTTTGCAAATTCATATACTCTTTTTTTCACCATAAAATCATCCTCCGGTTTATTTTAATAATTCTTTTATACGATCACCAAACCCAGAGTCTGCTATCGAACAAATAGTTCTCTGTCGTCCTATAGCGTTGCTCATTTCAAATTTAGTAAATTTAACAAAAATAGGTACTGAATAATACGAACATTTATCAGTAAATTTTTTCTTTGTGTTTTCACTTGCATCTTCTGCAACTAAAACTATTTTTGCTTGATTAGACTGAACTGATTTTAACACAAGCGATTCACCTGTAGTAAGTTTACCAGCTTTCATAGCTAATCCTAACAAATTGAGAACTTTCAATTCAGGGCTCATAGATTTTGCCTAGCTTTCTTATGTTCTACATATTCTAATAACTCTTGATAAAATTCTTCAGTTATCATTGTATTGAAAACACGCTCAAGAATTTTCTGTTCTTTTGCTTTTCTAACTAAATCAGGTTCTATAGAAAGATAAGCTCCACGACCATTTTTTTTCCCAGAAGGATCAAGCGAAATTTCTCCTTCTTTGTTTTTCACAATTCGAATCATTTCTTTCTTTGATTTCATCTCGTTTGATACGACACATTTTCGCATAGGGATTTTCTTGCTAAGCATCTCACTCACCCCTTTTTATTCTTCTTCATAGTTTTTTCTCTCTTCAGCTGATTCAATTAGGTCTTCGGCATCTTCTGAAGCGAGCTCACCTTTTTCATAATCTGTATCGAATACTTGTTCACCAGGTTGTTTATCTTCTAAATCTTCAATCATCTCATTGATTTCAGCGTGTTCTTCGCTAGCAGCAACTGTTTCGATTGTTTCCGCGAAGTCATTCGATTGTTCGACAGGGAGATTTTTATCAACTTGATCTTTTAACCGCAATTTTTCCATTTCACTTTCAGACTTGATATCGATTTTATAGCCTGTTAATTTAGCAGCTAAACGAACGTTCTGACCTTTTTTACCTATAGCTAAAGATAATTGGTAATCAGGTACGACTACCAGACAACTATTACTGTCCTTATTGAAATTAACTTCGACAACCTGAGCTGGATTGAGAGCATTCGCGATATAAACTGCTGGATCTTCATGCCATTCAACTATATCCATGTTTTCTCCACGTAATTCATTTACGATGGTTTGAACACGTTGTCCTCTTGGTCCTACACAAGTTCCGACAGGATCCACATTTTCATTAGTAGATTTCACTGCTATTTTTGCTCTGTCGCCTGCTTCACGAGCAATTGAGATTATCTCGACAACTCCATCATAGATTTCCGGAACTTCTTGCTCAAATAACCGTTTAATCAGATTAGGGTGACTCCTACTTACAAAGACTTGTGGTCCTTTTGCCGTATTGTCAACTTTATTCACATACACTTTGATACGGTCATGCGCATTAAATACTTCACCAGGAATTTGTTCCTGTTTTGATAATACTGCTTCGATTTTACCAAGGTTAACGTAAATATAGCGATTATCCTGTCTCTCAACAATTCCTTGCATCAAGTCATCTTCGTATTGAATATATTCATTATATATGTTTGTACGCTCTGCTTCCCTGACTCGTTGCAAAATAACCTGTTTTGCTGTTTGAGCAGCAATTCTCCCGAAATTTTTTGGAGTAACTTCAAAGCGAATAGTGTCACCTAACTCATAAGCCTTGTTGATCTCCAAAGCATCCTCTAAGCTGATTTCAAGTGTAGAATCATATACATCTTCTACTACTTCTTTAACCGAGTATACATGAATATCACCCTTTTTATCATCAAACTCAACTTGAACATTTTGTGCTTGACCATAATTTTTTTTATAGGCAGAAACTAGAGCCGCCTCTAAGGCTTCCTTGACGATTTCTTTAGAAATTCCTTTTTCACTTTCTAAAACGTCCAGAGCAGCTAATAATTCTTTGCTCATTTTTTCCTCTCCCATTCCTTTTTCTTGATTGTTTATAAAAGTCAGTTTACATTAAAATTTTATAGCTAACCTTGCTTTGGCTATGTTTTTTCTAGGTATGATCACTGTTTTTATCCTCGTTTTATCTTTAACATCTAAAACAGCTTCATTTGAATTCACATCTTTAAGAGTACCTTCGTACACTTTTTCGCCTGCAAGAGGTTCATATAAAGAAAAATGCACATAATCTCCAATAGCACTGGTCAATGCTTCCTCTGTTTTTAGAGGTTTTTCAGCACCAGGTGATGAAACTTCTAAATAATACGCGTGCGGAATTGGATCAGGAGTTTCGCTATCCAGTTTTTCACTGACTTTTTCACTGAATAATGCGCAATCATCTAAATCGATACCTGTTGCTTTGTCGATGAATAATCTTAAAAACCAATTTTTTCCTTCTTTAACGTATTCAATATCAACTAACTCGAAACCATTTTCTTGGGCAACGGGATCAGCTATACTTTTCACTTTGTCTACTGTAGAACTCATTTCGTATCCTCCTTACCTAAAAACGTTCTTTATCGTTTAAAAAGAGTGAGCGCAATCGCTCACTCTCCTCAAAAACGTCTCATCCATTCCATTACATAGTACCATAATCACAAGGCTTTAGCAAACTATATAGTCCTCAGTAAAAAAACCTTTTAAGCGTCAAATAACGAGAGTTGATTCTCGTCTGGCAATTCAGCTAAAACCCCGTTAACGGTTAAATACTCAATGACAGTTTTGGAAACTTTTCCTCTTTTGGATAAATCTTCTTTTGACAAGAAAGGTTGGTCTTCTCTAGCTAAGACTATCTGATTTGCAACGTTCTCCCCAAGTGAGGGAACCGCTCTGAATGGTGCAATCAAAGTATCATTTTCAATCACAAATTTTTCAGCATCAGATTTATAAATATCTACCATCTTGAAATGGAATCCTCTTTCCACCATTTCATTAGCTATTTCTAAGACTGTCAATAAGTTTTTCTCCTTGACAGACACATCCATTCCCTTGTCCATTATTTCTTTCATTCGTGCTTTAATCGCCTGTTTTCCTTTGGACATGACAACTAAGTCAAAATCACTCGCACGGACTGAAAAATAGGCTGCATAGTAAAACATTGGGAAATGAACTTTAAAGTAGGCTACTCTTAAAGCCATTAAAATATAGGCCGCGGCATGAGCTTTTGGGAACATATATTTTATCTTTAGGCAAGAGCCAATATACCATTCGGGAACTTCATTTTTACGCATTTCGCTTTGCCAATCATCTGGTATTCCTTTGCCTTTCCTGACATGCTCCATAATATTAAAAGCTAGACCATCTTCTATCCCTTTATGCTGCAGATAAAGCATGATGTCATCCCTACATCCAATAACTTGAGATAAAGGAATGCCTTTTTTGCTCATTAATTCCTCAGCATTCCCTAAATAAACATCTGTTCCATGAGACAAACCAGAAATTTGTAATAGTTCAGAAAAAGTTGTTGGTTTTGTCTGCTCCAACATCCCTCGAACAAAACGGGTTCCAAATTCAGGTATACCCAGTGTTCCTGTCTTTGAATAAATTTGTTCAGGAGTTACCCCTAAAATTTCAGTGCCACTAAATAATTTCATGACACCAGGATCATCAGTAGGTATTTCCTTTGGATCCATACCAGATAAGTCTTGTAACATTCGAATCATAGTTGGGTCATCATGACCTAGTATATCAAGTTTAAGAACATTATCATGGATTGAATGAAAATCAAAATGAGTTGTTTTCCATTCAGAGTTTTTATCATCCGCAGGAAATTGTATAGGGCTAAAGTCATAGACATCCATATAATCTGGAATAACGATAATCCCACCTGGATGTTGCCCTGTAGTTCTTTTGACACCCGTCAATCCTTTTGATAAGCGGTCAACTTCGGCAGAACGAAACTGAAGTTCATTATCTCGTTCATAGCCTTTTACATAACCAAAGGCTGTGCGATCGGCAATCGTCCCGATTGTTCCCGCTCTAAAAACATTATCTTCACCGAATAAAACTTTAGTATAATTATGGGCTTTTGATTGATACTCTCCCGAAAAGTTTAAATCTATATCCGGTACTTTATCACCGTTAAATCCAAGAAAAGTCTCAAAGGGAATATCTTGTCCGTCTTTTACCAATTGACTTTCACATGTTGGACATTTTTTTTCGGGTAAATCAAATCCTGAGCCAACCGACCCATCAGTATAGAATTCTGAATATTTACAAGTTGGACAACGATAGTGTGGCGGCATGGGATTAACTTCTGTTATTCCAGTCATTGTAGCTACAAAACTAGATCCGACTGATCCCCTTGAGCCAACTAAATAGCCATCTTCAAGACTCTTGTGCACTAATTTTTGGGAAATAAGATAGATCACTGAAAACCCATTTCCAATAATACTACTTAATTCTTTTTCGAGTCGTTTTTCAATAATATCCGGTAACGTATCCCCATATAGGCGGTGTGCTTCATTATAGCTTAGTGAACGGATTTCCTCATTTGAACCCTCAATTTTGGGAGTGTATAATGCCGTTTTAACTGGCGTTATATCGGAGTCTATCATATCAGACAATAGATTGGGGTTTTTCACTACGATATCTTGTGCTAATTCCTTACTCAGAAAATCAAATTCTTTTAACATATCATCAGTAGTTCTAAAATGAACTTCTGGATTCCTACCAACTGAATTCCTCATAGAATTTTGAGTTTCAAGTAATATCGACCGATAGACGGCATCCTCTGGATTAATATAATGAACATTTCCAGAAGCAATAACTGGTTTATTTAAATCTTTTCCTATATGGATCAAATTCGTTAATATATCCTCTAAATCTTTCTCACTCTTTACTAATTCATTATCAAGCAAAGGATAATAAACGGGCTTGGGCATAACTTCTATAAAATCATAAAACTTTGCTCTTTCTTTTGCTACTTCATACCCTTTTTGCATGATAGCTTCAAAAACTTCCCCTTGGTTACAGGCTGTCCCTATCAACAAACCTTCTCTCAATTTAACAAGTTCAGACCTTGGGATTCGAGGTACTCGATAAAAATAATCTATCATAGAAAGTGAAATGAGTTTAAACAGATTTTTTAGACCTGCTTGTGTTTGAGCATATATAGTAGCGTGGAAAGGTCTCGCTCTCTTGTAAGCATCTCCTTCACCCATATAGTTGTTCAATTCATCGTGCGAAACGATCCCATGTTGTTCATTTGCTTCTTTCAGAAATATCCAGCAAAGCTGCGCAGTAGTCTGAGAGTCATAGATTGCGCGATGGTGCTGTTCTAATGCAACACCATATTTTTTTGCTAAACGATTGAGTTTATGCGATTTTATAGTAGGGTGTAAAAACCTTGATAATTCAAGTGTGTCGATCACAGCAAGCTTATTCTTCTCAAGACCATGTCTCACGTAACTCGTATCCAAAAAGCCGATATCAAAGCTAGCATTATGGGCCACTAAAATTGAATTGTCAGCAAACTTTCTAAATAATTCGAGCACCTCTTTTTCCGTTTTTGAACCATGGACCATATCGTCTGTGATGCCAGTTAAACGAGTGGTTGTTTCTGAGAGGGGATGTCCTGGATCGATAAATTCCTCAAATTCTTCAACAATGTTCCCATTTCGCATTTTCACAGCAGAAAGCTCAATGATTTTATCATAAATTGCAGATAATCCAGTCGTTTCCACATCAAAAACTACGTAAGTTGCATCTTTTAATTCAATGGGTTTATCATTATATGCAATCGGTACGCCATCATCAACGATATTAGCTTCAATGCCATAAATGATTTTTATGTCATTTGCCTTCCCTGCTTGGTGAGCGTCTGGGAAGGATTGGGCACCTGCATGATCCGTAATCGCTATAGCCTTATGTCCCCATTTGGCTGCTTGCTCAACAATATCAGTGGTAGAGTTTGTCGCATCCATTTGACTCATATTTGTATGTGTGTGAAACTCAATTCTTTTTTCTCCGTTAATACCTGTGTCTTTTCTCGATTCATGAGCCCATTCCATTATGTCTTGAGCATTCATTACGAGATCACGCATGAAGGTGTCTTCTTGAACACTCCCTCGAGCACGGATCCACATACCTTTTTTAATTGCTTCAAATATTTTTTCATCATCTTCATTATTCGAGAATTTTTTAATAGAAAAAGAAGATGTATAATCCGTCATCTTAACAATTAACAATTTCCTCTTTGATCGTAATTCACGTACTTCTACATCAAAAACATACCCTTCGATCGTAACTCGTCTTTCTTCTTCTACAATTTCATTCATCGGTTTTATTTCTTCTTTTGCAATATTTCTACCAAGTCTTACAGGACCATTTAAACTGGAAGCATCTTTTTTATTGGCTTGAATTTCGGCTTTTTTCATTGATTCATGTGCACGTTCAGCCATTAGGGCTTGTTCTTTTTCTTTTTTTTCATTAAACATCTCAATATTTTTATTGCTTGCTTCTTCATCCACTACCGGAATGATTTTAAAGGTTGGAAAGCCCATCCGCTGATAGGCTCTTTCGATAGCTGGTAAAAATTGATCTAAGAATGGTTGCTTCATTACATCATTCTCAACAGTAATCGTTACCTTTCTATTTTTTAACACTGGGTACTGGTTAAGCAAAGTACCGTTGCATAGAGGGGAAGATACTTTACTCAAATCAATTGCTTTTTTCCAATAATTTGATAATAATTCATCAGTAAATACAGGACTCTCTGAACTCACTTCAATGCTTATGTCAGCTAGAGTGACAAAAGCATTATTTAAATGATCCATCAATTGAATAAATTTTGAGTAAGGAAGAATTGTAGGAAAAGTAAAGTGAAATTCCCATTCTCTTTTAACCTTATCCACGACTACTGCTTTAAGCACACCGCCATTAAAGTCTTGTGGAATTTTCCCGTCATCCTCGATTAAACCTATCTGCTCTAATAACTTCGCAAATAGTTCTTCTTTTTCCAAAGACATCAACAAGCTCCTTTCATACTTTAAAAAATAATAAAAGACTGGTTTTTTTTACCAGCCTCTCACCACGAAAACGAATTATTTATTATTATCTAATAAAATATTTATTGTTTCAAATAGTTCGTCTTTTCTTACTTCAATCATTTCTCCGGTTTTTCTGATTTTCACTTCCACTATTTGTTCTGCTGCCTTTTTTCCGACAGTAATACGTATAGGAATACCTATCAAATCTGCATCGGCAAATTTAACACCAGCTCTTTCTTTTCTATCATCCAATAAAACAGCTGTTCCTTTGGCATTAAAAGCATCGTATAAATCCAAAGCTAGTTTTCGTTGATCATCATTTTTAATTTGTATTGGAACGATGTGAACATCATATGGTGCAATGGATAGTGGCCAAGATAAACCATCCTCATCAGCATTTTGTTCTGAAACTGCCGAAAGCAACCGGCTAACTCCGATACCATAGCTACCCATAATTATAGGAATTGAACGGCCGTTATCGTTAAGTACTGTTGCATCCATAGATTCGCTATATCTTGTTCCTAACTTGAAAATATGACCAATTTCAATTCCACGTGCAAATTTTAATTTACCATTTCCGTCAGGAGAGAGGTCTCCTTCTTCCACCAAGCGAATATCAGTAACTTCACTGATGGTGAAATCTCTATTTAAATTAGCATTCATGTAATGATAATTTTCTTCGTTAGCTCCAATAACCATATTGGTCAATTGTTCAATATATTTATCAGCCACCACTCTGATTTCTTCGTTTATATTCATCGGCCCAATAAAACCTGGGTTCGTATTTAACCAATCATTTGTTTCTTCTTCGGAAGCCATTTCCATTGAAGTTGCTTGTAGATAATTCTTCAGTTTCACTTCATTGACTTGATGATCTCCACGTAAAAGTACAAGTACGGGTTCTTCATCAGCTATAAATAATAAACTCTTTACTATACGCGAACTATCTTTTTGTAATAATTCTGCTACTTCATCAATTGTTTTTGTATCGGGAGTACTAATTTTTTCTAATTCTTTATCTACTTCTTTCCAATCTTCATCAAGTGTTAAACTAGAAGCCATTTCCAGATTTGCAGCATAGTCACTCGAATCTGAGTAAACGACTGTATCTTCTCCAGATTCAGAAAGAGCCATAAACTCTTTAGAGTCTTGACCACCCATTGCTCCTGCATCTCCAATTATTGCGCGAAAATCAAGTCCACAGCGTTTGAAAATATTCGTATAGGCTTGTTCAAATAGACGATACGATTCGTCTAAGCTTTCATTGCTATCATGAAAAGAGTAAGCATCTTTCATCAAAAACTCTCGTCCCCTCATTAAGCCAAAGCGAGGTCTTTTTTCGTCTCTAAATTTATTTTGAAATTGGAACAGCATAAGCGGCAATTTTTTATATGATTTGATATCATTGCGAATCAAATCAGTGAAAGCTTCTTCATGAGTAGGACCTAATATAAAATCTCTACCATGTCGATCGTGTAACTTTATTAAGTCTTCTCCATATGTTTCAAACCGTCCAGACTCTCTCCATAAGTCCGTTGGCAGTAAAGCTGGCATAAGCATCTCTGCAGCTTCAATTTTTTCGAATTCTTCACGAATAATATTTTTTATTTTTTCAATAACACGGTTAGCTAGAGGAAGGTATGTGTAAATCCCACTAGATACTTGTCTAATATATCCCGCACGCAGAAGCATCTGATGGCTGATTATGTCGGCATCATTTGGAGTTTCTCGAAGTGTGGGTACAAATAATTTGGATTGTTTCATGAGGTAATAATCTCCTTTATTATTGCTGCCATGGAATTAGAGTGCGATTCTATGACAGAATCTCTACTGTATCATTTATTTAAATATACTTAGTTAAAAAAGAAACGTTGGATATCATTCCATGTAACTGCGATCATTAAAAATACAAGTAAGCCTACTCCAATAAGTGTAATAATTCCTTCTTTTTCTTCACTTATCGGTTTCCCCCTGATAGCTTCAATTAAATTCAATAATAGTTTTCCACCATCTAATGCCGGAATAGGCAATAAATTTATGATCCCTAAATTAATGCTCAGCAATCCTAACCAGTTAATAATACCAATGGTCCCCGTTTCAACAACGGTTTCCGTGGTAGCATAAATAGCTACTGGACCACCAAACATATTAACTGAAAAACCTTTCGTGAAAATAGAACCTAACGTAGTAAATATACTTGTGATAACAAAATATGTTTGGGTAAACCCGTAGGAAATTTTTGCTTGAAAGGACCGATCGATTTGAGCTTGTATTCCAATTCTTCCAATATTTTCTCCTGACTCAAGCGTTTGTGCATCAGGAACAATTTCAACTTCTTCAGAAGTACCATCCTCTTTTTCTACAGAAAAAACAAGACTATCTTCAGGATGTGCCTGGATTTTTTGAACCATCGCGTTCCAACTGGTTATTTCTTCATCGTCTATGCTGCGAACAATATCACCCGACACTAGACCGGCATTATCCGCTGGGCTATTGTCGACAATTTCACCTACAACAGGATCATTCACCAACACGCCGCCCTGCATAAAGGCAACAAGGATAAATGCTGCTATAGCTAAAAGTATATTATTCATTGGACCGGCAAAATTTGTAAGCATGCGTTGAAAAAGTGGAGCTGACTGAAATTGGCGGTCTATTGGAGCTATTTGTACTTCAGTACCGTCTTGTTCAATCACAGTTGCTTTCCTATTGATGGAGTACTGAACAAGCTTGTCAGGATCGCCACCTATTCGTCCCTTTATAAATAACTCTTTATCTAAGTCCGTCTCAGTGACTTCCAAAGGAACACTATCTGTAAGTATTTTTTTGCTGTTCGTGTTAATTTTTGTTACTTCATTTTCATCATTTAACAGGATCGTGATAGGCATACCTGGACGAATATCGGCCTGTTCATCGTATCCAGCCATGCGTACGTAACCACCCAAGGGAAGAATTCTAACTGTGTATGTTGTTTCATCTTTGTGATGAGAAAATATTTTTGGTCCGAATCCAATTGAAAATTCTCGAACGAGAATTCCAGCTCGTTTGGCAAAATAATAATGTCCAAACTCGTGTATAATTACTAGAATACCGAAAACTATAACAAAAGTAAGCATCGTATTGAACATAACGTCTTCCTTTCTTGCTAAATACTATTTTTCTAACTGATATTAATGATTTGCGCCAAAGTCATAACGAAGATAAGACTATCGAAGCGATCCAACATTCCACCATGACCGGGTAATAATTTCCCGGAATCTTTTACATTGAAATGACGTTTTAAAGCAGATTCAATTAAATCACCTAGTTGGCCTGCAATAGATAAAAGACCCATGAAAAGCAGCATAATAACAGGTGATGTGTTAAATGAATAAAAAGACGTATATAAAAGAGCGACAATCAAAGCAGACGCTGTCCCACCGATTGAACCCTCAATACTTTTATTCGGACTAATAGTTGGAGCTAATTTTCTTTTGCCAAATTTACTTCCTATCAGATACGCACCTGAATCAGTAGACCATACAACCAATAATATGAGCATTAATAAATGAATATCAATTGATCTAACTTCAACAAAAGATAAAAATCCTACACCTATATAAATCATTCCAAGTACAGATACCGCAGCATCATCAAAATTGTATTCGTTTTTAGAAAAAACAGTTGCAATAAGCAACACTAATATGACTCCAAATATAATATCGATATTTTGAATGTTTGTGAAGTGTTTCTCCAATATAGGATTCACTCGATTTGAGAAAACAATTAATCCCGTGCCTAAATAGGCAAATATAGATTCACTTGAAAACAATCCGATACCTTTCATTTTATGCAGTTCACTTAAAGCTATAATTGCAATAGCAGCTAATACCAATTCTAATATCCAAGATCCGGCTAAAACTACAGGGATAAAGAACATTAAAGCTACTATAGTAGTTATTATTCTCTTACTCATCTTTCCCCTCCTTAGTTCATTGTACTGATCCAAATCTTCTTTGCCTTTTTTGGAATTCTAGCAAAGCTTCATCTAGTGAATCACCATCATAATCAGGCCATTTAGTAACTGAAAAATAAAATTCACTATAAGCATTCTGCCATAATAAAAAGTTGCTTAATCGTTGCTCACCAGAACTCCGGATGAGTAGGTCAACGTTTTGGTATTCTCCAAGCATACTCGTTTGCAAAGATGATTCAATTAATTCTTCGGTAATATCATCAGTTTTAATTGTGCCGTCAATGACAGCTTGAGCTATTTTTTTTGTAGCAAAAACAATTTCAGCTCTTCCGCCATAATTTAACGCAAAATTCAAAATCATGCCATCGTTGTCTTGAGTTTCTTTAACTGCTCGATTAACCGCTCTTCGAGTAGTTATGGGCAATTTTTGAGTAAACCCAGTAACTTGAACTTGAATGTTATTCTTTTGAATTTCTGGCATAAAAGTATTGAAAAATTGAGAGGGTAATTGCATTAAGAAACGTACTTCTTCTATTGGTCGTTTCCAATTCTCAGTTGAAAAAGCATATAATGTAAGAACTCTAATGCCCCGTTTGCTAGCACGTATGGCAACTCTTCGGACAGCATCCATGCCCTCTTGATGCCCTTTGGTTCGTGGTAAATTTTTATTTTTTGCCCATCTTCCATTTCCATCCATGATTATTGCAACATGGTTAGGAATATTTTCCAGGGTCAATTCTTTAGTTGAGTTATCCAATTTCAACCCTCCATTGTCGTTTACACTTTCATAATTGTAGCAAAAAAAACAGGGAAATTATATAGAAAATCAAATTTCGTCCTTGTTCCTAACCAGCATTTTAATGACAAAGTATATTGTTCAAGCATTTTGCGAGCCTATGTTATAATAAAATTACACTAAAAGTTTTCAATTAGGAGGTCATAGTTGGATGAAACAAATGATAAAACGGTATGTAGTAGGAATGATTATTACTGCTATCGTCTCTAAGCTTATGTCTATGTTATTTAAATCGAGCAATTAACGATCGTTTAAAAAACATCTTTTAAAAAAAGAAGCAAACATAGCGTTTGCTTCTTTTTGATATTCTTAAACATCCATTATTTCTTTTTCTTTTTCTGCAGCCATTTCATCAATATGAGAAACGCTTGTGTTTGTCAGTTTTTGAATTTCTTCTTCATAATCTCGCAAATCATCTTTAGTAATTTCGCTATTTTTTTCTGCTTTTTTCAATTCATCCATCGCATCTCTACGAATATTTCTGATGGCAACTTTTGCATTTTCTGATTCTTTACCAACTTGTTTTGCAATATCTTTTCTGCGTTCTTCTGTCAATGCGGGAACTACTAATCGAATCACATTTCCATCGTTAGCAGGACTGATCCCGATGTCACTTTGTTGAATTGCCCGGTCAATGTCACTCAATGATGTTTTGTCGTATGGTGTGATAAGTAAAATGCGTGCTTCTGGAACCGATATTTGTGCAATTTGGCTCAACGGTGTACTTATTCCATAATATTCTACATTGATTCTATTTAACAAACTAGGGTTCGCCCGTCCAGCCCGTATTCCACCTAATTCCCGTTGAAATGATTCTTCTGCTTTTAGCATTCGCTCTTTCGTTTCTTTCAATAATTTATCACTCATAATTTTTTCCCCCTTACTGTAGTTCCAATTGTTTCTCCTAAGATTACTCTTTTAATATTTCCAGTTTCGTTTAAATTAAATACTACTAAAGGAATATTGTTATCCATACTCAATGAACTGGCAGTGGTATCCATAACTTGCAGACCTTTGTTAATTATATCTAAATGAGTTAGTTCATCAAATTTAATTGCCTTGCTATCTAATTTCGGATCTGCTGAATAGACGCCATCAACATTATTTTTTGCCATCATTATTACATCTGCATCAATTTCTGCTGCTCTTAATGCAGCCGTTGTGTCGGTAGAAAAATAAGGATTACCTGTTCCTCCGGCAAATATGACCACTCTGTTTTTTTCTAAATGACGAATGGCTTTTCTTCTAATATATGGTTCTGCGATTTGGCGCATTTCAATTGAAGTTTGTACGCGTGTAGGCACATCTTCATTTTCTAAAGAGTCTTGCAACGCGAGAGCATTCATAACAGTTGCTAACATGCCCATATAATCAGCTTGTGAACGTTCCATACCCATTTCGGAGCCAATAGCACCTCTCCAGATATTTCCTCCACCGACAACTATTGCCAGCTCAACACCTAAATCATAAACTTCTTTAATTTCTTTACAAATTTTTTGAATAGTTAAGGGTTGAATCCCAAAACCAGTATTCCCAGCAAGGGCCTCGCCACTAAGCTTCAATACAACGCGTTTATACTTTGGTTGAACCATCATCTCTACTCCTTCATTTTATACTTATTCTATTCTATCACATCAATCTATGAAGGACCTAAAAAGTTGTTCATTTTCGATGTAATTAAACTAGCTCCCAGCTCACTATTTAGAAAAAGGAACGCATCTTTTTAAGTGCGTTCCTTTAGTCCGTTATTCGCGGAACTTATTTTTTTAATTGGTTTTGGACTTCTTCCGCAAAGTTTTCTTGGCGTCTCTGAATTCCTTCTCCTACTTCATAACGAACAAAGTTAGTAATAGTAGCACCTTGTTCTTTCAAGTATTGGCCAACTGTTACATCAGGATTCTTAACATACGGTTGGTCTACTAAACTAATTTCAGCTAACCATTTGCTCAAACGTCCTTGTACCATTTTTTCAACGATATTGGCTGGTTTTCCTTCATTTTTTGCCTGTTCTGTTAAAACAGCTAATTCGTGGTCACGTTCATCTTGAGAAACTTCTTCACGCGTAACATATTTAGGGTTGATTGCTGCAATATGCATAGCAATATTACGTGCAACTTCTTCATCGGTTCCTTCTAATAAAGTTAAAACAGCGATGCGACCACCCATGTGCTCATAATCACCAAATACTTGATTATCATTTTTTTCTACACGAGCAAAGCGACGAAAAGTGATTTTTTCCCCAATTTTTGTTGTAGCATTAAGAATTTCAGAAGAGATATCTCCTTCGCCCATTTTAAGACTATGAGCTTCTTCGATATCTTTAGGGTTTTCAGATGCAATAATATCTGTAATGTCTGTAACTAATTTTTGGAATTGTTCATTCTTAGCAACAAAATCAGTTTCGGAATTGATTTCAGCAATAGCTGCTACATTTCCGTCAATACTTACATGTGCAAGACCTTCTGCAGCAATTCTATCCGCTTTTTTAGCTGCTTTTGAAACACCTTTTTCTCTTAAATAATCGACGGCAGCATCCATGTCTCCGTTTGTTTCAACTAAAGCTTTTTTAGCATCCATCATGCCAACGCCAGTCTTATCCCTTAATTCTTTTACTTGTGCAGCTGCAATTTTAGTCATTTAAAAATTCCTCCTATATGTCATTGTTTAAATTCTTCATAAAAAAAGAGACCGCCTCAATGAAAGGAGGCACCTCCAAGAATTTTCTCAGGGGGTTAATTGTCCACCATATTAAGACAGTCTTTTTTCTTACGCTTTACTCAGCGTTATCTCCTTCAACAACTTCTACAATTTCTTCTAAAGATTCAGCTTGTGTTTCTTGACTTTGTGAGTTTGATGTAGCTTCGTCTGAACCTTGATTTCCTTCAATGAAAGCATCTGCCATTTTTGAAGAAAGTAATTTAACAGCACGAATTGCGTCATCGTTTGAAGGGATAATAACATCGATCTCATCTGGATCACAGTTAGTATCTACCATAGCAACGATTGGAATATTTAATTTTTGTGCTTCTTTAACGGCAATACGTTCCTTGCGAGGGTCAACAATGAACATAACATCTGGAAGGCGCGGCATATCTTTGATTCCGCCTAAGAATTTTTCAAGACGTTCTTGTTCCTTTTTAAGAAGTCCTACTTCTTTCTTAGGAAGAACATCAAAAGTTCCATCTTCGCTCATTTTTTCAATAGATTTCAAACGTTTGATACGACTTTGAATTGTATCCCAGTTTGTTAGTGTTCCACCTAACCAACGGTGGTTGATGTAATATTGTCCAGCACGTTCTGCTTCTTCTTTTACTGCATCTTGTGCTTGTTTTTTTGTTCCTACATATAATACGATTCCGCCATTTTGTGCAACTTCACGCATATACTTGTAAGCAGAATCAATCATACGAACTGTTTTTTGCAAGTCGATGATATAGATCCCGTTTCTTTCTGTAAAGATGTAAGGTTTCATTTTCGGATTCCAACGACGTGTTTGATGTCCAAAATGAACACCAGATTCTAGTAATTGTTTCATTGTTACTACTGCCATAATAATTCTCCTCCATTTAGGTTATATTTTTCCTCCTCTAATTTCAACTGCACGAAAACTTATCGGCAAAAATAAGCACCTTCCGTACTATCCATTAGAGTGTGAAATTAGTGTTTTTAACACCGTTTACTATTATATACATAATTTGACTAAATTGCAACAGTCATAATGCTTTAAATTTTTCAATTGAAATAAAGTTACTTCTGTTATCGTGCTTTTCAACACAAAAAGAACTTGCCAATTCAAAGAATATACCTCATACTTTATAAAGTATAATCGTTTTAAGAAAGGATGACGCAATTGTTTTATACATTTCTAAAAGAATTAGTCCGATTTATATTATTGATTATCAATGGAAAACCTGAGGTGAAAAACAAAGCTATTTTACCTCAAGATGACAACTACATTTTGGCGGCTCCTCATAAATCGTGGTTAGATCCCATCTACATTGCTATAGCAGCTAGTCCTAAAAAATTTAGTTTTATGGCCAAAGAAGAACTATTTAAAAACCCTATCATGAAATGGATTCTCACCCACATGAATGCTTTTAGTGTGAGTAGAAAGAATCCGGGACCTAGTGCTATCAAAATACCTGTAAAAATTTTAAAAGAAACAAATCTCGGCTTAATTATCTTTCCATCAGGAAGTCGTCATTCAGAAGACTTAAAAGGCGGAACATTGACGATAGCTAAGTTAAGCGGAAAACCAATTATTCCTGTAGTTTATTCTGGCCCACTAACTTTCAAGGATTTGTTTACACGAAAAAAAACGTACGTCGTTTTCGGGGAACCTATTCACGTTGAACGAAAAATCAAACTGAATAAAGAAACCATCAGTGAGTACAGCGAACAGTTGCAAAATGCTTTCGATAGTTTAAATAAAGAATAACCCTTACTACAATGCTGATTGACAAAACAAAAAAAGCAGACCTGAATAGAGCTTCTTCACATACGTTAATTGTAATATACTGAAGGAGCTACAGCTAATTCAAAGTGTAAACAATTATAGCAATTGGAGAGTATACACGAAAGATAGTCACAGACAATCAAAGAGTATTGCATGGCATTCTGTATTTGTTAAGTGAATGTTGGTTCTACTTTTCGGAGTACATTGCAGAAAGTGAAGTTCATAAAATAAGAAGAGGCTAGGACTTTTGTCCTAGCCTCTTCCTACGTTTAGTCAAGGCAAAAGATTAACTAACAATCCTATTTTCAAAAGAGTGATTGTTAATTCAGACAAAAATGCATACCAAATAAGCCTCAGCCTTTTTATATTTTTCTGAGAAGGTTCATGCTATACTACAGGTATATTATGGGTCTTAGAGACCGTGTGCGTGTAAGCGTACGAGGTATGGTTCCTTACCATGGAATGCATACATTTCAGGAGCTTGTTCATACAGGCAACTGTGGCAACCTTATCCTTCTTGGGGGTGGGTTGCCTTTTTAGTTTATAATAATAATCAACGATG
>NZ_AUEG01000005.1 GCF_000425865.1 Lacticigenium naphthae DSM 19658
CGGCATAACTTTTCCCCATAGAAACATCTAAAGCTAGTACATAAGTCATATTATTCCTCGCTTTCTTTTGTATTGAAAGACCATCACTGCTTCATTTCGTGTCTTATTTCCTGTACTCGGACTCATGGTCCCACATACTTAAACCTGATTTAGAAATGACAGTGAGGGAGCTCAGTTTTTGTTTCGGACTCATAGTCCCTGAGGCTTCAGTCGAGCTTCCTTTCACCCTTACTATACCTCTATAAAAGAAAAATAGTAGGTAAAAACCACCGTCGTGGTCTTTACCTACTAATCTTAGTATGTTTTTTTATTCCTTTATTCATTGGCTGCTTTTTTATCTTTCCATAACTGGATGCGTTCTTCATGGCTGACTTCTTTGTGGATCTGATGCAGCATCCACTGGTACCCGAAAGGATCTACAAAAATAGCATTGGCCACTCCGTGATCAGGTAGTTCTGTCACGGGCTGGATTTCCATGCACCCCTCTTTTAGTGCCTTTGCATAGACTTCTTTTATATCTGACACGCTGACATTGAACCAAATCGTATTCGGATGTTCTGAAGTCGGCGCGTTTAATCCAAATGCAGGGTTTTCATCCAGCATATGGAAACGAACCCCTTCTAATTCAAATACAACTTCATTTTCTCCTTTAGGTAAATCAGATACTTCGATCCGTTTGATTTCAAATATTTTTTCATACAAGTCTAAAGCTTTTAGACTATCCCCGCTGACAAAATCTATTTCAACACCGCTCATATTTATCCTCCTTTGCTTTCTGTTTTATTCAAACTCATTTTAAGTAAGAAAACGAATGAGCGCAAGAGAGATCACTCCTGTTATGACGATAACAAGTAAGTTTTTTGAGAGGACCGCACTCACTACTGTAGGCGTCGACGCCAGTACATTTTCCCAATTCACAGTAGGCAAACTTCCGACTTCCTGGGTAAATAAGCTACTGAACCAAAAAGCGGCCATGATGACTAAAGGAACAAAGCTCAAAAATTCTGCTACTGACTGTGGTAAAGTAAGCTTTTTCAAAAAAATAAACGGCAAGACTCTCAGTAGCCAGGTGACGATACTCGCACCCACGATGGTATATATCAGATATTCAGAAGAAGGCATGTTTTATCACCACCCCAAACGTACATCCCAGAAGTGTCACGACAAGAATCAGCAGATTGCTCGGAATAAAAATGAGTCCGACATATACAAGTAAAAAAGTAAAACTGATCACCAGTAATTGCAGTGATCGGGGTGTTTTATTATCCGAAATGAACCGTAAATACAGCAATCCGATGAACATGCCCACCATCGCAAAATCCAGTCCGAATGCATTCGGATCCCCGATATATTCGCCTACTACAGCTCCCAAAACGGAGAATGTTATCCAGGAAAGATACGAGAGGATGTTCGCCGTATTGTACCAGCCAAAAGTCAGCTGATCGTTTGAATAATTCACTTTATTCATACCCAATGAGAATGTTTCGTCCGTCAGCAAAGTTCCGATCAGAATATTTTTTACCATACTGTCTTGTTTAAAATACGGTGCCACAGTCATGCTCAATAAAAGCAATCGTGAATTCACCAACAGTGTCGCTAACACGATCGATAAAGTCGGGCTTAAACTACTCAATAAGCCTACAATAATAAACTGTGCCGACCCCGCATAGACAAACGTAGACAACAGAAAAACTGTAAATGGATCTAGTCCGGCTGCTTTGCTTACAATACCAAAAGCTAACCCGATCCCTATGTATCCCAGCATTGTGGGGATGGCATCTTTTATTCCTGTTTGCATATCCAAGTGTTCATCCATTTCGTTCCTCCATTCAACAAAGAAATGCACATATAACGTATATACTAGCAAAGAATGATAGAAATAGTAAGGCAAAAAAAGAACCTTCTCATCGTTTGGACCACCTCGACATCCTCTCGTGCTTGCTGGGACAGTTCAGCTTCTTCGCAGTCACTGTCATTTTTCTATGCTTTCCTTCGTTTTTTTTCATAAAGACAGTCATCCTTTTGTCCATTTTTCTTTACTGTATCGAGTCGTGCCTTCTCTTCTTTTTATTAGAAAGAAAGTTTGTAGTGCTACTAAACCTCATTTTTTGTTAAACTAGACATAGTTACAAGACAACTGAGTTAGCAGAAAAATCTTGCTGATGATCGACTATCTCTGTTTCGCATCAGACTAAGTATTTTAACCCTGATTTTTTGTCAGTTAACTATATTAGTGCTCCATTTTGAATATACTACTCAGGAAACCTACTAGGAGGATACTTATGTCCGAAAATCATAAAAAAGTTTATGCTGCACCCTCAAAGATTCAAGATTTGGCTATTATCAACGTCTTTGATTTAGAAAAAGAAGCAGCTGGTCTGATACCAAAAGGTGGATTTGATTATATATCCGGAGCCTCCGGAGAAGAATATACTAAAAAAATGAATATAACATCATTCAAACATAAAAGCATTATTCCCAGAGTCTTAGCGAATGTGGAGAAGCCAGATACAGCCACCACCATATTGGGCCATGACATTCCCGCTCCTATCATCATGGCACCCATCGCTGCCCACGGATTGGCGCACGAAACAAAAGAAGTCGGAACCGCAAAAGGAGTTTCTGCATTCGGTACGATCATGTCCATCAGTGCCTATTCTGGAGCTTCCTTTGCAGAAATCGAAGCCGGTTTGAACGGCTCTCCGCGTTGGTTCCAAATTTATATGAGCAAAGACGACCAGTTGAACAAAGACATTCTCGATGAAGCCAAAGCTGACGGCGCAACAGCTATTATTCTAACAGCCGATGCCACACTCAGCGGCAATCGTGAAAGAGATATGCGCAATCAATTTGTCTATCCCTTTGGTATGCCGATCGTATCCCGTTATTTAACTGGCTCAGGAAAAGATATGTCCCTCAACAATATCTATGCACAATCCAAGCAAAAAATCAGTCCGAAAGATGTGGAGTTCTTAGTGGACTATTCTGGTCTGCCAGTGATCGTCAAAGGGATCCAGGCTCCCGAAGATGCCTTGATCGCGATCGGTGCTGGTGCTTCTGCAATCTGGGTCTCTAATCATGGTGGCAGACAATTAGACGAAGCGCCTGGTTCGTTTGAAATGTTACCTGAAATCGCTGCAGTGGTACAAAAACGCGTACCGATCATTTTCGACAGCGGTATCCGCCGAGGCGAACATATATTCAAAGCCTTAGCCAGTGGCGCAGACATCGTCGCTATTGGCCGTCCTGCACTCTTTGGACTTGCATTAGGTGGTTGGAAAGGTGTCCGGTCTGTATTTGACTACTTCCAAACTGATTTGACCCGTGTCATGCAACTAGCCGGAACACAAGACATTGAACACATCAAACGAACAAGCCTGCACGAACAAAAGTAATTCCCAGTATGATAACTTTAAAAAGTCCTTCACACATTCAACAAAAGACTACACACAAAGTATACACTCGCAAAGAATGATAGAAATAGTCAGCTTAAAAAAAACTCCTTTTCAATTTGATTTTGAAAAGGAGTTTTTTTATTTGGGAATCTAATTTAGTTGTGCTTGATCATTTATGTCCCACTATCTCATGTGGGGTATACGGTTCTTCTAAATAAGCGATATCTTCTACGCTTAATGAGACATCAAATGCTCCTACAAAATCATCCAGATATTTTTCTTTCGTGATTCCGACGATCGGAGCAGTTACTCCTTTGGCCCATAGCCAGGCTACTGAAACTTGACTACGTGTCACCCCCTGTTTATCGGCAATGACTTTGACTCTTTCTACAATGTTTTTATCTGTATCTTTGGTCGACTCATATTTTCTTTTGGCGATCTCATCTTCCTGGAATCGCTTAGAATCTGAATCTCCCCAGTCACGAGTCAGTCTTCCAGATGCAAGGGGACTATACGGAGCAAGAGCGACACCTGTTTCAAAACAATACGGATTCATTTCTCTTTCTTCTTCCCGATACAGTAAATTATAGTGCCCTTGCATCACTGAAAACTTCGTCCAGCCATTTCTTTCTGCACAATTCTGCGCCTGTTGAAATTGCCAGGCAAACATGCTTGATGCCCCTAAATAGTGTACTTTGCCGGCTTTAACCAAATCATGCAATGCAGCCATCGTTTCTTCAATAGGTGTGTGGTGATCCCACCGATGGATATACAGTAAATCGATATAATCTGTTTCTAGTCTTTTCAGACTTTCTTCGACTTCATGTAAAATATACTTGCGTGATAAGCCTTCTCCATTAGGGCCTTCATGCATCTTTCCGCTTACTTTCGTCGCAATGACTATTTCTTCCCGCTTTGCGTAGTCTTTCAACGCTTTTCCCATGATTTCTTCACTGCTGCCAAGTCCATATACATTGGCTGTATCAAAAAAGTTGATTCCCATATCTAAAGATTTTTTTATGATTTTTCTTGACTGCTCCTCATCTAGTACCCAGGAATGGATCCATTTATTTGGATCGCCAAAACTCATCCCACCTAAACAAATTTTAGATACTTCTAATCCCGTATTTCCAAGTCTTGTATATTCCATGTAAATTCCTCCTAAATTGGTTGGCGAATAACTTCATTCAGCGTGAAGGTCTCGTCAATATAATCGTAAACGAATAGAGTCCCATTACCAAATCCCTTTTTTAGTTCCTTCATTGGATCCTGAATTTCTCTTAGAAAATTGAAACAAGCCCCACTATGAGAAACCGCAAGAACATGTTCGTGGTCTTCATTTTCCATGAGACTCGTTAGCGTCCGAGTCATTCTATCTTTTACTTCATTCGAAGATTCCCCACCAAACTGCAAATAAAATGTTTCCGCATCTTTAGGTGTCAAATGTCGGTTTAACCGTTCACTTTCTCCCTCTAATTCTCCATAGTTCATCTCTTTCAAGCCTTTTAATCGTTTATAGGGTAGTTCTGTAATAAGTTCAAGTGTATCGCTGGCTCGTTCACTTGTGGAACAATAGGCTGCATCTAAATCGATCTGCTTTTCTTTAAAATAGGCTCTTGCGGCTCGTGCTTGTTCCTTTCCTTTTTTCGTTAAAGGAGAGTCACACCATCCTTGTATTTTATTGTGCAGATTAAATACCGTTTCACCGTGTCGCATTAAATACAATTTTCTTACCATAAAATTCCCCCTTTTAGAAATTACGGTTCTCTTTACACCTTAAGTTTACTGCTTATTTGAATAGGAATCCATTTACAAAAAGAGTATATTGTAAACCTACCTACTGAATTTATAAGGATCGCCTTTTGTTTCGGCTTTTTCAAACATTTTTTCCATACCCATTCCTCTCATTTCAGTGATCCTAGTAGCTAATTCCGCAGGAGGAATAGGCATATCAGATATGATCCAAGAAAGAGTCATACTACTCGATGCATTTGCATGATATTTTGTTGCAAAAACTAATTCTTTTGGCATCGTTTTTTTTCCATACAGTTTTTGGTGCCATTGAAGATCAAATGTTTCGCAATGGTTGAAAATATAGTCTTTGAGACAGTTTTGGTCTTCTTTCATGCAGGCTTCTTTCATAAAACGATGGTATTTCTTCATGTTTTTAAAAGAGAGTAGCAGTGAATCACGAAAATTTATATTCAAATTGTTTTCATCAAAATCAGGAATAATATATTTCTCATAAATAAATTGTATTAAGTCATTTTTATCTAAAAAATAATTATAAAAAGATTGACGACTGAGACCACTCTTAGTGGTCAATTGTTTAATGTTAATCGATTCGAGCGAGTTTTTTTCAAGTAAAAGTAAAAATTCATATGCAAACAGCTCTTTATTATTCTGACTCATGATTTCCCCAACTTTCTTTTAGAGATAGATGCTATTTTTGAATTGTATTAAGCATTTTCAAAAATAATTTTTGGATAGTTCATAGCATAGTTACTTTCATTGTATAACATCCATTCGAAAAGTAAATATCATGAAGGATTTAAGTTTTAGATGTCTTGTTTACTTATCTTCAATAAATCAACTTATCTTTTCTGTATAAAAAATTCTAATTGAAAAATAGATTTTACTATATCACCCTTTTTTTAATACAGCAATCTGGTATTACTAGTTTTTATATATTCCAAAGCAAGTTTACTTGTCTAAATGCAAAGTATACTTGACAAAATTTGTGTGAAGTACTAATCTTATAGTAACTTACTAGTGGGGGGAGATCATATGGATAAAAAGGATATTTTAAACAAAGCTCGCAAAGAGATGAGCGATGAACGAGAAGAACAGGTGAGATTGACAAGCTTTCGAATTGGCTGGTTAAGTGTATCTGCAATTATGATTGTATTGATCGGTCTAAGAGCCTATTTCAATGAATCTGCTTCAGATATTCTGATGATTTTAATGGCTCAGACCGCTGCCTCTTCTTTTTATCAGTATCGGTTACTTGAAAAAAATAAAGGGTATCTTGTAGCTGGTATTCTTAGCACATTGGCCGTTTTACTCTCATTTGCGACTTTACTCAGTAACTATGGACTGTATTAAGATGAAAGAAGAAAATGAAGAGTTGATTTTACATAATCGCTTGAAAGTTGTTCGGGCAGAAAAAAATCTTACCCAAGGAAACTTGGCGGCTTTAGTTGGCGTCTCCAGACAAACGATTGGTTCGATCGAAACCGGACAGTTCAATCCTACAGCTAAACTGGCTCTGCTTTTATGTATTGCACTGGACAAAACATTTGAAGAATTATTTTACTTTTAGTCCATATATGATATTTTTTACGTTAGAAAAAGTATAGGGGGGCAGAATTCTCATTCGAGATTCTGCCCCCCTATACTCACATAATTATTAATCTATGATTTACAAACTCTTTCGATACAAGTATATACCATATAGTGTTGTGAGGAGTGTTCCAATGATCAAGGTCAGATGGTATAAAGGATCCCAACCATCACCTGTGACAAAGAGTAAGATAATACCCAGAGCGATAAATAAGAAACCGATGATACTGGATGCATACAATCCGAATTTCCCAAAAGGAATTTCATACGGTCT
Organism: Lacticigenium naphthae DSM 19658; assembly: GCF_000425865.1. Lineage (GTDB taxonomy): Bacteria > Bacillota > Bacilli > Lactobacillales > Carnobacteriaceae_A > Lacticigenium > Lacticigenium naphthae. Next base: position 7,012 of record NZ_AUEG01000005.1, read on the forward strand.
GACGATATCTTTGTCTACTTTTCTCAATTTAACGACGGTCGGAAATAGCCAGAGATAAGGTAGAAAGAAGATCAAGAAACTAAAGGACAGTATCGTCCAGAATGCATCGTTGGCATTTCCACTCAGTGTAAAATTCAAAATGATCAAGAATGTGGATATCAATCCCATTAATATATAAGAGTAATCGGGTGTATCAAATTTTTCATTCCGATGACCGAGTATTTTAGTATGTTTTGTGAATTCGACTTCGTCCAATACTTCTACGCCACCCAATGTCCAAGAAATCATGTTGGAAACCAAGGTGAATAAGGCAACGACCATCGTGACATTAAAGACGATTCCTGAAGCAGGTCCAAAGACAGTTGTTAGTTCTTGTAAAGCATAGAAGAAGCCGTCAAGTGGATCGACTGAGGCTGCGGGAATAGCCGCTAAAACGCCAAAGGTCCCGATAATGTACATAGCCGCAATCAATATCCCAGCCATGATAGTCATTTTCGGAATGTTTTTTTCAGGCTCATCTATTTTAGATGCAATGGAACTGATCAATTCAAATCCCAATAAATTGTAAACGATTGCGGAACTGTACGAAATCGTGTCAAAGTTTAAGTTGAGCGCAAAACTGGAAAGGGAAAAGTCGTTTGCCAAACCATTTTGCATTGCGTACATCACACCCATTATCCCAAAGATGATCAGTACACTCACTTTTAAGATTGCAGCGATATTTGTCACAGTCAGACTCAAATCTACTCCGCGTATACCAATAAATACAATCAACCAACACATCGCGATAGCTAAAGTAGCTCCGGCAACGTTCCCCATTGAGGGGACATAAGCCATAGAGAACCAAGCACTAAACGCAATAAATACCGCCGGCATCCAGAAAGCTACATTGACCCAGTAATACCAGGCCACCAGACTTGCTTGAAAAGGACCGAATGCTCGTTTGACCCAGGCATAGATCCCACCATCTTCAGGATAAGTTGCACCTAATTCAGCATTAATGAGTCCATAAGGAATAAAGAACAAAATTGCAGTAAGTAACCACATAGTGATAGATGAAGCACCCATAGCTGCGGGGGCTACGAACGTATCCAATACCACTATTCCTGTTACGGTGAAACTGACCATTTTAAAAAGACTGACTTTTGCGACATCTTTCTCGGCGACAATATTTTCGCCTATTTTTTCTTCCATCCTTCTCACCTCTTATTGGAGTTTTTTAGTTCTTCTTCTACTTAGCTGAAGGTTGTTGCTGGGTAATACAGTGGATGTTCCCTCCGCCTAAGAGGATTTCGCGGGCATATACACCCCGTATTTCTCTATCAGGGAAGATTTCACTTAAAACATCTTTAGCATTTTGATCATATTTTTCATCATTGAATAACGGCAGAATAATGGCATCGTTTGCTATATAGAAATTTGCATAGGAAGCAGCTTGACGGTCGCCTTCTTGTCTAGGCAACGTTCCATCGACTTTATCGACACCTTCACTTTCTTCTTTTGTAATCAAGACTTCATTTGGAATGTGCAATTTATGGATCTCTAACTTTCTTCCCTTGGCATCCGTTTCATTTGTTAAATAATCGTAAGCCTTTTTGGAGCGAGGATATTGGGGATCATTTTCATCATCCGTCCATGCCAGTACAATAACACCTGGGGCGCAATAATGCATGATGTTGTCCACATGCCCATTTGTTTCATCCAGATAGATCCCTTCTGGAATCCACAACACTTTTTCGGCTCCCAAATATTTTGTTAAGTGCTCTTCGATTTCCGTTTTGCTCAATGTCGGATTTCTACTTTCATGTAACAGACACTCTTCGGTCACGATTACGGTCCCTTCCCCATCTGTGTGAATAGACCCGCCTTCTAGAATAAATTCTTCCAATGAATAGTAATCAGTTCGTTCAATCTCACAGACTTTCCGGGCAACTTGATCATCTTTGTCCCACGGGAAATACAATCCATCAACTAGACCACCCCACGCATTGAAGCGCCAATCTACACCTCTGACTTTTCCATCATCATTTTTGACAAATGTTGGACCGCTGTCGCGCATCCAGGAATCATCCACAGACATTTCCACGACCCGGACTGAATCTTTTAACATGTCGCGTGCATTTTTAAATTGTCCCGGCGACACACACATCGTCACTTTTTCATATTCTACTATTGTATTCGCAACTTCCACAAAAGCTTTTTGTGCGGGTTTTCCCCCTAGCCTCCAATTGTCTGTGCGCTCGGGCCAAATCATCCAGCAACCTTCATGGTGCTCAAATTCTCCCGGCATTCTGTATCCATCTTTTTTAGGAGTGCCGCTCATTTTTTTTGCCATCTACAATTCTCCTTTCTATTGTTTTATAATTTTTCCAAAAATGCATTGATTTTATTTTGATGCTGTTCACGTACTTCTTTGGAAGGATCTTTTACGTAGTGACGAGTAAAGTAAACAATGATCGCCATTTGTGCTGTCAAGCGGTTTTCGGATTGATCGAAGGCGACACTGTAGTCTCCTTCTAGCGCTTCTCTGGTGATTTCTTCCTTGTCATTTGCAGGGAGACAATGGAGTAACATCGCTCCTGGAGCTGCTTTTTCCATTAACTCTTTGGTAATGACATAGTCTGGCATAAAAGCAGCTAACCGTTCTTCTTTTTCATCCACTTGTGTTGTCCAGTAGAAACTGTCTCCATAAACGACTGTGCATTCCGAAACTTTTTTGGTATCTTCTGTAATTTCATAGTGCGCTCCAGATTCCTGACAGTTTTTATCGGCTAGTTGCAACCATTTTTCTTCCATATGATATTTTTTAGGTCCAATTTGTTTGAAATTGATCCCGTATTTCGTACAGGTCAACAATAATGACCGGCATACATCCGTCTCATCTCCCATAAAGGCAACAGTCAAATCTGTCAGTTCTTTTCCTTCGGGTAAATGTTCTTGCATCGTAAAGATATCCGCTAGCATTTGGGTAGGATGGTAAACCGTGTCCAGTCCATTAATAACTGGTACAGTTGCAGATTCTGTCAGTTTTTGAGTCGTTTCGCCATCATTTGTCCGGGCTACAATGACATCACACATCCTGGAAAGGACCCTTGCTGTATCTTCAATGGTTTCCTTGGCTCCTAAATGAATATCCCGTTTGGATAGAAAAATTGCATGTCCACCAAGTAGAGTAGCGGCGGCTTCAAAAGAGACACGCGTGCGTGTAGAACCGGCTTCAAAAATCATTCCGACAGTTTTATTTTTAAATAATTCAGGAATAGCATTGTCTTTCCGTGCATTTTTTAGTAAAGTCATCAATTCAAGCATGTCGTCGATTTCATCTTTGGTAAATTCGTTCATCGTCAACATGTGTCTTAAATCCTTCTTGTTCAAATCCGTTGCACTGGATGATGGTATCTTCATATAAATCTCCCCTTTATCTTTTTTAAATATATATATCTTCTAATGGTTTGGATCGATCACTTTTCTTCGTAAAGAGTGAAACGATCACGATCAACACGATATTGACCAACGGGGGTACCAGCGTGAAAAATTCCCACGGTTCCGGTATGATCGTCTGCTGGATGATCCCTCCGAATACATTCACCGATAATCCTCCAAGCATTCCGGCGATAATTCCATATGACGTTGCCCATTTAGCTTTCAAGGCAATAATGAATGGGAAAAACAGAACGCCGAACTGCAAAGTAAATGCAAAAACAGTCATGTCATAAATATTTGAACTCAACAAGCCAACTAAAGCGGCTAAGATCCCCGTCAACACAACGCAGTAGCGTGTCACTTTTAATAAATAGTTCTGATCCACTACATCCGTTTTTTTCTTTTTTAAAAATAATGGATAAATAATATCATTCGAAAAAATGACGGCTGTGGCAAATAAAGAAGTACTGGCACTCGACAAGATGGCTCCAATCAATGAAGCAACGAAGATGCCCAGTAAAACAGGATTCAACAATTCTTTGGCCAAATAAGGAATAAGTAATTCACTGTCTTGGGCAATCAGACTGCCATCCAGTATGCCCGTGCTGATCAGTGTATGACCGATCAACGCTAAAAATACAGGAATAAATCCAAATGTCCAATACAAACTTCCAGAAATGATCATCCCTCTTTGCGCAGTCTTGGCATCTTTTGCCATCAACGCACGCTGAGCGATATCGGGGCTGGGAATATTCCCTAAAGCCATTCCGGCCCACATAGAAACATATGTGATCCACGGCATCAATCCTTTTTCAGAAGGGATGAACTGCCAAAAATCGTCTGGTGTATGCGTGACGATTTCTCCCAATCCACCAGCTGCGTTATAACCAATCACGAGCAACAAAATCAATCCGATAAAAATGACGATCATTTGAATAAAATCTGTCCAGATAACAGCCAATAAGCCACCCATATAAGTGAAAGCCACAACAACTATCAGTGCAATGATATAACTCATAAAAAAGTTCAGATTGAATAATACCGAAAGAATTTTCCCGACTGCTAGAAGCTGAACAGCTGTCCAAATAACGAAAGTAGGGATCATCACGGCAGACGCTATATATCCGGTAGCGCTTCCAAATCTATGTGTATAAATTTCGCCGACCGAATTGATTTTTAAGCCTCTCAGGATCTTGACGAAAAAGAGCCCGATAATGATGAGCGATAAACCAGCAGCAAAAGGGTCTTCAATTACTCCGTATACCCCATCTTGAAATGCCGCACCCGTCCCACCAATGACTGTTCCCCCACCCCAAAAGGTAGCAAACACAGTTCCCACCACTAAGAATAAGGGCGCTCCTCGACTGGCAACTAAATAATCTTCTGCATTATTGATTCGCCTACTCGCTAGATTACTAACTAGGACTAGACTCCCTATAAAGAGAATAATGATCGCTAGTGGTACAACATTGTTGAAAGACACAATTTAACTCCCTCCTCTATAGTATTGTTCACGTTTTCACTACTCTACAATTTGATTTTATATATAAAAAGTCACAAAGTCAATAGACAATATGTAAAATTAACGTATTTTATGTCATTATTTATATGTGTTATGTCATAATCGGACATTTTTTTACCTTATTGCGGTTTTCTTCCTTGTTTTAGTCTATTAGTTCGTGCTACTATAAGGTTGAGCTTACTTTATGTAAAGGAGGGAATTTCTCAGTTATTCAGTGAGAAAAATGACTATGGCAAAAAAAGAAAAAAATTATGATCAAATCGACTTTAAAATTATCCAAGAATTATCTAAAGACGCAAGAAAATCCGTCGCAAAGATCGCCAAAAAGATCGATGTGAACGAACGAACCGTGCGTAGAAGGATCGAAAAATTGATTGCAGACAATACTGTGCGTATCACGACCATTGTTGATCCCAGTAGTTTTGGATACAATGCCATTGCAGACATCAACTTGAAAGTTGATGAACGCGTCTACAACAAATTCATAGAAGACTGCAAAGCCAATCCCAATGTTTGTTATATAGCAACCGGGTGGGGAAAAGCCAATTTATCCATTGAAACACGCTTTTTAGATAATGATGATATGTATAATTTTATCAACCGGACCTTACCCGAAACAGAAGGCGTAGAAGTCATCAACTATTTCATCATCCCTAAAATCATTTACAATATCGATGAATGGCTTCCCGTTCAAGATGATTTCAAAGAGGATTAAAATTCTTCTTTTTAAATAAAAAACTCTCAAGAGCACGATAGTTCATCTCTTGAGAGTTTTTTTGTTCAATTGCTCTTCTATCCATTCTTTTAAGACGACTACATGATTCACTTCTCTGTCTTTTGCAGCATACACTAAAGTGACCGGTTGCTTCTCTAACTGTTCTTGAATTTCCTTTAGAAATTTTTCTTTCTTTTCGTTCCTGTTTAACTCTTCCCTATAAACTTCTTTGAACCAACCAAATTTGTCTTTATCATGGTCAAATATTTTTCGCGTCTCAGTAGTAGGGGCTATTTCTTTTGGCCACCAGTCCTGTGTTAAGTTTTCTTTCTTTATTCCTCTCGGCCATAAGCGATCGACTAGTATCCGAAATCCGTCATCTTCCTCTACTTCATCATACGTTCGTTTCAATTGAATAGCATTCATCCAATTCTCCTTTCTAGAATAATACAATCTGTTCCTCAACTGTCAACGGAACAGAGATCACATAGGATCGGAAGCTTGCTGAATAAATAGTTCGATTATAACTATGATATAATGCAGTAAATGTATTCACTAAATAATAGTACCTTTGTAACCAACACACTCGTATTTTTCTTAATACGAACACTTAAAAGAACAATAAGAAAGGTGGTCATGTCTATGAAATCTGTACAAGTAACAGGATACGGAGATGTAGATAAGTTAGAATTAGTTGATCAAGCTATTCCAGAGCCCACAGAAACTGAGGTGCTGATCAAAGTCAAAGCCTGTGCAATAAACAACACAGAGATCTGGATGAGAGAAGGAGCTTACGGTGTAGGTTCAAAATCAGGATGGCGACCAGAAGGCGTTCAGTTTCCTCGCACCCCTGGATCTGATATAGCAGGAACTGTAGTGGAAATCGGGAAAGCTGTAGATAAATCCATGTTAGAAAAAGATGTTGTTCTTTTCCCATTTACCTCAAGTGGAAAACCGGGTTTGGAACATATAGCAGAGGACATGTCTTTCATCGGTTCTGAATACGACGGTGGTTATGCAGAATACGTAGCCTGGCCTGCAGATTTATGCTTTGATATGCCCCTTGCTGACTATACAGAAAGTTCGGTGTTTACAGTTAGCGGTTTGACGGCTTGGCATATGAACGAACAAATCCATGTGCAACCTGGAGAAACAATACTGGTAACGGGAGCAAATGGTGGCGTTGGATCTTTGAATGTACAAATCGCCGCAAAAGTATTTGGAGCCAAAGTCATTGCAATCGTTGGCGACCTAGCTTTGGAAGATGAAATGAAAAAACTGGGGGCAAGCCATGTTTTATCCTATAAATCCGGTGATCTTGCCGAAGAAATCATTCAGGTCAATGGAGGACCGGTCGACTCAGTACTCGATGTTGTCGGAGATGCCTTGTTCGCTACCTCTTTAAACGTCCTAAAAAAAGGCGGAAAATTCTGTATCTCTGGATCTGCCGGTGGTCAGAAAACAGAGCTCGATTTTAGAACAGTCTATTTAAAACACATCACTCTTTACGGCTCTGTTTTGGGTACACGAGCAGAATTCAAGCGTCTGCTTCAAGCTGTATCTGAAGGGAAAATAAATCCAGTGATCGATCGTACCTTTCCTTTAGAAGAAGCACGTAAAGCGCAACTTTATTTTAAAAAAGCAGGAAAATTAGGAAAAGTGGTCTTACTTCCTTAACAATCAACTAGCGTTTGATTTAAGCCATCTCTGTGGAGGTGGCTTAAATTTTTGGAAGTTCCCACATTTGACCTGATCCTGTACCGTGATATTTTTACCGAGTTAGAATAAGGTATAAATTTACTATTCCTTAACTGAAAATTACTGTGGAACTGTTTTTCTAGTGGTACAATAAAGGAAACCATACGAAAGGATGCTCCGCATGTCACGTAAGAAAAAATTTAGTGTAGAGGACCTTTACGATCAAACCCATCATTTATTGATGGAGACTGGTTATGATCATTTTTCCTTTGGTTTACTAGCCGATCATTTAAACGTTTCTCGAGCAGCTATATACAAATATTATTCCAATAAAGATGATTTGATCAATGATTATCTTACCTTTGAAATGAAAAAATTCTTGACCGAGTTTGAGGAGCTGGATTGGTCTGAAGATGTAGAAGAACATTTCAATCAATTGTTTCAACTCATTTTTAATTACAGTGATGTTCACCAACTGTCGACTATGTTTCTTCAAAAACTCCACATTCAAGGAAAACAGCTAAAGGATAAAGAGAATATTTCCGAGATATTACACGAAATAATGTTAGGCCACATTCAATCATTTATTGTATCGGGACAAGAAAAAGGATATTTCAAATCCTCGATACCTGCTCCTTTGTTGATTTCAATGATTTTTCATAGTGTGATGATCGAAGATCGATCTGGTTTAACTTCATCAGAGCGGGCCATTTTTATCCGAGAAATCCTTGCACATGGTATTTTTCAAAGTGAAGAACGAAAACAGGACGAGCCAGAAAAATAAAAGCCATTCAAACAGGTACTGTTTGAATGGCTTTTATTGTATAGTCTGCTAAGCTAGCTGCGTATGGACTTCTTCTGTCAGTACGCCATCTTCGATTCGATAGACTCGATCACAGTAATCTAACATTCTTTCGTCATGCGTTACCATTATAGCTGATTTTCCACGTAATTTGACTTGTTCAGCCATTAGTTGAACCACTTCATGTCCTCGCTTAGTATCTAAGCTAGATGTCGGTTCATCCGCCAGAATGATATCCGGATCATTCATGAAGGCTCGCGCAATAGCGACCCGCTGACGCTCTCCGCCTGAACATTCATTTGGAAATTTGTTTTCTTTATTTTCGAGTCCAAGATCCTTTAACAATTGCAGAGCAAAGGCTCTATCTTCTTTTGAGACAGACCCCTTCATTTTTTTCACGATCAATAATTGATCCACGGCAGTTAAGTACGGTATCAAGTTGGCTGTTTGAAGAATGAATCCAATTTGATTTAAACGCACAGAAGATAATTGTTTCTCATGTAAACTCGTTATATCCTGATTATTGATCAGTACCTGACCTTCAGTCGGTTTCAATAAGGCACCGGCGATACTCAAAAAAGTGCTTTTACCGGAGCCAGAAGGACCGACAATGGCCACAAATTCCCCTGCTTCGACTCGTACAGAAACGTTTTCTAACGCTGTAATTTCAAACTTGTTTTCTATATACTTTTTCGTTACATTTGTTAATTGAATACCTGTCATTATTCTATCCTCCCTAAAGCTGTCAGTGGATCGATTTTAGAGATCCTAGCAACTGAAAACAGTGAACTCAAGACACTGATCACCAGTAAAACCGCACTATAAATGACGACCATATTGGTCTCCAATTGGAACGGCATGGTCTCTGGTAAAGCTAAAACAGTCAGATAAGTCAATCCGATCCCGAGAAGAATACTGATCAATGACAATACAAAGACCTGTGAAACCACAGAGCGCATAATGAACCCGTTGCTTCCTCCAATAGCCTTCAGCACACCAAATTGATGGGTTTTCTGGTTGGTCAATACATAGAAAAACACTCCCAGAATGAAGGCAGAAATGATCATCAAGAACCAGAGCATCATCATTATCGTAGCATTTTCAGCCACATAGCCAGGAATCGCTTTGATCGTTTCTTCTTTTGTTCCGTATTCTATTCCTGAACCAGGTTCACTCAAGGCAGCCATATTCACTTCATCACCTTGTATCGCTATCCCACTCACACTATCTTCTGCTCCATTCGCTAATTCTGGTTCAGAAAAGCGAATGTCACGAAAATCATCTGTTTGCGCGTAGAGAGCTGATTGATGATACAATGTTTTATTTTCTGTAAAGCCAACGATCGTCACTGCTTTATCGGTTCCGCTAAACTCGATTGAATCTCCAATACTATATCCTTCACTTTGTAAAGAAGCATCCGCAATAACTTGAGTTTGTTCACTGGTGTTCCATGTGCTCCCTTCCACTATATCCGGTTGCATAAAGGAATTGGGTTCGATCCCGATCAACACGACATCAGTGATTTTTTCATTTTCGTTTGCTGTTCCTTCTTTGCGTACGGAAGTATTGAACGTGCTGATTTCCGCAGTATCCGTCACGCCCTCTTGTTTTGAAACCTCTTCAGAAAGTGAGCTTGAAATGTTTGATTTTGACAAACTATACTCCGAACCTTCTTCAAATACAATTCCCGTAATATCTGCTTGGCTCACTACACCCGTAGACAATGCGGATAGTCCTGTTCCAAGGCCAGATAAAATAAAGACTAACCACGATATCAATACAATAATAAATCCGATCATGATAAATCGACCTTTTGAATACAGGAGCTCTTTTAAAGCTAATACCATTAATATCCCTCTTTCTTTTTAAAAAATTACTTGCAAAATTAATTGTACACCAAAGTTACACTTGTGTCACTTATTTTTTAGATTGTTTATTTAAAAAGAAAAAAAGAGTTTTTCAAACGATAGCATCCTTTCTTTTTCATCAACAAGTATTGTCGGTTTTCCACTAAAAAAGCCAAAAACATGGAAACTTCCATGTTTTTGGCTTCGTTCAATCTATTAATTCATTGAATATTTTTAAATCATTCCAAAAGATAGATCACTTACCGATTTTATCTAAAAAATAGTTCAAGACTGCATAGTCTTCCGTTAATTCAGGATGGTGAGCAGTCACTAGCACGTTATCTTGTTCTGCAGCGACGATTTTCCCATCAAAGGTAGCTAGGACCTTAACGTCTGGGCCAACAGACTGAATGTAAGGGGCGCGAATAAATACTGCTTCAACTTCCTGATCGATCCCCTCGAAATTTAATGACGTTTCAAAGCTAGCCACTTGTCTTCCGAAACCATTCCGTTCGACTTCCATATCAATAAAACCTAGTCGTAAGTCATCCGTTTTGTGACTTTTGTCCGTGCTGCACAGGATAAGGCCTGCACACGTTCCAAAAATGGCTTTACCTTCTTTATGAAAAGAATGCAGACGATCTTCCAGGCCTTGTTCCCGGATAAGTCGACCGATCGCCGTCGATTCTCCGCCGGGAATGATCAAGCCATCTAAACCTTCTAAATCTTCTGCTTTCTTGACCGATACTGCTTTTACTCCTAATACTTTCAAAGCCAGAAGGTGTTCTCTAACCGCACCCTGTACAGCAAGGACTCCTATAGTTATTGCCATACTTACCAACCTCGTTCCTGCATTCGCTCATCCTGCTGGAGATGACTGATTTCGATCCCTTTCATGGGTTCACCCAAGTCTTTAGAAATTTCAGCCAACAATGCATAGTCTTCATAATTCGTGGTTGCCCGAACGATAGCACGCGCAAATTTTTCCGGTGATTCCGATTTGAAGATGCCCGAACCAACAAACACGCCATCTGCTCCAAGGCTCATCATCAATGCAGCATCAGCCGGTGTAGCTACACCGCCGGCAGCAAAGTTGACAACTGGTAATTTGCCAAGTTCTTTCACTTCTTTCACTAATTCGTATGGCGCACCTATGTCTCTAGCGAATGTCATCAATTCATCGTTTGATTTAGTAGAAAGGACAGAAATTTGGCTATTCACTTTTCTGATGTGACGAACAGCTTCAACGATATTTCCGGTTCCGGGTTCACCTTTCGTGCGAAGCATAGATGCCCCTTCACCGATACGACGTAGAGCTTCCCCTAAATCACGACAGCCACAGACAAATGGAACAACATAATCGGATTTCAATAAATGAAATTCTTCATCGGCCGGAGTCAATACTTCACTCTCATCAATATAATCCACGCCCATCGATTCCAAAATACGTGCTTCAGAAATATGACCGATACGTGCTTTTGCCATGACCGGTATACTGACGGCATTCATGACTTCTTCAATGATTTTAGGATTAGCCATTCGAGCAACTCCGCCAGCTTTCCGTATATCAGATGGCACGCGTTCCAAGGCCATGACCGCAACGGCTCCAGCAGCTTCAGCAATTTTGGCTTGTTCGGCATTGACTACGTCCATGATGACGCCGCCTTTTTGCATTTTAGCCATCCCACGTTTAACTCTTTCGCTTCCAATCGTTCTTTTACTCATAATTATTTCCTCCTGAATGTTCATACTTAACTCACGTTAAGTATACGCATAAGTTAAGTCGTAACCTACATCCAATTGGACCCTAATTAACCCATCCAATTTTGTGTTACACTAAAATAAAATACAGAAGAAAGAGGAAATCTTATGGAAAATTGGATCATCGATCAAGATGGATCTCTGCCCCTTTATCAGAAAATCATGTTTTTAATAGAAGAAAAAATCAAATCTGGAGAATTGATCCCTGGTACCCGTTTGCCTTCTGAAAGAAAATTGGCTGAAGCATTGAACGTGAACCGGTCCACTGTGATCCGGGCCATGGAGGAATTGACGGCTCAAGGTGTGCTCAATAGAAAGAAGGGCAGCGGAACATATGTAAACCCAGATAAATGGGGACTGCAGACAAAGCCCTTGATCAATTGGGGAACTTCACTTACCAATGAAAACTTAAAAAGAAAAAGCGAATACGAACAGGCAGCTGAAAAATTGCGGGCACAAAAATCAGAAAACACCCTGGACCTATCTACTGGTGTCCTCCCTTCTGAATTATTGCCGGCACTTCAGTCACCCAGTTTATCTTGGAAAGAACTCGTCCAGCAGGAAAAAGAACAGACTCCCCGTAATACGGGTATTCACTCTTTAAGAGAAAGTGTCCAGTCGTATCTTAAAATAACGTATCAGATGACTGTTCCGCTAGAGGAAATCATGATCACCTCTGGCACACAAAATGCGTTGTTTCTTATCTCACAAGGACTATTGAAACCAGGAGATGCCGTTGGTATCGAAGCACCCTCCTACTTTTATTCGCTTCGCTTGTTTCAAGCAGCCGGTCTACGTATCATTCCCATATCAATGGATGCGGAAGGGATGACTGTCAATGGATTACAGGAAGCATCTATCAACTATCCACTTAAGATGATCTTTCTCAATCCCATCTTTCAAAACCCGACCGGCTTGGTAATAAGTCCTCAGCGAAAAGCAGAGATCCTAGAATATTGTCTGATGAAACGAATCCCCATCGTTGAGGATGACGCATACGGCGGCTTAACTTTCGACCAGTCAGTCGCCAATTCCCCTTTAAAAAAGATGGATAAGCAGCAACAAGTCATTTATTTAGGTACCTTATCTAAATTCGCCGGGCATCATTTACGCATCGGCTGGATGATCGGTCCAGAGACTATCCTGAAAGAATTGGCAGATATTCGCGTTCAAATCGATTCAGAACTGAGCTTTCTGCCCCAATTTATGGCCGACCATTTTTTACGGACCGAGATGGCCGAGCATCAGGAAAAAATTAAAAACGAATTACGACAAAGAGCCCGCAACCTGGAGCAATGGTTGCGAGCAGAGTTTGGAGATGATATAGAATTTGAGTCTGCTAAGGGAGGCTTTCATCTGTATTGCCATTTTCCCAACAAATCAGAAACAGAAGTTGATGGGATTCTAATGGACTTGCTGCAAAAGAAAATTATCGTTTCAAAAGGACAGAAGTTTGGCGATCAGACGAATGGATTTCGATTGAGTTTTGTGAACTTTAGATAGAAACTTTACATGTACTTATTTATATTCAAACGGGGTTGTCGTGGATCGTTTTTTACTTGGAACAAGTATTCATTTCATTGATGTAGCCAAGAATAATTAGGTCATCTAAGTTATTCTTTAGCGCATAACAGATCCGCCTGAAATTTTGACCGTTTCTCCCACAATGTTTTCCGCAGCATCCGTCAATAAAAAAGCAATCGTATTGGCGACTTCAGTTGAAGTGGTGATGCGTCCAGATGGTATTTTTTCACTTTCGATTTTAAATTGTTCTTTAAAACTATTATTTTCCCGTGTTGCTTTTGAGCGAATAGCGTCCCTTCCCATTTTTGTATCTACGTATCCTGGACAGACAGCATTGACGCGGATATTGTGTCTAATGGCTTCCAAAGCAAACGACTGAGTAAACCCATTTAGTGCAAACTTGGAACCCACATAAGCAGTTCCTCCGTAAGTACCTCTTAGGCCAGACAGAGACGAAATATTGACGATCGCACCTTTTTTATTTTTCTTCATAGACTCATAAATTTGTTGACTCAAAAGAATAGGTACAGTGTAGTTTAACTGCATGATTTTCTCTAACACTTCTTGTGTTAACTCTTCTATTATTCCACCACCACTTATTCCTGCTGAATTGACCAACAGAGAGATAGGTCCCAATTGTTCTTCTGCGAGATGAACTAAACGCTCTCTTTCAGAAGCGATGGTCAAATCCGCCACTACCGCACTAACTTTCGCATTCGGTAGTTGATTTTCAATGTCTTCTTTCAGTTGGTCCAATACAGACCTTTTTCTCCCGGTAACCGTCACAGCTGCTCCCATTGCAGCGAGAACCTTTGCTGTTTCATAACCGATTCCACCAGTAGCTCCTGTAATTAAAGCATGTTTACCCGTAAAAACGTCAGATGAAAAAATAGACATAGTATTCCTCCTAAGTTGTTTACATTATTTATGAACTGGTTGTTCTGGTAAATAAGAACTGCACCTTATGTAGGTAGCAGTTTTGGCAACTTCTACGCCTCCTTTTCACAGCATTACACGATAATCGGTTTACCATGGAAACAAAAGGTCAGCTAAATGTACTTGATAGGTACACAGTAGGTAAAGAGTTATCTAGGATGTTGTATGTCAATGCCGCAGAGTTTCTAAAAGCTGATGAATACACAAACCTAAAATAATGAGCTGACCGAATAAGTGAGCGACCTGCAGTGAAACGGGCACTTGATTAAACATTTCGATTATGCACATCGTCCAATCAAATAAATGTTAGTACGCTCACTTGACCTCCTAAGTGATTAGCATGTTTGAAGTTTACTTTTATATGTTGATCAAAATAAGTGCGATAATAGTCATGACAATGGCTAGCTGATTCTTAGGTGCAATTTTTTCTCTATAAATGAGTAAACCACCTATATTTATTAATACGATACTCCCGGCACTATATATAGGAAAAGCCACTGAGGTCTTCAATGTATCAAGTGACAGAATTAAAAAGTAAGAAGAAAATAAATTCGGAATGCCTACTGCAAAACCAGTAAGTACATCCTTCATTTTTGCTTTCCCCTTTGTATTCACAGTGTATGTAACACTAATTATAAAGGCAACGAAAAATATTGCAAAAAGAAAAACATCTTTATAATCATTTAAGGCATACTTCTGATAAATTTTATTTGAAAATTCTGCCATTCCACCAAAGATAAAAAGAAACAAGAGTGTTGGTTTAAAATCAAATGTTTTGATAGACTTTTTAGACAAATTAATAATAACGATCGATACTAATGATAATAGAATGCCTACCCACTGAATAGAAGTTGGAAATTCTCTCCAAATGATAATCGAAAAAATCATTGGAATAAGTATTCCTAACTTTGCCACTGTCCCAGATATACCTACACCATTATCTTTTACACTTTTTTGATAATAAGTAAACGACAAGAAAAAGAAAACACCTGATATTCCGCCAATAATGATTCCCCAGACAATACTTGAATAGGGTGATAAAATGTGTTGATTGTCTACAAATAATAAGGATACATCCTCTATAAAAGAAGTTTCTCGGATTACTCCATTTAAAAGTCTTCCGTAAATAATCATAATAAAACTCGTGACAAATGCAATAAAATAATTAGCACTTGTAATGACGTATCTATTTGAATCTGTGTTTTCCGTATATTTAAAAATAAGTGCAATTGACGCACTACATAAAATGGCTAAAAATAAATAAACCATAACTCCTCCTTTTAAACTAGCTGAAGCTTCTCGATCTAATTAAATTTGATTGAGAAGTTATTCTGATTTCAAGTATACCATTTGAATTAGTTTGTCGAACAATATAAGTGTCACATTAGATCAGCAACGGAGAAGGTGCTCGGTTCGATAGTAACTTCTTTTTATTTGTACTTTCAAAAGGGAGTTTATTCTGTTTGACGACTTGTTCCAAGATTTTTTTTAGGTAAATCATCCTAACTATTCCCCCTACCATAAAATCATTGTCTTATTGTTTTGATATGTTTAAATATAGATTTCTCTAAACCCCTGAGCTTCATTTGGATTTGCTCTCATCTATAGGATTCATTCTTACTCATCGTCAAAAGAGACCGCAACGTTATATCCAACGTTACGATCTCTTTTACTTATTATTAACCCACTGACCCTTCCATCTCAAAACTGATGAGACGGTTGAGTTCAACGGCGTATTCCATCGGGAGTTCTTTGGTGAAGGGTTCAACGAATCCCATGACGATCATTTCGGTCGCAGTTTCTTCGCTCAATCCACGACTCATCAAGTAATACAATTGCTCTTCAGAAATTTTAGAAACTTTCGCTTCGTGTTCTAAAGAGACGTTTGAGTTGTGGATCTCGTTAAATGGAATGGTATCGGATTTCGATTTGTCGTCCATAATGATGGTGTCGCACTCGATATGAGAAATAGAGCCACCAGAGTTCTTCCCAAAGGTCACTTGTCCACGGTAGTTTACTTCTCCACCATCTTTTGCGATCGACTTGGAGACAATGGAGCTACTTGTGTTGGGCGCATTGTGGATCATTTTTGCACCGGTATCTTGGTTCTGGCCTTCGCCAGCCATGGCGATAGACAACATGGTCCCGCGTGCTCCCGGTCCATTTAAGTGAACACTGGGGTATTTCATAGTTATTTTGGATCCAAGGTTTCCATCGATCCATTCCATGGTTGCGCCAGCTTCTGCGTGTGCACGTTTGGTCACGAGGTTATAGACATTGTCTGACCAGTTTTGAATCGTGGTATAGCGACAATAGGCATCTTTCTTCACAACGATTTCTACTATAGCAGCGTGTAAACTACTAGCAGAAAATGTTGGGGCCGTACAGCCTTCTACGTAATGGACGCTGGCCCCTTCATCGACAACGATCAGTGTACGTTCAAATTGACCCATGCCTTCATCATTGATACGGAAATACATTTGTAACGGCACTTCACATTTCACGCCTTTGGGAACATAGATGAACGTTCCACCAGACCAGACAGAAGAGTTTAAGGCAGCCAATTTGTTATCGGTTGGCGGAACAACTGTCCCGAAATGCTCCTTAAATATTTCTGGGTATTCTTTTAAGGCAGTGTCTGTATCGGTGAAGACGATCCCCAATTTTTCATATTCTTCTTTCATGTTGTGGTACACAACTTCCGATTCGTATTGCGCACCTGAACCGGCTAGATACTGACGTTCGGCTTGTGGGACACCTAACCGTTCAAAGGTTTCTTTGATTTTTTCTGGAACATCTTCCCAGCTGCGTTCTGCACGTTCACTCGATTTCCGGTAATAGGTGATCGCATCGAAATCAATGTCATTTAAATTTGCGCCCCATTGTGGCATCGGGCGTTTCAAATAATGATCATACGCTTTTAACCGGTAATCCAACATCCATTGCGGTTCTTCTTTTCGACCAGAAATGTCCCGAATGATATCTTCGTTTAATCCCTTACCGGTTGTATAAACTGATTCGACTTCATCATGAAATCCATACTGGTATTCTTGCTTTTCTGGTACGTCTGCCATAGTATTTTCTCCCTTCCTTACTCGTCGTGTTTGAGTTGCCCGGCTGTTCCTTGATTATCTTTATCCTGCAAAGCTATTTCTAAAGCTTTCCACGACAAAGTGGCACATTTGATGCGTGCGGGAAATTTGGATACACCGGATAGCATCATCGCATCCCCAAGCGCTTCTTCGTTTTCAACGGCTTTCCCCTGGACGACTTGAGAAAAATCTGCGGCCAGTTTTAAGGCTTCTGCCTCGGTTTTTCCAATGATTGCTTCTGTCATCATACTGGCGCTGGACATGGCGATCGTACAGCCGCTTCCTTCAAAACGCGCATCCTTCACGATTCCGTCTTCTACCAATAATTGAATTTGGATCACGTCTCCACAAGTCGGGTTGTTCAACTCGATCTGTGTCGTTGCCTGATCTAGAACCCCTCGATGACGCGGATTTTTTGAGTGATCTAAAATCACGGCACGGTACAATTGATCTAATTTAGTTAAGGCCATAACTGAAAAACTCCTTCGTTTTTTGAATGGCATCGATGAATTTGTCTGCATCCGCTTGTGTATTGTACACATAGAAACTAGCACGTGCAGTTGCGGCCAAATCCATATAGCGCATCAGTGGTTGGGCACAATGGTGACCCGCGCGAACGGCTACGCCCTCCATATCAAAAGCGGTAGCCACATCATGCGGATGCAGTTCATCTATGTTGAACGAAATGACCCCGGTCCGTAAGCTTGCATCTTTGGGTCCATAGACGGTCACGCCGTCTATGGCTGCAAGTTTGGGTAATAGATAAGCAGCAACGGCTTGTTCCTGGGCAAAGATGTTTTCCATCCCGATCGCTTCCAGGTAATCTATCGCTGCAGCGAGTCCAATGGCTCCTGACATGTTCGGTGTCCCGGCTTCGAATTTCCAGGGCAACTCTTTCCAGGTACTGTCTTGTTCGTAGACAAAATCGATCATTTCGCCGCCGAATTCAACGGGAGCGAGTCGTTCTAGCCACACACGCTTCCCGTACAATACGCCGATTCCTGTAGGAGCCAGCATTTTATGGCCACTAAAGGCATAAAAGTCTGCATCCAATGCTTGGACATCGACTGGCATATGTGGAACAGCCTGAGCACCGTCGACTACCATTACGGCCCCTTTTGCATGTGCCCATTTTGTAAGTTCCTTGATCGGATTGATGACACCCAGTACATTGGACACGTGCGTCAAGGCGACGATTTTAGTCTTTTCAGTGATCTTAGCTTTGGCATCAGCTAGATCCAGTTGTCCATCTTTGGTTAGTTCGATATACACTAATTTTGCTTGTTTGCGCTTGGCTAATTGTTGCCATGGGATGATGTTGGAGTGATGTTCCATATAAGAGATCAGGATTTCATCGCCCGCTTCCACCACGGCATCCCCCAAGGATTGAGCCAACCAGTTCAAACTGGTCGTCGTTCCCCGTGTGAACAACACTTCAGCCGTTTCTTCTGCATGAATGAAGCGGCGTACGGTTTCGCGCGCACCTTCATATTGCTCAGTCGCACGGGCGGCTAGCGTATGCACACCTCGGTGGACATTGGCGTTAGCCGTTTCATAATACTGGACAACCGCATCCAGAACTTGTCTCGGTTTTTGCGTTGTTGCCGCATTGTCTAAATAAACAAGGGGCTCATCATTCACGATTTGACTCAGAATCGGAAAATCTTGCTTCAGTTTTTCCTCATTCACTGTCATGACTTAGCTTCCTTTCGATCGTATCGATCAACTCTTGCCGGCTGGCTTTGATTGGGATCGCTGAGATCACTGCTCCCAGGAATCCTCGAATGACTAACCGTTCGGCCTCTTCTTTAGAAATCCCGCGACTCATCAAGTAATACATTTGTTCTGGATCAACCCGGCCCACACTAGCTGCGTGACCAGCTGTGACATCATTTTCATCGATCAATAAAATCGGATTGGCATCCCCGCGTGCTTTGTCGGAAAGCATCAGTATTCGACTTTCCTGCTGCGCATCGGCACCTACCCCGCCTTTCAAGATATGGCCGATTCCGTTAAACGTCAATGTTGCCCGGTCCAAGATCACACCGTGCTGTAAAATGTGTCCGACACTGTGACGGCCATAATTGGTCACCCGGGTATCTATTCCTTGAATTTGACTCCCAGTACTGATGCTGACAGCCTTGAATTCACTATGCGAACCATCTCCAACTAAGTCAGAATCAAAGTCCGCGATTACATTTCCTTCATTCATCACACCAATTGCCCAATCGATCGTGGCATCTTTCTCCAGATGACCGCGGCGGTTGAAATACGTTGTTGTCTGTACGCCTAATTGATCCACTGCAGAAAACTTCACTTTTGAACCCGGTTTAGCAATGACTTCGACAATGATATTGGCAGCATTTTTTTCGTTGCCGGCCGTTACATATTTTTCTACATAAGAAAATTGACTGTGGGTCTCTGCTAAAACTAACACATGTTTCATGAAACTATCCGTCACTTCGCTGTTTTGAATGAAAATAGCTTCAAAAGGTTCGGAAACGACGACATTTTTAGGTACATATAAGAACAAACCACTGGTCATGAATGCCGTATGAAAGGCAGTCATTTTGTTTTCATCTACTTTAACTGCTTGTTGCATGTATGCTTCCTGCACCAGTTCCGGTACAGTTTGCAAAGCAGTGAATATATCTGTAAAAATTACGCCTTTTTCTTTTAAGTGTTCTGGGAGCTGTTCCACAACGGTTTGATTACCTGTCTGAACGACACGCACCGCTTCCGGATCGTCCTTTACCCATTTGGCAATGGGGGCAGCGAGTGCCGGTTGCTCTGCTTTCAATTGTGGAGCTACCACTAATGGCCACCGGTTGTATTTCACCCGTTCGATCACGGGAAGTTCCAGTGCCTCTATTTTTTCTAAGGCGTCTAAGCGTAGCTGCAACATCCATTCTGGTTCCTGTTTACGCGAAGAAAAGTTTTGCAGCGCTTGGGTGTACACGCCAAATTGATTTGTTTTGACTTCCATGTGTCTGCCTCCTTATTCTTCGATCGTTATCTGTAAGCCTAATTCTTCACTTAAGCCTTTGTAGCCCTCTTCTTCTAGTCGTTTGGCCAGTTCGGCCCCACCTGTTTTGACGACGCGGCCATCCATCATGATATGGACAACGTCGGGGGTGATGTAATTGAGCAAGCGTTGGTAATGAGTGATGATCAATGCACCAAAACCTTCTCCGCGCATGGCATTGACGCCTTTGGAGACGACTTGTAACGCATCGATGTCTAGACCTGAGTCGATCTCATCCAAAATTGCAAAAGTCGGTTCGATCATTAACAACTGCAGGATCTCGTTCCGTTTTTTCTCTCCGCCAGAGAAGCCTTCATTTAAGTACCGCTCTGCCATTTCTTCTGGCATATCTAAGATGCTCATCTTTTCATCCAGTTTTTTTATAAACTTCAAAACGGAAATCTTGTCGTCATCTTCCCTTCGTGCATTGATGGCTGCACGCATGAATTCTGCGTTGGTCACGCCGGCAATTTCACTTGGGTATTGTACAGCTAAAAACAAGCCAGCGCGTGCTCTTTCGTCTACTGCTAATTCAAGTACATTTACTCCATCTAGTAACACTTCTCCTTGTGTGACTTCAAAACTTGGATGGCCCATGATAGCTGCAGCTAAAGTAGATTTACCCGTTCCATTCGGTCCCATGATAGCGTGGATTTCATTGGTCTTCATGGTCAGATCGACGCCTTTTAAAATTTCTTTTCCTTCTATTGAAACATGTAGGTCTTTGACTTCTAATACAGACATGATCATTTTCCTTTCTCATTGAGTAGATTGATAATTTGGTCGTTGTTTACAGTGCCTAAATCCTTAGTCTTTCCTCTTTAATTGTAGTGTAATTGAGAATGTTTCGCAACTAAATCTCCAACCTCTCAGGTAGAACGTTCCTCTTCTCACACGCTTTCTCAAAAGGTATCCTTCCCTTTGCGCCCCCTTGCAAATTAGAGGAGAAACATGTGGAATAATTTCGCTTTTTTCACAAAAAAGGTATACTGAAACCAAAGAAAAAGGAGGAATGAGACTATGAGTTTAACCGAAACAACAACCCTGGCTAATGGAGTAGAAATGCCCCGTTTTGGATTAGGCGTCTGGCAGGCAGAAGACGGAGAAGAAGTGATCCATGCGGTCAAATGGGCTTTGGAAGCTGGTTATCGTGCCATCGATACAGCTGCAGCTTATCAAAATGAAGAGGGCGTCGGCGAAGGGATTCGCCAATCTGGAATCAGTCGCGAAGATCTGTTCATCACGACCAAAGTCGCCAACCGCGATCAAGGATACGATGAAACAATAGCTGCCTTCGATAAAAGTTTAGAGCGTTTGGGAACAGATTATGTAGATCTATACCTGATCCACTGGCCGATCGCCAGTTCTTTCGTAGATACATGGAAAGCCCTTGAAAAGATTTATACAGATGGGCGCGCCAAAGCCATCGGTGTCTGCAATTTCCATCCGCATCATTTGGATACCCTATTAAAATCCGCAGAGATCGTTCCGATGGTCAACCAGATCGAATTGCATCCGTTACTTTCACAAAAAGAAGTACGTGACTACTGTGCTAAAAAGAATATCGCAGTCGAAGCTTATTCTCCACTTGGCAGTGGCGGACTGCTACAAAACAAACAATTGGAAGCCATTGGTGAAAAATACGGGAAATCTGTTGCGCAAGTCTTGTTGCGTTGGGACTGGCAACTCGGCATCATCACGATCCCAAAATCCGTTCACCAAAATCGCATCAAAGAAAATGCCGATATTTTTGATTTTGCCTTAGCCGCTGAAGACATGGCGCTGATCAACGCCATGAACAAAGACGAACGATTTGGCTGGAACCCCAATCGATTTGACGACAAATAAAGAGTGTGAAGGCGACTGTCCTGGCTCGACTGGAAAATAGGGCTGCACAGGACAGAGCATCCTGCACATGGCCAAGCAGCATCTTTTTCCCGAGAGCCAAGGAGCCGCAACTCATTTTCAATCAAAGAGTGAAGCTTTGCGTTAAGAAATGAGGGGGCTGGAGCAGGGCAGAACAAGATTCGCCAGAATCGGTGAAGACGACTGTCCTGGCTCGACTGGAAGGAGGAACTTCCGCGCCACTCAGCTTGTAGAAGCTAAAAAAGTGTCGCAAAAGGAGTCGATTCGCGACAGTGAAACCCGGCAATAGCTCCAAGTGTCCATTACCGGATCGAATCGCGACACTCAAAGAAGAAACACCATCTTAATGGCGCACAAACTATCCAATCAGGTCACTTTGATCGAGTATTGGAAGCTAAGTGTCCAGATAGCAGCACGATCTGGACATTTAGCTTGTTTTTTCTCTAGGAGTGTCCTCTATCAAGTCGAATCACGACACTCAAACAAGAAACACCATCTCAATGGCGCACAAACTATCCAATCGCGTCACTTATTCCACAATCGAAAGCTGAGTGTCCCGAAAGTGTCTCGATTGAGACACTCAGCAACCCAATCTTTCTGAAAAGACCGGAAGGAGGAACTTCCGCGCCACTCAGTTTGTAGAAGCTAAAAAAGTGTCGCAAAAGGAGTCGAATCGCGACAGTGAAACCCGCCAGTAGCTCCAAGTGTCCATTACCGGATCGAATCGCGACACTCAAACAAGAAACACCATCTCAGTGGCCTGCAATCTATCCAATCCGGATGTCGGGTCTGCTTTTTTGAGCACGTTTCAGAAAATTAAGTCCGCAAAAACAAAAAGAGGTTGAGCTAAGTAGCTCAACCTCTTTTTGTTTACCTTTATTCACTAACGGGTACGACTGCGCCATCCCATTGTTCCAAAATAAAGTCTTGTGTTTCCTCAGAACGTAATACTTCTACCAATTTTACAATGCGTTCATCTTCTGCATCCTCAGAACGAACTGCCACGATATTTGCGTAGGGAGATGAACTGCTTTCCAAAGCGATCGCATCATCCAGTGGGCTTAAATCTTGGTCCACGGCGAAGTTTGAGTTGATGAAAATGACATCCCCTTCGTCTTGTTGGTATAAAGTCGTCAATAGAGCTGCATCGTACTCGTATTCAAATTGTAGATCGCGTTCGTTCTCAACGATATCATCAAAACTGGCATCTACTAGATCGACTGATTCATCCACTTTGATCAAGCCGGCTTCTTGTAGGATCCCCAGCACGCGGCCATGATCAGCTACACTGCTACTAGCTAAAATAGTAGCTCCATCAGGCAAATCGCTCAAATTGGTGTGACGCTGAGAATAAGCACCCAGTGGTTCGATATGGATTGCACCAGCGTTGACAAAATCAAAATCATTTTCTTCTACCTGCGCCTCAAAGAATGGAATGTGCTGGAAATAGTTGGCATCGATATCGCCATCGCTTAAAGCCATGTTGGGAATAATATAATCGTTGTACGTCTCGATTTCTAGCTCAATGCCTTCTTCAGCTAAAACAGGCGCCACGAATTCTAGAATTTCCGCATGCGGTACATTTGTTGCTCCGACAGTCAACACTTGATTCTCTTCTGTTTCTGTGGCTGCCTCATCCCCAGAATCGCTATTTCCACAAGCACCCAATACCAATACTGTACTCAAAAACGTTACCCCTACCAATTTTTTCATCATTTTTCCCCCTATATATCTAATTGATTATCTTTTATCTATTTTATTTACGACAATATCTCCAACAAATTGTATAGCAAATACTATGAGTAAAATGACCACCGTTGCTACTAATGTGACGGTCGCCTGGTTGCGTTGGAACCCTTCTAGATAAGCAAGATTTCCCAAACCACCTGCCCCGATCACTCCTGCCATAGCTGTGTAGCCAACTAATGAAATGGCCGTGACCGTTATTCCCGAAACAATCGATGGTAAACTTTCCGGAATATATACTTTCCAAATCATTTCCCATTTGGATGCCCCCATCGCTTCAGCCGCCTCGATGACCCCTTTATCGATCTCGCGTAGGCCCGTTTCAACCAGTCGACCATAAAACGGAGCTGCCGAAAGGATCAATGCCGGCAAACCTGCAGTGGGCCCGGTCATGCTATCTAATATAGCTTTCGTAAACGGGATCAACAACACGATCAATATCAAAAACGGTATGGATCGGAATACATTTACAAAAAAGGAAACAACTTTATACGATCCTCGCGCCCATAACGACTCTTTCCCACGTGATTCGAATAATAGCAATCCGATCAATATACCTAAAATAAATACCGCACTAACGGAAAACGCCGTCATATAAATGGTTTCTTGGGTTGCTTCCCAAACTTTCGGCCAGCGCACTTCTGTGAAGTCTGTATAATCTGCCAGCACGCTTAGGATCATTCCATTATTGAAGGGCATCATTCAACACCTCCACTTCTACTCGGTAAACCCTAAACTCTTTGATAGCTTCTTCTACTGCAGCTTCTTCTCCCAATAACTGGATCGTCAAGGTTCCGATCGGTGTTTCTTGGGTCGATTGCATACTTCCTTGAATAATATTGACGTCTACATTAAATGATCGGCTCACATGAGAAATCACAGGTGCTTGCGCGCTACCTCCATGGAACAATAACCGGATCAATTTTCCTTCAGGATAGGTTTTAAGTAATTCGCGTAAAACTTCATCCGTATCTTCACTATCCGGATCGGAGTCTTGCCGGATGAACCGTTTTGTTGTGGGATGGGCCGGGTGTTTGAACAAGGACAGTACCTCTCCTTCTTCCACGACTTTGCCTCCATCCATCACAGCCATCCGGTGACAAATTTTTCTGACCACATGCATCTCATGCGTGATCATGACGATCGTTAGATTCATCTTTTTATTGATCGAAACCAACAAATCCAATACATCATCGGTCGTCTGGGGGTCTAAGGCACTTGTAGCTTCATCACACAACAATACTTGTGGTTCATTCGCCAAGGCTCTCGCGATCCCCACACGCTGCTTTTGCCCACCGGAGAGTTGTGCTGGGTATGCGTCTTCTCTTCCCTGCAATCCCACTAATTCAATCAGTTCTTTTGCTCTTTTGATCCGTTCTGTTTTTTCCACTTTCGCGATTTCTAGTGGAAAACAAATATTTTCTAGAACAGTTCGACTCCAGAGTAAATTGAAATGCTGGAAAATCATGCCGATGGCTCGTCTCTCTTTCCGTAATGCTTGTCCGCTCATTGTGGAGATGATTTTATCATTCAACGTGACTGTCCCGCTTGTCGGTTTTTCCAACCCATTTAGCATTCGGACCAAGGTACTTTTACCTGCACCGGAGTATCCGACGATGCCGAAAATTTCACCTGACTGGATCGTTAAATTGACAGCATCGACCGCTTTGACCGCTTTGTTTTTACCAGTAAATTCCTTTGACACATCTTTTAAAGTGATCATCCTGTCCATCCTCTCTGAAAATTTGGGTATAAAAAAAGTCCTTTTCAAGTCTATCAACTTAAAAAGGACGAAAGAGGTCTTCCGTGGTTCCACCTTTGTTCGTTGTCTTATCGCTAAAACAACCTCACCCAGTACTTGAACACAAAGTGTATTCGCATACTGCGGCACGTTATCGGGTGCAACCGGGAGGAGTTTGTGTTTCCATTCACTCATCCTGCTCAAAGACCATCTTCCATTTTGATTGTAATACTTCATTTCACCACACTGAAGCTCTCTTTGATTACCCTCTAAAATGTACTCTTCTTTTCAACGCTCATTGTATTTTAATGTTTGTTTAATGTGAATGTAGTTTAGCAAATCTTTGAATCACTTGTCAACTACTTTTTTTAGAATAATCATTTCTTTTTGGACCGCTTCGTTTTCCCTACACTTCAATGGCTGGCATCTCATCTTGTAATGCTTCAAAATCAGCATCCACCACTTCAGTTAATTCCATGATCCAATTATTTTCTGGTTCTGGATCATTCAGTAATTCCGGATTATCCAGGACCTCTTTATGCACACGAATGACCTTCCCAGAAACTGGGGCAGTCAGTTCTGTAACAGCTTTGGCTCCTTCAACACCCATGATCGTTTCATTGGCAGTAATGGTTTCTCGTTCATGAGGCAACTCCGCAAACATGACCTCTCCGATATCATCTTGTGCCTTAGGGGAAAGACCGATAACGACAGTTCCGCCTCTTTTCTCAACCCATAACCCACTTCTTGTAAATTTTTTATTCTCTGACACAGCACGCCACTCCTTTATTTCTTCCAGTTTTTTTCGTATTCCGTTTCTTTAAATCCAATTGTGATTTTATCCTCTTCAACAGCTAACGGTCGTTTGATCAACATTCCATCGCTGCTTAGCCATTCAGCTGCTTCTTCTTTTGACATTGTCGGAAGTTTTTCTTTTAAATTCAATTTCCGATAAGCTTGTCCACTTGTATTGAAGAAAGCTTTCACTGGTTTATCTGTTTTGTCGAAATAAGTAAGTAGCTCCTCTTTAGTTGGAGCCGTTTCTTTTAACGACACGAATGTATAGGCCTGATTTTCTTGTTCCAGCCATTGTTTGGCTTTTTTGCATGTCGTACAGGTAGGATGACAATAGAAAGTAATCATACATTTCCTCCTTTTTATCAATGGAAGTCTTCACCGTCTCCAGAAAACATGTAACTCTTATAATGATACCGCATGGACATAACCAATCCTATCCCCATCATATTTCCAAGTAAAGAAGAACCGCCTTGGGAAATGAACGGTAAAGGGATCCCGGTCAAAGGAAGCAAACCAATATTCATGCCAATATTTTCTAGCACGTGAAAAGCGATCATCATAATGACTCCTGTTGCAATATAGCTATAAAACTCATTTTTGGTTTGAAACACAACATTGATCATCTGATAGATCAATAAAAAGTACAAGAAAATCAGGAATGCTCCACCTAAGAATCCAAAGTTTTCTGCAATTGTTGTGAATATCATATCTGACTCTCTGACCGGCACATAAACTTCAGAAACACCGAACCCTTTTCCAAAAACTTGCCCTGAACCAATCGATTTGATTGCTTGCATCAATTGGTACGAAGCATTGGATGCATCGTGATACGGATCTATCCAAGAATCTATCCGCGCAAACTGGTACGGTTTGAATCCAAACTGCAGCAACAATTCACGATTGTAGACTACCAGAACGAGCAGTCCCACTGCGAAGGTAGCTCCGGTAAGGAAGATGGGCAATAATATTTTCCATTGGATCCCAGAAATCAAAATGATGCCCACCATAATCGCTAAATAAACCAAAGTGGTCCCTAAGTCATTTTGCATAAGAACAAGGCCAATCATGGGTGCTGATAGCAATACGATTTTCCCAAGCAGCAACCAGTCACTCTGGGTTTCGTGTTTTGTATAATGGCTATTGTGCATCGTTACGATGCGGGCAAGTTCCAGAATATAGGCAATTTTGACGACTTCTGAGGGCTGAAACGTCAGTGGACCAATTTTAAACCAACTGCGTGCTCCCGTTCGTAAAGCCGTGGGGCGATCATAAAATAACAAGACGAGGATCAGCAACAGTACTCCTCCTGCATACGCATAGGGAGCTAATTTCCATAATTGTTCCGAATCGAACTGCATGATCACAAATACCGCAACAGCTCCTACAATATACCAGGCGACTTGCATGATCGTTGCCCGAAGACTCCCCGTATCCATTAAATAAGTCGTTGAATAAATAGTCGCGACACTCATCAAACCAAGCAGTAAAACCGATAAAATGATGCCATAGTCTATTTTTGATTGTTTTTCATTGTTCATCCTTTTACTCCTTCAAATATAAAGCTATCCGTTCCCTATTCTAGCATAAAGTACACTCTGAGTAATTATATAAGAAACGCCCGGAAATCGAAAGCCTGTTTCGCAATCTTCCAGAAAAAGTCCCCTTTTTTGTTGTCAGTCAAAACGATCCCGCCCATTTCTTAGATTTTTTTGAAGCTCTGCAATGAAATCTTTCTTCCAGACTTAAGACAATAAGTTTAGCTATTTCAGCAGCTTTTACATTGCCTCCTACGTGCTTTTTTCAACCTATTTAAGTTAGTGAATTGAACGAAAAAACCGTGAATCAAGAGCGCTTCTCTTGGTCCACAGTTTCAATACACTTTTCACGTCTCACCTTATTTATTTCGTCTTATTCGACTGATCGTTTTTTCGATTTCTACAAGTATGAACAGCACTGACCCTATTCCAAATGGGATGCTCCATAATTGCCACTCTACTGCTTCTGTTTTAAATATCGTCTGCATGAAAGGCACATACGTCAAGAAGAGTTGCAATAGAATCAACGTGAACGAAACAGCGAATGCAATTTTGTTATCAAAGAATCCTTTTTTAAATGCAAACCCGTTTTGCGCACGGATATTGAACATATAAAACATGTCTGCGATCGCAATACTATTCACCGTTACCGTGCTTGCAACAAGGACACTGTAGCCATTGTTTATGAGCCAATAATTAGCAAAAACACTGGCTCCTGCTAAAAATATAGCGACATAAACTAAGCGAAATACTTCGTAGCTATCGACTAAGCCCGTTTCTTTCGGACGCGGGGGTCGGTTCATTATATCTGGATCTGCAGGTTCATAAACAAATGCAAAGGAAAGCGTGATAGCCGTCACCATATTGATCCATAAAATTTGAACCGGTCGCATCGGCATCGTTAACCCTAAAAGGATACTGATAAATACGATCAGTCCTAATCCATAACTTGTTGGAAGCAAGAAATCGATCGATTTTTTAATATTCGCATACACCCGCCTGCCTTCGCGGACGGCATTTATGATCGTTTCAAAATCATCATCCGTCAACACCATATCTGCGGCATCTTAGGCAGTTTCGGTTCCTTTTATTCCCATTGAGACCCCAATATCTGCTTTTTTCAATGCGGGGGCATCATTCACACCATCACCCGTCATCGAAATCGTCATGCCTATTTCTTGAAGTGCCGTGACGATTTGAAGCTTATTATCCGGACTCATACGGGCAAATACATTGTGTGTTTTTACAGCTTCTCTCACTTCTTCTTCACTCATCTGGTCCAGCTGTTGCCCACTTAAAGCTCCTTCTCCGTTGGTCAATCCAATTTGTTTCCCAATAGACACTGCAGTGTCTGGATGATCACCTGTAATCATTTTGATTGTGATCCCTGCCTGTTTAGCTTGTTGGACTGCATCGATGACCGCTTCTCTTGGAGGATCGATGATCCCAGCCAATCCGATGAATTCAACTCCCGATTCAACATCTTCAATTTCTAAAGATTCCTCATCAGGATCAACTTCCTTACATGCCACACCAATGACACGCTCTCCTTTAGCTGTCATTTTAGCCATTCTTTCTTGCCAGATGTCACGATCAAAATCGCTCTCTTGTTTTTCTGCTAGAGAGAAAAGTTTATCGGGTGCCCCTTTCAAGAAGATTTGTCGTTTTCCATCGTCCCATTCGATCAAACGTGCAACAAAATTGTAGTCTGTGTCAAAAGGAATCGTATCGATCGTTTGAAAATCCTGCTTATCTTTGTCAACTTTTTTAGCCAACGTCAGAAAGCAAGCATCCGTGGGCTCTCCGTTGATTATCCATTTCCCGTCCTCTTGTGAGAGACTAGAGTCGTTGGCTATCTGTCCACCCCGAATCAATTTATCCAAATCAGGGTGTTCGTCTAATGATACCTCTTTCCCATCCAATTCGATCGTTCCTTCTGGCGCATAGCCTCTACCTGTGACTTTGTAAGTATGCTCAGTCGTCATAATATCTTGGACGGTCATTTCGTTTTTTGTGAGGGTCCCCGTTTTATCAGTATTGATGACATTGACAGCACCCAATGTTTCGACAGAAGGCAAACTTTTTACGATCGCATGTTCTTTAGCCATTTTTTGGACTCCAATAGCCATCGTCATCGACAGGATCGCTGGTAACCCTTCAGGAATAGTCCCTACGACCATCGTAATGACAGCAAGGAACAATTCACCTTGTTCGTAATCGCGAAAGAAATAAGCAAATGCAAATAGAAAAACGCCTAGAATGATCACGGCAATGGAATTCATTTTGGCCACTTTATCGGTTTGTTTCATCAAAGGTGTCTTCGTTTCCCTTACTTCCGCCATCGATTCGCTGATCTGGCCGATCTGTATTTGGTCGCCTATTTCGACAACGATCCCTAACCCGTTTCCTTTGGTCACATTCGTGGATGAAAAAGCCATATTCGTACGATCCCCTAAAACGGTATCCTTTGCTACTGCCTCCGTTTGTTTTTCGACAGATTCCGATTCCCCCGTCAGA
The DNA here is from genome assembly GCF_000425865.1 of Lacticigenium naphthae DSM 19658. Taxonomy (GTDB): domain Bacteria; phylum Bacillota; class Bacilli; order Lactobacillales; family Carnobacteriaceae_A; genus Lacticigenium; species Lacticigenium naphthae. The sequence continues at coordinate 37,560 of NZ_AUEG01000005.1, forward strand.
GAAGATTCTTGAATTCTCAAATTCCCCGACTGAACGATACGCAAATCTGCCGGGACACTGTCCCCGGCTTCTAGGTAAATAAGATCACCTGGCACGATGGTTTCAGCTTCTACATCCATTCGCTTCCCTTCGCGGATGACAGTTGCATCAATGGACAGCATATTTTGAATGCTTTTGAGCGCTTCTTCTGCTTTACTTTCCTGAAAGAAACCAATCAATGCATTGGCAAAAATCACAACGATAATAACCGCTGCATCAATGTATTGCCCCAATAATAAAGTGATGACTGCCGAAGCGATCAGAATATAAATAACACCACTTCGAAATTGTTTGAGGAATTTCATCCATTTCGATTCGGTATCTTTTTCAGTTAGTTTATTTTTTCCGTAATGTTCCAATCTCTGTTTAGCTTCACTAGATGACAACCCCTCTTTTTGATCGGTTCCCAACTTTTCTATTACCTCTCCGGTTTCTTCATTGAACCATTTTGTTTTTTTCTGACTCATCTCTTTTCCCCCATTTTTCGATCCGCTATTTCCTTCGACCTGTTCCGATTTCCTGTTTGTTGTGTCCAGTATACTGGCTGTAATTTTCTAGTGCAAACTATACACTTAGAGTAAATAAAAAGACTGAAACAATTGTTTCAGTCTTTTTGCTTACTCCTCATTTGTTGCTTCTCGTTCTCTTTCTTTCAAACTATTTACTTTAGTCAGTTTGCGTTGCAGTAAATATGTCTGGTCTTTTGGATACATTTCTTGTCCAGATTCTTCTACTTCCTGTTTTCTCTGCTGACGCTGATTGAATGTGACTGTCGAGTCTCCTGTTTTCCATTCAAAGTGAATCGTGTTGACTACAGCACCTAGCAATACTATTATGCTCGATAAATATAAAAAGAGCATGAGCGCAATGAAGGTTCCAAATGTCGCATTTGTTACAGCGTCTCCTCCAACGAAGTGAAGATAAACAGAAAATAGTTCGGATAACAATATCCACCCTACAGTTGCAAATACTGCACCTGGCAAGGCATATTTTATTTTCAAGTGATGAGAAGGCACAAAGTTATATACAAGTGTAAAAAGTACAATCAATATAACAAGTAGGACAAACCATTTTAAGGATAAAATTTGTTCGATCAACGGAAAATTTATTCCGATCAAATTTTCTACAAACCCTAAAATAGCTTCACCAAAAATAAAGACACCGATGACAATAGCAACGGCTAAGAAAATTAGCCCCATAATAAGAAAGGACATTGCCCGAGCCAACAAGAAATTGTTGGTTTCTTTTGCTCCATATACTTGGTTGAGGACGCGTTTAGTAATGCTGATAATTTTACTAGCAGACCAAAACGAAGTTACTAAACCAATGGAAATAGCCCCCCCACTCCCACTCTCTAAGTAATTGAGAAGGATGGGTTCCAATACATTGTAAATGTCTCCTGGCAAGGCTGCCTGTAAGTAAGGAAGAACTTCCCCTGGGTCGATTGGAAAAAATGGAATAATATTGGCTACGACCAGTAAGATCGGAAATAATGAGAGCAAAATGAAATAGGCCATTTCTGCTGCATTCTGTGTTACTGCAGCACGAGTGAAACTTGCCTGCGAAATTTTAATAAACCGAACTGCCTTATCTTTTTTTGACTGTGTCATTTGCTGTTCAACCATTGCTTCACATCCCATCACCCTTTTCATTTACTATACCATAGAGCTTAAAAAGGATGAAAACGAACGGATTCAAAAATAGACCGTAGTAAGTAGCAAGTGGGCATCTCTTTTGTCTGTGCCGGATTCTTTACTTGAACCAAATAGGAACAAGGTTCATTTTTAAAGATTAAGCATTGCACACCTCAATCTTCTAGAGGACACTTTAACTATCTAAAAAAAGAGACTGAAAGTTTCCTTTCAATCCCTTTAAATAATCATACGATTATTGATGCAAGTTATAATTCATTACAATTTGATGCACAGCTTCTTCGACAGTTGAATAACTCGCCTTTTTCCCAGATGGAAAAATAGCCTCTGCCATCTTATCTGTTTCTTGGTGTACAAGACCGATCGATTGACCTTTGATTTCAATAGATAATTCTGTTACTTCTTCTGAATTCATTTTTGTTTCAACAATTTCGATTTCATTTTCGGATTTTTTATTTCTACGTCCCATTCTTTTCTCCTCTATTCTTTTAATCATTTTTTCCTGTTTTCTTGTTATTCAATTGCACCTTCCGCAGTTACATTCGGAGCTAGCTCACTCGTAGCAACATTCTTTTTCTGATAAGGATAACGAATCCCTAGAGTATGTTTTGCAATTTTAACAGAATGATCACTGATTCGTTCTAAATTCGAAACGATATCAACAAATAGAATGCCTTCAGAGGGAACACCTTTTCCTTTGTTTAAACGTTTGATGTATTTTTTACGAATATCCTTTTCTAACTGATTGATTTCTTTTTCACGCTGGATCACTTCACCTGCTAAAGAATAATTGTTTTCTGAAAAAGACCGTATAGATTCAGCAATGTTTTTTTCAACTAAGTTAAACAGAAGTACTAGATCTTCATCAAAAAATACTTTTTCGATTTCTATATCAGTAGCACCTTTTTTTATTGATTTTTTCGCAGCCTTGCGCGCCTCTTGAATATTCTTCAAGATATTTTCACAATGGTCCCCGATCCGTTCCAAGTATTTCGTTACATCCATAATCACACCATGTTCACTCACACTATGGATCGGTAACTCTACATTGGAAATGAGCATCAAATACTCTGTTAAATTCACATCGATATCATTTACTACTTCTTCCAAATGCATCATGTCTTGTCGACTTTTCGGATCTTGTTTGTTGTAGTAACTAAACATAGATTTAAATTCTTCCATTACAAATTCACCCATTTGACCGACTTCTAATTTTGCCTGGTTCAAAGCCATCGTAGGAGCAGTTTGAATGATAGACTGATCTAAATGTGAACTATCGTATTCCAATATAGATTCTTGTCCGGGAATTAATTTCGTTACAAAATTAGCAAGATGATTGATAAACCACATTTGAATCAAAACATTGCTGATATTGAAAATCCCATGTGCAAAAGCAATCGTCATTTCAGGATTCAAACTTAGTCTTGTAGCTAAAGAAGACATAAAAACGGTAAATGGACTGATAATAATTACAATCATTATCGTTCCAATTAAGTTAAAGATCACATGAGAAGCAGATGTCCGCTTAGCGGCAACACTTGCACCCATAGACGCTAAAATCGCAGTAATAGTTGTTCCAATGTTATTCCCAAATAATACAGGCAATGCAGCTTCTAAAGTAATACTTCCATGTCCATATAATTCTTGTAAAATTCCAATAGTTGCACTCGAACTTTGTAATAAAACTGTTAATCCCGTTCCAGCAAACACCCCTAAAATTGGGCTTTCCGATAAACTCAACATGATTTCTTTAAACACTGGTAAGGTTTCTAATGGTTCCATACCAGCTCCCATCAATTCTAATCCATAAAACAATCCGCCAAAACCAAAAATGATTTGACCCATGCTGTTTACAAAAGGATTTTTAAAGAAAAAGAGTAAAAAGGCACCGAGAGCTAAAATAGGTAAGGCATAGGCCCCGATATCTACTCCAATAATGAAGGCCGTAATCGTGGTCCCAATATTTGCACCCATTATGACACCAATAGCTTGCTTTAATGTCATGAATCCAGCGCTTACCAACCCAACTGCCAATACAGTTGCTCCTGAGCTACTCTGAATCATAACGGTTATGAAAACACCAGCAAGTATTGCACGCAAAGGTGTCTTGGTAAATCGATTTAAAATTTCCCGTAAGTTGTCTCCGGCAGACCGTTGCAGTCCATCTCCCATGTATTTCAGACCAAACAAGAAAATTCCTAGCCCGCCTAAAAATTGGAACAACATTGCTTGTATATCCACAAAAATACCTCCAGAATTTTAATTGCATTGCGTATAAGCATGTATGTAGTTTTATGCCCTATTTTTTATAGTAAATCTTCTCTGTTCAAATAGAAATAACATTTTTAATAAAATTAGAAAAAATTTATTTGTTTCGACACAATTTTGTCCTATGTTTGTCATAAAGCAACCAATATACTCAACTTGATAGTACCATAACAAAAACAATTGAACCAAAAAAAAAAAGAACAAGGATAATGTTGCTCCTCGTTCTTCTTTATATTTCATTATTTAATTAATTCAACTAAGGCCGCTTTTTGAATGTGTAGCCGATTTTCGGTTCCATCGTATACAACAGAATGTTCACTATCTAAAATTTCTGCCGAGACTTCTTCTCCACGATGAGCTGGTAAACAATGCATAAAGATATAGTCATCTTTGGCTTCTGCTACAAGTTCTTCATTCACTTGATAGTCTTTAAAGATTCTCATATTCGCTGAAACATCTGCTGTCGCACCTAATTTTGTCCATCCATCAGTCATAACGACATCAGCATTTTTCACTGCCTTTTTAGGATCATGGGTCAATTCAATGGTGGTCTTGGTTTGGGAAGCAATTTTTTCTGCTCGTTCTATAACGACTGGAAGAGGTTCATACCCTTTCGGTGTAGCTACAGAAACATCCATTCCCATCAATGCACACCCTTCTAGTAGCGAATGGGTGATATTATTATTCCCATCTCCTAAATAAGCTAATTTTATGCCTTCTAGGTGTCCTTTTTTCTCATAAATCGTCATTAAATCAGATAGGACTTGCATTGGAAAATGCTCATCAGTCAAGCCATTAATAATCGGGATAGACGCATTTTCAGCTAATTCCTCAATTATGTCATGTGAAAAAGTACGGACCATCAACGCATCTACAAATCGTGATAAAACCTGTGCAGTATCTGCAACTGTTTCACGTGCTCCCAATTTTAAATCGGTGGGACTGAAAAAGACTGCATGACCACCTAGTTGTGTCATACCTACTTCAAATGAGAGACGTGTACGTGTAGAATCTTTTTCGAAAACCATTCCAAGAGATTTGCCTTCCAACACACGGTGACTTTTTCCTTCGCGTAATTCTTTCTTCATGCGAATGGCCTCTAAAATCATTACCTCTATTTCTTTAGCTGTTAAATCTGTCATGGTCAAAATATGTTTCAATACTTTTCCATTTCTTTTTGTTTCTTTCATACACAACATCCTCCTTATAATTTTTTAGCCAAAAAAAATACCCTTAAAAAGGGCATTAATTTAACTCATTTGTTTTTAACTCTGTAATTAATTTAAACATAAATAGAAGCGAATTGCAAAGCGATCACGATAAGGCTAACTTTTAAGTACAGTGAGTCTAGTTGTAATAGGTGATTTCACCAAGTGGAACAGTCCTTGACGCCCCCAGTTGCACTGGGAACATTATTGGGCAAATGATGCAACGCTTGATTTCCTAAAAATAGCCATCGCAACTGCTTCCTTGCTAATTAATTGATTCAAATTTGAATTTCTGCCACGGCTTAATATAATCCAGTAGTAGTCTTTCTTCAGCAACAATCGATCCAACTACATTTGTTTTACCCGAATTTTCCATTGGTAGCTTTGTCAATTGCAGTTCGCCAGCATAGTGAGCATATAAGGAGGTTTCAATTAAAATATCGCCAATTTCCATATTTTTTGTATGGAATGGTTCAAATTCATGACCTTTGTACTTCACTCGACTTTGTGTAGAGCGAATAACATAATCTGACACGTCACCACGATTGAAGTGAAATTCTTCTAAAACGATTTTCTTTTCGATTTCTGGAATATTTTCTACTAGCTCACATTTCATCGTTATTCTGTATGGATCGATTTGGCTCAACTCTTTTAATTCTTCTTCAGAAGCAAAAGAATTAGCAATGATCACGTCGTCTATAACTTCAGTTGCCCAAAGATGTTTCGCTTGGACTGCAATAGGTAAGTCACGGTGCATTTCTAAAGTGCACAAGCCTTCATCTAATGGCCACGGGCCAATTGATGCATTTTTTGAATTAACAAAAGCAGCCGTCCGAATTCCTTGATCTTTGTATTGTTTGCTTGTTTGAATAAAATGCTCATAGTTTAATCCCGTATAGCGATGTGGATAAAAATTATGGCAACCAAGTAATTTACTTTTATCAGCTTGATAAGCGAGAATGTTTTCTAAATATTTTGTTCCGCTACTAATATTTAATTCAATAGCTAAGTCTTGTGGATTGAACGTCATAATTGCTTCTTCATTTCCTGTAAAGCCCATGTCTAATCGGATGCCATCTGCTCCAATATCTTTGAAAAAGGTCAAATCTGTATAATCAATTTCCAATTCTCCAAAAACTTTCGGACTTACATCAGCTATTACTTCCATATCAAATTGTTTCGCATATGCAATAACTTCTTTAAAATCAGCAACAATTTGTTCCTTATCTCCTTCTACAGATAGCAAACAAGTAAAGATCCTTGAAAAGTTATAGTTTGCAGCCAGTTCGATGTAGTCTTTAATATCCTGAATGGAACTATGGTTGGGGTAAACGGATATGCCCAATTTTCTCATGTTAGTCACCATTTCCTTTCTCTGATCGGTGGGAATAATAAGATGCTTCGGTATCTTTTTCACTTGATGAACGGGGAGCTTGTTTCTCAATCACAATAAACCCTATCCGATTTTAAAAAAACACGTTTAGTGTGTATATTTACAGTTGAACAATAAACAAGCCCAGCATTATTCGTTAAAATGAATTTGCCGTAGTGAAGTGAGCATTCGTTTTACTCTTTTTAGTGGTTTCTTCACATTTGTTTCTTTTCAACTATAAGAATGTTCTATTTGAGATAACATTTTTAGAAATCTTCTTTTTTTCAAAAACGACCATATGACCCCGACAACTGCATCATTTATTTGCTGCATTCTACCCTGAGATTCTATTTCTTCAGTGTAATCTAAAGTACACTGATTGTTATTTTCAGAAGTAATATCATATTTTACGTGAAAAGTATTTTTATTTGTCACGGTGGAGTAATGGTAGGCTTTTCCTTTTTCAAATTTCAAAATGTTGATTGTCGCCTTACTTTTATCATTAAACTCTTTAACGTATTCAAACCCGTCTAAATCTTCATCTTCAACGTTTCTGTTTATTTGCTGATGAATATCTTCTTGAACAGATTTCTTTAATACATCCGATAAATATTCAGCTGGAATGTTCATCTTTTTAGAAATGTGCACTTTTACTCCTCCTTGTCGATATCTACCTTACTGTTTTTTATTATTAAAATTCCAATAACTATGAAAGAAATTCCAGAAATCATACTTAAGACATCATATTCTCCACTGTTCAAATTTGAACTTCCCAAAATGATTAACCCTCCTAAACTACAGAGAAATAATCCCCACTTGCTCATTTTTAATCGCCCTCCAATCAATATGTAAGATATAGTCCCAGTAAAGTATTTTTACTGGGACTATATCCTTTAAAAATAGTTATTTATTATGAACTTCTTCTATATTAATTTTATTAGCTGATTTAACAAACGGTATCCAAATAAGGAATGAAACTGTCATGGCCAAGAGTGTTACAAGTGGTGCCCGCCAGTCTGCCCCGGTTGCTAAGAAAGATAAAAGTAACGGTGGAGTAACCCAGGCTACCTGTTGCGACACTGGGTTTACTAGTCCCCAAATAGTTGCAAAATAACCAATACTCACAGATATAACTGGAGTCAATAAGAATGGAATAAACATAATTGGATTTAAAACGATCGGCAATCCAAACATGATTGGTTCATTAATATTAAATATTCCAGGTCCTATAGATAGTTTTGATACGGTCAAATAATCTTTCCGTTTTGAAAAGATCAACATAGCAATGATCAAGACAATTGTACCACCTGATCCGCCATACCAAGCATACGCATCAAATGATCCACGAACCCACATGTAACCTTCGGAAGCTACTAGTTCAGCTCCTCCTTCTTGGAATAGATTCACATTATGTAACTGTGCTACTCCAAAAACTCCTTCTAATATTGGAGCCAAAACATTTGGGCCATGAATTCCAAAGAACCAAAATATTTGAACGAATAAAGTTGTTAGTATTATAGCTCCAAACCCTTGGGATAACCCCAATAATGGCAACGCAATAGTTTCTTGTAACCATCCGAGGAATGTTAATCCAGGGACCATTAAAGAAAATAACCAGTAAAAGATACTTACTGCATAAATAGCTACAGTAGCTGGAATTATAGAAGCAAATGCTTTAGAAACTGCAGGTGGAACTGATTCAGGTAATTTAATAGTAATATTTAGTATCATTAATTTGTTAAAAATCATTGTAGAAACAAAACCTATGATCATTGCTGTAAAAAAGAAGTTGCTGTCTAAATTATTCAATGGAAGCCATCCCCAGCCAACTGCGTTGATATCTGTTGCTGTTGCTGACCATCCAGCTTCATTAATTGCACTAATGGTTTCCGGGTTCAAATTCAATCCTGTGATCCCACCAGAAAACGAGAAAGTTATTCCGGCTAATGATGCAGCAGTGGCAACTATACCACCAGACAACTCATTTACACCATATGCTTTTGCCAGATTATATCCCCAAGAAAAAACAAATATTAAACCTGCCACAGCTAACGTTCCGTTCCATACATACCCATTTATTGAGATGATTTGACTAATCACGGGTATGGAATTTCCATCATATCCTTCAATGAATTGAGGCGGTAAATCACGTAATATGGCATTTAACATAACCGCAACAGAACCTGCCATTGTTGCTGGCAAAGTTCCAATGAAGGCATCTCTTAAAGCAACTAAATGTTTCTCAGCACCAATCGCACCTGCGATAGGTAAAATATATTTTTCTAACCATTGAGTAAGCTTGTTCATTTTAAACCTCCTTGTTTTCTTTTCTTATTTTTATATAGAGATATCACTTCTTTTTCCATCTCTCCCTTCTTTTCTAGATATCTCTTTTGAAACCATTTTTTGGATGGTACTGAGTACTAGTGAAATAATTTTTTCAAAAACAGGACTGAAGCTCCCAATAATGTCATGTTTTCTCCTAAATCACTCACATACAAGTTGATGCCCTTTTTCAATTTATCTGTTAGGGCTTTTTCCGTAATTGTTTTTTTTATAATCGGCATTAAGAATTCTTGACTTTTCAATACTCCTCCGCCTAATACAATAACCTCTGGATCAACAGTATGAATGTAGTTTACGATCCCCACACCTATATATTCTCCGACTTTTTCCAAGACTTGAATATATTCTGTCTCTCCTTGTTTTGCCAACTGATATATTTTTTCGGGAGAAATATCTGAGGGGATATTTTCAATCTCTTCTCTTGCTGTCTTTACAATTCCTTCTCCGGTGATATATGTTTCGAGACAACCTTTATTCCCACAGCCACATTGCCTTCCATGCATAGAAATTGTTGTATGCCCTATTTCTCCAGCAGTATCATGAGCCCCTCGGGACAAAGTCCCATCCGTGATGATTCCAGAACCTACCCCTCTGCCAATATTGATTACTGAAAAACTATCGCCTTTTTTATTTTTCCCAAACCAAAATTCGCCTAATGCCATTGCTCGCGAATTGTTTTCTACCATAACCGGTAAATTCAATTCTTTTTCTAGACTTTCTTTGATTGGGATATTTTTCAGTCCTGAGTCAGAGGAAAATAAACAGGTGCCCTGTTCAATATCTACAACTCCATGCATTGCTACACCGATGCCTAGTATTTTTTCCGAATCTACTGCAGATGTTTTTATTATTTCTCTTATTTTTTTTACTAATTCCTTGAGAAATTTTTCTTTAGACAGTGAGGAGGACTGTGAAATTTCTTTTTTAATTAAAATTTCTCCCACTAAATTTGAAATCATGACTCTCAAATGCGTTGAGCTCGCGTCCACACTTACCACAAAGTACCCATCTTCTTTCAATAACAAGAGTGTAGGTTTTCTTCCACCTTCGGATTCTCCTAAATGACTTTCTTTTACTAACTCTTCTTCAATCAATTCTTTTACAATCTTACTTACCGTAGGAGGTGTGATTTTTGTTTGTTTGGCGATTTTCGCTCTAGAAATCGGACCATTTAACCGAATACTATTTAATATTAAGCGCTTATTAGCCAGTTTCATCATTTCAAATGTTCCTCTATCCATATTTCTATCCTCTTCTCTAAGTTACTTGCTTACTTAATTAACTTAATTTATTAAGTTATAAATGTAGTGTACACAAAACGGAATCATATGTAAACCCTTTCTTCTATTTCGAATGAAAAAGAGGAAAGAAACAGATCCTATTAGCTGTTTCTTTCCTCTTTAAAATCTTTAAGTGAGATGAATAAATAAAAATTAGTAGCTGACTTTTTTGTGCAGCGATTCATTTCATAATTATTACTTTAGTCTTTACAGACCTAGAGATCTTTTTGTGTATGTTATTTGAAGCAGCGTTAAACGAAGAATAAACTGAGGCCCAACAAGACTATTTCAACTACACTGAATAAAACAGTGTTTTTAATTGCTACAACAAATGTTTCTTCTTTTACTTGACGTTTATTAAACTGATCCAAATTTCTCTTGATCAATGGAAGAGTTAAAAACGTTCCCAAGAGTATTGGATGTAATAATCTCAGCAGAACAGCTAATAAAATCACACCATAACTTGAATACATCAATATATTAAATAAAATCACGGCCTGTTTTTTGCCAATATAAAAAGGGAGTGTAAAACGGTGATTCGTGATATCTTGTTCTAAATCGCATGTGTTATTTGCCAACATGATGTTCGCAATCAAAAAGACTGTTGGTAAAGAGACCAAAAATGTGCTCAAAATTTCAATATAGTTTCCTGATAATAAAAATTCCGGGTGATCGAATTGAAGTTGAATCAGAATGTTATTGACATCATTAACAAATAGGGTAATGAAAAATATTCCAAATCCCATTGTCAATCCTGATAAAATTTCTCCCAGAGGTGTTCGAGAAATCGGGATTGGGCCAAAAGTATAGAATATTCCAATAAAGAATGCCACTCCTCCCATTAATAGTAAAAGGAAGTTTGTTCTAAGTACAAGTACCAAACCAATTAAAGTCGAGACAACAAGCATGCCCAGTATAAGCTGAATAACTGTTTTTTCTGCTAAACCCGATTGACCAATGACATTAACTTCCTGTTTGTATTTTTTATCTTTAGCTTTTTGATAGTCCATCAGATTATTGATTGCTGTTGTGGTCATATCAAATACTAACATTGCAATAAAAAATAGTACTGTATTTGTCCAATCGATTTGATTGAAATAATATAAAGAGAATAATATTCCTAATAAAAACGGAATGAGACTGGCTATTTTTGTTTGAATCTCTACTAATCTTAAAAAAATTTTCAGCGTCATATGCTAACCTTCATTTCTTGTTATTTAATAGTTATTCTAATCTGTTTTTTCACAAAACAAATTATTTACTCTGTCTATTATTAACAAAATCACTGACACACGCAAGTCTTTTTTATTTCTAAAATCAATTCTTAATTACGGAAACCTCCTGAGTAACATGAAAATCAGCAACTTTATGAAGAAAATATGTACACTGCTAAAATATCTAGACAATATAATTTCACTTTGTTATAATAAGCTTTGCGCCATGTGAATTTGCGCACAGTCTTTGCAATTATTTTAATCAGTAGACTATTCTTTTTAATAGAGGGGAAAGAATAGTCTATTATTTTGTAACGAGTACCTATATATATTCTGAGGAGTGGAAAAATGACACAAAGGAACATTATTGTTGTCGGTGCAGGCTTTGCCGGCGTTGCAGCAACCAAACAATTAGCCAAACGCTTCAAAAAGAATGAAGATGTCACAATTACTTTAATTGATCGTCATTCTTATCAAACATACATGACCGAATTACATGAAGTAGCCGGGGGACGCGTTGAGCCTGAAGCAATTCAATTCGATTTACAACGTTTGTTTAGTCGCAAAAAAAATGTGAACCTCGTAACTGACAATGTAGTCGATATTGATCATGATGAAAAAGTTGTTAAAACTGAGCATGGTTCGTATAGCTTTGACTACCTTGTATTAGGAATGGGTGGAGAACCAAATGATTTCGGTACGCCAGGTGTAAAAGAAAATGCATTTACACTTTGGTCCATGGAAGATGCAATTGAAATCCGCCAACATATCGAGGAAACCGTCGCTAGAGCTGCACTGGAACGGGATGCAGCAAAACGTAAAGCAATGCTGACTTTCACAGTCTGTGGTTCAGGATTTACAGGAATTGAAATGATTGGAGAACTTGCTGATTGGAAAGAAAGATTAGCTAAAGATAATAAAATCGATCCTAAAGAAATCTCTTTGATCGTAGTTGAAGCAGTACCAACCATTTTAAATATGATTTCTCGCAAAAATGCTGAAAAAGCTGAACGTTATATGGAAAAACGCGGAATTCAATTATTAAAAAGTTCGCCAATTGTTAAAGTAGAATCAGATTTCATTGAATTGAAGTCTGGAGAAAAAATCCCTACTCATACATTAATCTGGACTGCTGGTGTAAAAGCAAACTCGGATACTGATGAGTTTGATATGGAGCAAGCTCGAGCAGGTCGTTTGGTAGCCAATCAATACATGGAAGCAAAAGGATTTGAACATGTCTATGTAATTGGTGACTTAGTCTATTACGAAGAAGATGGGGTCCCTACTCCGCAAATCGTTCAAGCAGCTGAACAAACAGGTCATACCGCTGCAAAAAACATTATCGCAGACATAGAAGGAACAGAAAAACATATACATGAAAGCAATTATCAAGGATTTATGGTCTCTATCGGTTCTACGTATGGAGTTGCCGAGTTGATGGGCAAATATAATTTATCTGGTTTCTTTGCTATTTTAGTTAAACATTTGGTCAACTTATTGTATTTCTTCGAAATCCGTTCCGGTTATTATGCAGTACAGTATATATTCCATGAGTTCTTCCACATCAGAGATCATAGAAATATATTCCGCGGTCATCTTTCCCGCTACGGTAATGTTTTATGGAGCGTTCCTTTACGTGTTTTCTATGGTAGCATGTGGCTTATTGAAGGTCTTAAGAAAGCATTTGGGCTATTCGGTGCTACAAGCTGGTTTGGGGATACAGTCACTCTTCCATTCTCTTGGTTACAAGATGTTACTTCTGGAGCTACAGAGGCAGCTGAAACAACCACACCTGCTGAGCCTGTATTTGGTCTAAACTATGTCTATGGCGAAGAACCTATGATGATTTTCTCTGACGCACCAGATTGGTTCGAATCTATTATGGAAGTAATGGTACCTAACGCTGATATCGCACTCCTTTTCCAAAAATTCATGACACTCGTAGAAATTGGAATTGGATTAGCATTGATTGCAGGTCTCTTCACTTGGCTGGTTAATGCAGTGACCATTGCTCTCGTTGTCAGCTTCACTCTCTCTGGAATGTTTTATTGGGTGAACATCTGGTTCATATTTGTAGCCGTCGCGTTAATGAATGGTTCAGGTCGTGCATTTGGTTTAGATTACTATGTCATTCCTTGGATCCAAAAAATGGTTGGCAAGTGGTGGTATGGTAAGCCCAAATCCATGTATAGCCAAAAATAAATTTTTTTCTCAGTAAAACAAAAAGAATGAAGGGAGATTTACTCTCTCCTTCATTCTTTTTTTATCGTATACTAGGAATTAGTTAGAAGAAAGGAGGAGAGTTTATGGAAGTACATCCTATTTGGAATAATTATCCGGAATTAAAAAAACAGCTAGAAAATACTATCAGTGTTATTGATACAGAGATTTTTATTCGGAATAAAGACATCGAAGATGCTATATTAGACATGCTCCATTCAGGAGGAAAACTCCTCCGTCCTGCTTTTGTTCATCTGTTTTCAACTTTCGGAGATGATCATTCTCCAAAAAGAGCTCAACATATTGCAGCAGCAGTAGAATTACTCCATACTGCAACTTTGATTCATGATGATATCATCGATGATGCTGAGGAACGCAGACAACAAATCTCCATTCAGGCAAAATATGGGAAAAATATAGCCGTATATGCGGGAGATTACTTGTTTACAGTAGTATTCAAACTTCTTTCAGAATACGCTCGTTCCTTTGATCACTTAGTGTTTAACTCAAGAGGCATGGAGCGTATACTAATGGGCGAGTTAAATCAACTACATTTACGCTATAAAGAAGACATGACTATTCGAAACTATCTTACTCAAATTTCTGGTAAAACTGCTCAGTTGTTTGCTTTGGCATGTTATGCAGGTTCCATCGAAGGACAGAGCTCTCATAAGTTTTCTTTGAATAGTTATTATTTGGGTAATCATATTGGTATGGCTTTTCAAATCATAGATGACATTTTAGATTATACTCAAACACCCGAACAGTTGGGAAAACCGGTATTAGAAGATGTGCGTCAAGGAGTATATTCAGCACCTTTAATTTATGCCTTACAAAAAGACAAAGATACCATTCTTCCCTATTTAAGAAAAAAAGAAAGTATGACCGAGGCTGATGTCTTAAAAGTCAGAGATTTAGTAATAACAGCAGGCGGTGTAAAAGAAGCCCAACTATTAGCAGAAAAGTACACGGAAAAAGCTTTGCAGCGAATCGCTAGTTTACCTGAAACAAATGAAAAAAAAATCATTGAAGAAATCACACACATGATGTTGTACCGTAAAATTTGATGTTTCTGAACACTAAAATACCCCATTTTGCAGAAAAAAGATTCGCTCTCTTTTTTCACAAGATGGGGTATTTTTAAAACTTGTTTGACGATTTTTGGATATTTTCTTTTACCACTTTTAATCGTGTAAACTCTTCTCGTTCTTTTTCTTCTAATTCTGATTCAATTTCATTTTTAGCTGTTTCTAATTTCGGTATCGATATATTTTTTAAAGCATTTGCTCTTTTTTGCGTTTTCCGAATATTATTAGCCAAACGATAAGCCGAATTTTCTATAACGGACAATTGAATAGTCAGCTTTTTTACTTCTTCAAAGGCTACTCGTGCTTCGTCTAGAGAAGCACTTGTACTATAAAAAGCATAACTAGGGCGTGTCGGAGATTCTTCAAAATCAATAAGTGGAATTTCCGTTCCCATTACACTTCGAACTTTCATTTGAATAGAGTCTTCAATCGGGACAGTCGCTGCTATTTCTTGAACGTTATGAATTCCAGATTGAATATTTGCCTGCTCTAGGGCTTTATAGGCTCTACGAAATGTCTGATCGATTTCTTTTTGAATAGTCTCGGCTTTTGCGACTAATGCCATGATCTCATTAATCAAAATTGTTCGTTTTCTATCCATCAAGCTATAACCTTGTTCAGACAGTGCTAATGTCTTCGATACTTGCATCAAATTACCTTTAGTTGGTGTGAAATCTTCAACCACAAAGATCACCTTCCTACTTTATAATATTGATTTAATAGTTCCGTATCTATTCTATCCAATTCGTGACGAGGTAAGATACGCAACAATTCCCATGCTTTTTCCAAGGTTTCTTCTATTGAGCGACTCTCATCTTTTTCTTGACCAATAAATTCTCTTTCAAATTTATTCCCAAATTCGATATATTTCTTGTCTATATCCGACAGCTCATCCTCACCTATTACAGAGGCCAAAGAACGAGCATCCGTTACCCTAGAATATGAGGCAAATAACTGATTGGCAACATCTTGATGATCTTCTCGTGTAAAGCCTTTCCCGATTCCATCTTTCATTAGGCGAGAAAGGGAAGGGAGAACATTGATTGGCGGATAGATAGATTTTCCTTCTAGTGATCGATCCAAAACGATTTGACCTTCCGTTATATACCCTGTTAAATCAGGAATAGGATGCGTAATATCATCATTCGGCATTGTCAGAATGGGAATTTGCGTAACAGAACCTGGTTTGTCTGCTAAAATCCCCGCGCGTTCATATAAACTTGCTAAATCACTATATAAATACCCTGGATAACCTTTCCGTGAAGGTATTTCTTGTTTTGAAGCAGACACTTCTCTTAATGCTTCGCAGTAAGAAGTCATATCTGTCATAACGACTAGGATATGCATACCTAAATCAAAAGCTAAATACTCAGCAGCCGTAAGAGCCACCTTAGGGGTGATCAACCTCTCAACAACAGGATCGTCAGCCAAATTCAAGAACATCGTTACGTGGTCTAAAACACCGCTCTCTTCAAACGTTCTTTTAAAATAATCAGCGACGTCATGCTTCACTCCCATTGCTGCGAAAACTATTCCGAATTCTTCTTCTTCCTCAGTTTTGAGGCTTGCTTGTCTCACTATCTGGGCAGCTAACTGGTCGTGTGGAAGTCCATCACCCGAGAAAATAGGTAATTTTTGTCCACGAATCAGAGTGGTCAATGCATCAATTGCTGAGACTCCAGTTTGAATAAAGTTTCTTGGGTATTCTCGAGATACTGGATTCATCGGAAGTCCATTCACATCTCTTTTTACCACATAATTTATCTCTCCAAGTCCATCAATAGGCCTTCCGATCCCGTCAAATGTTCTTCCCAATATTTCTGGAGCTAAAGGGAGTTCCATTGCGTGACCAGTAAGTTTTGTATGGGTATTATCTAAAGACATGTTAGCAGTAGACTCAAAAACTTGTATGACTGCTTTATTTTCATACATTTCTATGATCCTACCTAATTTATGTTCTTCTCTTTCCACTACAAACTCTACAATATCATCATATGCCGCATCTTGAATTCCTTCCAAAACTACAAGAGGGCCATTTATCGAGTCAAGACCTAAATATTCAATTGCCACTTGATTCCCTCCTTAAGCATTTTTTTCCATAATTTTATTGTAGAATAGATCGATTTGTTCATAATAATTGTCTAACAGTTCTAATTTATCATTTGGAACATCATATTTTATAGAAATAATCTTTGGGAAAATGTCTTCGTTTAATAAAAGAGACATTGGCATTCCTATGGCAATTAGAGACCGACATTTTTCCCGAAGATAGAGGATGATCGCCATCATCTTAGCTTGTTTATCCAACGGAACGGCTGTGTCATCTGCGTGAAACGCATTTTGTTGAAGAAATCCAAGTCGGATCACTCGTGCAATTTCAATGGTCAATTTTTGATCATCCGGTAATACATCGTTACCAATTAATTTGACTACTTCCATTAAGGCACTTTCTTGATGCAATATTTCCATCAATTGGCTTCGATTGCTAACAAAATCAGGGGATACATTATCACGATACCATGCAGCCAAATCACCCACATATTCGCTGTAACTTTTGAGCCAGTGAATAGCTGGATAATGTCTTTCGTAGGCAAGAGCTTTGTCTAGTCCCCAGAAACAACGAACAAATCGTTTGGTCTGTTGGGTCACGGGTTCAGAAAAATCTCCTCCTTGTGGAGAAACTGCACCGATGATCGACACTGATCCTTCTGTTTCATTCAAATTCTGCATCAATCCTGCTCTTTCATAAAAAGATGCAATTCGACTTGCCAAATATGCTGGAAAGCCTTCTTCTGCAGGCATTTCTTCCAATCTGCCCGATAGTTCCCTTAATGCCTCGGCCCATCTAGAAGTAGAATCGGCCATGATGGCTACATCATATCCCATGTCACGGTAATATTCTGCTAGTGTAACTCCGGTATATATCGAAGCCTCTCTAGCTGCTACTGGCATGTTGGAAGTATTCGCAATTAATGCCGTCCGTTCCATAAGAGAATTTCCCGATTTAGGATCTTCTAATTTTGAAAAATCTTCTAAAACTTCTGTCATTTCATTTCCACGTTCTCCACAACCAATGTAGATAATAATATCTGCATCGGAATATTTTGCAATTTGATGCTGCATCATTGTTTTACCGGTCCCGAACCCTCCAGGTATAGCTGCAGTTCCACCTTTAGCAATTGGGAATAATGTATCCACTACCCTTTGCCCTGTAACTAATGGAATTGTACTCTCGTATCGTTTACTTACTGGTCGCGGTATACGTATTGGCCATTCTTGAGCCAATTTTACATCTATGATCGATAAATCTAATTGTTGAATTTTCACTATAGTTTCTTCGATTGTATATTCTCCATCATTAGCTATTTCTATAACAGTGCCTTCAACATTTGGTGGAACCATCGCTTTGTGCATAATAGTTTTGGTTTCAGGTACTTCGGCGATAATTGTTCCACCCAACACTTCCTGGCCAACTGCAACTAATAAGTGTACTTGCCATTTTTTTTCGGTATTTAAAGGAGTCACTTCAACTCCTTTTTTAATAAAATCTCCACTGATTTTTTCAATATCTTTTAGTGGCCTTTCTATGCCGTCAAATATATTATTCAAGATTCCTGGTCCAAGGATGACACTCATTGGGTAACCAGTCGAATAAACAGGTTCACCCGGTTTCATTCCTGAAGTTTCTTCGTACACCTGGATCGTTGTCATTTTACTATTTAAAGAAATGACTTCTCCAATTAATTTCTGACGTCCCACAAAAACTTTTTCGGCCATTTGAAACAACGTTCTTCCTTTAACATAAACTACCGGTCCATTTATACCATAAACTTTACCTAATTCTTTCACGATTTAATCTTCCTCCTTTGTGTAATCAAAAGAGAAGTTGGCCTGCGCATCCTCTAATTTCCTTAAAAAGGATTGATCTATTAACAGCCGTCTCGACTGAACAACACCCCGTGTTCCACCAATAAAAGGACGAGTGGAGACAGTTATCGAATGATTTGCATATTCCTCTAATAGTGGGATAAGCTCTTCATCATTCTCATCTATATATATCATTACTTCTTCATCTTTAGCAATCGTTAAAATTTTATCTATCTGTCTTTTGAGCAGAGAAATATACTCTTCCGTTTTCATAAATTGTTCAATGCGTTCTCGTAATTGTTTGAATACATTTTCTTTCAGTTGCTGTTGTTTTTTATAAATAGATCTTTGCTGTTGTAATTGCTTTTGGACAATGCGTTTATTACTTTCTTTTTTGAGTATCTCTTTTTCTGTTTCAACTTCAATTGATGCCTTTTTTCTTTTCGTTTCTTTTTGTTCTTCATACATTTGTTTTAAAGATCTTTTGTACTGTTCAACTTGTTCTTGTACTTCTTTTTCTATATGATTAAACGCCATCTCTTGAAAGAGAATAATTTTTTCATCATTATTCATAGCAATCACCCACTAATTAGAGTTTTATGCCAATAGCTTCATTAACATAATTAGTAATAAAATCTTCTTTTCTCCCTGTACCATAACGGTCTGGGATTTCTACAAGTAGAGGTTGTTTATAATTTAATCGGACATCGGAAACTATTTCTGGAAATTCTTCTGCAATTTTTTCTGTAATCAATATGATTGCATACTCTTTATTTTGGACTGCTTTCAGCAGCTCCTTTTTTACATCTGTTTTTCCATGGACAACTACACCTTCGACGCCAGCTAAACGCATACCTGTATAGGTATTGATATTTTCACTAATTAAATACATTTTCATTTCTTATAACTGTCCTAATATCATGAAGGAGATAATTAAGCCATATAAAGCGATCCCTTCGGCCAACCCTACAAATATTAGGGAACGACCAAATATAGAATCATCTTCACTAATAGCCCCTAAAGCCGCTGACGCAGCGCTGGCAACTGCGACGCCACCTCCAATACAAGATAAGCCCGTAACTAAAGCAGCCGCAATGTATCCCATTCCAGTAGCAAACCCAGGAGTAGATGTGAGTGTCGCTTCTGCAGTAGAAGATACCTCAGTTGCTGCAACATGTAAATCTGGGGAATAGGCTAAGATTGTCGCTAAAACAATTCCACCAAAAATAGAAAGGATATTTACGGTTAATGATTTCTTGTAACGATTACGTGATTTTTTCCCAGAAAAATAATAAGAAAATGGCACTACGAAACCTAAAAACAGGGTGATGACCAACGTGATTTTTATAAGCATACTCATTTAAAATTCCTCATTTCAATTTTTATTTATGTGATTGATAAACTGTCTTCCGTCACCTTTATAAAAGTGACTAAAAATTTCATAAAATTCTAAACGCAATACTTGGATCCCAACGACTAACCCCTCTAATAAGGTAACAAAAATATTTCCTAAAATAACGACCAACCAATTAATGCTCCCGCCATCTGTTGCTCCCGCTAACATCATCACTACCTGCATCATTGCACCATGACTTACAGCAAATGCGCCCACACGAACAAAGGAAATTGTATTAGAAACATAGCTCAAAACAACTTCAAATATTTCAAAAAAAGCTTGTACGAGCAAAGTCCCTTTACCTCCATCTTGTCGTGGTATATGCTCGATCCTCGCTAATATCGGTTGTTCAAAAGCAATCAGCAGTAAAGGAACTCCAAACATAATTAACAATAAGAAAGTTGCTGGTAGAGGTTGATTCAGCATATACAGTCCTATAATACCAATCATAGAAGTGTAAAAGAGTAAGCCGGCTAGACCATTCCGATCGAAAATAGCCTCTCCTGTTTCCTTTTCATGAACTTTATTATATATATTGAAAAATAAAGTTGTGAAAATAAGAAATACCCCGAATAGAATCGCTACTACAAAAATCGTATTGATAGATCCCAAAAAGGGCAACGTCGACATGGCGGTCAACGGATGGAGCCAAAGAGCAGGAATGATTTCTTCAAATCCAAATACACTACCATACAGTACTCCAAATAGAGCAGAAAACATTCCAGCTAGGCCGATGATCCCCCCCAAATCCATTTGTTTTTGTTTATATAACGTAAAACCAACTAGAGCTAAAATTAAGCCCTGACCTACATCTCCAAACATTGCACCGAAAAGCAAAGAATACGTTGATGCAATTAACCAAGTTGGATCAAATTCTTTGTAGTTTGGAACACCATACATTTTTATAAACATTTCATATGGACGAAAAATGCCAATATTATTTATCTTCGTGGGGGGTATCACCTCCTTTTCGTCTTCATCATTTTCCACGATCACAATCACATTAGGATCGGGATCCGTTTCTTTTGCAAACTGTTTCGCTTCTCTTGAAGGCATCCAGCCTCGAAGTAAATAACGGGTTTCTTTTTGGACATTCTCATCATGTGTTAATGCAGCATATTTTCGAATATTAAAATGATTATTCAACTTCTCCAAGCGATTCTTGACTCTTATGATGGGAAACCTATAGGGACGCAAGATTTTGTTGATGATTTCTTGATTATCTGTAATATGCTTTTCTAGCGTATTGATTTCCTGCATCAATTTTTCTTTATTTTCTTTGGGGGTTCCAGTAAAATCATCTGGAATAAAAATCCTCTCCCAATTCATTGAGACATACATCGCATCTACACGTTGTAGACTCGTGATAGGTGTGAAATAAACACCATAAGTGTATTTTTCGTCTTGCGTACATTCAATGAAAATGGATGCAGTCATATCATATACATACTTTTTGAATTTTAAATAATTATCATTCGTGAATCTCCCAAATCTAAACCGTATACTATCCATTTTCAATATTTTTTCTAAGGGATAATCTAAATTTTCAAAAGGCTTTACTAAATCTAAAGATTCTTGCTTTTTATCTTTTACAGTTTGATATTGGACAACTTTCTGATGATAAGGATTGGTATCTTTTTCTAATTGTTTAATCAAATGTTGGATAGTCTCTAATGTAGCATTATTTTCTTCAACATTTTGCACATCTTCGAGCGCATCTGGACCAATATAATCAATCAATATATTGATTCTTTCGAGATATTCTTTAAATGGACTAGAACTTACATATGGTCGCAAAGTTTTTGCTCCATATAATTCAGTCAATGCATTTTCTAAATGAATTTGATATTTAGACAAATACACATCAACCATACGGTCTATATCGTCTTTTGGACCAGAAATAGTTAGCATTTTCATTTTGGTAATCACCTGTTATCCCCCTTTTCACGTGACTTGTATTCTTTAACACCAATCATTTCCTGAATTTCATCAGGTCTTCTATCATAGTGAATCGCTTCTATAACAGTGGTAAGTTTATCTACTTCTTCTTCTTTTTTTGTTAAATAACTATATAAGGAAATTACAGAATAAGGATCTTTTTTTCTTTGCTGTTCGATAATTTGTTTCAACAAATTATCTGAAAGAATTTCTAACTCTACTCCATTTTCAATATTCTCCATATACTTACTGTATTTCGTGTCATTTACTATTTTCCAAAACTCATCTAAATCCTTCGCATGAATTAATTTTGTTAATTCATTTTCTCGTAATTTATGTTGAATAGGAATAATCAGCGTAATAATTTGTTCCGGTGGCAAATTATAAAACTTTTTATACCGATAAATAAACATTATATTTAACAAATCAAATTTCGTTCCATATAATTTTTCAAATATCTTCTGTTCTTTTTTATTTAATAATTGATTTTTTGATTTCCAAATTTGTTGAAAAGCAAAAGTATCCAACGCCGTTTCGTAATCAAACAATCGAGGAGACTGTAGACTTTCCAGCGACTCGATAGCTTTATAATAACGACTCCCTTTCAACACTTCCCGGTATTCATTTAACGAAGACGCTGCTCTTAAAGCCTCAAAATCTAAATTGGAATGTTTTTTTAAATGACCTAAATACTCATCGCTGATTTCTTCATAAATTTCGTCTATATCAAAAGCTTTTCGTAAGAATTTTTTCAATACACTCACTTCATAAGTGATACCATAAATTTTCAAAAACTCTCTTTGCTTGAAATTAGCAAAGTGGTATAACTTATTCATGCTTTCATAAATAGAGGCATTAAGTAAGGCCTCAAGATGGCTTCGATACATCTTTGTTTTAGGAATATCTTCAAATAGATGGCGGTATTCAGGCTGTTTTTTTAGAAAAGAGACAACCTCAATAGAGGAATTAAGATAGGTCATGTCTACAAAGGAAGATTTACTTAAAAGTTTGCCTTCCATACCGCGAATTTTTGTTACTATAGCAATATATTCATTTGGCAATCGACTCACCTCAAAGTTTAATCATGTTTTCAAAAAGTTCTTCAATGATTTCTACCTGTTTATTTTGAAATTCTGTTTCTAAAACCTCAATTTCTAGTTGATATTGCCGATCTAATTCAACTTGTTTCTTATTCTCTGTCTCTTGGAAATGTTTTTGAACTTCAGCAATCACTTCTTGAGTTTCCTCTTTAAGCTCTTTTTCAAATTGCATTTGTTCTTTCTCGAATTGTTGTCTGATTTCCTCTTTTTTTTCACTAATAGAATCTTTTATACTCACAGTTTTTTGTTCAATTTGATAAAGTTCATCGATGACCGGATTCATTAAAAACCCTCCTTTCTCTTTCTTATTAAGTATACCTCGCAAATACAAATAAGAAAAATAAATGCTAATTATAATTTTCTTCTATTTTAAAAAAGAGTCTTTCATTCCGCCATACCACTAATCGCTTATGCAAGTTAGTTGTTTCACAAGAACACTTTCACTAAATTAAAATCATTTATTTTTCAACTACTTTCAGTATTATACTCCTAAATAATTTTGATACAATAGTAATAACATTATTATATGTTTAGATTTTTATTGCGAAAGTCGTCTTTATCAAAAATAAAACAGTTGATAAACTAGACCCCCACATGATATTAAGAAAATAACTGTTTCTGTAAATTTCCCCGTAGTATAAAAAATTCTTTTGAATCCGAACTGTATACGCTTATTATAAATTGGCTGGAGCCATGCTACACCTGTTTTTGAAAAAGAGTCTTCTACCATATGGCTAATGTATCCGAGTATAAACCAATCTCCCCATTCTATTGGCAATTGTAAATGAAAGAGAATAAACCGACTCAGATACAAGAAGAAAAAAATCCCTACAATAGAATGTGCAAGTCCCCTATGTCCAAATATTTTTCCTACAATGTGACTGACTCCTTGTAGCCTTCTTCCAATATATGATCTTGGATGATCTATATCCGGAAAAACAGATCCAATTCCTAACGCAACTACGTTTCCAATGAAGAGGGAATCCGTTGACATCAATAGTGGTAATGCGAGTGCATAAGTAACTGTTACGTGTGTTTTATAGAGCATATTTTTCTCCTTAAATTTTATTCTATATATATATTGATCAACTTCCATCCAAATCATGCTAATTTTAATAATAATGTATCGGCAAGACAATTATTTGATTTTTTTTGCCCATTTTCATGAAGATCTTTGTTAGGTGGCTTTAAAGAATTAATAAACAAGAAAGTTTGGACAGGGATAGTCAGACCTCCTCATCTAATTTCTAATGAGCTAAATGGGTTTTCTGCTTGGTATTTCTATTATGTCATACGAATTCTTTGAATTTCTTCTGTACAGTCTTGCCCTTTTATAGACTACCACCCGTTAACAGATGATTTTTATCGACTGTTAACTAAAACTTTCAAACAATATACTGTTGACATCGGAACAAAAGGTGGAAACTATTGTAGAAAATCATATGATTAGATTACATAATGTAAATCATTAAATAAAAAGATCAATACTCCCATGTTCATTAAAAATAAAAAAAGTTCAAAAAGTTGATATAACAACCTTTTGAACTCTTTTTTATTTGTTTAACACTTGAATTTAAAGCTTTTCAAATGGAGACGAGGGGTTTAGAAGAGCCTTGATAATGTGATTTAACAATGTACAATATTCGAGTATATATAATAGAAGAAACTATTTCATAGCACAATAGCTATCAATACAAAATAAGCACGTATGCAAGGACTATATGCAAGGTTTTACTGCAAGTGTTTGTGCAGGGCAATGGGGAAATAGGCCACTCTTTTATAGAGTGGTTTTATTTTGTCTTCGTACGCTGCATTATAAATTTGATCCATAAAATAATTAGCTTAATGATTCAGTGTATCCTAAAATACAACTCTAGTAAACAGCACTATGCTTATAGGCTTTATATGAGCTTATTAGAACGCTATTCCCCATTTATACAACTAGCAAAGTGAACGTTCAAAAACGCTTAAATCGATTAAATATGCCTCTGGCGATGAGTCTGCCCTTCTCTTACCTCTAGTGTAGAAAATAAAATGAATACCAATAAACCTATTATAAATAACATGAGTGGATAAATTGATAATGTGGCCATCAATGCTTTAGTGCCGGCATTTCGGTGTCTCTCATGGTAATCCTAAGGTCATTTCAGATAGCTTCGTGAAACGTTATAGGTCAGCAATGTACACATGGCTTGTGTGCTGGTCATAAGAATACGTTTTGTAATTATATATGAGATGTGGTATCTGCGTTCCGTGAATAGCCTAAACTGTAAGCCGTATATAATGCCCTCGCTAAGTCGTATTCAGATAGCTTCATTAGTTCGTATATCTCTTCCATACCTATATCTTTTTGATCGTCAATGATAACTGTATCAACTTCCTTTTTAAATTGGCTGTAAAGCTCATCTGCTTTTGTTTTCTTTGGTGTGCTTATCATATGTAAAAACTCCTATCACTATTTTTTTAAAATTAACGGCTTGTATTTAATATTAATGTTACGGATCATACACCTGCCACAACTACTTTAAAGGTATTAATTATCCAGGGCTTCTTTTAAGTGTTTCACTTTAGACAACCGTTCCTCTAACTTCACAATATTCTGGCCATAATTATTATCGCCATCATCCTTTAAACGCTGCAATCCTATTTCTAATAATGCTAGTTCACTAGAATAATCTTGTTTCTTTCTGTATATCTTAGCAAGATACAGTAAACCGCCTGGGGAATAGAAACCTTTAGCCATGGCTTGCACGAAATACTCTTCGGCTTCATCAAATTGTTTATTCTTGTATGATTCAATGCCTTTAGTTTGAAGTGAGAAGCCCATGTCTTCACTCCTTATTTTCATTATAGAATCATCTGTAACTTGTTCACGTTGCTTCATTTCTTTTCTGAAATCCTCTAAGTTGTTACTATCTCTTGAAGAAGCTAGTTCTTTTACTTTTTAAATAAAATTCATCTGAATACTCCTCCATTCTTCTGTTTTGCACATCCCACTCTCCACCGATTCTTCACTATATCTACTCATCACCTATACCCATTGTATCTTTTTCGAAAACCCTTTCCAACACATTTTCACAAATACTTGTGTGATTGTAATTACAATATCAAAAGACTACCCAACTGAATGGATAGCCTTTTGATATGTTAAACCAGCATTGAATCAATTTCTTTAAGCATAATCTTCTTTTTAAGTTCACGTTGTTCCGTTTCACTTAAAGTAGATTTTCCACTATTTGCAAACCGTTCTTGCATGCGTGTGATATACTCATCTTTTGTAATATCTTCAGTAGTGAGCTTATTTCCCAATCTAATTTCTTTTTCCATTTTATCACCTCCTTTATTTTATTGAATCAGCACTAAAAATATTATCTCAATAAACTATCTATTTTAAATTTGATTCTAATCTTTTGTTTTTCTCTTTTTGTGAGTGAAGATTTAGCCAATAACTTATCAATGTTTTTCCCATACTCATTGTTTTTTACAGCTATTTCTTTCTTTAATTCATCATATTTACTCATTTGTTCGTCTCCTTTTCAGCTTATTAATATCTTTTCTGTAAGAATGCGTCAAAACCATCATCAGTTTCTCCACCTGTTTTATCAATTAGATCAGTGAGCTGTTTAATAATTCCCATATGGTTTTTAATCATTGAATTATATACTTCCACCTCTGGACTTCTCTTAGTTCCCCACTGATTAGCTCCATTTTGATATTGGCTGGTCGTTCCATGTTCTGCGATGTGTTTCTCTAGCGTATTCAAGATAACCGTATGAAATGAAGCACTATCAATTAAGGATTGCACAACGTCTTTCTTTTCTTTTGGTATCTTCTCAAATAAACCATTTAATCGTTTCATTTCTTTATTGATTTTTCTTTGTACCTCTTTATCGTTTTTAATCTCGCTAACTTTTGCCACTGACACACCTCCTTTCTTCCTCGATACCTACACGGTCTATATAACCTCTTGTGCGTTACGTACTTCTTCACCGCCGGTCTTAAATATTTTAACTATTTTTGAGCGGACGGGGGCAGAACCGGTTAACTTCTCTCGTCACACCGGCAATTGTAGTTGTTCTTTGTTAGTGTCTATCTGTTTGTCACTCTTGATTATATTGCAATGAATATGTGCGAGCCTTACGTTATCCCATGTGTGTGTTCCACCTTTACTCAATGGAATGACATGCTCTATTGATGGATAGTTACTACCAGCAATGAACGTTCTATAGTCCCTCTGCTCATAGTCTTGACTGTCACACTCTTCACTACATAAGTAGCATGTGTTGTCATATAGTTTGACTAACTTGTCTACTGTTATATCCCACTCAACCTGTCCGTTACGCTCAGCCCACTTCCTTCTGCGCAATGTCTTTCTAGCGTGGTTGTATTTGTGCATGCACTTATTGGAACAATACATCTTCTTACGCTTGCTCTTGAATGGCTCACCACAGTTATTACATATTAGGTCGTGCGGTTTGTTTAGCTCAATCTCTGCTAAACGCTTCTCTTCCACCCTCGCTTGTTTGCGCTTATCCTATTTCTTCCAGTTAACCCTACCCACTATTTCATTTCCATCTTTGTCTACGTGAATAATTTTTGCTTGTTCGTTTTTTATTTTTTCTTTTTCTCTTTCAGCTTTGACTTGTTCCACTCTTGCTTTCTGTTTCATCTCATCATAGTACTTACTATATTTATTAAACGAATGGTCACGCCTTGCCAATAAGATTTCAGTTTCTTTTTCTTTCAGTTCTTCACGTGCTTCTTTGAGTAATGTATCTGTCCGATCAGAGTACTCTCTATATTCCTTGCTTGCTTCTTCTCCTAACTCAAGCAACGGATCTAACTGTTTCTGCTTATAGGATTCAATATCCATGTGTGCGAATAGCTCCAGTTCGTCCAGCTCGTCTTGTAGTTCTCTCTTACGTTTCAGTACCAACTTACGTTTACCTTCATCATTGATGATATCTACATCAGTGACTAAGTGAGTCAATGCTTCTTTGATTGCTGGAATACGTTCAGATGATAGTTCTTTCTTTTGTTTCAGTGTCACTACTTCAGCGATTACTCTATCAACTTCCCCAGCGAATTGTTTCACTTTCTTATGGTTCTTTACGTTTAATTCTTTTGTATAATAGTTTGTCATTTTATTTATCCCCTTTTGTTTTAGTTTTATTTAATGGTTTGATGTTTGCTACTGTAATACGATTACTATAAATAATTTTTCCGCCTGATTTCTCTCTCATGTGTCCGTACGCTGCTGCTTCAATCTGATACTCTTTTCCAATCTCCATATCTAGATCATCATGAACGCCAACGGATAAGTTTCCAGCCGTATCATCATGAAACAAATACACTGATGTGTTATAACCCTCGTGAATCTTTTTATAAAAACTGCCTTCTAAAGTGAATAGTAATCTGTCTTCTCTATTTCTCATGCGGTTTCTCCTCAATTTATATTTTGTATTCTTTCATACTTATCCATACGCTCCTTATCACTATGTTCTTGCATAATTAACTTTAATTTTTTTTGTACTGCTCGCCTTTGTTTCGTGTATTCGCTTGCTTCCATATCCAACTCATCGGCAACAATTTGATCGCTGGGATGTGCTTTAATTAGTCCTCGCTCGATTGTCGGTCTGTCGTACTTAGTCGCAAGGAAATTTCTATCTTCTGTAGAAAGCTCTTTAAGTGCTTTGAACAATCTCTTTGCATTGCTTAATCCAGTTGCCTCTAAGTCTTTAATGTTCTTCTTATACCTGTACCAATTATTCAAATAATAACTTTCTCGTATAGGTGCTTCTTCTTTCAAAATAGTTTGCACTAACTTATCTAACGTTTTTAGTTTAGCTGCGGTTTCATCCATTGTTTTTACACCTCCAATAGTTCCAACATGTCTTCAAAACCTAATACAGTGCCATCTCTGATACTTTCTCTTAAATCTGGCGTGAGTCCATTCATACGCTGCAAAGCTTCCTCTATCTCGCTTATCTCCTCCATGAGAGCTTCTTCAATCCGCTTCTGGCACTCCACGTTTTCATGGAATACATACCGCTTTTTGAAATAGTGTCGTTCAATAGAAGAGATCGAATCCAAATACTGCAAGAAGTACCGTTGTTTCTTCTTATCGTCTTCGATGTGCTTTTCCATGTTCTGAATCACTGTCACATGATCGCACACCTCTAGCTCTATATTGAAGGCCTTTACTGTTAACTGGTCGTCATAATAGTGATTGCGTGTAGTGAGGGAACGATTATAAAAAGAGTAGTCCATTCGCTTTATGCGTTCCTCCGCTTGTTGAATAGATTCTTCCAGCATGAAATATTCTTGAATTAATTTGTTTTCAATAAGACCTCCCACCTTTTCAGAAAAAATTTGCCTTGCTTACTCATCTATCAGTAAAGCGTGTCTAAAGAAATCGGATTCCCTCACTTTTTATTGAATATATCCAGCTTTGTTATACTCTTTTTTTAACGATTTTTCAGAGATATTAAACCGCCAATTTAAGCGTGTGAGATCGTCTGGTGTAAATCCACTTAATACCAACGCTCCTTTCATAGCTCCATTTGATACGTAAAACCGGCCATGTTCGAATACATGTTTCAAGTTATACGTATCATGTAACGGATTTGTTGTTTTACGTTTATCCAATCCTTCACACCATTCCACCAGTTGCTCTTGTTTAACGACAGGCAAATCATAAAAGGCCAATGGCGAATCTTTTTTAGTAAATTGTTCCCAGCCATCTGGTTCATCTCTGTACAATGCAATTTCTGGTATTTCTAATTCTTTCACTAATTCATTTATGATCATGTGTTTTCCCCCAGTTTTTTTGTTTATTAATCTAGTTAACCGATAAAAATTCCATTTCCCAGCCAATGCAGTTAAGTCAAACCCGCTGTGAATTAGATAACTGCATGAAAAGTGTTGTTAAATCAACGTTTATAGGCCAATGCAGTTATGCAGTTAAGTTTCCTCATATTTATTTATATATATATATACAAATGTCTATACTTTTCTTTTTTCTTTATATAATATTTAAAAAGATAACTGCATAACTGCATTGGTTACTATAAAGCCTTACATATCAACGTAAATCCATGCAGTTATCTATGCAGTTATCTATCCTCTTAAACTGTATAACTGCATTAACTCTGTTTTATATTTCTTCATTTCAGCTAATTGTTTTTCATGACTTTCAACATCTATTAGTTTCATGTTTGAGTTACTGGATTGCATAGCCTCTGCGGTACGTTCCATCTGGCCTATTTCCTTTTCTATTGCTTGCACTTCGAGAATCTCTTCATTACGAGTATTTACATAACAAGTTTTTCTAGCTTTGCGGTAACGATCCTGTATATAAGTTAATTCTTCAATAAATGGCTCATTCTCTATGAGATTGTCTTCTTCTATAAAATAATCCAACACTTGAAGCGCTTGTTGTCCTGTATGCCTCCAATCTCTCGATTTAGCGATAAACTCATTTAATCGAGAAACAAACATCCGTTGTGATAGTTTGCTCGGTTTTCCTATCATTCTTGACCATTGAACAAAGTAGGTGTACACAAAATCAACTCTTAACCGTCCACTTTGGAAGTGCTGGAATACATTCTCGTAAAAATCTGCGACTACATCATTTTCTAACGTGAATTCATGTAACACTTTTTCGCTAGCTTTTGGTTGAATAAACAATGTAAAATCTTCTAACTGTAAGGCTTGGTACATGATCCCTTCTAATATTTCTTTATCGTGTGCATATTCGTTTTTAATACGTGGATTCCCTTTTCCACCTTTGAAACTTTTAACGAAAGGAACAATCAGCATTCTTCTTTTGAATGCTCCTGTAACATCTGTTGTTCTCAAGTGACCATTTATTGATTGAATAACTAATGGTGTACCTTGATAAGAAAACCGTGGCTGGTTCTTTGGATTTACGTTAATAGAATCGCCTGTAACAAGTGATTTCAGCACTCTTGGTTCATTAATGAATGAGCTTGAATCATTATCATCTCCGATTACTACTTGAGCGGTATCAATGCCTTGTAGCTGGTGACTTTGTGTCATTTCCGTAACTGTTAAGGCCATTGTGTTTTCTTTTCCAATCAAGCTGGCAATAAATTCTTCAAATGTTCCTTTCCCAGTTCGTCCGCCTCCACTATCTCGGAGTAATACGAATTGTTCTCGATTCTTCAACTGAACGCTAGCTCGTATGATCTGCCAAAAGAGAAGCTCTAATTCCTCATCATCATTTGACCAGTCTTTTACCATTTCGCTAAACTTCCAGCCGGTTCTCTCTGGCTCGCTTGTGACTTCCCTATAATTCGTTGCAATCTTTGAAGTGAAAAGTAAATCTGGTCTGTATTCTTCCAATTGATTAGACAAAGCGTTATAAATGCCATTTCCTACACAAATAAATTGATTTCCTCTGTATTTTTCTTTTACTGCTGCTTCGTTTTTCAAATGAAATAGCACATTCTCTGCCGTTTTTTTAATAAGTGTGTTTTCTAAATATGAAATGACTTTGAAGAAATAGGCTTCTTTTGTTGTGTAAATTCCTTCATCTATCAAATACATACTAACTGGATTATCAATTTTATCTATAATCACAAAAGGTATATATTCTTGCAAGATATGAGCTACTTCTAACGGTGTTAAACGTGGCTTTTTCACTTTCACATTTTCGCCTTTGCCTACTGCATACTCTCTTTTCTCACGTTCTTCTATCCCTCTTTGAATGAGAGCCTGTTCCAACTCTTTTACGGTCTTAGGTGGCTCTTTTACAGTGGTTTTGGTCGCTTCTTTATATTCCTTCAACATGGTTGAAATTTCATCTGGCATTTCTCTACTCAATTAGTTTCCTCCTTTCTGCTTTATCTGATCGGATTTCAGTATGCTTCCAAATAGTGTATTCACTTCATCTTCAAAAAGAGGCGGATGGATAAAGTTATCATTTACTATATGAATCCATTCATAAACCGCCTCTGCTTGCATTCCTAATGAAAATAACTTACCTGTTACTGATGTAAGATATTGATTGCGTTCTCCCTCACTGATGGACTCCAACAAACTCTCCATGTATTGAGCGGTAAAGGTTCTTTTCCGTTGGTAGTTCACCGTTAAAACTGGTTTCCTAGTCGGTTTCTGTTGCTGGTGGTTCTCTTTCCATTCTTTTTGTTTCTGTATTGCTCTATCTACTTCTATTACGCCTATTCCTTCGTTATAGAGCGTTCTTTGTTCATAAACGGATATTTCCTCGAATGTTGTTGGAAGTCCTTGCATTTGGCTAAAAACCTTTGAGGATTCATCATACTTCAAGCCAATCAATCGAGTAATATAATGCGTGAGTGGTTCACTCTCTTCTTTGGTATAAGGTCTATCAAGCTTTAAAATCACTCTATACCGTAAGCCCATCAACTGATGTCTTATCGTTGGATAGGCGTAAAACTCCAATGGCTTTATCTTGTTTAGTAGGTGCTGTTTGAATTCTTCTTCTGAAAGATTAAGCCCATCATAATCAAGAGCTAACACACTGCGCCTGATTACATTCTCATTGTTGCGTGTGAGTGACTTCATCTCGCCTGCAATGAAGTAATACGCTTCGTCAAACTTTATTTTTTCTAGTTCCTCTACATTTTTAAACTGCGTTACTTTAGCGGTGCGGAGTAATTCAAAATCGCCTAATTCCGATTCAATCGCTTGCATTTGATTCCCTCGGATTCCTTTCTTCATGTACAGCAAGTTGCCACCTCCATTTTATTTATTCCTTTAGCATTTCTTTTTCCATTGTTTCGAGCAACTCATCCATGCAATCTAAACGTGATTCTAATAAATCGAATAGTGTTTCCATCTGTTCACTCAATCGTTCTATTTCAGCTAAGGTGAATTCTTCTCTCATGTATTTTTGTTGAGATTTTTCTGTTACGCCATCCCAATTTTCACTCAATGTTTTAGTCAATGCTTTTGCGAATCTTTTTTCATCTGCAATTTTCATTATCAAATCTAATTTTCTGACACCCATTTTTATATCGCTCCTCAAGTTTGTTTTTGTTGACCTAGAGCGGTTTTATTGGTAAACTAGACAAAGAGATAGTTTTACCAAAAGGGTTTCCGTTCCCTGTATTTTTTGCCTTTAACTTTGCCGAGTTATAGGCTATTTTTTTGCTCTATATTATCTAAAGTAGTGTGTAATTGTTCTATAGCGTTATCTAACCGTATGACTTGAATAAGTGTGCGGATTGCCCAATAAGAAATGAAACCCATTATAAAACCATAGACAGAGAAAAATACTGCTTGCCATAACATCATTTGTTTCACCTCCTTTCACATTAAGTGCAATACATCATCAATCGTGCGTTTCTGCATTTCAATATCATGTAACTCTTTTGTGAGTTCCTCCAGCGCCTGTACATAGTATCGTGTCGTTATAATCGCTAAATTATATTCTTCCATAAGATCCAATATTTCTTCATTGATTGATTTCACATCACTATCGATTCGATTGTATGCAGCCATTAAAGTTACTTTTGTTTCAAGGACTGATTTAGTTTTTATCATTTATTCTTCCTTTCGTTAATTAAAATTTCACCTATGCTTCTTTTACACTACGTTGCCCACGCGATTTATTTTTTAATTTTCGAAATTATTCATAAACTCAATCAATGTACTTTTACTTATGAAAGTTCGTCCGCCTATTTTTATAGTTTTTAACTGATATTTAGATATCCAGGTGTTTAAAGTTCCTCTAGATATTTGAACGTATTCACACACCTCTGGAAGTGATAAATAATCTCTGGAGTATAAATCCTTCTTGAGTGAGTCTTCGAAAACATTCTGCACTGTTGTGTAAATTAAAAGCTGCAATTCTTTTTCCAATGATTCGGATACGTCAATTTTCAATTCTGCCATTCTCTTCACTCCTTTACGTCATTTTCGTCTTAAGTTAATTAAAAAAAATATCCTTTATTTCTGTATCTGGTCTATACTCTCTCACTTTTTCAAGAATTAATTCCATTTCATAATCTTTAAAAGGTATTCTTTTTTTCTCTTTATTCCTATAAGTTGTTTCAGAAATGCTTAAGTGGTCTGCCATTTCTTTTTGTGTTAAGCCTGTCATTATCCTATATCCTCCAACAATGTTCTTCATGTTCCACACCTCCCTAAAACGTCATTTTCGTCTTTCTATGTATATCTTATCAGAAACGGTTTTGACAAGCAACAACTTTTTCGTCATTTTCGTAGTTTTTTTATTTAATTTGTGTATAATAGAGATATGGAGGTGTCAAAGTGGATAAAGACAAAAAACAAATTGGCTTGAGGATTCAAAATATACGATTAAGCAAGAATATGACTTTAAAAGAATTCGGTACAATATTTTCTCCAGCTGCTGCAGATAGTATTATTTCTCGCTGGGAAAGAGGTGTTAGTCTACCTAACAAAAAAAGATTGAATAAAATAGCTGAATACGGGGATATGTCTATTGATGAATTACTATATGGAAGTTATGAGAATGTTGTTAAAGAATTAATCGAGGAAGCAAATTATTATAGTAATAATGGAGAATTTAAAGAATTAGATTTAGATCCTAAAGGTTTAAAAGTAACTTTAAATGAAATATCTTCTTTCTACTGGAGGTATTATCTTAAAGTTGCTAATGAAAATAATGAAAAACAGAACCATCAAGAAAAAATCGACTTCTTATATAGAATGATTGCAAATGAATGCAAGAATCAAGATATACGTATGACTGATTATAAAAAAATATTTCAATGTATTCACACATTTTTTACAGATACTATTTTTCTCAACTCGTATTCAAACTATGGATTTGTAGATTACACTCTAGATCAATTATTAAATATTATAAACGTGAAGAATCTTGAGTACATCAGTCTTGCTAAAAAACAAGGTGTTTCTATTGATTCAAACTTACTGGCTGAAACTAATAATATACTAACTGATACTATGAAGAAAGTTCAAGAAAAGAAAAAGAAATACCCTAACGAATAATTTAAAAAGCCCTTTTACATACCCGTTGCCCACGTGTGTTAAAAGGAGAAATTTAAAATGCTGAAAATTAAAAGTTATCAAAAGAAAGACGGTCAAACTTATTATAAGTTTCATACCTATCTCGGTTTAGATGAATCTGGGAAGGTCGTTCGTGCTGGTCGTCAAGGTTTCACAACTGAAAAAGAAGCTCGTCAAGTTGCTATGAAACTTAAGAGTGAGTTCCAGGAATACGGTTATCAGAAACCAACGTATGAAACGTTTAAAGAAGTATTTGAATTATGGTTTGAATCAGTCTATAAACGTGACGTACGAGAAAGTACGGCCGTTAAAACAAAAGAGCTGTTCGATAATCACATCTTAAAAGAGTTCGGTCATATGCGAGTATCTAAGATAACTAAAGTTCATTGTAGAGTCGCAATCAACAAATGGAATAAAACCTTAAGCAAAACTAAGATAATGAAAAACTATTGTAATCGAGTTTTTGATTTCGCCATTGATGATTTAGACTTAATTAAAACAAATCCAATGGAGCGAATCAAAGTACCAAAATTTAAAAAAGAAAAAGCTCAAGTGGATTTCTACAATAAAGAAGAATTGAAACAGTTTTTGGAGTGTGTAAACAAAGAGTCTGATCCTAAATGGTCTGTCATTTTTCGCTTACTGGCTTTTAGCGGTATGCGTAAAGGGGAATTATTAGGCCTGCAATGGAAGAAGGTAAACTTTGAAGATAATACCTTGACCATTGACCAAACTCTCACAAGAGGGGAAAACAATACGCTTATCATTCAAGACACGAAAACGAACGCTGGTAATCGTGTTATAACTATGGACTCTAAGACAATGGCTATTCTTAAAGAGTGGCGTACACAACAACGTTTGGACTTCTTGAAGTTAGGTATGAACACGAATAAACCAAATCAATATGTATTTACTCAATACAAAGATAATGGCTTTATCCAACACGCTAACATTACAAATGCCATTAATAGAATCATTAAGAAACATGATCTAAAGAAAATAACAGTTCATCAACTACGACACTCACACTGCTCTTTACTGTTTGAGTCTGGAGCAAGTATCAAAGAAGTACAAGAAAGATTAGGCCATTCGTCATATGAAGTTACTTTAAACATCTATACTCACGTAACTGAACAAAAGAAAGATGAGGCTGCCGATAGATTCGCTCAACACGTGGGGTTCTAAGGGCTTTACCCACTTCATCAGTTGAAATGTGCATAGAATCGCTCTCTCATCACAACGAAAAAAGAGTATCTAATATAGTCATTAGGTACTCTACATTTTTACCGGTTTTCCTTCAAAATATACGAGAACGTTTGTTCGTATGCAAGGAAACCATGCAAGGAAACAAAAAAAGAAGCCTTGCAACGTTGGAAGAATAGCTTCACACCAACGATTACAAGACTTCTATTATAAATTACTATGGAGACGAGGGGAGTCGAACCCCTGTCCAAATACATCGACACTCAAGTATCTACGTTCATAGTTATACTATTAGGAATTCGCGCCACAGTAGCCGTATAACAGGCATCCTACTTTGCTAGTCTGATGATCTCTTCCACTTCTTCCAGACGGAAAGAAGTGGCGTATCCCACTAATTTATAGGACCCGGGGCCGAGCACATGGACGATGCCGGTCGGATCACGCTAAGCTGTTATTACGCAGCTAAAGCGTAAGTGTTTTGTTTGTTGTTTGCAGTTATATTTAACTGTAACGTTGGTACGCAGCCGTAACCTGCGGAACGCAACCTAAGCTCAATCTGCACCTGTCGAATCCATAACGTCCCCAGATTCAAAATACACAGACTTACTTCTAAGTCTAATACTAGAATACCACATTTCTTTCTAAAAAGAAAGTATGTTCCCATTTCAATCAAAAATACTTTTTATATTCACAAGCCTATCTTTTTATGAATATGTTTGGTAATCTTACCAATAATAATAAAACTATAGAATGAGGCAATCATATGGACCAAAAAATTTCTCAGTTACAACAATATATAGCAGAAGCAAACCAAATTACTTTTTTTGGAGGAGCAGGTGTTTCAACTGAAAGTGGTTTGCCCGATTACCGCTCCTCTACTGGACGGTACAAAGAATTAGAAAGAAAAGGAATTGATCCAAAAGTTTTGATGAGTAAACGATTTATGCTCAATCATCCCGAAATATTTTTCAGAAGACCCGACAAAGAATCAGCTCCAAAAAAACCAGAACCGAATGCAGCCCATTATTACTTAGCAAAATTAGAAGAAGCACGAAAAGATATTCGAATTGTAACTCAAAACGTAGACGGTTTGCACCAGAGAGCCGGCAGTCGCTTTGTGTTAGAGCTTCACGGGAGTGATCACTATTGGTATTGTATGGATTGTGAGAGAAAGTATCAACGGGCTGAGCTAACTCGCGACGAGGAAGGAATTCCACGGTGCCCCATCGATCGAGGGATCATTCGCCCAGCTGTGATTCTCTTTGGTGAAAACCCGGATCCTAGCGTTATTCAAAAGAGTAAAGATACAATTGCCCAATCTGATTTACTGATTATCGCTGGAACCTCTCTCTCGGTTTATCCAGCCAAGAACCTCACACATTATTTTAAAGGAAAACATGTCGTAGTAATTAACGAAGAAGCAATTCCTACCCCCAAGTTGACTATTGATTTATTTATTCAAGCACCTGTTGGTCAAACGTTAAGTCGCTTACCAAATCCATTGGATACTTTTATATAAGCTAAGACCACATATTTCTCAAAAATTGCCTTTAAGCAAATTCGGGAAACATGTGGCCTTTTTTTTTAAATCAAATTGAGTTGTTTTAATCCTTCTATTACTCCACCATTTGAATGATCACTTGTAATAAACTGTGCAGCTTCTTTAATCTCTGAGATTCCATTTCCCATAGCTACGCCATAATCAGCACGTTTGATCATTTCAATATCATTTGGCCCATCACCAAAAGCATATACAGGTATATCAAACAGATTTGTAGATTTAATCAACGAATCGATAGCCGTGGCTTTTGAATTGCCTTTTGAAATGGTATCAATACTATGGGGTGTATTCCTATAAAATGATAACTCAGGGAAAGCATTTCGAAAGTCAGCATCCAGAGCGGTGTTTTTTGTTACAACTAAAAGCATTAAAATTTCTTCTTTTGTGTATAATTTTGGATCTACTGCAGGCGGATTTTCATGTAAATAAGCATAGGTATCCACAATATTCTGATTATGATGAGTAATACGAATTTTATCTTCTGAATAAAACGAAAGAGCGACTTTCTTTTCTTCCGTCATTCGAATGACTCGTTCAATAATATCAATTGGAATAACTGACCGATACACTTCTTTTCCTTCAAATTGTATATATTGACCATTTAATGTGATAAATGAATCGATGACTGTTTCATCTAGAACGTGTTGAATTTCAATCATACTTCTACCTGTGGCGATAAACGGAACGTGTCCATTATCTTTCATCATGGCTAAAGCCTCTTTAACCGCGGGATCTACTTTTGACTGTTTATTTAATAAGGTTCCATCTAAATCGAAGAACACTAAAGATTTCGCTTTCACTTAAAAACTCCTCTTTTCATTTTAATCAATATCTGTAAAGTGAGAAACATCATTGTAACTTTCTAAATGATATTTCCCCTCATAATAACTAGCTACCGAGACACTGGCATTTAATAAAGAATCCGGATTTTTCAATTCAGGTAACAAGTTGATCAAGAGATACCGTATCGTTCCTCCATGAGCAACTACTAAAACATTTTCTCCTGTATCACGATGGCGGTCTACTAATTCAAGCAAACCTTCTTCAATACGCGACCAGAAAGTCATAAAGTCTTCGGCATCATGATATGGATCTGCTTGTAAAGTTCCATTCATTCTTTCGGGAATGGTTGTATTTCTAAACATTTCTTTCTTCGATTCAAATCCTAATTCATCGGCAACTTTTGTCCATACATTACTCCCGATATCACCCTCAAATGATCCAAAGAACACTTCTCTAAACTGTTTCATTTCATTAATAGACAGACCAAAAGCATGTTTGTTTTCACCTAAAATAATGCGGGCAGTTTCAATTGTACGGGTCAAATCACTGGAATAAACTGCATCAAACTTAACATCTGCCAGTCCTTCACCGCTTCTTTTCACATCTCTTACTCCACTATCTGTTAATGGAGCATTGCTCCAACCCTGCATTCTTCCATAATGATTCAAGTATGTTTCACCGTGTCGCACAAAATAGAACGTGACACCTTTCTTAGCCATGAATTTTCCTCCTTATTCGTTCATCAATACTATTCTACCAAATTTTTCTCTAAATTACGAAAAGGATTTCTTGTTTTAGGGGCAGTGAAATCGACTCTGTATCATTAGATATATATTAGCACATTTATCTAAAAATATTGCTTACTATACTGAAAAGAGACCAGAATTTTATTCTAGCCTCTCTTTTCTCAATAGCGTTCTTTTAGCGCACGATCGACTTCTCGTTTTTGATCTTTTCGTTTCAAAGTTTCCCGTTTATCGTATTGTTTCTTCCCTTTTGCTAATCCAATCAGAACTTTAGCATACCCATTTTTTATATATACCTTTAATGGGACTAACGTTACACCAGTTGATTTTGTTTCTTCAACCAGCCGATTGATTTGTTTCTTCTTCAATAATAATTTTCGCGTTCGCACTGGATCATGATTAAACAAATTCCCCTGTTCATAGGGTGCAATGTGTACATTACTTAAGAACGCTTCACCATCGCGGATTTGTGCATATCCATCTTTTAAATTAATTCGTCCTGCACGGATGGATTTTATTTCAGTTCCCGTTAGCACAATGCCGGCTTCAACGGTATCTAAAATCGTATACTCATAACGAGCTTTTCTATTTTGAGCGATTAGTTTTCCTTCACCTTTAGGCATTGTTTTCCTCCACCCTATTTTTTCTTTCTATTGCTTTTTTTTGTTTTTATTATCTGTTTTCTGATTTGTTTGTCTTACTTTAAAGTTAGGTTTCCCGCTAGATTTTTTCCCACTGGTAGACTGAGATTTTGATTTGGGTTTTGATTGTGCTTGTGATTTGGATTTTGGCTTACTTGAACGCACTGGTTTTTTATTGCTGACTTCTATTTGATCTTTTTTATCGAGAACAATTTCAAAATCGATTTCCCGAATATCTGGATCGACACTCACTAATTTAACTTTAATTGTTTGACCAATTCGATAAACTTTTCCAGCACGTTCACCAATTAGCATCAGTCCTCTTTCGTTAAATTCGTAATAGTCATCTTTCATTGTTGAAACATGGACGAGCCCCTCAACTGTATTCGGCAACTGAATGAACATACCAAAACCAGTAATGGAGACGATGATTCCATCAAAAATCTCTCCAACTTTGCTTAGCATATATTCTGCCTTTTTCATTTCATCGGTTTCTCTTTCCGCGTCAACTGCACGTCTTTCTGTCATTGAACTACGTTCAGCAATATCGGGCAATTTTTCATTCCATTTTTTCTTGATTGCTTGAGAAGTTCCCTCATCTATATACGTATGGATCAATCGATGTAAAATAAGATCCGGGTAACGTCTAATAGGTGAAGTGAAGTGAGAATAGTAATCTGCCCCCAATCCGAAGTGTCCAATAGGTTCCACATCATATTTTGCTTGTTTCATACTACGGAGCATTAACATAGAAATAACTGCTTCTTCTGTTTTACCTTTTACTTGTTCCATAACTTTTTGTAAGTTTTTAGGAGAGACAGTATCTTTCGTTCCTTTAACATTGATACCAAATCCTGTCACAAACTCTAGGAACCGTTGCATTTTTTCTTCATCAGGTTGTTCATGAATCCGAAATAAAATGGGTAATTGCTTTTTCGCATAATGTTCAGAAACCGTTTCATTTGCAGCAAGCATGAACGATTCAATCAAGCGTTCCCCAACTCCACGTTCCCTTAAAACAATATCTAAAGGTTTACCGTCTTCATCAACTAGGATCTTGGCTTCTTTGGAATCAAAATCGATTGAACCACGTTTCTCTCTTTTAGCTTCTAAAATATGGTGTAATTCAGCCATTAGGTCGAACATATCTATTAAATCAGCATATTCATTACGGGTAGTAGGATTTTCTTCATCGAGAATTTCATTTACTGCCTGATACGTCATTCGCTGCGAAGAACGGATGACACTTGGGAAAATATCGTGATCGATTACATTCCCTTTTGAGTCAATTTCCATTGTGCAACTCATTGTTAAGCGATCAACATTTGGATTTAACGAACAAATACCATTTGACAAACGCTGCGGGATCATCGGTATTACTCTATCAGTTAAATATACACTCGTTCCGCGTTCATATGCTTCTTTATCAATTGCTTTATTTTCTTTTACATAGTGAGAGACATCAGCGATGTGTACACCTAAATAGT
Organism: Lacticigenium naphthae DSM 19658; assembly: GCF_000425865.1. Taxonomy (GTDB): domain Bacteria; phylum Bacillota; class Bacilli; order Lactobacillales; family Carnobacteriaceae_A; genus Lacticigenium; species Lacticigenium naphthae. The sequence goes on from NZ_AUEG01000005.1 coordinate 78,990, forward strand.
AGTTTCCATTACTTAATTTTTTAACACCGATAGCATCATCTAAATCTTTCGCATCTGCACCATCTATGGTTACAATAACTTCATCTCGTAAATCGACTCTTCCTTTTAAATCTTCTTTAGTAATTTCATCGGGAACCCGATTGGCTTCTTCAATAACTTCTTGTGGGAATTCTGCAGGAATACCATGTTTATAAACAACCGTTAAAATGTCTACACCCGGATCATTTTTATGCCCGATTACTGATGTGACAATCCCTTGCATACCATGCGGTAAATCTTTTGTTGGGTATTGTGTAATTTCTACTTGAACAATACTACCTTCTACTGGTTTTACACCTTTACGTTCAATGAAAATACGTACATCTGATAATTCTTTATTTTGAGGCTCTACAAATCCATATAAGCCCATTTCTTTTTCTTCCTCAGGTGAATAAGCTATAAATTCCCCCACTAACTGAGAAGTGCCTCTTTCCAAAATGGATTGAACTTCTCCTTCTGCTCCTCGATCTCGCCATTCTTCAGCTTTTTTCGTAATCCGAATACTGACAATGTCACCTTCCATTGCAAAATTTGTTTTATTTGGAGGAATAAATACATCTTTTTCTTCCTCTTCTAATTCAACAAACCCAAATCCTTTAGTATTACTTCTAAATTTCCCTGACAAAACTGGTTTCTTAACAGCTAATTTGAATTTCCCTTTTTTATTCAGGAAAACTTTTCCTTCACGTTCTAAGTCAGCTAAAGCATTGACAAGTTTCTTAAATTCTCTAAACCCAGTTAATTCCATTCCTTCACTTATATCATTTACTTCAAAAGCTACTTTTTCGCTTTTATCCATATAAATAAGGACGGATTCTTTTAAAGCGTCATACTTTCCCATTATTTTCCTCCATTCCATTCAATTTTCTTTAAGAACTTAATTAAATCATCTTGCAATTGACGACCACTATCTCCTACTGTAACAACATGTGGTGCTTCTTTATAGAGATGATAGACTGGTTTGATCCGTTTCAAGCTATCTTTAAAAGCCTCTGCAATTTCCGGGTCAATCAATTGGTCTCTACCACCTTGGGCAATAAAAACCGGTATTTCAATATTTTCATATTGTGTTTCCATGTCATCTACAAGATCAGACAAATCAGAGAAAATCACTTTTAATCTCTCCTCGGCCTTATCCATTTTCTTGCTAATTTCTTCATTGGTCATTCCTTGACTTTGTTTAATCTGTTGATAATAAGGAAGAAAACTCTGGATGACATTATTTCTTTCTGTGTGCATAACGGGTGAAGAAAATACACCAGCTGCAGTAATCGATTCTTCTAATAATAATTTTGTAGCAATAATACCGCCTAGAGACAAACCAAACACAGCAATCTCCTCAAACCCTTTTTCTTTTAAAAACTGGATAGCTTTTTTGCCATCTTCAACCCAATCTGAGGGGCCAAATTTTAACACATCATCCGGGTCAGCAGTTCCGTGACCGCTAAATGTTGGAGCGTAAACAGTATAACCTTCTCTTTCTAAAGATCTCCCCAAGGATCTCATATCATTCGGGGTACTAGAAAAAGCATGAAACAAAATAATCGCCTTTGGTCCTTTTTCAAAATAAAATGTTCGATCGCGCATATTGTCCTCCTGTGCTAATTTTCTCTCTTTATTTTAAGATAAATGGAAGAATTTGCATAATAAAACAACTATCCAAATTAGCTTACTCGTAAATATTTATGTGTATACTAACTATATCATACATTTAACTTATCATATTTACTGGAGTTGCGATGTGACCAATTTGCTTATCAACATTCTATCTTTTGCTCTGAATGTAACAAAAGAAGCTGAGACAACATCTCAGCTTCTTTTCAAATTTATATAGTCTCTGTTAAACAAAAAAGGCGAGTGCTATAGCAAGCGCAAAGAATATTACACCTAAAACAATAGTCAGTTTTTGTAAAAAAGCTTCAAAGCCACGAACTTTTGTTTTACCAAATAATTGAGTTGCGCCACCGAGAAAAGCATTTGATGCATTTTGAGTTTTTGTAGGTTGCATTGCAATAACAATGATCTGTAAAATTGATACAATTAGTATAAGTGTTAAAAATAAGTCGTACAACCTCATGCCCTCCTGTTCTTCATACTTTCTTCATCCTATTTATTTTATCATAAGTCAAGAAAAAATACTATACTTGAAACATACTGTCCTATCACTATTTTCTATATACTTCAGCCTAAACTAAAAGTTTTATACACCGTACTTTTTTCTAACTACACGCCTTCAAATATTTTTTTATAGAATTCCAAAGTTTTCTATCTTCGTAGAGAGTCAAAGAATATCTTGTACTTGTAGTCATTCTATCGTCTGAAATAGTTTTGCTTTTCGAAAAAATCTTTTTAAAGATTATAAAATACAGACTGTACTTTTTCCAAATTATTTATTCTTTTCCCAGTCAGAAAGCAATAGATTCAGCATATATTGCTTTCTTTATAGTTTCAAAAAATAAATAATATTTAGCTTATATGATATATGCAAAAAAAGGATTGAGACAAAGTCTCAATCCTTTTTTAACTTTACTGATTATTTGTTTTTCAAGTTATAGAAAGCTTCTATTCCTTGATATTCTGCTAATTCACCTAATTGATCTTCAATTCTTAACAGTTGGTTGTATTTAGCAATACGGTCTGTACGGCTTAATGAACCAGTTTTGATTTGACCAGCATTTGTTGCAACTGCGATATCCGCAATTGTTGAATCTTCTGTTTCACCAGACCGGTGAGATACAACTGCTGTATAACCAGCTTTTTTAGCCATTTCGATAGCATTGAATGTTTCTGTCAATGTACCAATTTGGTTAACTTTGATTAAAATAGAGTTGCTGACACCATTATCGATTCCTCGTTTTAAAATTTTCGTATTTGTTACGAATAGATCGTCTCCAACTAATTGAACTTTTTCGCCTAAACGTTCAGTCAATAGTTTGAATCCATCCCAGTCATTTTCATCCATACCATCTTCAATAGAGATGATTGGGTATTTATTTACTAATTCTTCCAAGTAATCTACTTGTTCTTTAGCATTACGTTTCGCACCATGTTCTCCCTCGAATTTAGCGTAGTTGTACACGCCATCTTCGTAGAATTCAGAAGCAGCACAGTCAAATCCTAAATACACATCTTTACCGGGTACTAAACCAACATTTTTGATTGCTTCAAGAATAGTTTCAACGCCATCTTCAGTTCCTTCAAATTTCGGAGCGAATCCACCTTCGTCACCAACAGAAGTTTCAAGTCCGCGCGCTTTCAAGATAGCTTTAAGTGAGTGGAAAATTTCAGCACCCCAACGTACAGCTTCTTTGAATGTTGGTGCACCAACAGGTAAGATCATAAACTCTTGGAATGCAATCGGTGCATCAGAGTGTGATCCGCCATTGACGATGTTCATCATAGGTGTAGGCAATACTTTTGCATTGAATCCGCCTAGATATTGATATAAAGGAATTTCAAGGTAATCTGCTGCTGCTCTTGCAGCGGCAATAGAAACGCCTAGAATAGCATTCGCACCTAATTTACCTTTGTTATCAGTTCCGTCTAATTCAATCATAGCGCCATCGATACCCATTTGGTCACGAACGTCAAATCCGATGATTGCTTCAGCAATTGTTGTGTTAACATTTTCAACTGCTTTAGAAACACCTTTACCTAAATAGCGATTTTTGTCGCCATCACGTAATTCGACAGCTTCGTGTTCACCAGTAGAAGCACCGGAAGGAACCATACCGCGCCCGAAAGCTCCGCTCTCCGTATATACTTCGACTTCAATAGTTGGGTTACCTCGGGAATCTAGTACTTCACGTGCAAGAATATCTGTAATAATTGACATAATTTTATTCTCCCCTTTATTCTTAATAATTCTTTTTAAGTTTAATCCAATTTCTTTCAAGAAACAATGAAAACTTAACTTAATTCTTTTGAATTAGACTTTCTCCTGTCATTTCTTCTGGTTTTTTAATCCCGAGTAAATCAAGCATAGTTGGTGCCACATCAGCCAATTTGCCATCTGTGCGTAAAGTAGCCCCTTTTTTAGTTACAATAACAGGAACTGGCACAGTTGTATGTGCAGTATGTGGTTGTCCTTCAGGCGTCAACACTGTATCTGCATTTCCGTGGTCTGCAAAAATAATTGCTGTGCCACCTTTTTCGTGAATTGCATCAACTACATTACCTAAATTCTCGTCAACTGCTTCAATCGCTTTTATTGTGGGTTCTAACATTCCAGAATGGCCAACCATATCAGGATTTGCAAAGTTTAAAATAATCGCATCATGTTTATCTTCTTGAATATCTTTTATTAATGATTCGGCTACTTCATAAGCACTCATTTCAGGTTTCAAGTCATACGTTTCTACTTGAGGAGAAGGGATCAATGTCCGCGTTTCACCAGGAAATTCGTCATTTGTTCCTCCGTTCATGAAGAACGTTACATGAGGATATTTTTCTGTTTCAGCAATTCGTAATTGCGTTTTGTTATTATCTGCAAGTACTTGTCCCAAAACATTTTTCAAGAAAATTGGTGGATACATTACTTCTGCATCCAAATCAGCTGTGTAGCGAGTCATCGTTACAAACTTGATGTTCTGCGGCCGAGTTCCTCTATCAAATTCATTAAACTCGTCACCTTCTGTTAACGCACGAGACAACTGAATCGAACGGTCAGGACGGAAGTTAAAGAACAACACTGCATCATTATCTTGAACAGTTGCTACGGGTATACCATCTTTTTCAATAACGACAGGCAAAATAAATTCATCGTTTATTTCTTGTTCATAACTATCTTTAACAGCTTGTACTGGATCAGTTGCTTTATTTCCTTCGCCATGGAAAATAGCATCGTAAGCCTTCTTGATACGTGGCCAACGGTTATCTCTATCCATTGCATAAAAGCGGCCAGAAATAGTCGCAATTTCACCTAATCCGATTTTTTCCAACTCGTCTTGCAAGTCTTGGATAAATCTTGCTCCAGAATCAGGAGGTACGTCTCGTCCATCCGTAAATGCATGGACATAAACACGTTTCACTCCACGTTCTTTTGCTGATTGTATCAATGAGTACAAGTGGCGGCTGTGACTATGGACACCACCATCTGAAACAAGTCCGAAAAGATGTAAAGCAGAATCATGATCCTTAACGTGATTCAAAGCATTGTTAAATGCCTCATTATCTTGCATTTCTTTATCAGCGATAGATTTATCGATACGTGTGATACTTTGATAAACAACACGACCGGCACCGATATTTGTGTGACCAACTTCAGAATTCCCCATTTGGCCTTCTGGTAATCCTACAGCCAAACCTGAAGCTTTCATAGTAGCATGTGGAAATTCATTCCAGTAACGATCAAAATTTGGTTTATTAGCTTGGGCTACAGCATTTCCAAACATTTCTTTTCTACATCCAAAACCATCTAAGATGATAATGGCTACAGGTGCTTTACTCATTACTTTACAGCCTCCAATAATGCTAAGAATGACTCAGGTTCCAAACTTGCCCCTCCGACTAATGCACCATCAATATCTGGTTGCGCCATAATTTCAGCAATATTTGCTGGTTTCACACTTCCACCGTATTGAATGCGGACTGCATCAGCAACTTCTTTAGAATACAGTTCAGCAACTGTATTACGAACTACAGCAATCGTTTCATTTGCTTGCTCAGCAGTAGCTGTTTTCCCTGTTCCAATTGCCCAGATAGGTTCGTAAGCTAACACACTTTTTTTCACTTGTTCAGCTGATAATCCTTTTAAAGCTTCTTTCACTTGTCCACTTATCCACGCATTTGTTTCGCCAGCTTCACGCTGTTCAAGTGTTTCTCCAACACAGATGATTGGCACCATATTATTTTCAAATACAGCATGAGCTTTTTTATTAACTTCTTCATCAGTTTCATGGAAAATTTGACGTCTCTCAGAATGTCCAATAATAACATAAGCAACGCCTAAATCACTTAAAGCTACTGGACTTGTTTCACCAGTAAATGCTCCTTCATTTTCGTAATAGCAATTTTGTGCAGCGATTTTTAAATCAGAATCTGCTGTTAAATCTACTAGTCCTTGAACAAAGATATTTGAAGCCCCAATAACAGAGTCTACTAAATCTGCTGATGGGATTTTGCCTTGAATTTTTTCAATGAATGATGCTGCTTCAGGAGCAGTTTTATTCATTTTCCAGTTTCCTGCAATAATTGGTTTACGCATAATTCAATCTCCTTCTTTCTGTTATTCGTTAAATAGTTAGTCGATTATTTATCAGAAATTGCTGCAATCCCTGGCAATTCTTTTCCTTCGAGGTATTCTAGTGAAGCTCCACCACCTGTTGAAATATGACTAAAGTCTTCTTCGAATCCTAGTTGTTGCGCTGCTGTAGCAGAGTCTCCCCCACCAATAATAGTTATTGCATCATCCAAATTAGCTAAAATTTCACAGACAGCTGCTGTTCCTTTAGCAAAGTTAGACATTTCGAACACACCCATAGGTCCGTTCCATACAACAGTTTTAGCACCTTTTAACTCTTTTTCAAAAAGTTCGATTGTTTTAGGACCAATATCTAATCCCATTTTTCCTTCTGGAATGTTTTGGCCAACGACGTCTGTTGGTGCATCATTGTTAAATTCTGAGGAAACAACGGAATCTACTGGTAAAATCAATTTATCCCCAGCTTTTTCTAACAACTCTTTAGCTAAATCAATTTTATCTTCTTCAACTAATGAATTGCCAATATATTTCCCTTGAGCTTTATAGAAAGTGTAAGTCATTCCCCCACCAACTAAAACTTTATCTGCTTTAGTCAACAAGTTTTCAATGACACCAATTTTATCGCTTACTTTTGCTCCACCTAAGATAGCTACAAATGGACGTTCTGGTTGGTCAACCGCTCCACCAATAAAGTTGATTTCTTTTTCAACTAAGAAACCTGCAGCAGATTCTATGTTTGATGCAATTCCTACATTAGAAGCATGTGCACGATGAGCTGTTCCGAAAGCATCGTTTACAAAAACGTCACCTAAACTAGCCCAGTATTTACCTAATTCGGGATCGTTTTTACTTTCTTTTTTACCATCAACATCTTCAAAACGAGTGTTTTCAAACATCATGATTTCGCCGTCATTTAATTCATTAACTGCGGACTCTAATTTTTCTCCACGTGTTTCAGAAACAAATGTAACCTTTTTGTTAAGTAATTCGCTCAAACGTTCAGCAACTGGACGTAGGGATAATCCCTCTTTGTCTTCTTCAGTCTTTACACGTCCTAAATGTGAAAACACAATCACTTTTCCATTTTGTTCTAGAATATACTCTAGTGTCGGAAGAGCCGCTTGGATACGGTTATCATTCGTAATCTTGCCATCTTTCATTGGTATGTTGAAATCTGCACGAACTAGTACCTTTTTTCCTTTTAAGTCTAAGTCTTTTACTGTTTTCTTTACCATGTGTAGAATCCTACCTTTCTTTTCGGAAGATAACTTTCTTTACAAAAAAAGGGGGAAGCGCGATCCCCTATATTTAGTTTGAACAGTGTAGATTTCATTAGCTTACGCTTAAAATCGAATTGTTCACTTAAATAATAGAGTATATGCTCCCCCGCTTATATATTACTGTTTGGTTTGATTTGCTGCTTACTCTAGAGTCTCTTCGAATTAAAGGCTTGAGAAGTATTCTAAAGTACGTACCATGTTACCTGTAAAGCCGTATTCGTTATCATACCAAGCAACAGTTTTAACTAATTTGCCGCCATCTGATCCTTCGATAACTTTTGTTAATGTTGAATCAAATACTGATCCAGCATCTAGTCCGATGATGTCTGAAGATACGATTTCGTCTTCATTATAAACAAATGCATCGCTAGAGTATTTTTTCATTGCTGAGTTAACTTGTTCTTCTGTTACGTCTTTTTCTAACACAGAGTATAACTCTGTCATAGAACCAGTAATTACAGGGATACGAACAGCAGTACCGTCAATTTTACCGTCAACTTCAGGAATAACTAGTCCTACTGCTTTAGCAGCACCTGTTGAGGCTGGAATTGCATTTGCTGCACCGGCACGACTTTTACGTCCGCCTGGTGAATCTTGTAAAACTTGAGTTGAAGTATAAGCATGGATCGTGCTCATTAGTCCACGGTTAAGTCCAAATTCTTTGTTTAACACATTGACCATTGGTGCCAAACAGTTTGTTGTACATGATGCAGCTGAAATAATTGTATCGTTTGTTTCAATTGATTCATGGTTAACACCAAATACGATAGTTTTTAAATCACCCTTAGCTGGAGCTGAAATAAGAACACGTTTTGCTCCTGCATCGATATGAGCTTGAGATTTTTCTTTAGTAACGTAAAATCCGGTACATTCCAAAACGATGTCGATTCCTAGGTCTCCCCAAGGTAATTTACTAGCGTCTTTTTCTGCGAAAGATTTAATTACTTTATCTCCTACTACTAAAGAGTCTCCCTTGATTTCTATATCATGTGGAAAACGTCCTTGTGCTGTATCATATTTTAACAAATAAGCTAAATCTTTGTTATCTGTTAAGTCGTTGATTGCTACTACTTCTAATTCTGTATCTATTTCCATGATACGGCGTAGAGCTAAACGTCCAATACGTCCAAAACCATTGATTGCTACTTTTACTGTCATGTGCTGATTTCCTCCTTAGAAAATATAAAAATTTTTATTTTAAAGGGTTACCCCTTTTAAAATCTGATTTGCGGCTCCTTCATCCGTCACGAGCCATAAATGGCGGGGAGCAGTTTTGATATACGCTTCAATTGCTTCGGCTTTATGTTGTCCACCTGCTACTGCGATAACATAAGGAATGGCTTCTAAATCCTTAGATTGCAATCCGATGCGAGGGATTTTATAAACAATCTCTCCCTCTTTATTGACAAACTCACCAAAAGCTTCGCCGACTGCTTTTTTATTTTTCAGCAGTGCGAATTGTTCACTATCCATCGCTCGTCGTTTAGCCATTTGTAAGGCTTCACCTATACTAAACAACACACAATTTGCCTTCTTTACATATTCAAGTGTAGCTTTTATTTCAGGTTCTTTCAATAATAATGGATATGTTTCTGGACTCACATGTTCGGGAGCATACAGGACGCGGTTTTTCCCACCCGTATTTTCTGCCATAGCTGAGCTTATTGCATTTGCTTGAATATCGAAACGCTCCCCTAGTCCTCCACGTGCAGGTACAAACAACAATTCTCTGTTTAACCCAAGTTGAGGCGTTAATTGGCTCGCAACATTTAGCATAGTTGTTCCGCCCATAACAGCAATAATATTCTCTTTTAGCGGAAGCAATCGATTAAGCAACTCATTTACAGCTTTCCCGAGCTCCAGACAAGTTTGATTGTCGTCTTTCGAGTTTCCAGGTACGATCCAACAGTTGTCAATCGATAAATAATCTGCCAGCTGCCGTTCTTTCTCTTTGTTGCCTTGCATATGGCTCAACAGGGCAGTTAACTGATCAAAAATTTCTTCACCAGCTTGAGTAATTTTCATTCCAGCTTTAGTCGTCTCAATCAAATGCTGTTCCCTCAAAATTTTCACTTCAGTCCGAAGAACACGCTCAGTCATGCCTATTTTCTCGGCTAACATTCTTCTTCCAATTGGTCCATTTTGACGGACACTATCTAAAATCCCCTGTCTAATTCTCAACACTTGAAGAGTATCAGGTGCGACCTTTTCAATGACTGACAAGACCTCTTGCATGAGTCACCTCTTTTCACTCCGGTCAATTCAGACCTAAGTCAATTATCGACCCAGCTCACTCACAAAAACAAGAGACAATGTATCATCAGAAACTATAGGATAGTCGTCTGATATCTTTCATTCCTCTTACAAACCATTTTACCATATGTGGGATATAAATCAACCCGAAGTTTTCCCAAAAGGGACATCTTTCGCCCAACCTTTTGTAATCACTACAGTAGTAAAACATTCTTGTTTTCGGAAATGGTTACACTCGCTTATTGGTTTCTTCGTCCAAAATATTTTTTAATTCTTCAACTGAGACTGTTTCGTTCAGCACGTGTTCCCCAATAATAACTGTAGGAACAAATTCAACATTAGCCTGTTTAACCTCATCTAATATTTAATTTGCCATATGATTATTACGCTCTAAATTGAGATTTCGCTTGTCACGTGCATATTCGCCTACATCGCTAGCGTCTAGTGCTCCCCATTCTTCTTGATGCTGGAAGAAATATTTCATTTCTTCCAATGCTTTTTTCTCATCATCGTAGGGTAAATAGCTGTGTAACGTATTTCCCTTTTGTAGTTCCGGTTTCTCTTTATCAAAGTGTTTGATAATTCTCTCTATTTTCCCCTCTTCGACATATTGATCGAGGAGAGCCTCTGATTTTTCAAACCATTCTTTACAATCAGGACAGCGAAGATTAATAAATTCAATGACCTTGACCGGTGCCTTTGTATCCCCAATATGAAATCCATAATTGGATTGTAGCTGATCTATTTGAATATCATATACTTTCACACCATTCCTCCTTCTCAATTACACGTTATACACAGTATACAAGTTTTTCCTCCTAAAATAAATTTATATACCTTAAAAAAACCCTCTAAAAGATTATTTCATCTCTTTAGAGGGTTAAATTGCTTTACATTAAGTTTTTATTGGTCATGATTTCATCAATCAAACCATATTCTTTTGCTTCTTCTGCAGACATAAAGTTATCCCGATCTGTATCTCTTTCAATTACTTCTAGTGTTTGATTTGTACGTTCCACTAAAATTTTATTGAGACGATCTCTCGTTTTCAAAATATGACGTGCCGCAATTTCAATTTCTGTTGCTTGCCCTTGTGCACCACCAAGTGGTTGGTGGATCATGATTTCAGCATTGGGTAATGCAAACCGTTTGCCTTTCTCTCCAGCTGCAAGTAAGAAACTTCCCATTGATGCCGCTAGTCCAATTGCAATTGTTTGAACATTCGATTTAATGAAATTCATAGTGTCATAGATAGCTAATCCAGAAGTCACGCTTCCGCCTGGTGAGTTGATATATAAATAAATATCTTTCCCGGAATCTTGCGCATCCAAAAAGAGTAATTGGGCAATAACTGAGTTTGCTACGTTATCATCTATTGGACCTGCTAGCATAATAATACGATCTTTTAATAAACGCGAATAAATATCATAAGCACGTTCTCCGCGTGGTGATTGTTCAATAACTGTTGGTACTAAATTCATTGTGTTTCCTCCTTCTAAATCATTCTTTTTTCATTGTAGCATACACGCTACCTTAAGCATATATATGACTATTATAAAACATTGGTCAATAAAGGTCAAATAAATAAATACTCATTTTTCAAACTTTAATCTTCTTTTATAGATTTTTCGTTTAATCTCATATCTCTTACAACATAAATTCAATGTTAGAAGCAGCTGTTGGATACGCATAAACGACTTGTTTCAATTCTTCAGTGGTGATCCCTAGTTGGATGGCGGTTGTAAAATGATTGATTAAATCATCTGCCCCTTCACCAAGTACATGAGCACCCAAAATTTGATCAGTATCTTTATCTCGAATAACTTTCACTTCTGCATACTTCTCATTCGTTCGACGATACGTAAACCAAGTAGACAGTTTTTGATGGTTGACTTCAATGTTCTTAGCTGAATTTTGGGCTTCTTTTTCACTCATACCAATCATGGCTAATTTAGGTACTGTGAAAACAACTGAAGGCGTAACTGGATAATGTATCACTCTTGATCGTTCTTCTTGTAAATTTGCCACTACTATTCCCGATTCGAATCCGGCCACCGGAGTCAATGGAAATCCTTCTGTGTCTAATACATCTCCGACTGCGTATACACGGGGATTGGATGGACTTTGAAGATGATCATTAACTTTTATTCCTTTTTTACTGTACTGTACGTTTCCTTTTTCTAAATCCATGTCGATCATTGGTATACGACCTGCTCCATGTACTACCTTGTCTGCTACAAAACTAATCGTTTTATTTTCATATTCTGCTTCTACTATAAAATTTTCTCCATCTTTTTTTATCCCTTTAACTGCATGATTCAAATGGACTTGAATTCCAATTTCTTTACTTTTTTCTAACAAGGTATCGACTAAATCCGGATCAAATTTTTTTAAGGGTCGATCCCCCCTATGAAGTATATGGACAGTTGCACCAGCTCGAGCTGCCATATGAGCGAATTCAAAAGAAATATATCCTCCCCCAACAAATACAATTGTTTTTGGAAGATTTTCCAATTCAAGAAAGTCATCACTATAAGACAGATGTTCGATACCATAAATAGGTAAGGGGGTTGGCATCGATCCTGTAGCCAACACTATCTTTGTCCCCCTCAATTGATATTCACCAATTTGAATCTGATTTTCATCTAAGAATATTGCTTTCCCGCGATACGTATCTATACCTACTTCGTTCCAACTATCTTCTCTATTTTCAGGTACAGGTTCTGTGAATTTCTTCTTGAATTGCATCAACTCATTCCAGTTTATTTGTAGATCTCCTGTAAGACCCTTTCCTTGAATACGCTGATACTCATCATAAATATTTACTATCCCATGCAATACTTTTTTGGGATCACACCCTCTTAATGCACATGTCCCCCCAAAGGGACGATCATCTATAATTGCTACACTCCATCCTTTTTGATTACAGGCAGTAGCTACTGAAGATCCGCCTACACCTGAACCAATTACAATTAGATCATACGATTTTTTCATTCAACTATTCCTCCCGTTTTCATTTTAGTTTCATACTGTCAATTCTATTTTACCGGTCAAAAAAAGTAATCCCAAATTATAACACTTGTTAACTATTCCTTTCTCTTTCCTAACCCGTTGCAATCGGCTAGCTGTAAGTTTCAACTCAAGAGGATTTGCGTTGGAAAATAAAAAAAGTATAATCTTTGAAAGATTATACTTTTTTCCTATGATGATTGATTTGATTAGCTAAAATCGAAAGAAAAATAAATTATGAAATACCGCTACCCCTTACCTATTATATGCATAATTGTAGCTATCTATTTTTTATAAAGAATCCATAAAATGCTTTGCACTTGCTTGTCCCTGCTTATTATTTAATTTAGCATTGTTATTTCCAAATTGTGTTTGAAAAATCCAATTCCCTAACAAATAAACCCGGTCCATTTGTCCGAATCTTTTTGATAAGACCTGGCAACTTGGCCAACTCACTTGAATATCTTCGATACCATCTTGAATGATTATTTCTCTTTTATATAAATTCTTGATTAAATCGTCTTGATTACCAGCGGATACTAATTTCTTTTCAAATCCAGCAGCATTTATCAACACATCTGCTGGATACATTTCCATTTTGTCGGTAACTATTTTGAAACTATCTTGATTGCTAGTAATTGAGTCTAATCCCTTAATAATTCGAGCTTGCCCTTGCTCCATCTTATCTAAAATAAATTGGATTCGGTTTTCTGGCATTTGACTACGGAAATGTTCAAATGTTTTTTTTTCTTTCTCCCAAAAAGCTTTTCGCTCCAACGGGTTTAATGCCATATTCAACTCAGGTAACAATGGGGTTAGCTGACCTAAATAACGTTGCAACCTAGCTAACTCCGGATCATTTTCTTTTAAAGATTTTTCGACTTGAAAAACAGAGCCTTTGCCATACAAATCAATTAGCCGTATCCAGTTGACACTATTTGCTTTTAAATCAGAAAATAGTTGCTTTTTTATTACTTTTAGTGGTATTTGCCCATTGTATGTCTTTTTTTGATCGGCTAACCATTTTTCAGAAATAGTTAACTGAATGTTTCCTTCGTACCGTTTGCTTTTTACAGTTGTAAATGGATGCTGACGAATATAAAACGTAACCGGATGAACCCATTTGTAATTTTTTAGCAAGAAATACATTGTATCTAATCCTGTTAATCCACTTCCAATAATCCCAATGCGTTTAGTATCATCTATCTGTCCTAATTTTTTTTCGATTGGATAAGGATCATGGATATAATTTTTATGTCCGCTTAACTGATAATGGTCTGCATAAGGAGCATGTCCAAAAGCGAAGAACACCGCATCATACGCATCTGACCACTTGTCTTGTTCATCTTGAATGACATATTGAAGGGGTTTATCTAATTCATTCCAAGCTGCATTATGTTCCCTGTTCAAGGGCATCATATCGATAGCTTTAGTTTGAAAATGATTTATCCGTTCGTCACTTAAAAAAGGTTTTAATCGGTCAACTAAATACTGCCCAAAGATTGACCGGGAGACAAAATCACTTGCACAAAAATTTCTTTCTGGATAGTTTTCTTGTAACCAATCTAGAAAGTCATCTTGCTTTGACGTGTGTAAACTCAAATCTTGTGCATATGAGTTCATTTGTACATCTTTATGATCCGATTGATAAGGAAATCCATGTCCTAATTTTTCATTTGGTTCATAAATATCGATTTTAGTAATTCTTTCTGTACTTTGATGGTTGATCAATTCTTTTAAAATACCCGACCCCGCGACACCAAGACCAATAATAGCAACTTTCATATATAAAGATCACCTCTAACTATCCTTCGAATTTTTTTTAAGCAAGAAAAATAGCTGTATTTTCTACTTATGAAATCTTTTTTCTTTTTAAAAATCACATATAAAAAAGCAGGAAGAGTATTTCTCTTCCTGCTTAACATATGCCCCCTGAGGGAATCGAACCCCCATCTTAAGAACCGGAATCTTATGTGATATCCATTACACTAAGGGGACAGTATTTCCCAACTCAGCTAATTCTACTTGATTTTCTTTAAAAAAACAAGTCTCCTTTTTCAGGTTGCTTTGGATAAGGGGTCGTTGCTCTCGTGTGCTTGTTTCAGCTGCTCGGTCATTTGATTCAATTTTCTGAGACGATGATTGATACCTGATTTACTTATGGCTCCACTTGGGACCAATTCACCTAATTCTTTTAATGATATATCAGGATACTTTACCCGTAGGATAGCGATCTCTTTTAATTTTTCAGGTAATGAATCTAGTCCTAAATTTTTATCTATAAAGTGAATATTTTCAATTTGACGGGTGGCCGCATCGATCGTTTTATTTAAATTGGCATTTTCACAGTTGACTAGTCGATTAACAGAATTACGCATATCTCGAACAATACGGACATCTTCAAATTTCAACATACTTCCGGTAGCTCCAATTAAAGCCAAAAAATCAGCTATCTTTTCAGATTCTTTCAAATAAGTGATATAACCGCTTCTTCTTTCCAACATCCGGGCATTCATATTAAAAGCATTCAGCATACTGCAAACATCTTCATTATGTTCTTCATAACTAGAATAGATTTCTAAATGGTAACGACTTGTCTCTGGACTATTCACAGAACCCCCCGCAAGAAATGCACCTCTCAAGTACGATTTCATTTTTTGCCTATTTCCACGAATTTCAGAGGGGATTCGACCGTGATAAAGCATGCCGTCCATTATCCCTAATTGCGATAGTACTTTTGTAGTCCCATGTTTTAAACGAACTATATAAACATTGTTCTTTTTTAATTTCATTTTTTTTCGTACAAGGAGTTCACTTTCTACTTGAAAGTTATCTTTCAATAGTACATACATTCTTCTTGCTATGGCAGCATTTTCCGTTTGAACGTTCAATACGAATTGCTGGTTGAGCAAATGAATGGAACCATTCATCCGAATCAGAGCCGCTAGTTCAGCTTTAGCATGTTCAGGATGAACTTCCAATTGCGTCAATTCTTTTTTTACTTCAGCAGCGTACGACATTTCTTTTCTCCTTTCTATGGAATTTGTTTAGGGCAGCTTTTCTTGTTTGTTCTTAGGGTTTCGCTGAATATGAAATGCCTGTTGATAAAGCTCTTCTGCTACTTTTTCTCCGTTATGGTAAACACCATTGCTCCTGAATTCCAAAAAGTCATCTGAAATGATCTGAGCCGTTTCTTCTGTTAAGGCTTTAAAATCATGTTCAACTTGCACTAAGTAATCCGTTAGGTGACTTTGGTTAGTATACTCTACAGGGACCATACCAATATTAGCTAAAGTGACATCTATAAATTTTTTCCCTAAATGTTTGTGCAATACTTGCACATGATTGGCATCTGTAAAGTTTTCTGTTTCACCTAATTGAGTCATGATATTTGAAATATAAACAACCGTGGCGGAAGTTTCACATACCGCTTTTCCTATTTCAGGAATCATTAAATTAGGTAAAATACTTGTATATAGACTCCCTGGACCTAAAACGACCATATCCGCATTTAGTATGGAAGAAACAACTTTTCTTCCAGCTTTTACTTCCTTTTTATCTGTCGAAGAAGTTACATAGACGCGTTCGATCTGTTTACCCGCTTTGGGGATTTGCGATTCTCCTGAAACAATAGAACCATCTTCGTATACTGCATGCAAATTTAGTGGCTCTTCAGCAGCAGGATACACTTGTCCTTTAATCATCATCATTCTACTTAATATTTGAATGGCTTCATAAATATTTCCACGCATTTCTGCCATAGCAGATATAATAATATTACCTAAAGGATGGCCCGCAAAATTTTTATCTTTTTTATCAAATCGATATTGAAATACTTCTTTTTGAGCATTCGGCATATCAGATAAGGCCGTTAAAACATTACGAATATCTCCCGGAGGAACAGCGTTAAAGTATTCTCTTAACGAGCCGCTGCTCCCTCCATCATCCGCAACGGTCACAATTGCTGTAACATCGGCGTTTTTCTCTTTTAAACTTTTCAAAACAACAGGTAACCCTGTTCCTCCGCCGATGACAACGATTTTTGGCCGTTTTTTCTTTGAATTATTCATCATGATCGATTCACTGACTCCTTTGCTTTCCCTTTATCACGATGGGTGATATTAACAGGATAGCCATCTGCTTCTAACTGTTTTCCCATTCGTTCAATCAATGCTACTGAGCGATGTCTTCCTCCAGTACAACCTATAGCAATAGTGACGTTGTTTTTGCCTTCTCGCTTGTAGCCCGGCAAACAATAATCGATCAAGTCTATAAATTTACGGTAGAAAATCTCAGTCTCCGGTTGTTGCATAACAAAATCATAGACTGGTTGATCCAGCCCTGTTTGTGGACGTAATTCATCAATATAATGCGGATTAGGTAAGAAACGCACATCCATAACGATGTCTGCATCTATTGGCAAACTATACTTAAATCCAAATGAAATAAGTTCCACTCGAAACATCGTTGTATTCACTGTTCTGAATTCTTTTATAATTTTTTCGCGTAATTCTCTCGGTGTCAGTTCAGTAGTGTCAATAACAATTTGAGCACGTCCTTTGATGCCCTCAAGCAATTTACGTTCTTTTCTTATTCCTTCAATTACACGATCACTCTGAGCTAAAGGATGAGACCGTCTCGTTTCCTTGTAACGAGATACTAATTCTTCATCGGTCGCTTCCAAATAAAGAATTTTAGTAGTAATAAAAGATGTATTGTCCAAAGCTTCGATTGAGGACTTAATTTCTTCAAAGAAATCTCGTGTACGAAGATCCATAACTAAAGCAATTTTTGTCATCTTACCGGTTTCTCGAACTAATTCCCAGAATTTTGGTAATAAATTAGGCGGCATATTGTCTACACAATAATACCCCATGTCTTCAAAACTTTGCATGGCGACAGTTTTCCCTGCTCCACTCATGCCCGTAATAATAACTAGCTGTAAACTTTGTACCATGATAAGGTCCTCATTTCTATATAAACGCTCTTATGATTTTATTAATTATAACACTCCGGGCGTGTCATTGTATACCCTAATCTCAAACGTTTTTCGCGATACGAATTGAACTTTTTATAATCAAAGATTGCTGCTATTTTCCACTTCAACAAAACCCAAAGTGAAAAACCTGTTTTCAGAGTCCTAAACAAAATTTCTTTGTTTTTATTAACTAAAAATACTCTAAACAAGAAAGAGAAGTATATTCAATACTTCTCTTCCCCATCTAAAGTATTTATTTGAAATTATTTAGGTACTATTTCTTGTATATCCTTTTCAAATAACCGGATTTTTTCGGTTATTTCTAGAGCGGATGCAGCATATGCTCCAATATAAAACTTGATTTTGGGTTCTGTTCCCGAAGGACGAATCGCTATCCAACTATTATCCGACAAGAAATATTTCAAGACGTTTGCTGGTGGCATGTCAATTGCAGTTTCCTGACCCGTAACCTTTGATTTATGGGTTTGCGCTTGATAATCTTCCACCGTAGCTATTTTCACTCCGCCAAACGCTTGTGGTGTATTCTCTCTCAGTTCACGCATCAGTGAATCAATTTGCTTGGCTCCATCCATTCCCGCCATTGTGACTGAAATTGTTTTCTCCACAAAGTGACCATGTTCTTGATATAAATCTTGCAGAACATCGAAGCATGACTCTCCTAGTTCTTTGTAATAAGCAGCCATTTCAGATACAAGAACCAACGCTTGCATCGCATCTTTGTCTCTCACAAACGGTTTGATCAAATAGCCGTAACTTTCTTCAAATCCAAAAATGAAATCATTCGTGGGATCTGTTTCATACTCTTTAATTTTTTCAGCAATAAATTTAAAGCCGGTCAGAACATTTACCATTCGAGCTCCATGTTTTTCGGCGATTGCTGTTGGCAATTCGCTTGAAACAATAGACTTGACCACACGAGCATTTTTTGGCACCATTTTCTCTTTATCTAATGCAGTTAGGATATAATTTAAGAGCAAACTAGCAATTTGATTTCCATTTAATACTTCGTAGTGACCTTTAGCTGTCCGCACAGCTAATCCTAAACGATCCGCATCTGGATCGGTAGCAATGAGGATATCTGCATCGATTTCTTTCCCTAATCGGATAGCATATTCAAAAGCTTGAGGATCTTCTGGATTAGGAGATTTCACTGTGGAAAAATCAGCATCCGGTTCAGCTTGTTCGGGGACTAAATAAACTTGATTAAATCCCGCGTTTTTCAAAGCACGCTCACCAATCATTTTTCCTGTTCCATGAAGAGGAGTGAACACAATTTTCAACTCGTCTTGCATGCGCGAAATTAGTTCTGAATCGATTGTGACTGTTCTCATTTCTTCTAAATAGGCTTGGTCCACATCTTCTCCAATGATTTCTAATAAGCCTTTTTCTTTCAATTCAGTTTCCGAGTCGACCCCAACAGTTAACGGATTATCTATTTTGCGGACAAAATCGGTCAACGCTTCAGCTTCTTTTGGAGGCATTTGACCCCCGTCTTCCCCGTAAACCTTGTATCCATTGTATTCAGGCGGATTGTGGCTGGCTGTAATCATAATTCCAGCAGCAGCATTCAAGTGACGAACTGCGAAAGACAATTCAGGTGTTGGCCTCAAACTTTCAAAAACATATGCTTTAATTCCATGATGGCCTAGGGTTTTAGCCGCTTCCATTGAAAATTCGGGTGATTGATGACGACAGTCATAGGCAATCGCCACTCCCTTTTGTTTAGCATCCTCGTTTAGGCTATCAATAAATAGAGCGAGTCCTTCCGTTGCTTGTCGAATAGTATAAATGTTCATTCGATTGATTCCCGCACCAAGAACTCCACGCATACCGGCTGTGCCAAATTCCAGAGGAGCATAAAAAGCATCTTCTAAAGATTGTTTGTCATTTTCATGATTTCTTAAATCTTTTTTAAGAGCTTCATCTAGTCCCTCAAAATTTCTCCATTCTGTATATGTTTTTTCCCAATCCATTTAATCATCTCCCACTCACTTTAATAATGATCATAGTTTACTTGTATAATTTGAGTATACCATTTTTATAGCGGTTTATCATGCTAAACGCTAAGCACTCTAGAAAAACAATGAAGGCCTAAGAGTTACAGTATACCCACGTGAACGGTGTTCAAATAAAACATTGGAATATAATCGAGTAGGAGGTAAATAATTAATTTATTTACCGTCCTCTCACACCACCGTACGTACGGTTCCGTATACGGCGGTTCAATATCTTAAGTAAGCAGACTCTGCCAGGTTACGTAGTGAAACTACGTTCCACCGGTAGAGTCTTTTCGTTGTAAGCACCCAATGAACCTCAGGTGTTTTTGACAGTCTCCAGTATTTCTTTCTGGAGTAGCCAATACGCTTAGCACTGTCCATATCTAGACCTAAGCGCATTAATCTGCTAATCTTAGTACGTGGATTTTTCCATCTCTTTAAAATTAGTTGCCTGATTCGGTGATGGAGCCATTGCTCCACTTTCGTTACGAAGGTTTTGATGAA
>NZ_AUEG01000006.1 GCF_000425865.1 Lacticigenium naphthae DSM 19658
CAGTTCATTCCCATGTTTTTCATATGGTCGAAATCTTCTGTGTAACGATGATAGCTATCGGTCGCTACTTTCCAGTCAGAAGCGTGTTCGCTTGCATCTCTGATATCATACACACTTGGACCTTTGCCGCCTTCATTCCAGGCACCTTCTGTTTGCATACTGGAAACGGAATTGCCCCACAAAAAATCTTTTGGTAATCCTTTCGTCATGTCTAGACACATCCTTATAAAGATATAGTGTTATTGCTAATTCAAATTGTAAGCGTAATCGCAACGGAAGTCAATCAAAAGCACCACCTGTTGCATAAATGGAAACACGCTGAAGCGGAACGGACTCACTGCTTAGAGATGTCTCTATTCTTTTTGAAAATAGTAACGATTTCTTTTGCAAAATAAAGCGTTCTGTTCACATTTTATGAAAATGTTTTTCGAAAATAGCAGCACATCCTTGACTTAGAGTTAACTCTAGAGTGTAAACTATGGGTAAAGTAAAAGAGAGGGAGAGCAGTATGCAAATCAAAGAGGTAAGTAAAAAGTATTCTATGTCACCAGATACTTTGCGTTACTATGAAAAAATCGGATTGATCCCCCCAGTCAACCGGACTTCAGGTGGGGTAAGAGATTTTACGGAAGATAATTTGAAGTGGGTTTATTTTGTAAAATGTATGCGAGGAGCAGGTTTGCCGATCGAATCTTTGACACGGTATTTGGAATTGTTTCACCAAGGGGATAAAACCATTCCGGATCGCGTTCAAATTTTAAAGGATGAAAAAGAGAAACTGGAATTAAAACGGGTAGAAATAGAAACAACGATTGCAACACTGAATCATAAGATCGAAAATTATCATGAGCGCTTGAATGTGCGCGAAAAAGAATTGGACATGTATCCGGAAGAAGTTGAATCTACGTAAAAAGGGGTCTCAGTATGGGGGAAATAGCAAGAAATAAAAGTTGGAAACATTGGATCGTCATTTTGAGTTTGTGCGGGTTGACTGCGAGTGCAATTGGATTGCCCGTTATGTCGAGCGGGGTATTTATTACTCCAGTTTCGGAAGATTTGGGTGTGTTACGCGGAAGTTTTTCGATCCATAATACGTTGACATTGGCAGCCGCTGCAGTAGTGGCATTGTATATTCCAGCATTGTTGCGTCGCTATAAATTCAAACATTTAGTACTTATTGGTGGATTGATGGGTGCATTCAGTACCATCGGCTTCGGATTTTCCGATTCGTTGTGGGCTTTTAATATTTTAGGAATCATTCGTGGAATTGGTACAGGCGTATACGCAATTATTCCCTCAACGATGATCATCAATGAATGGTTTGAAGAAAAACACGGATTGGCTACGAGCATAGTTTTGAGTTTTAGTGGAGTTGCCGGAGCCATATTTTCACCCGTCTTTGCATCGCTTATAATCAGTATCGGGTGGCAAACGACGTATATGATCATGGGTGTGGTGATATTCGTCTTGTGTCTTCCCGTTATTTTGATTCCTTTTGAAATGAGTCCGCGTGAGGAGGGGCTATTGCCTTATGGGTATGTTCCCGAGGTTGAAGAGGATGAGCGAAATAATGTCAGCGCCACAGAGGCAACAAGTGGGGAATTATCTAAAAAAGCAGATATCAACTGGAAACATTTTGGACTCTTGAGTCTGTTCGCCATCATGCAGACGATTGTTACAGGAACCCCGCAGCATTTTCCGGGATTTGCTGAAACCTTACAGCATTCGGTACAAGTCGGTGCATCCATGCTATCTGCGGCCATGCTAGGAAATATCTTTTTCAAGCTCAGCTTAGGATTCATTAGTGACTATATTGGGCCAATTAAAGCGACACTGAGTATGCTGGTATTGAATTTACTGGTGAGTATTCTACTCGTGATGGTCCAGGCACCGTATCTATTGATTGCGGGGGGCTTCCTATTTGGTGGCGCTTATTCTATTCCATCGGTAGGCATCGCGTTACTTGTCAACGAGTATTTTGACCGTTTGAATTTTGCGCGTCTGTACCCCTTGATCTCGTTCGCGATCAGTATGGGAGGGGCTTTCTCCTTATCGATCGTCGGCTTTATTTATGACTTTACGGGCTCTTATACCAATGCCTTTTTAATGGGCGTAGGGATCAATGCAGTCAACATTGTTATTCTATTCCTTGTGACGCACCTAGTGAACAAAAGAGCACGAGAGGAAGAAGCACCAACAGTAGAAACCGATTAACTGAACCTCTGCTACTAAACTGATTTTCCCTATCCAAACAAACAATTTATGGTTAACTGAAGTAAGAGGAAAAGCATCGGACACTGTGTCCGATGCTTTTTTCAATTTGAAGCACGCCAGTGTTGCTTCAAGCAGAACGGCAGAAGTTGGCGGGACTGCCGTAACAGGAGTATTCAAATAGGAAAACAAAGACAATAGTTGATCGATTTCAGAAAATTTCAGCAAACACTTCAACTTAGTTTGTCTTTCAGAAAAATTTAGAGTAGAATGGGACTCAAATTACTTTTTTGAAAAAAAGTAGGTTACGGGGACAAATCCGTATCATTCAAGAAAAGAGGAGTGAAAAAGATGAAAAAAGTAGGACTGACTACACGAATTTTTATTGGGTTATTACTGGGAGTGATCGTCGGGATCCTGTTACAAGATCAGGTGGCAATCGCCAATACGATTCAGGCAGTCGGCGACATCTACATACGCCTGATCAAGATGATCATGATACCGCTCGTCTTTTCTTCACTCGTTCTAGGTGTAGCCAATGTCAGCGACTTAGCCAAAATTGGGCGTGTTGGAATAAAAACGCTCATCATTTTCATGGGGACCACGACTGTCGCCATCACCATCGGCTTGATCGTCTCGTCCATTCTAGAACCCGGTTCACAAATGAATCTGGTCGCGAGCCAACCCAATGAAGGGATAGAATCGGTCTCCTTCATTGAAACGATCGTCACCATAGTGCCCGATAACTTTATCGTGGCCGTGATGGATTCAAATATGCTCCAAATCATTTTCTTCGCATTGATTCTGGGGATGGGAATCGTCAAAAGCCAAGAAAAAGGCGCCGCTTTAAAAGACGTCATCGAATCGGTCTCAGTGGTCATTCATAACATCACCTCTATGATCATGGAACTGACGCCCTTTGGAGTATTCGGACTGATCGTTCCTGTCGTAGCCAACAATGGACTGGATGTCCTGCTACCCTTATCGAAAATCATCGTAGCCTTTTACATCGCTGTGATCTTACAACTGTTCGTTACCTATGGTTTGCTGATCAAATTTGGGACCGATTATTCGATCAAAGAATTTTTCAAAAAAATCATGCCAGCGCAACTGGTCGGATTTACGACTTGTAGCAGTTCCGCAACACTGCCGGTATCATTGAGATGCACACAAGAAGATTTGAAAATGTCGAAAGATGTTTCAGGATTCGTATTGCCTTTAGGGGCTACGATCAACATGGACGGAAGTGCTTTGTATTTAGGTATCACGGCACTCTTTACCGCTCAAGCGTTCGGGATCGATCTCACTTTAATGAATCAGATCACGATCGTCTTGACGGCCGTGTTGTCATCGATCGGAGTAGCGGGCATTCCAGGTTCAGGAATGATCGTCCTCAGTATGGTCCTTGCTTCTGTTGGTTTGCCGGTAGAAGCAATTGGATTGATTGCAGGAATCGACCGTATCTTAGATATGGGCAGGACCTTGATCAATGTGACTGGAGATGCAGTGACCGCAGCAGTGATCGACAAAAGCGAACAAAAAGAAACCCAAACGGCCTTGGGTACCTTATTCAATTTCGAATCCACGAACTAGCAACTAGCAGGTAAGAAAAAGACACCTCTTCATTTCGTGAAGAGGTGTCTTTTTCTTAAGTTCAATCAGTTTTTTTCAATAAACGATAGCGCGAAACAATCAAGTCCATGATCAATTGATACAGCAGGGCGTGGGTTTGAACGCTCGTCGTGTGTTCAAAAACAATACCGTAATCGACCGCCTCGTGTTCGATTTTATCGGGATCCGATGTGATCAACACGATTTTGGCTTTTGTTTTATTGAATGTTCGCTTCGGGAGATGGGCTTTTGATAGTTGGTTTTGAGAAATATACAAGCCTGAATTGGAAAAAATAATGATCAATGTATCTTCATCGGCAGTGCGAATATATTCTTCTTGGACCATATCATCAATTGCAGTATAAATGATTTTATTATTGTAAGCCAGTTTTTCCTGGAAATCGAGCGCAGCATTTTGGGAAAAGAGCAATCCAAAAGTCGCAACTTTTTTATAGTGAACAAGATCGGCAGCCAGTCGATCGATTTTTTCATAATCCAACTGTGTACGCAACCGTTCAATGTCTTGCAAAACGGCATCAAAATAAAAATCGGGACCTTTGGATTGCATCGGTTTGACAATATTGCTCAAATAATTCCAGTGAAAATCGTAGCGGTTTTCTTCAAATCCAGAAGCTTCTTTCATGGATTGGTAATCATCGAAGCCGATTTGACGTACAAACTTAGATAAGGTAGATTTAGAAACCGCACATTTTTCTGCCAATTCTGAAATTGTGAGTATTTTTATGTTGTCATACTGTTCGAGCAGGGTTCGAGCTAAATGAAAATCAGTCGTATCCGCTGGTTGTGTATTCACAATAGCAAATAAACGCATAAGTAGTAATCCCATAGTGCACTCCTTTTAGACAGTTTCTTATTTGGAAACTATTGCATGATGATCGTATTTGATTGGTAAACTCAGTATAACAAAAAGTTCTTCTCAAAAGAACAGAATAGGAAAGAGAAAAGGATCGTGGAGAACTATTGTAAATAC
Organism: Lacticigenium naphthae DSM 19658; assembly: GCF_000425865.1. GTDB lineage: Bacteria > Bacillota > Bacilli > Lactobacillales > Carnobacteriaceae_A > Lacticigenium > Lacticigenium naphthae. Next base: position 4,814 of record NZ_AUEG01000006.1, read on the forward strand.
AAAAAGGATCAAATAGGAGGAGCTGTCTATATGAAAAGCTATTTTAAAGAAGAGTTTTTATGGGGAGGGGCCATCGCTGCCAATCAGGCAGAAGGAGCGTGGAAGAAAGATGGGAAAGGAATGTCTGTAGCGGACGTTGCTCAATTTAAACCCACTGTTTCTGTAAAAGACTATAAAAATCAATGGAAAGTAACACTAGAAGATATCGCAAAGGCAAAACGAACAGATGATGTCGTCTACTATCCGAAAAGACGCGGGATAGATTTTTATCATCGCTACAAAGAAGATCTCGCTTTATTCAAAGAGCTGGGGTTGAAAACACTACGCGTTTCGATTTCCTGGCCACGGATCTTTCCTAATGGAGACGAGACGGAACCGAACGAAAAAGGTCTGGCATTTTATCGAGACGTATTTGAGGAAATGCGCCGCTTAGACATTGAACCACTGGTCACCTTATCTCATTATGAAATGCCATTGTATCTCGTGGACAATTATGATGGCTGGGTCTCGAGAAAAGTAATTGCATTCTTTGATCACTTCGCACGCGTAGTGGTAGACGAATACAAAGACCTAGTCACCTATTGGCTGACTTTTAATGAAATCGATAGTGTCTTCCGCCATCCATTTACCACAGTCGGAGTGGTAGAAGAAAAATACGACTCGAAAGAGGCAACGGAAGAAGCGATCTATCAGGCATTGCACCATCAGTTTGTGGCAAGTGCACTGGCTACGGAGTATATTCACAAAGTTTCTCCAGGGGCACAAGTGGGGGCGATGCTCACAAAACGCATGACTTATCCGGAAACGTGTAACCCACAAGATGTGAAACTGGCTTTAGCTGAAAATCGGGAAAATCATTTTTACAGTGATGTCCAGGTGTTCGGCGAATATCCACAGCATATCCTCAATGAATGGAGAGAAAAAGGGTATCAGATCCATTTTGAAGACGGGGATGAAACGGTTTTGAAGGAACACACGGTAGATTACTTGTCATTCAGTTACTACATGAGCATGGTCGCTTCTGTGAATGCTGATCAGCGTGATAAAGTCGGCGGAAATATCACAGCGGGTGTCAAAAATCCCTATTTGGAAACATCCGAATGGGATTGGCAAATAGACCCGACCGGTTTATACATTTCTCTGATAGATCTATACGATCGCTACCGCATCCCGCTGTTTATTGTGGAAAATGGGATCGGTGCACAAGATGTCTTGACAGCAGATAAAACGGTGGTGGACGATTACCGGATCGCTTATTTCCGTGAGCATTTCAAAGCCATGAATGAAGCGGTGAAAGATGGCGTCGACCTAATGGGTTACACTTCTTGGGGCGTGATCGATATCGTGAGTGCTTCAACGAGTCAAATGAGTAAACGGTATGGCTTTATTTATGTCGATGCCAATGATTACGGCGAGGGCAGTTTTGACCGCTACAAGAAAAAATCATTCGATTGGTACCGAGAAGTTATTGAAACAAATGGAAAAAGTTTGTTTGAATAAACAAACAGCTTCGGACAGATGAATAAAAGGTCGGAACCTAGGTTCCGACCTTTTTATTCACTAGTTAGACTAAGCCATATTTTTTAAAACTTTTTGCAAGTCCGTCGTTTTCGACGGAGTCTGTGATATCATCTGCAATAGATTTTAATCCGGGTTTGGCATTGTCCATTGCGACGCCAATGGAACAATACAGTAGCATTTCTACATCATTTAACCCGTCCCCGATCGCAAAAGTCTGTTCTAAAGGATGGTCAAGTTTTTCGAGTAAATGTTGAATGGCCTTGGCTTTATGCACACCTTTGATGGCCAGCTCACCACTATTTTCTCCAAAAGCCGGGACTGTACTTTGATGCACTTCAAATTCCTCAGAAAAGTTAGTGAGGATTTTTTCGAAGGGCACATTTGGGTGTTCCAAGAAACAAATCTTATTGATATCGGGATGATATTCGTGTTGGGAACTAGGTGTCAACCCTGCTATGAATGGATGGGGGTGACTTCTTTTTTCTTCTAAGAGTTCAGGATCGTGGATTACTTTTTCTCCATAAAGAATTTTTTCGACTTGAGGAATAAAATTTGGTGAAGTGAACAAGCCATCATTGGATTCAAGATAGTAATCCATATCGTGTGTAATAAAAAAGTCGAGAATGTGGCGGACGCTTGCTTCAGGCATCTTTTGATGATAAAGCATTTCGCCGTTGTTTTCCACGAATCCTCCGCCGGCTCCTATAATTCCGTCTATTCCAATGTCTAGGATAAAATCATAAATTTCCGGTTTTGATCGTCCTGTGGAAAGAAAAATCCGATGTCCATTCTGACGTGCGGTACGGATAGCTGTCACTGCACTTTGGGGAACATAGCCATTGTCGCCAACTAAAGTTCCATCAATATCGATAAAAATATAATAAGGTTTCATAAAAAGCCTACTTTCTAAATTTTGATTTGTCAATTATTCAAGAGGGTCAAAACGAGCTTGCTGAACTTTTCTATTTTGGCTAGCCATTCGAGCCTTGACCTTGTGTAAAAAAGACACAGTTACCCATTGCGCAGGATGCTCATTCAGGTCTGAATGGCCTATTTTTCAAGAGGGTCAAAACGAGCTTGCTGAACTTTTCTATTTTGGCTAGTTCAGTAAGCTCTGACCCTACGTGAAAAAAGATCCATTCGCCCATTGCGCGGGATGCTCATTCGGGGCTGATGGCCTATTTTTCAAGAGGGTCAAAACGAGCTTGCTGAACTTTTCTATTTTGTCTAGCCATTCGAGCCTTGACCTTGTGTAAAAAAGATACAGTCACCCCATTGCGCAGGATGCTCATTCAGGGGTGACCGTCCTATTTTTACAAAGGTCAGAGCAGGCTTGAATTGCTTTTCTTTTAAAATAGTTATCTATAGTTTAGCATAGGATAGATGGAAAAAGTAAAATTTTATTACGTTTTGCTTGATTGTTGGAATCCTTTTCATGTTATACTAAAGGAAGCAAAGTAAAGGAGTGAAGTGAATGGAACACAAACAGTTAAAACAGTTTCCAGAAAATTTCTTATGGGGTTCGGCTTCGGCTGCTTATCAAGTAGAAGGTGCTTGGGATGAAGCAGGTAAAGGTGAATCTGTTTGGGATCGGTTTGTTACTATCCCGGGAAAAACGTTCAAAGGAACAAACGGAAAAGTAGCGGTCGATCATTATCACCGTTATAAAGAAGATGTCGCATTGATGGCTGAGATGGGTATGAAAGCTTACCGATTCTCCGTTGCTTGGGCTCGTGTCATTCCAGATGGAGACGGCGAAGTGAATGAAGAAGGATTGGCTTTTTACGACCGGTTGATCGATGAATTGGTCGCGAATAATATTGAACCAGTCGTTACATTGTATCACTGGGATATCCCGCAAGCCTTACAAGATAAATATAAAGGCTGGGAATCACGTCAAATCATTGAAGACTTCACACGTTATGCAGAGATTTTATTTAAACGCTATAACGGAAAAGTAAAATATTGGGTTTCATTGAATGAACAAAATGTCTTCATTCAACATGGGTATAAACTAGCTTCTCATCCACCAGCAGTTACGGATGAAAAACGCATGTATGCTGCTAACCACGTAGCTAATTTGGCTAATGCTTCTGTGATCAAACGATTTAAAGAACTAGAAATCGATGGAAAAATCGGTCCGAGTTTTGCCTATCATCCAGCTTATGCTTTTTCTTCAAAACCAGCTGATCAATTAGCAGCATTGAACTTTGAAGACTTTGAAGCTCACTTATGGATGGATGTCTATGCATTCGGGAAATATCCAACAGTTGTGTGGAATTATTTAGTAGAAAATGATTTAGCACCCGAAATCCAAGATGGCGATATGGAATTGTTGAAAGCCGGAAAACCGGATTTCATGGGCTTGAATTATTACCAGACTGATGCAGTAGAAAGCAATCCGATAGAAGAAGGCGTCGGCATCGGAAAAGCAAACTACTCTGGTGAAAAAGGTACTACTGAAGCAAGTGGTGTTCCGGGACTGTATAAAACAGCCGTGAATCCTTATGTTGAACGTACAAACTGGGATTGGGACATCGATCCAACTGGTTTACGTATCGGTATGCGTCGAATTTCTAGTCGGTACGATCTACCTATCCTGATCACTGAAAATGGACTGGGTGAATACGACACATTGGAAGCTGACGGAAGTATCCATGATGATTACCGCATCGATTATCTCCGCCAACACGTGAAAGCGATCCAAGAAGCTATTACCGACGGCGTAGAAGTCTTAGGTTATTGCACATGGAGCTATACTGACCTATTAAGCTGGTTGAACGGTTACCAAAAACGTTACGGTTTTGTCTATGTAGACCGCGACGAAACGGAAGACAATACGTTTGATCGCTATAAAAAAGATAGCTTTTTCTGGTATAAAAAAGTCATCGAAACAAATGGACAAGATTTAGGCGAATAAAAAATAGATTTGAAGTGAGGGGATTTTATTCCTTCACTTCTTTTTTTCTGTTCTAACGTATGAACCTTTCGTGATCGCGTCAAACAAAGCAGCTGAGTTGCGTGACGAAATGGATATTGTTGAAGTCGCTTCTGTAGAAACTGCTTAATAAAAAAAATGAAATAAGGGCTGGAGCAAGTGCTTCAGCCCTTATTTGAACAAATTTGGTGTACAATAAATTATGAGTAGTTAATTGAATTGTACCGTAAGCAGGAGACATCCGAAAGGGAATAGAGGACCACAAAATTTTCAGTTAGCTAGCGGAAACTGCCAGTTTGGGTTTTGCAGGTTAAATAGCCGTTCCATTAGTCAACCAATGAGAGGAGTGGTGTAAATGAGTGTAATCAGTTTTGATGTAGGAGGAACTGCAGTCAAGCATGCCCTATTTAATGAAGAAGGGAAGCTAGTGGACAAGAACTTTTACCCCACCCCCGATGATCGTCCTGCATTTATGAATAAGATTGTAGAAATTGTGGAACACTATCAAGAAAAGGCACAAATCGATTCTGTTTCCTTTAGTTTTCCAGGATTTATCGATCCACAAACTGGATTTGCAGAAGCTTCTGGTGCGATTCCGTATTTTTATAAACAAAACATCAAGGAATTAGTTGGGGAAGCGACTGCTTTTCGTTATCCTATTTTTGTGGAAAATGACGCTAATTGTGCTGCTTTGGCAGAAAAACATTCGGGCAATGGTCAGAACGTAGAGAACTTTTTATTGTTCACTATTGGAACGGGCATAGGAGGCGCTCTGTATTTGAACGATGCTTTGTATCGCGGTTTTCAATTTAAAGCCGGTGAAATGGGAAAAATGCGGATCAATTATACATTGGATCCAGAAAAAACATTGCATAATTTTTGTTCCATCCATGTCTTGATCCATACCTACAAAAAATACAAAGGATTAGATGGATTGGACCGTGTTTCTGGTGAAATGATTTTTGAAGAAGTAAAGCAAAACCCGGAAGTCCGTGCAATCGTTGATAAGTGGCTCGATCGTTTATGTATCGGGATCCTCAATGTTGTGACTATGTTAAATCCGGAAAAGATCTTGATCGGTGGCGGCATCAGTGCTCATCCAGATCTGGTTCCCTATTTGAACCGCCGAATGGAAAGATTAGAAGACTGGACAAAAGACTTTCAAGTTCCGATAGAAGCGTGTGCCTATATGAATGATGCTGGAGTCGTTGGCGCATATGTTAACGCTACGCAAAAATAACCAACAATTAAAGAAGAATCAGCTGATGCTGTTTCTTCTTTTTTATTTTACTGAAAAAAACAGGGACCATTTGGTGTCTGAAAGTTACCTGAACCAGGTAATACTTAGGTAGGAAGAAGAAATACTCACACCTTTCTTCTTCCTATCTGAAAAGTGGTGTGTCGTCAACCGTTTGTCTAGCATTTTTAGGCAAGTTTTTGTACACTTAACACAATGAAAACGTACGAGAAAGGAGGCATATGATGGACAAACAACCGCATATTCAACTGACTACAATGGACGGAGCAGGATACGCATTACTTCCGGGAGACCCCGACCGTGTTTCGCGTGTGAAAAAATTTCTTACAGACCCGGTAGAAATAGCTTACAATCGAGAATACCGCAGTGTAAAAGGGACTTATAAAGGAGTGCCTGTTTTAGTGGTGTCGACCGGAATAGGGGGGCCGTCTACTGCGATTGCGATCGAAGAATTAAAAAGGATCGGGGTACATACACTTATTCGAATTGGAAGTAGTGGTGCATTACAACCTTTTTTGAAAATGGGTGATTTGATTCTTTGCGAAGGGGCCATTAGAGATGAGGGGACGTCTAAAGCTTACATCTCTTCAACTTATCCAGCTGTCAGTGATCATACCGTTCTCACTCATTTAAGAAAACAAGCTGAGGCAGTGACTGTCCGCCATCATGTAGGCGTTGTGCGCAGTCATGATTCGTTTTACACAGATGAAGAAGAAGCTATTGATTCCTATTGGTCTAAAAAAGGCGTGATCGGATCGGACATGGAGACGGCTGCTTTATTTACCCTCGCACGCTTGCGCGGTTTACGTGCTGCTTCTATTTTGAATGTGGTGGTTCCCTATGCAGGTGACCTGCAAGCCGGGATCAATCAGTTGCAGTCGGGTGAATTGCTGACAGCCAAAGGAGAACAGAACGAAATAAAGTTGGCTTTAGAAACAATCGTTTCATTAGACAACGAATAAAAAGGGAGTGTATGTGATGAGTAAAAACAAACGAAGTATGTGGTCGGTAAAACTATCGACTGCGGCAATCGTCTTGATCCCAGCAGCGATCGGGATCAATTATTTAGGGAAATTATTTGCAAGTTTGCTACGTTTGCCCCTCTGGTTGGATTCAATCGGGACGGTATTAGCCAGTATGCTAGCAGGCCCGATCATTGGAGCAGCATCCGGTATCATAAATAACATCATATTTGGAATCACCGCCGATCCCATTTCAACTGTTTACGCGATCACCAGTGGAGCGATCGGTTTGACAGTTGGGATCATGGCTCATAAAGGCTGGATCTCTTCTATCCAAAAAGCAGTCGTCGTCGGTTTAGTGACCGGAGTCGTTGCCGCGATCGTTTCGACACCGCTGAACATGATTTTCTGGGGTGGCCAAACGGGGAACATCTGGGGAGACGCATTTTACACCTTCCTGATTTCAACCAACAGCCCGCAATGGCTCGCATCATTCGGAGACAGTATTGTCGTAGACGTGCCGGATAAAGTCGTGACTGTGTTGATCAGTTATTTCATCTTTAAAGGCTTGCCAAATTCCTTGACCAATATCTACCGCCAAGATTCTGAAATCGAAGAAATATAAAAGGGTGATCTTATGGGTTCTATGACATTATATGTTGAAAAAAACAGTCTGATCCATCATCTCGATCCGCTTGTCAAGCTACTCTATGTGGCTGCAAGCATTGCTCTGACGTATATTTTACCTGAACCCTTGTTTATTGCAGGGGTTCTCTTCATCACGTTCCTCTTGCTGGTCGTCGGAAAAGTTTTTCGTAACAGCTTACCGATCGTTGCACTCAGCATGGTCTTGATTTTTTCACTCGTTATTGTCCAAGGGTTTTTCCATCCCGACAACGCGACCGAACTGTTCGCGATCGGACCAGTCGTGTTTTACGAAGAAGGTCTGACTGTCGCACTCGGCTTGGTCCTGCGTGTGTTGGTAATGGTGGGTGCATTCAGCGTGCTTATTTTGACGACACGGCCGGATGAAATGGTGGAAAGGCTGATCAAGAAAGGCATGTCGCCTAAAATTGGCCACGTCATTCTATCCGTCTTGCAACTGATCCCGCAGATGCGCGCGACAATGGGCAAAATTACCGATGCTCAACGTTCCCGCGGCATGGAAACAGAAGGGAAACTGCTGGTCCGCATCAAAGCTTTCTTTCCATTGATTGGCCCAGTAGTCCTCAATTCCTTGAACGAGACGAAAGAGCGTTCCATTGCTTTGGAGATGCGTGGATTTGATGCACCGGGAAAGAAAACATTTTTAAATGAAGAAAAAATCTATCCGTACAATAAACAATTTGCCGGTATGCTCGTCATCATCATCCTGCTGGCAATCGTTTGGAGAGTGATTGGATGAGTACCATCGAAGTAGAAAACTTAAAATACCGTTACCCAGATACCACTAAACTTGTATTGAATGATTTGAATTTTTCTGTTGAAAAAGGAGAGTGCTTAGGGATCATCGGTGAAAATACGGCCGGGAAATCAACACTCTGCTATGCACTGGCTGGACTGGTTCCGCATTTTTACAAAGGAGCTTATGGAGGCAAAGTGACCGTGAATGGATTGGTAGTCAGAGACCATGAAATCGCCACCATCGTTGAAAATATCGGTCTGGTATTCGAAAATCCTTTTTCTCAAATGACAGGAGCCAAGCAAACGGTCTATGAGGAAGTCGCCTTTGGACTGGAAAACATGGGCTTAGTGCGTCAAGAGATGCATACTCGAATTGAGAAATATTTGAAGCTATTGGCTGTTTATAGTGTGAAAGACAAAAATCCGTTTGATTTATCTGGTGGACAGATGCAGCGCGTGGCGATTGCGAGCGTCTTGGCAATGGAACCGGAAGTATTGATTTTAGATGAACCGACTTCCCAACTGGATCCCCAAGGCTCGCAGGAAGTGTTCGAAGTGATCGAAGAGCTGACAAAAGGAGGCATGACGATCATTTTAGTAGAACACAAGATGGATAAAATCGCGCAGTATGCCGATCGTGTCTTGTTATTGCATGAAGGCAGACAAGTCGATCTAGATACACCAGAGAACATATTTTCAAGAGGGGATCTCACAGACTTTGGACTGACGCCTCCAGTGGTGACGACCATCGCCAAAGCTTTAGGGATCCAGTATCCAGGGACGAAGCTCTATCCTGTAACGATCGAAGAATTCAAACGATTGGGGGAAGACAAATGAAAACTTTTACAGTAAGAGAAGTCGATTTTTCTTATTCTCCGATTATCCCGATCTTCCAAGGACTGACGATCGACTTTGATAGCCGAACGACGGCGCTAGTCGGCCAGAATGGGGCCGGAAAAACAACCTTGGTGAAACTCATGAAGGGGCTACTGAAGCCAGATAAAGGCGAATTGCTTGTTGACGGAAAATCCATTAGCGAGCAGACAGCTGCACAGTTGGCTAAACGAATGGGACTAGTATTCCAGAATCCCAATGATCAAGTATTTAAAACCAATGTGTTAGACGAAGTCATGTTCGGTCCATTGAATATTGGATTTTCTAAAAGAGAAGCGGAAAAACAAGCAATGAATGCTTTACGAAAAGTTGCTTTAGAATCCAAAGTTGCTGAAAATCCTTATGATTTAAGCCTGTCGGAGCGAAAGCTGATCGCATTGGCTTCTATTTTGGCAATGGATACAGAGATGGTCATTTTCGATGAACCGACCATGGGCCAAGATTTTGCCGGAAAAGAAAAAATCAAAGCCATTATTCAAGAACTAAAAGCAGAAGGGAAGCTAGTGATTTGTATCTTGCATGATATGGATTTTGCGGCTGAAGTATTTGAACGCACAATCGTCCTGAATCAAGGGAAAGTCATTTTAGATGACGAAACACGAGAAGTTTTTTCAGAAAAAGAAGTCCTCGAAAAAGCTTTTTTAGAACAACCTTCTGTTTCACAAATTGCGCATGCGTTAGGTTTTGAAAAAAGTTTTATCCATGAAGCTGAATTGATCCAGTTCCTAAAAGATGTTCAGCGACTCAATCCTGACCTCTCCTGAAAAAAGATACCCGTACCCCATTGCGCAGGGTGCTCATTCAGGGGCAGGGGTCCTATTTTTCACGGAGGTCAAAGCGGGCTTGAGTCGCTTTTTAATTGTCCAGCGACTCAAACCTGGCCTCTCCTGAAAAATGATACCCATACCCCATTGCGCAGGGTGCTCATTCAAGGGCAGGGGTCCTATTTTTCACGGAAGTCAAAGCGGGCTTGAGTCGCTTTTTTATATTGGGTTTGTGATTTGAAATTTTGACCTTGTTTCGTTTTTCTTATAAGATTAATCTAGGATTTAAAGAGGGGAGAGGATTTATATGATGTTTCCAAATGATTCATGGATGTTTCCAAGTGGCGGAGGATTATTTTTCGGCGTATTTGGTTTATTCCTGTATCTAGCTGTACTTGGCCTTATTGTATATGTAGTAATGAAAGTAATTCAACTCAAAAAAGAACACAATCAAATTTTACGCGAGATTTTAGATGAATTAAAAAAAGATGACTGGAAAGATCTTTAACAAGAAAGCAGAGTCTCTGAATGAAAAGGGTTCTTTGCCCAATCGTGTTGATCAGTTTGTCTAAGGTAGAAAACAGGTTTGTTTTCTACCTTTTTTTATGCAATCTTTCGGTCCCAGGAGCGATAATATCACTAAAAAGGAAGAAGGAAAAGATTTTTCTTATGAAGTTCTGTGAGTTTACGTGCTAACTCCGCAAAAAAAGTAATTACCTTTTGAAGAGACAAGTATCCTTGTCTCTATTCCGCAAAATATTCTAATATTCTCTATTATCTAAAGAAGTTTGGTTGCTATTCCGTTAAACTTCTCTCGTTTAATCATTATCTAAAGAAGTTTGGTCGCTATTCCGTTAAACTTCTTTCGTTTAATCATTATCTAAAGAAGTTTGGTCGCTATTCCGTTAAACTTCTCTCGTTTAATTATTATCTAAAGAAGTTTGGTCGCTATTCCGTTAAACTTCTCTCGTTTAATCATTATCTAAAGAAGTTTGGTCGCTATTCCGATAAACTTCTCTCGTTTAATCATTATCTAAAGAAGTTTGGACATTATTCTATTAAACTTCTTTAGATTCTCTATGAACTCCCACCAATGCGTTCGCTAAAATATAAAACACGATTTAGTATAGAATCAATAAAAATGACTGTCGCTTTTTTGAATAAAGGTGGAATAGTGCGCTATTCCACTAAACAGTTTATGTATTTTTCTGTCTTTATTTGGAATATGTTACACTAGGGATGAAATCAGAAAGAATGGAGACGTGTCATGAATCAATTTAGTGAAGCCTATCAGACCATCGAAACTTTCAGCTGGAGCTACTGGCTGATTGCCCTCATTGGTTTGATCCTGTTGTTTTTTGCTTATACCTTAGCCAAAAGAGCCGTCTTGCGCTTTACCCACAGCGAACAGTCAAAGCGCTTATGGCTATCTTTAGTAAACTGGCTGTCCAGTTTTGCATTTTTGACCTTTATTTTAACGTATTTTTTAGAATCTCGTTTGATATACAGTCCTTTATTTAAAATAGGGAATTCATCTATTTCCATGTTTCTCATTATTATTGTCGTATTCGTTTTGGTGCTCGCTTTTCGCTTGTCCAAACTAATAGAAGCATATGTCTTGCCATCTGTTTATGATAAATACAATCTAGACCGTGGTATCCGGTTTACCTTCAATACAATGGTTCACTACTTTATTATGATCATTGCCTTGTTATTCTCGCTCAATTCCTTAGGATTCAATTTAAGTAGTCTGACCGTTTTCGCCGGTGTACTGGGAGTTGGGTTAGGATTTGGATTGCAAAACATTGCCTCGAACTTTATCTCCGGGATCATTCTGCTATTTGAACGCCCCATTAAAGTCGGCGATCGGGTCATTATTGATGATATTATTGGTGATGTCGATAGAATAAAAATGCGCGCGACGATTGTTAAGACGTTAGACAACGAGCGCATCATCATTCCCAATTCCTTTTTCCTAGAAGAAAAGGTGATCAATCGTTCGTATGGAGACACACGCTTGCGATTGGTGATCCCAGTGGGCGTTTCTTACGCTAGCGATGTAGAACACGTTCGTGACTTGCTTGTTGCTGCTGCAGAAGAAGAAAGAGCGAATTGGCCGGAAATCATGATCCATCCCGAAAGCTTTGTTTTCTTTGTCGGTTTCGGTGATTCCTCGTTGGATTTCAAATTATTCGTCTGGATCAATGATCCAGAAAAAGAATTCCAGATAAAAAGTGCTTTGCACTTCACGATACTCAGAAAGTTTCGAGAAGCAGAAATTGAGATCCCTTTTCCACAAAGAGACTTACATTTAATTAAATAAGAAGAATGGAAAAGACAGCTCGGCGTTTTCGCCCAGCTGTCTTTTTTAATTGTATTGAACATAAATCGTTAAGTCTAACGCTTCTTCGCGGTCAACTATTCGACCATTTTCTTCATCCATGACTCTATAGGGTCCGCCTGTGATGTATACGTAGCTAGTCAGTTCCTTTTTAACTTGCCATTCCCGCAAGTCCCTTTCGATTTCTGAAGGGACATTTCCCAATAAAATCCCCTCTATGTAGATGGGCAAGTGACTCACTTTTTCGAAATCGAACGTTACAGCCATCGTCGTTATTTCCTGATACTTGAATAATAGTTTGGGGGAATGGGTCGTACCTGTTTCAGAGTGACTACCGTAAAAGAGTTTGAACGGATCTTCTGCAATGATTTTATTGACGATCTGTTCGATAGTAGATCGATCATCCGTTACTGAAGAAGCACGAAAGTCAGTAAAATAGGCGATTTCATTTGATCCTTCAGTCGGATCAATGGTTACCTTAAATTCATTCTTTTTTTTTAAAAAATCAAACAACCCCATAGATGCGCTCCTTTACACGAATTTGTTTCAGTATACAACAACTATACCCATCTTTGTAGTTTAGTGAATGGGTAAATTAAAGATAGCTCTGATTTCTTCTGGCGCTTCACTGACAGGAAAGGAATCGATCAACTCTCCTTGGGTATTTAGGCGCATATCCCCATTGTAGTTACAAGTGATCATCGTCAACAATTCCGACGGGGTATCTCGGATCACATCCACACGAGTAGGTTCAATGATTTCATGGGTCGCAATTTCATAGACATAAACGTGTTGTTTATCTGTCAAGTAGGCTTTCATCCCAGGTTTTGCCTGATGGAGCGGAGCAAAGAGCAAAGTAGGATCCTTCATGTTGTGACTGGCTAAAGAAAAATTCCCCTTGCCCATTTCCTGGTCAGGTTTCATTGTACCAGCCCCTGCAATTAAATTCTCATTGGAGACTCCCTCTAGGATAGCTAAGTGCATCCCTAATTCTGGAATAGCAAGACTACCGACTACAGGTAATTCACTTTGATTAAACTGTGATTGCAACAGATCTTCTAAAGTCACTTCTTCAACCGCTGAGAAATCAAAAGAAGCAGAATCCTTGTCTGATGCAACCACTCCGATTTCATCGGTAAGCTGATTGGAAAGGTGACGAACATAAGCATTTTGTATAGGTTCAGCTAAAAGAAATAAAACACCAAATAAAATGAGTATAGAACCAATGATGATCCCTAATTTCCGCGACTTTAAAAATTTCATTTAGAACAGCTCCTTCATAATCTTGATTCAAGTATAAACCGGGAGCATAACAGTTACAGTAACATAATCCAGTTTCAAAGGATCAAATAAACGGAGGTGAAAACAAGGTTTTTGAGACTTTTCAACATTCCCCCTTGTTTGATTCGATTTAACATTTATAATAGATAGGTGATGTTAAAAAAGAAGAACGGTTTTAATGAATAGAAGAGGTATGGGGGAGTTCAGATGAAAAAAATCGGATTTGATTTGCAGAAATACATCGAAGAACAGTCGAAATATATTTTGGAACGTGTCGACGACTACGATAAGCTCTATCTTGAATTTGGTGGAAAATTGATCGGGGACAAACATGCCAAACGCGTATTACCCGGTTTTGATGAAGATGCAAAGATAAAGCTGCTTCAAAAGCTGAAAGATAAAGCGGAAATGCTCATTTGTGTTTATGCAGGAGATATTGAACGAAACAAAATACGCGGAGATTATGGCATTTCATATGATCAAGATGTGCTCCGTTTGGTCGATGAATTGCGTGGATATGGACTCAGTGTGAATAGCATTGTGATCACACGTTACCATGGTCAACCTGCGACAAAAGTTTTTATCAACAAATTGGAACGCCGTGACATCAAAGTATACACACATGAATCGATCGAGGGTTATCCATCTGATCTGGATGCCATTGTGGGAGAAAATGGATTCGAAAAAAATGCCTACATCGAAACGACTAAGCCCATTGTCGTAGTGACTGCTCCAGGACCAGGGAGCGGTAAACTGGCTACTTGCTTGAGTCAAATGTATCATGAACACGAACAAGGCAAAGAGGCAGGCTATTCAAAATTTGAAACCTTCCCAGTCTGGAATGTTCCCTTGAAACATCCGTTGAATATTGCCTATGAAGCCGCAACGGTTGATTTGAAAGATGTCAACATGATCGACAACTTTCACTACGAAGCTTATGGAAAAGTAGCTGTGAATTATAATCGCGATATCGAAACATTCCCTGTCATAAAACGGATCATTGAGCGAATCTCAGGAAAAGAATCACATTATCTTTCACCAACAGATATGGGTGTAAACCGTGTCGGATTTGGTATCGTTGATGATGAAGTTGTAAGAGAAGCCTCTAAACAAGAAATCATCCGGCGTGTATTTGCCGTTGAAGGCGATTATAAAAAAGGGTTGGTCGATGAAGAAACGGTGAACCGCATTAAGCTGATCCTGGAAGAAGTCGGTTTGAAGAAAGAAGACCGCGTACCTGTAATGCCGGCACGAAATTATGCGGAAATACTAAGCAAGCGCGAGGAAACTCCAGAAATCCCAGCGGTCATTGCATTTGAACTACCAAATGGTGAAGTGATCACTGGACGAACGTCTGATTTGATGGATGCCTCTTCAGCGGCCATACTAAATGCCCTCAAAACTCTGGCTAATATTTCTGATGAGATATTGTTGTTATCTCCGATGATCCTGGAGACTATTCAACGAATGAAGCGCGAAAATCTGCATAATAAAAGCGCAACATTAACAGCCAATGATACACTGATCGCCTTAGCTATCAGTGCCGTGACCAATCGGACTGCTCAAATTGCTTATGATAGATTAGCTGAGTTGGGAGATATCCAGGCCCATTCGACCGTTTTGTTAAATCGGGATGATGATCAGATCCTCAAGCAGTTAGGAATCGATATTACAGCAGATCCAGTATTTCCGTCGAATAAATTATATTTCTGATCACTAGCAGAATACAGGAGCCGCATATTCGGATGCCAACTGTTTAAGTAAAAGAGTTTCTGGTTTACTCAAAAAAAGTTGTTGGAGCTTGCGCGCTTCTTTTTTCTGGTTTAAACAGATCGGTCATGGACAAAGTCGAGCGATGATCTAGCTAAACTGAATGCCTAGTGTTCTATAAGCAGACAATGGGGAAGGTACTGCTTGAATGCATGTACGACAATGAACTAGCACGAAACAAAAAGAGCCCAGAAGAACAGTCGCCACCGTTCTTTCAGGCTTTTTTTGTTTGCTCCTGTCTGTCTTATCAGATCAGTGAGTAGACAGGACAATGACGATCGATTTGTTAGAGTTGGTGACTAAAATTACTCTTTCTTTCTGGGTGTTATTTTACGGTATAACAAGTGTGTTCTCCGCTGCATTCTGGGTTGGGCCAGTTAACTACAGCACAGTAAAAAAGGCATGTTCATTTGTTTTCAACTATTTTGATCAGTCAGCTCATCAGCACTGAAAGCGTGGTCGTTTCGTGAGAAAGATCGATCCGCTGAACGGAAAAAGCTGTATTTTTCTCGCGGGAGAACAGTATGCTTGCGCGCTAAAGAGAGGCTGCTTTTTTAACCCAACAAAGGATTCAGAGCTTCTTTTTGACGGGACGATTTTCCAATGATTCAGCTGTCTAATCCGACTGTTTGCGCGTCTCTTTAGGATCATCCTTCATCAATTTAGATGGACTAGAGTATTTGAAATAGTCCATTACTTCTGCTATATACGGGTTTTCACTACCAAATACCTTTGTCAGTATTTCTTGCAACTTAAAGTATTGGAGGTAGGTCATCAGTTCAAATAAATTAAACTTCTTCTGTGCATGTTCTGATTCAGCTAAATAGAGATGAATGATATTTTGCTGGACACTTTTTAACGGTTGACTATACCATTCAAAATATTCTATCCAGGAACAAGCTACACATTTTTGAGCATAGTACAAATCAGCAACCCGCTGTACTTGTTTCGAAAACTGTTCCTTTTTTACAGGCAACTCCAACGTATACACGTTCCGCAGATTTAACTGGGTCACACCCTTCTTCGTCGGACTGGACGCCGATACGACGTGGTGCATCGCATACCAACTGGCTGAACCGCGACTCGCACCTTTATTGGGAACAAACATCGTTTCCCCGAGCACATAGGGACAACGCTGCGTCAATCCAAGACTTTTTCCCATCCATTGAACCACCTCATACGAACATTTCTTTACAGAAAAGTAGCGCTTTAATAAGGAGGAAGTTTTCTCCAGCGTCTTGATCGGAAGCTGGTGCAATTGAAAAATCAGTGTATTATATTTGCACGAAGAAACAGTCGATAAATCCAATAAATAGACCGTTTCCTCATTGATCAGAAACTGATTGTGTTCCAACGCCACAGCCAAATAATCCGGCACGGATCGTTCATTGATCACTGAATGCTCCGGCTGAACAGACCGTGTCCCATTCAACCGGTAAACAAAAGGTGAAGACGGGTACGCTTGCACCACCTCTGCCACACAATCACTCGTAAGCTGAAAGTTCTGCTGTTGCGCAAGCAAATACCCTCTACCTTGTTCCTTTAAAAAATCTTGATCCACACAATTCCACCTCTCTTGATTTAATCACACAACTCCACATGATTGTAACCGCTAACAAAGACGTTCGGTAGGCCTTTGTGAAGATTCATCTTAATTTTTAATGAGTGCATTTTCTTTTTTTGAAATAAACCCACCCACTGTGCGCTAAAAAAATTGACCTTAGAAAAGAAAAGGAGTGTTCGTATAAATAATGGCTAGATTTGTTTCAGAATGACTGAGCAGTTACCATGATTTTGTACGATTTTAACAATGGACTTCGACACCCTTTTCTCATGTAAATGCCATATAAAAAAATAAAAGGGAGCAGGATAAAAATAAAAAATGAAAAAGAGATGAAAAAACGTATATAGATAGAATGGATCCAGGTATTTTCAGGATACTTTTGCGATGGTGAACAAAAGTATAGCGTGTGTTACCGGTCAATGACCATTCGAAGAAATCATTTCCAGTCGCTAAGCTAGGAGTGTACAAGGCCTTGTAACAGTAGTGAGAAGGAAGCGAACGAAGATGAGTGCAGGAACAAGGAACAAGAAAAAAAGATCCTTACCCTTAGAAATGGAACAAGAATTTTTCGCTCAATACAAAGGGATCATCGTATCTATATTAAGAAAACGAGGCATCTTTTCTTTCCGATCTGATTACGATGATTATTTTCAAAATGGCTCGATCAAATTAGTCGAAGCCTATGAACAATTTCCATTGTCTTTTGAAGAGGAGGCCGAATGGTATCAGTTCGTCGGGTATGCTTATCGAAAAATCGACTGGTATATCGTTGACTGCTTGCGAAAAGATTGGAAAAAATCAGTACAAGAACAAGCCCTACCGGAGTTCTTCGAAGAAACGGAACCGACTTCAGAAAAATCTATGGAAGAACGGATCTTAGAAGAAGAATGGCTGCAAGGTTTATTAGCTTTATTGACACCCAGAGAAAGAAATTATGTGGTGGATACTGTGATCGAGCAACTATCTGCCAGCGAGATCGCCAAAAAGCATCACGTGAGCAGAAAAACGGTGTATGTATGGAGAAAACAAGTGGCTAAAAAGCTGGCTCATTTACAAACGTGCGCCAATCAACACTAAGTAGGACACGAAACCATAGTCTAAAGAAAAGAGGAGAAAAAAATGAAATCGATCATGATCGATCCGGGACACGGAGGCTCAGATTCGGGTGCAACAGCTTGGGGAATTGCAGAAAAAGAGTGGAATTTAAAAATGAGTCTGTATCAATTCAAACGGTTGAAAGAAATGGGGGCTAGTGTGAGTTTGACACGGTCACAGGACCAAACCCTAGAGCCGAATCGGCGTGCAGCACTGATTCGAAATCGCTATGATTATTGCATCAGTAACCATTTCAACGCCTACAATGGATCTGTAAGAGGGATCGAAACGATTCATTCGCATTATGCTAAACCAGCATTGGCACAAGCACTTGCCCGTGGTTTACAAGAGGCGACTGGACTGCCCATCCGCAGAGTGTTCGATCGCAAAATGCAGTCGGGAGAAGACTATTATTTCATGCACCGAAAAACAGGGACCACCCAAGTCGTCATCATCGAATACGGATTCTTGGATCATTCAGAGGATGTTGGATTTTATTCACAGGAAGAAAATTTTTATTCAGCTGCAGAAGCAGTGATCAAAGTGCTGTGTTTGTATCTAGGAATTAGATACACAGAGAAAGACAATACAAAATCGTATCCGAAAAAATTGTATCGAGTCCAAGTTGGAGCTTATGGAACGAAAACGGCCGCGTTGAAAATCGCGGAAGAATTGAAAGAGAAAGGGTATGAGACAGTGATTAAATAGCACTAAGTAAGCAATGTGAAAAAACTCCTTTTAGGTATACCATTTTACTTTGGAGGAGCTTTTTCTCTTTGAATGTAAAATTTGTGTGACAAGATTTCAACACTCTCCATTAAATTCAGAAACAGACTGGACGAAACGAGTTCTTATTGTTATATTAGATACACATAGAGAAATTATTGTCTGGTTATCAGACGCCCATAACCATTTCTGCACATCTGTCATCTCCAGACAGGTGTGTTTTTTCATGCATAAATCGGAGCGCTTTCATAAATAGGCTATCAAACCGTACCATTTACATAAAAGATAGTGAAAAAGGCTCTAGCTCCGGATAATTTCCTGCACCTTATGAATACCTGAACCGTTCTCAAGTATGCTATAGTAAAATTAGTAAAGTCTAAAGGGTGAAAGGAGCGTCACGTATATGAAGAAATCAGTAACAGTTATCGGTGGAGGCTTAGGCGGTTTGTCTGCTGCAGTATCCTTAGCTCAAGAAGGGTATAGCGTTGAAGTGTATGAACAGAATGAGCACTTGGGCGGGAAGTTGAACCGCCTTGAAAAAGGTGGTTTCGGCTTTGATTTGGGCCCATCCATTTTAACAATGCCATGGATTTTTGAAGGGTTGTTTGAAAATAGCGGGAAAGAAATGGAAGAATATATTCCCCTTCAACGCCTAGAAACAGAAAGGCGCTCCTTTTTCTCAGACGGGACAGTCCTTGATTTAATGGGTGATTTAGAAAAAATGCACAAAGTAAATCCTAATTTAAGCACTTCCGACATGAATGAATACCAAGAGTTATTGATGTATTCTCGTGGATTGTATGAATTGGCTGAAAAAGGATATTTTGATAAAGGAATCGATACAACTTGGGAAGTGTTCAAAGAACACGGGATGATAGGGAGCTTGAAAGGCTTTGATAGCTTTTTGACGATGCAAGAAGCTATTAATGAGCGCATTTCCAATTCGCACTTTCAAGATATGCTCGGCTACTTCATCAACTATGTAGGATCTTCTTCATATGCTGCACCAGCTATTTTAAATATGCTGATCTATATGCATCATGAACAAGGAGCTTGGTACGTTCCAGGTGGAATGCACCATATTGCCGAAGGAATCGTTCGTTTAGCCAAAGAAATCGGCGTCACGTTCCATACCGGTTCCAAAGTCGTAAAGATGGAAGAAGAAGATGACTTGATCACCGCTATCGTTCTAGCCGATGGAACGAAGGTCACTTCCGATCTATATGTCTCCAACATGGAAGTGATCCCCGTGTATGAGCAATTACTTAAAGAAGACAAAAAATATACAGAAAAATTGACAGAAAAATTTGAACCGGCAGCGTCTGGTTTGGTCCTCTTTTTAGGCGTCAAAAAAGAGTATCCACAACTAGCCCACCACAACTTCTTTTTCTCCAATGATTCCAAAACGAACTTTGAAACCATCTTTCAAAAGAAACAATTGCCGGAAGATCCGACCATCTATTTAGTGAATGTCAATAAAACAGATCCGGGTCAAGGCTTGCCCGGACACGAAAACATTAAAATATTGGCGCCTGTCCCGTATATCCAGGATGACCCATTTACCCAAAAAGACTATGAAGACCTACGCGAGCGTATATTGGTCAAATTAGAGCGGATGGGACTGGACGGGCTACGTGACAATATTGTGGTGGAAGATATGTGGATGCCACAGGATATCAAAGAGAATTACAGTTCTTATCGGGGCGCACTGTATGGTACCGTTTCGGATAAAAAGAAAAATCATGGTTTCAAACATCCGAAAACGAGCGAAAAATATGACAATTTATATTTTGTGGGCGGGACAGTTAATCCAGGAGGCAGTATGGCGATGGTAACGCTCAGTGGTCAGCAAGTCCGGGATAAAATCGTAGAAAGGGAGGAAAACGAAAAATGAGTAGAGTAACTGAAGATAAAAATAAATGGGTCAGCATTCAACATGCGCAAAAAGAAAGTGTGCAATTGCGACGTGGGAACGGCATCGGTGAGCGCATTGAGAAGTTAGACCGGCTAAAATATTTATTGGAACAACACGAAGAAGAATGGTTTGAAGCATTGTATGCAGATTTAGGAAATTCAGCCATCGAGGTCTATGCTTCTGAGCTGGCGACGACACTCAATGAAATCGACCATGTGAAAAAGAATTTAAGAAACTGGATGACAGCTGAAAAAAAGGTGACTTATTCGGTCATGGGGGAAGTTGAACGATCCATTCTGCGCAGGCCATATGGTTCTGTTCTGATCATCAGCCCGTGGAATTATCCGTTACAGTTGACAGTGGTCCCCCTTATTGGAGCCATTGCCGCTGGGAACCGCTGCTTTGTGAAACCCTCTGAAAAATCTCAAGCGGTGAGTCATTTGCTAAACAAATTGATCACACGCTACTTTGATCCGGAAGAAATCACTGTAGTGGAAGGCGAAGCCGAAACAGCCAAAGCTTTATTGGAATTGCAATGGGATTATATCTTCTTTACGGGAAGTCCGAGTGTGGGACAAAAAGTATACGAAGCTGCCAGTAAGTTTATCACCCCGGTCACGCTTGAATTAGGTGGGAAAAACCCGTGTATCGTAGACGAAACGAATTGCACACGTGGATCGGTCGAAAAAATCATCTGGGGAAAATTTTTAAATGCCGGTCAAACTTGTATCGCCCCCGATACGATTTATGTACAAGAGACCGTTCAAGAAGAATTTAAACGCTTAGCCATTGAAACGATCCGCACATTTTATGGACGAGAACCGGAAGAAAGTGAACACTACAGTCGCTTGATCGATCAGAAGCAACTGGATAAAATGCGCGACCATTTGACCCAAGGGAGAATCGTCTACGGAGGCAGAAGTAACGAAGAAACAGGATACTTTGAACCCACGTTGATGGAGAAAATCGAAAAAGATTCTGCGCTCGCTACAGAAGAAATATTCGGACCGATTTTACCGATCGTCCCGTATTACTCGCTGCGTCTACTCCTTGAGCAGTTGCAGCAACAAGAAGCGCCATTGGTTACGTATTTCTTTACCAAACAGACAAGTCGGATCGAAAAAGTCGAGCAGGCAATGAAGACGGGTGCTGTATTAGTCAATCAAGTGCTTTTGCATGTGGCCGATCCCAATATCCCGTTTGGTGGAGTAGGGAGAAGTGGCTTAGGGAGTTATCATGGACGGTACAGTTATGAAACATTCACGTATGAAAAAGTACTGTATCATCAGACCGCAGATTATGCCAATAGGCTACTGTTTCCGCCGTATTCATCCGGTGCTTTGAATGGACTAAAATCCGGACGGAACTGGCTGACATAAAAATAAGGGAAGAGTTGAGTTGCAACTGAAAAGCTCAGCTCTTTTTTTAATGAAAGAAATGCCGAGCATTTCTTTTCGATAGTCTGTAGAGCAGTCAGCAGGAACTTTGCCGGATTTCTCTTCGATCCGGCAAAGTTTACCTATAGTTGCTTTTCAAACTTTTCAATAAATAAGTCGATCGGTACACTTTATAAGAAAATCCGGTTGAAGTTGCCGGAATCATATCCGTTCGAGCAACTTCAGACAGCATTTCGTTTGAAGTGTCCAGTAAGAGTGTCGATCGGTTAACTTTGTAAGAAAATCGGGTTGAAGTTGCCGGAATCATATCCGTTCGAGCAACTTCAGACAGTATTTCGCTTGAAGTGTCCAGTAAGAGTGTCAATCGGTTAACTTTATAAGAATATCGGGTTGAAGTTGCCGGAATCATATCCGTTCGAGCAACTTCAGACAGCATTTCGCTTGAAGTGTCCAGTAAGAGTGTCGATTGGTTAACTTTATAAGAATATCGGGTTGAAGTTGCCAGAATCACATCCGTTCGAGCAACTTCAGACAGTATTTCGCTTGAAGTGTCCAGTAAGAGTGTCGATCGGTTAACTTTATAAGAAAATCCGGTTGAAGTTGCGGGAATCATATCCGTTCGAGCAACTTCAGACACCTACTTGGTCAAAAGTCGCCAGATCCCTCTTCAATCTGGCAAAGGAACTTTTTGAAGCGGCTTTAGCAAACACTATCTCCATAAAAAGAAAGAGGATGGGACAAAAGTCCCAGCCTCTAATCATTTTTCAAACGTTACTTTCTAAAACGTGCTCCAAAAAACAGACCCGACAGCCACTTCACGAACACTCTTCGATAGTCTACGACTATCTTTCGAGTATCCGCTCCAGTTGCTGTATCCGTTGACACTTTAGTGGCTTACGGATACAGTAACTGGAGCTCTATTCGGGTCTGAACGTTTTTTGTCCCACCCTGTTTCTTTTAATTTAAATGACTCGTATCGTTCCAAGTGTCCACCGAATAGTGATCATTATCAAAATGAAGAATAGATATACTCGTATTATCCAATGGTTCAAAAGAACGAAAAGCACTGATGGGTTTACCTAGAAGTGAAAGCATCGTACACGTTGTCGTGATGCTGTGTCCAACAAACAATAAATTTTCATTTGGGAATTGTTCTTGCGCTTTTTGGATGGCAGTCACGCCTCTAGAAGCCAAGCTTTCATATGTCTCAGCTTGGATCGTTCGGGGATCGTATTTCTCGGGCTGGTTTCTCAAGTGATGAAACAATTGTGGATAATCTACTTCTAAATCAGGCATATATTTTCCTTCCCAGGTGCCATAATGCATTTCTTTCCACTCATCCACTGTCTGTAGTTCATGTATATGTGTAAATGCTTCTGTAATATGACGAGCAGTATCCAGCGCACGTATTTGAGGGCTAACAAAAACATAGCGCAAGTTTTCTTTTTTTAAGCGGATACCCGTCTTTTTTGCTTCAACAATACTCTCGAGTAGAAGAGGAGAGTCTACACTGCCTCCTTGAACTTTTTTCGCAGCATTGAATTCGGTTTTTCCGTGACGAACAAAGAATATTTTTGACATAGGCAGTACTCCTTTGAATCTATTGTTGGTAGGAAAGCTTACTTTTCAATACATAGTATAGCATAATCCTCTAATGCAAAAAAAATAGGTAGCGGTAACACTGAAAGTTTCTTGAGAATTTCATGAGAGAGGATTGAAATTTTATTTCGATATGTTACGATAGTTTAATGAAAGCGGTTTATTATTTTACAAAAAAATGTGTAAAAATAAATGAATATGCAAAATCTACGTAAATAAACGATAGTTCAGAGGAGAAAAATATGAATAATGTCCTGTTAACGATACGTGAGAAAGAATCCCGGTTACCGAAATCAGAAAGAAAGATTGCACAATTCATTTTAGGAAATGCGATGGATGTCATCAGTATGAATGCATCAACTTTAGCAAATAAAGCTGACAGCAGTGCGGCTGCGGTCATTAGATTCTGTCATTCGCTCGGATTAAAAGGATTTACCGACTTGAAATTACAACTTTCTGCCAATATGAGTGAGATCAGAGAAGACATTCATACAGACATCACGTATGGTGATCCGATTGAAATGGTGAAAAGGAAATTTTTGCTGAATACACAACACACGTTTTATGAAACAAATGATGCATTAGATGAGGAAATACTTCAACAGATAAATGAAATCATACACGAGAGTCCGGTTATTTTTGTGTACGGATTGGGTTCTTCCTCTATTGCAGGTCAAGATTTGCAGCAGAAATTTTCACGTTTAGGAAAAATAGTGATGAGTTCAACGGACCAGCATTACTTAGCAGCGTCATTGAAAAGTGCGGACAAAAATGCGTTGTTTATAGCTATATCAAATACGGGAGAGAAAAAAGAGACTTTGGCCTTGGCTACTTTAGCAAAAAAAATGAAGGTAAAAGTTGTCTCTGTCACACATCTCACGGACAATCCTTTGGCAAACTTAGCTGATTATGCATTGAAAACGGCGCCCTCAAAAGAGGCACCACTGAGAAGTGGAGCAACATTGTCTGTCCTAATGCAACTGTATGCACTGGATATATTGTTTTTGACCTATGTCACTACCTATTATGAAGAGAGCTTTGAAGTCTTAGAAAAATCCAAAGATGCCCTAAGCGATTTTTATGCAATTATGGAAAGGACCCTAGGTAAAAATACAGTTTTATTTTAATGAGACGTATTCTAAAAAATGGGACGAGACCTAAATTGTTTTTTGGGATAGAAGACAAATAACGATTGGGTGTGTAGTTGTCATTCGCTTGGGAAATGCTAGGCATACAGTCACGCTATGTAAAAAGGAACTAAGACGTTGGGGCAGTGGAATCAATGTTGTTGCCTGTTTTGGACACACAAAGGGATACTGATTGAGGCTAAGGCGAAATTTTTAGGCATAGCAATGCGACTGACAAATAGTTTGTGTGACGTAGCATAGACCATGAAGAAATCAAAAGAGTGTATTTACCGAATGAATTGCATGTTCAAGTTTCAGTTCAATCGATAGCAGTAGGAATAAAGAGAGGGATACCTAGCCTTATTCGTATGTGGGAACTATGACTCAAAGGGCAGAGAAGTCATACGAAGATTTTGCAGCAGGAGCCACTTCTTTGATTTCGGCGGTCGAATGATCAATTTAATATAAATTTAAAAAAGATGTGCTACTGTAAGCGTAAGCACTATTTAATGTAATCTATACAATAGAATACCCTATTTGCAGAAGGGAGACCGCGAATGAATAAAGTTTATATCGCTGGAGCGAAACGGACACCGATCGGATCATTTTTAGGTGCTTTGAAAGATGTTTCAGCTTCAGAATTGGGGAGCTATGCCATAAAAGGTGTACTCGAACAGAGTGGCATCGACCATAAAGATATCGATGAAGTTGTATTGGGAAATGTTTTGCCAGCCGGTCAAGGACAAGGTATTGCACGCCAGGCAGCTATTAAAGCCGGAATCGAGGTTGAAGTACCTGCTTATTCGTTAAATATGGTTTGCGGGAGTGGCTTGAAGACAGTCATGAATGCATATCTAGGCATCAAGTCTGGTGAGTACCATGCTATTATTGCTGGTGGAACTGAATCGATGAGTCAGGCGCCTTACCTTATTCCAGGTAAAACAAGAACGGGACAGAAAATGGGTGGCTACAAGGTGGGCGATCACATGTTAGATGATGCCTTGACAGATGCATTTGACGGCTACCACATGGGCGTCACAGCTGAAAACATCGTCGAACGCTATGGTATTTCACGTGCAGTTCAAGATGCTTTTGCTATTACTTCTCAAAGGCGCGCGATCGAAGCGAAAGATAATGGAGCCTTTGTGGATGAAATCGTGGCAGTTGAAACGAAAGAACGACATGGGTCTGTTACAGTGGATACAGACGAGTATCCCAATCGCAAAACGACGGAAGAAAAATTAAGCAGCTTACGTTCCGCTTTCAAAAAAGATGGTTCGGTAACCGCCGGAAATTCTTCTGGAATAAACGATGGCGCTAGTGCCACTTTAGTGGTCGGCGAAGAATACCTTATTGAAAACAACTTATCTGCTTTAGTGGAAATCATTGCTATTGGTCAGGGCGGGGTAGATCCTTCTGTTATGGGGTTGGGTCCGACGCCCGCTATCAAACAAGCCGTCAAGCGTGCGGGCATTTCATTTGAGGACATTGATATCTTTGAGCTCAACGAAGCATTTGCTTCCCAAAGTTTAGGTGTGATTCAGGAATTGACTGAAGAGTTCGGTATCACAAAAGAATACATGCTTGAACGTACGAACGTGAATGGAGGTGCCATTGCCTTAGGCCATCCAGTCGGTGCGAGTGGAAACAGGATTTTAGTCACCCTTATTCATGCTCTGAAAAAACGTGGATTGACATACGGACTAGCCTCTCTCTGTATCGGCGGAGGAATGGGCGCTGCGGTGTTGGTGAAAAACGTCGACTGATCTCAGTTCAATCGATTGACTATATAAAATACTCTGTAACACTTCCAGACAGTTACTCTGGAAGTGTTTTCTGTCGAAACGCACTCATTTTTTAAGAAAAAAGTATTTTCCGGTTAATATTTAATTGTGTAGAACCGATACATATTGTAGGGTCCATCAAATCAAAAGGGTATGAATCCAAAAATGTAAACGTGTTATCATGTTAATCAGTGAATTCTGTAGTATACTGAAGAGGATAGGCGGATTCGTATTTTGAGAAAGAAAAGAATAGTAAAAAAATATAAAATTCATAAAATTACGGCATGAAGGAGACAAAGTATGAAAGTTAATCAGATCACTCAAGAAATTTTAATGGAAGAAGTAAAAGAGGAATGGATTTCATTATTCCTTAATACAGAAGACTGGGCAGGGATCCACCAACAAACGGTTTGTACATATTGCAATGCTTTTGGAAAAGAATTGAACTTATCTAGCGAAAAATTGAAAGAATTACAAATCGCAGGATTGTTTCATGATATCGGTAAACTGGTCACTCCAAATGAAATGTTAAATAAACCGGCAGATTTGACCATTCAGGAGTTTCAAGAAATGAAAAAGCATACGGTACATGGCTACCATCTGTTACAAAAAAGTAAAGCTTATCGCCATTTAGCAGAAATCGTCCTGTATCATCATGAGAATTTTGATGGAACAGGCTATCCTGAGGGGTTAAAGGGTGAAAATATTCCGTTGTTTTCACGTATTTTATCCATTGTGGATTCCTATGATGCAATGACAAGCGAGCGACCGTATTCTAAAGGGAAAACAAAAGTGGAAGCAATCGAGACGTTGCAGAAACAAGCAGGAAAACAATACGACGCCAAGCTAGTTACTCTGTTTATAAATAAAATATTGCCTACGATCGATTTGAATCGATCAGTATAAATTATTTAAACGGACGCTGCGTGGCTAGACTTAAACTCTAGCCACGCAGCGTCCGTTTTGTATTGAAATAGTATATGTGCTCATGGGGTGACTAATTTGGATAAGAATAGTTGGCGAAACTTCTTTTTGTCTTCTTTTGTTAATGGTTTTGGTCCTTTTGTTCGCTGGCCACTATTTCGTGCCAGAGCTGAAAAATGGCGTGTTTGCAGAAGCCCTTGGATATTTTCATCTGTATAAAGAAACCCTTTGTGGTGTATAACGATCACTTTCTTGGGCAACAGAAGAGAGGCTAAGCCGTAATCTTGAGTAACAACTATATCTCCTGGTTTTACGAGGGCAACGATTTTAAAATCTGCTGCATCGTTCCCTTTTTCTACGTAGATATGTTTCACATGCGAGGGTTCTATTGTCATAGAATAGTGATCTATACTAGATACGAGTATAACGGAAATGCTTTTTTTTTCTGTTTCTTCTATTATGATATCTTTAACGGGACAAGCATCGGCGTCTACGATTACATTCATCCTGAAGAGCTCCTTTCTCTAATTCTTTTTCATTATAAAGGATAGAAAGAGTGATTGTATAGGCATTTTTTTGAAAACGTTTGCTAAAATGTGAGGGATATGAGATAATTATGAATAGAGGTTAATTATTTATTCATTAACTAGAATCCATTAACAAACTGGAGCAGAAGGGATGATGAAGATGAAATTAGGTATGATTCGACCAACCTATCCAAATGAAAAAAGGGTTGCGTTACTTCCTGAGCATGTGAAGGCTTTTGAGAATGAGCTCGTCGTAGAACATGGCTTTGGAGAGTACTTAGATATACCAGATGAAGCTTATGCAGCGGTAGGTTGTACATTAGCTAGTCGCGAGGAAGTATTTGCGTCGTGTGAGGCCATTTTTTCATTGAAATTGATCCAACCGCATGATTATTCGCTTTTACGTAAAGGGCAGATGATCGTAGGCTGGACTCATCCTGAAGTAAGTGGATTAGGATTTATGGAAGATGTCGGGTTTGAAAAAGAATTAATGATCGTTGATTTAGACAATATATGTCCTACTATACAATTGAACAAGAAAAAGATACAAATCCCGTGGATACCGATGAATTTTGTTCATCGAAATAGTTTCATTGCAGGATATGCAGCAACTCAGCACGCCTTTATGAGTTTCGGCAAGTTAGCAGACTCCAATCAGAATATAGCGATTTTAGGATCGGGGAATGTATCTCAAGGAGCTTTTTCGGCTGTAACCAAAATGGGAGCGAGTCAGGTCAGGATGTACTATCGCAAAACGATGAATCAATTAAAAGATGAATTAGATGAGGTAGACGTGCTGATCAATGGGATCGAACTTGATGCAAAACATGGTCACTTGGTAACGAAAGAGGAACTAGCGAAAATGAAACCCAATTCACTGATCATCGATGCGGCGGCAGATGCTGATCGTACAATCGAAGGAACGGATTATACGACCATAGATGATCCACTATACAAAAAAGATGGATTGTATTATTATTGTGTAGCTAATGCGCCAGCTGTTTTATACAGAGAAGCCAGTTATGCTATATCTAAATCTTTCAGCAAATGGGTTTATCAACACGATTTAAAAATGATGTACACATTAGCAAAAAAAATAAAATAAGCAGGAAACAAATACCTGTTTAACATAAAATGTAAATAAATAAAAAGTGTCTCCTATATAAGGGGACACTTTTTATTTTAGACAGGGAATCACAAGAGTCAAACAAAAGTTTTGACTGATACGGACCACCCAAAGAAGAAGATTCAAAAATGGAACCTTGGCAAATTGAACAACCTTTATTAAAAGGAATTTATAATTTTGAAGATGCACCATACTGGTGGACTATCTGCTTATTACATTATTGAAAGATTCTGATCGAATTAAAATTGTTTGTCTAGCTCAATTAGTAAATGTGATTGCTCCAGTAATGACAGAAAAGATGGAGAAGCATGGAAGCAACCTAATTTATATCCATTGATGTAAGTTTCAAATTAGGATAGAGAGAATGTGCTTTTGTCGGATATAGAAGTAGCAGATTATATATCCAAAGATTTTGATTCAGTACCTTACGTTGAAACCAATGCCGTTCATAACGATCCAATTAAAAAAATCACGATTACTGGTAAATTGAGACCGTTATTATGAAATGCAATTAGAATAAAATTAAATTAGGTCACGAAAGTATTTGCGCAAGAGTCACTTCTTGTAAGCTAGTGATTCAAAGAAAGGACATACATATTTACGAATGAGATGAAAAGGCCTGTATTTAAATAGGTTTTTTCAATTATTTTGAAATTTTCCTATCAGCCATTCTTGATTTTCATATAGTGATATCAGCTCAAATTATAAACTTCTTTACTTTCGAATAAAAAATACGTTATAGTTTGAGTGGATACATTAGTAAATGGAGGACGCTGCAATGACTGAACCGAAATACTTATATATAAAAAAAGATATCAAAACTAAGATTGCAGAAGACACTTATCCTTTAAACACTAAAATACCATCGGAAGCTGAATTAAGGGCAGTCTATAAAGTAAGCAGGCATACAATTCGCCAAGCCATTTCAGAATTAGTGAACGATGGTCTATTAATCAAAAGGCAAGGATCTGGAACGTTTGTAAGTGAAACTGTTATATCATCGGGCAATATGGTTGAAAAGTCTAAGACAATAGGCGTGATAACGACCTATTTATCGAATTATATTTTCCCGTCAATTATTAGAGGTATTGAAAGCGAGCTGAGTAATGAAGGCTATTCGTTGATGCTTTCGAGTACACAAAATAATGTTGCAAATGAAAAAGAAAGTTTAGAGAAGATGTTGAATCAAAATGTAGATGGATTGATCATCGAGCCGACTAAGAGTAATCTGCTCAATCCCAATTTAAGTTATTACTTAAAAATAGCTGAAAGCAATATTCCAATTGTTATGCTACATGCAACTTATGAGGAGTTGAATGCTCCAGCAATAGCTCTTAATGATGTGAAAGCTGGAAAAATCGCCACAGAACATCTGATAGAACTAGGTCATAAGGATATAGCTATCATCACTAAAATGGATGATTTACAAGGGAAAAACCGATTAAAAGGATTTATTAGTGCTTTTTATGATGCGAAATTATCTTTCAATGATGATTATATCATTGCCTACGATACGGAAAGCAAAGATGATTTGGGAACAAAATTAGGAAAATTATTAGAAAATATGTCCTCACCAACTGCTTTTGTTTGTTACAATGATCAGATTGCGATAAGCTTGATTCACGAAATCAATAAGTTAGGAAAAAGTGTACCGGAGGATTTTTCTGTTGTGAGCCATGATGACTCGCATTTGAGTCAAACATTACCTTCAGTGAAATTGACAACTGTGCAACATCCAAAAGAAAAATTGGGGAAAGCTGCAGCAAAATGGATCATTCAGGCTTTAGAGAATCCCGAATTCAATAAAAAATCTATCACATTTGAACCCTATTTGATTGTCCGTAACTCTACAAGAAAGTATAAAAGAGATCAAACTAACTGAGGAGGCAGTCCATAATCGGGTTGACTCTTCTTTTTTTGTTTCCTAAATTATTAAGAATTTTTATAAGCTTAGGATAGAAGATCATTTTAACGGAAATATAATTAATGCAGAGTATGGTAGCTCGCTCACAAATGAAGGATCAGCTAAACTTTGAAATGCTGCGTGTATGAGAAAAAGATAGAAATGAGTATGAATGAAATAAAGGTCATACATATAATTTGAGTAAAATAAAAAAAGTCTCCTGCAAAAGGAGACTTTTTTTATTGAATGGGATATTTTTCAAAATGAAAATGAAACATTTAGGCACTATGGACTGCTTTGATCAAGAATAGAGCCTATTTAGTTACACATAAAAATTCATACGTACAAATATAAAAATACACTTGACTCGTCCGTATAAAAGCGTTATCATTTAGATGAATTCAAAAGTTACATAGCAAAGGAGGGGGCATTTTTTTCGGCAAGTATACAAAATAGAAAAGGAGATGTTTGTTTTGTCAAAAATGAAAAAAATATTTTCCGTAGTTTCAAGTTTAACAGTCCTATTAACTCTAGGTGCATGTAGTAGCGATGCAGAATCAAGCGAATCAGGTGAAGCAAGTGATGAAAGTAAGGGGACTGTTGGTATTGCTATGCCTACACAATCTGCAGAGCGTTGGATAGCAGATGGAAATAATATGGTAGAACAATTAGAAGAGAAGGGTTATGAAACAATTCTTCAATATGGTGAAGATGATGTTCAAAACCAAGTTTCACAAATTGAAAATATGATAACTCGTGGCATCGATTATCTTGTAATCGCTTCAATTGATGGTTCAGCACTAACAAATGTTTTAGAAATGGCAGATGCTGAAGATATCGACGTTATTGCTTATGATCGTTTGATGATGAATAGTGATTATGTAGATTACTATGTAACTTTCGATAACTTTGGTGTAGGTGTTTTAGGTGGAGAATATATTGAAGAAGAATTAAATCTAGCTGAAGGTGATGGTCCTTTCAATATTGAAATGTTTGGTGGATCACCAGATGATAACAATGCTGTAATCAATTACGATGGATATATGTCCGTATTCCAAGAATACATTGACAACGGACAATTGGTTATCCCTAGTGGACAAACAGAATTCAATCAAATTGCAACTTTGAGATGGGATGCTGCTACTGCCCAAGAAAGAATGGATAACTTATTAAGTGCACAATATACAGATAAAGTATTAGATGCAGTCTATTCACCTTACGATCCTATTAGTTTAAGTATTATTGCTTCATTGAAAGGTATCGGATATGGTTCAGACGATAAACCTTTACCAGTTATAACAGGACAAGATGCAACTACTCCTAGTGTGAAATCAGTAATTGCTGGGGAACAAGATTCGACAATTTTCAAAGATACGCGTTTATTGGGAAATTCAACTGTCATGGTAATTGAAGCTTTAGAAAATGGAGAAGAGCCTGAAGTAGACGATACTGAAACATATGACAATGGAAATATTATCGTTCCTACTATTTTACAAGAACCTGTAATAGTTGATCAATCAAATTATCAAGAAATTTTAATTGATAGCGGTTACTACTCAGAAGAAGATTTGAAATAAAAAATGGTAAGGCTACCTGTTCTTACAAAAATGGGTAGCCTTTTTCTAGAAATGGAGTGAGGGATTTGGCTAAATACATTTTAGAAATGGATGATATTGTAAAAACTTTCTCTGGTGTAAAAGCTTTAGATGGCGTAGATTTAAAAGTTGAAGAAGGAGAAATTCATGCTTTAGTAGGAGAAAATGGTGCTGGGAAATCAACTTTAATGAATGTACTTAGTGGAGTATATCCTCATGGAGAGTATACTGGGGATATTGTTTTTAAAGGTGAAACTTGTGAGTTTAAAAGATTGAGTGACAGTGAAAAAAAAGGAATTGTTATTATTCATCAAGAGTTAGCATTAGTCCAATTCTTATCTGTTTCCGAAAATATATTTTTAGGCAACGAACAATCAACAAAGGGTGTTATCGATTGGGGATTGAGCAATAAGAAAGCAAAAGCACTATTAGATAAAGTTGGATTGAAAATCAATCCTCAAATACTAGTTGCGGAAATTAGTGTGGCTCAGCAGCAATTGGTTGAAATAGCTAAAGCGATGTCTAAAGAAGTTAAACTATTGATTTTAGATGAGCCAACAGCTGCTTTAAATGATAATGATAGTGAAAATTTACTTAAGTTGTTAAAAGAATTTCAAAAACAAGGTATCACTTCGATTATCATTTCGCACAAATTGAATGAAGTAATCGACATAGCTGATAAAGTTACGATCATTCGAGATGGAAAAACCGTTGAAACATTAACAAAAGATAATATTTCCGAGGACCGAATTATAAAAGGAATGGTCGGTAGGGAATTAACGAATCGTTTTCCAAAAAGAGATGTTGAAATAGGCGAGACGATTTTTGAAGTGAAAAATTGGGATGTCTATGATGAAACCTTTAGAGACAAGAAAAAGCTGAAAAATATAAATTTCCATATAAAAAAAGGAGAGGTCATTGGTATTGCAGGTCTGATGGGAGCTGGAAGAACAGAGCTCGCTTTGAGCATTTTTGGCCAATCCTTTGGATCTAAAATCACTGGTGAAATGTATAAAAATGGGAACCTTTTAAAAATAAAAAGTATCCCAGAAGCTATCTCTAATGGAATAGCGTATCTTTCAGAAGACAGAAAAAGCGCTGGGTTAAATTTGATTCAATCAATAAGAGAAAATATATCCATCGCCAGTTTAGACAAAATTTCAAAAAATAATATAATAAATTACGGAAAAGAAACAAAAATCGTAGAAGAGTTTAGAGAAAAGTTGAATATCAAATCAAGTGGTATTTCCCAAGAAGTTAGTTCTCTCAGTGGGGGGAATCAGCAAAAGGTTGCAATCGGCAAATGGCTTTTATCTGATCCAGATATTCTATTTTTAGATGAACCAACTCGTGGTGTTGATGTGGGAGCAAAATATGAAATCTATAGTGTCATCAATGAAATAGCTGCGGAAGGAAAAGCTGTTTGTGTTATTTCGTCAGAGTTACCTGAAATTTTAGGAATGTGCGACCGTATTTATGCTATGAGTGAAGGGATATTTACTGGTGAAGTTAAAAATGAAAACGTTACCCAAGAAGAATTAATGGAGCTAATGACTATGAATATTAAAGAGGGAGTGTCCTAGTATGCAAATGACGAAGAATCAAACAAAAAATAAACGTATCGCTTCTGATATGTTAAAAAATATTTTAAGCAAATATAGTATGGTATTTATATTTATAGCATTATTGCTATTATTTCAATATCTAACGGGTGGAATAATATTTAGACCGTTAAACGTTACAAATTTAATTTTACAGAATGCATATGTTCTCGTGCTAGCGTTGGGGATGTTGCTGGTCGTCTTACTGGGAAATGTTGACTTATCCGTTGGATCTGTAGTCGCTTTTGTAGGGGCTGTAGCAGGGAAATTAATGGTCGATATGAACTGGAATCCTTATATCGTTATACCGCTAGCCCTTATTATCGGTGGCATTATCGGTATTTGGAACGGCTATTGGATCGCATATTTAGGAATTCCTTCCTTTGTTGTTACTCTTGGTGGTTTGTTGATGTTTAGAGGATTAACGCAAATTATTTTAGGAGGAAAAACTTTAGCTCCTTTTCCAGAAGAATTTCAATTTATCAGTAGTGGGTATTTCCCCTCATTAAATCCGGGAGGGTTTCATTTATTGTCCGTCATTTTGGGGGCAGTGATCACCATTATAACCATCTTTATGTTGATCAGCTCAAGGAAAACAAAAGAAAAAAATCTATATGAAGTCGAATCGATGGGTATGTTCATTACTAAGATGATTCTTACGATCGCACTGATCATGGGAGTCACATGGGTTCTAGCCCAGTATAGAGGTTATCCATTTGTATTGGTCATTTTAGCATTTTTAACTATGATCTTCAGTTTTGTTACGAAGAAAACAACAATTGGTAGAAGAATTTATGCTACAGGTGGAAATAGAAAAGCAGCCCAACTATCGGGTGTAAATACAAAATCGCTAGAGTTTTGGATTTTTGTAAATATGGGCGTAATGTCAGCCCTAGCCGGACTCGTTTTAGCATCCCGTTTAAATGCTAGTACACCCCAAGCAGGTGAAGGCTTTGAATTAGATGCTCTAGCAGCGGTATATATTGGTGGAGCCTCTACAAGTGGTGGTATCGGTACAGTTTTAGGAACCATTATCGGAGCTTTGATTATGGGGTTACTTAATAATGGGATGTCGATCATGGGTGTAGGTGTGGACTGGCAAAGTGCTATTAAAGGGTTGATTTTGATTTTTGCAGTAGTATTTGATGTATGGAATAGAAAAAGAAAATTAAAAGCTTAAGTTTAGTATTGTCAATCAAAAAATGATAAAAAACATTGAGGGTCCTTTTTGAATATTCTATAAACTAATGGAAAAAACCTAATTTGGAGAAAGTTGATTTTTTCTTATAATAACAACAGATTAATAAGGAATTAATTAGATAATTAGGCTATAATTTAACTGAGGAGGATACCTATGTTAAGTATACCGAAGTATAAACAAATAAAAAAAGACTTAAAAGGCAAAATCTCAGACGGTACCTTTCCTTTGAATTCTAAAATACCGTCTGAGTCGGAGCTTAAAGAAGAGTACGGGGTAAGCCGCCATACAATTAGACAAGCTATTTCTGAATTGGTAAATGATGGCTATTTGTTAAAGAGGCAAGGAGCCGGAACCTTTGTTAATGAAAAAAGGAACCCTGATAGAACATATAAGAGTGAAAATTCAAAAACAATTGGTGTAATAACTACCTATCTCTCAGACTATATTTTTCCATCTATCATTAGAGGGATCGAAAGTGAATTGAGTGAGAAAGGTTATTCACTGATGCTAGCGAGCACACAAAATAACGTCGTAAATGAAAAAGAAAATTTAGAAAAAATGTTAGAACAACAGGTCGAAGGGTTGATAGTCGAGCCTACAAAAAGCAACCTGCTCAATCCTAATTTAAGTTATTATTTGAAAATTGCGGAAAAAAATATCCCAATGGTGATGTTGCATGCAACCTATGAAGAACTGAGCGCTCCTGCAATTACTTTAGATGATGTGAAAGCAGGAAAAATCGCTACAGAACATTTGATCGAATTAGGTCATAAGGACATAGCTATGGTAACTAAAATGGATGATATGCAGGGGAAGAACAGACTAAAAGGATATATAAGTGCTTTATATGATGCAAATCTTACATTCAATGATGGCTATATAGTTACTTATGATACGGAATCGAAAAATGAGGTGACTGTTCAATTGAAATCTCTATTGAATACGACTCAGCCACCTAGTGCTTTTGTTTGTTACAATGATGAAATTGCAATAAGTTTGATTCAGGAGATCAACAAGTTAGGAAAAAGCGTACCGGAAGATTTTTCAGTTGTCAGCCATGACGATTCGCATTTGAGTCAAACGCTACCTTCAGTTAAGTTAACAACTGTACAACACCCAAAAGAAAAATTGGGAAAAGCTGCAGCAGATTGGATCATTCAAGCTATTGAGAATCCTGAATTCAAAAAGAAATCTATAACATTTGAACCCCATTTGACTGTACGTAATTCTACTAGAAAAATATGAGGATAAAAATAAAAAAGAATGTAGAGACATCTTATTGTTGATGACTCTGCATTCTTTTTTAATTAGTACGTATGTTTGTCCAAATGATGTTGACTTATACGTACATTTAATGTATTCTGTTTATGAAAGCGTTATATTAAAGGAGGAATTTGATGGATCAATTGTCTAAAGAAAATAAAGAGATACTTGAAAATACCTTTTTAGGGATAGAATTCGGTTCTACTCGAATAAAAGCTGTTCTTGTAGATGGAAATTATGAAACTATTTCCAGCGGTTCGCATGATTGGGAAAATCAATTCGAAGATGGAGTATGGACATACTCTAATGAGATGATTTGGGATGGTCTACAAAAAGCCTACAGTCATTTAAAAAAGAATTATCAAAATAAGTATGGTTCCACTTTGACAAGTGTAGATGCAATCGGATTTTCTGGCATGATGCATGGGTATCTTCCCTTTGATCAACAAGGAAATCAGTTAGTTCCATTTCGAACATGGAGAAACACAACAACTCGAGAAGCTTCAGAAAAATTGACTAAAGCTTTATCGTTTAATATACCTCAAAGATGGAGTGTATCTCATCTGTATCAAGCTATATTAAACAAGGAGCAGCATGTAAAAGATATTAGCTTCATTACTACCTTGGCAGGATATGTACATTGGAAATTAACAGATCATAAAGTACTTGGAATTGGTGAAGCATCCGGAGTGTTCCCTATCGACAGCGAAAAGGAAACTTATCATGCAGATCATTTGGATGTATTCTCTTCGTTAATTAAAGAAGAAAATAGTAGTTTGAATGCATCAGCCATTTTGCCTCGAGTATTATCTGCTGGAGAAGATGCGGGGAAATTAACAGCCGAAGGTGCTTTATTATTGGATCCATCAGGGGATTTAAAACCCGGGATACCCTTTGCTCCACCTGAAGGAGATGCTGGTACCGGAATGGTAGCTACGAATAGTGTAGCTAAAAGAACGGGGAATGTTTCTGCTGGGACTTCTATTTTTTCAATGGTTGTTTTGGAAAAAGCGTTGTCTGACTACTATGAAGAAATCGACATGGTTACTACACCAACTGGGAAACCAGTTGCTATGGTTCATTGCAACAATTTCACTTCAGACATCAATGCTTGGGCAAATTTATTTAAAGAAGTCACAGAAGGATTAGGAAACCCAGTAGATTCTTCCGAACTATTTACCTTCTTATTTAATAAGGCAATGGAAGCAGACGATGATTTGGGTGGCTTAGTTAGTTGCAACTATTTCTCGGGTGAACCAATTACGGGATTTGAAGAAGGACGGCCACTGGTGATAAGAATGCCAGATAGCTCTTTGACAATTGCAAACTTTATGCGCACACAGATTTATTCTGCATTGGCCACTTTGAAAATAGGAATGGATATTCTGATTGTGAAAGAAAGTGTTGAATCGGACTATCTGATTGGTCATGGTGGTTTCTTCAAGACACCTGTAGTAGGACAACAATTGATGGCAGATGCTACACGCACCCCGATAGCAGTGATGAAGACAGCTGGTGAGGGTGGTCCTTGGGGAATGGCCGTACTTGCAGCTTTTGCAATAAAGAACAAGGAATATCCTACTCTAGAAGGATTCCTGACTGAAGAAGTTTTCGCTGAGGAAGATATGAGTAGTATTCATCCTTCTAAAGAAGGAATGGAAAATTTTGATCAATTCATGAAACGGTACAAAGCAATGTTACCAGTTGAAAGAGCAGCTATAGAAAACTTGAAATAAGGTGGGAAAAATATGCTAGAGCAATTAAAAAAAGAAGTTTACGAAGCAAACATGCTCTTGCCTCATTACGATTTGATTACTTTCACATGGGGAAACGTTAGTGGGATAGATAGAGAATCAGATTTAGTCGTGATCAAACCGAGCGGAGTCGAATACAATAAGCTTACTCCGGAAGATATGGTGGTAGTAGACCTAAACGGAGACGTGGTAGAAGGTGATCTAAAACCGTCAAGTGATACAGCCACACACGTGGAACTCTACAAGGCCTTCAAAGATATAAAAGGAGTTGTCCATACTCACTCTCCCTGGGCAGTTTCTTTTGCCCAAGCGGGGATCAATATTCCAGCAGCGGGAACGACTCAAGGAGATTATTACTATGGATCGATTCCTGTGACTCGTGAAATGAGAAAAGATGAAATCGTCTCTGATTATGAAAAACAAACAGGAACGGTAATAATTGAAACTTTTGGACAAAAAGGAATTGATCCTAATGAAGTACCTGGAGTACTAGTCAACGACCATGGTCCATTTAATTGGGGAAGCTCTCCTGAAAATGCAGTTCACAACGCAGTAGTCTTAGAATCGGTGGCAGAGATGACTTACCATACGATGCAACTTTCAAAAAGTGAAGATGTGAGTATGAGTCAGGACTTATTGGATAAACATTATTTAAGAAAACATGGTAAAAATGCTTATTATGGTCAAAAATAAAAACAAAGGACGTGGATCGTATGTTAAAAACTGATAAAAAAGAATTTTGGTTTGTTGTAGGAAGTCAACATTTGTATGGGGAAGAAGCGTTACAAGAAGTAAAATCTCATGCAGAAGAATTAGT
Source organism: Lacticigenium naphthae DSM 19658 (assembly GCF_000425865.1). Taxonomy (GTDB): domain Bacteria; phylum Bacillota; class Bacilli; order Lactobacillales; family Carnobacteriaceae_A; genus Lacticigenium; species Lacticigenium naphthae. The sequence continues at coordinate 43,865 of NZ_AUEG01000006.1, forward strand.
TGAAAAATTAAATGAACAAGCAGACTTTACTTATTCGTTAGTGTTCAAAGCATTGGTGACAACGACAGATGAAATAACTAGTATAATGAAAGAAGTCAATTATCAAGATCAAGTTGCAGGAGTCATTACTTGGATGCATACTTTTTCTCCAGCAAAAATGTGGATTCCCGGAACAAAACTTCTTCAAAAACCGTTATTGCATTTAGCAACTCAATTTAACAAAGAAATTCCGTGGAGCACGATCGACATGGACTTTATGAACCTAAATCAAAGTGCACATGGTGATAGAGAATATGGATTCATCAATACTCGTTTAAAGAAAAACAACAAAATCGTTGTAGGACATTGGTCGAATAAAGTAGTCCAAAAAGATATTAAAAACTGGATGGATTCAGCAATCGGCTTTATTGAAAGTCAAAACATTAAAGTTGCTCGTTTTGGTGATAATATGCGTAATGTTGCTGTAACCGAAGGAGACAAGGTTGAAGCAGCCATTCAATTCGGCTGGACGGTTGATTACTTTGGTATCGGTGATTTAGTAGAAGAGATGGACCAAGTAACTACCAAAGAAATTCAAGAAACGTATGATGAATGTACTAATCTCTATGAAATGGAACTTGGAAATAATGATCCTGATTTTTATGAAGAACATGTGAAAGAACAGATCAAAATCGAAATCGGTTTGAGACGTTTCCTCGAAAAAGGAGGATACACGGCTTTCACATCAAACTTTGAAGATCTACACGGAATGAAACAATTACCGGGTATGGCAGTTCAAAGATTGAACATGGAAGGTTACGGATTTGCTGGTGAAGGAGATTGGAAAACAGCTGCTCTAGATCGTTTGATGAAAGTCATGTCTAATAATGTTGATACAGGATTCATGGAAGACTACACGTATAATTTAGCTGAAAACAATGAATATATTGTGCAATCGCACATGTTAGAAGTTGATCCAACTTTAGCTAATACCAAGCCACGTGTTATTGTAAATCCACTCGGTATCGGTGGGAAAGAGGATCCAGCGCGTCTTGTATTTGATGGCAAAGCTGGAACAGGTGTTGTCGTATCCATGTTGGATCTGGGCACGCATTATCGTCTAATGATCAATAAAGTCGAAGCAGAAACACCAACAGAAGAAGCTCCACATTTACCTGTTGCACGAGTGATCTGGAAACCTTATCCAAACTTTAAAGATGGGATTGAAAAATGGATTCAAGCTGGCGGTGGACACCATACAGTTATGTCACTAGCTTTAACTGTGGATCAAATGAAGGATTGGGCTAAAATGGTAGATCTAGAAATAATAGAGATTCAATAATTGTTTGTTAATTAAAGTCACCCCCCAAAAGGAACCAGATCATTCTGGTTCCTTTTTAATTTGTTTGGATCTCATACTATTAAACGGATATCGAAGTAAATATGCAATGCGAAAAACCGAGTATCTGGAGTAACTCAAGTACTCTTTTTGGTTTGGAAAATGTATTTGTAGTAACATGAAAGTAGAGAATACAAGCAAATACAGAAAGGAAGAGGCCATGAGAAAAGAGAGTATCGTAATCAATACACCTGTCTTTGATGAACTAATCAAAGATGGAAAATATCAGGTGGATCTGCTGGAGGAAATTGACCAGACCGGAATTGGAATGGGTAATAACTTTTATAGGAATTGAGATAATGATGATGATAACCTGATGGAATCCAATTTAGAATCATGAACGGCGACATACCTGTTGCATAAGTAGCATTTATTATTTGAAGTGCCATTTATTCCGTATTTTTCTATTTTATTTTTTCTATAAAGCTGAACAAATTCGTCCTTTGCTATTATATGTAAGTGTTTACATTAATGATAAGGAGTGGAACGCAATGGAAAATAAAAAGCAAACAAAAATAGTCGCTTTGACGGCATGTCCAGTTGGTATAGCACATACCTATATGGCTGCGGAAAACTTGCAAAAAGCAGGAGATAAAATGGGGGTGGATATTAAAGTTGAAACCCATGGATCCATTGGTGTAGAGAATGCGCTGACAGACGAAGAAATCAGTCAAGCAGACGGTGTCATTATCGCCTCGGATACAGTGTTGGATAAATCAAGATTTAACGGTAAACCTTTGGTCGTTGTCGGTGTCCAGGAAGGTATCCGCAATCCAGAGGAATTGATTCAGCGAGTGATTGACGGAGATGCAGAAGTTTATGGAGATGTGGCTGATGCGCAGCAAGTTAAAAAATCATCATCCAAGGATTCTGGTAACTTAGTATATCGTCACTTGATGAATGGCGTATCCTATATGGTACCATTTGTAGTTGTAGGTGGTTTGCTGATCGCGATTGCCTTGACTCTTGGTGGCGAACCAGGACCAGCGGGGATCGTTGTACCTGAAGGAACGATTTGGTCATCCATCCTGGCAATCGGTGGGGCCGCCATGTCATTTATGATCCCCATACTTTCCGCTTTTATTGCTTACAGTATCGCTGACCGACCAGGGTTGGTCCCAGGGATGATCGGTGGGTTAATAGCAGCAGACGGAAGTTTTTATGGTAGTGAAGCCGGAGCGGGATTTATCGGAGGGATCATCACAGGTTTCTTGGCTGGTTATATCGCTTTATGGCTAAAAAAAGTGAAGGTTCCTCAAATGATGCGATCTGTCATGCCGATTATTTTCATTCCTATTCTCTCCTCTCTAGCAGTCGGACTCTTGTTTATCTTGGTAATCGGACAACCTGTAGCAACCTTCTTCCTTTTCCTAACTGAATGGTTGGCAGGTATGCAGGGTGGAAGCAGTATTGTCCTCGCGATGATACTCGGAGCGATGATTGCAGTCGACATGGGTGGACCATTCAACAAAGTGGCTTTTCTATTTGGAGCTGGAATGATAGCAGAAGGAAACTATGAAATCATGGGACCGATTGCAGTGGCTATATGTGTGCCGCCACTTGGTCTTGGATTGGCTTCCTTCCTTTTAAAAGACAAATTTACAATTGGAGAAAGAGAAACGGGAAAAGCCAGTTTTACTATGGGACTTTTCGGAATAACTGAAGGAGCTATTCCTTTTGCCACACAAGACCCTCTTCGCGTCATTCCAAGCATCGTCATTGGATCTGTTGCCGGAGCTGTGACGGCATCCATAGGAAATGTCGGAGATCGAGTAGCTCATGGAGGTCCGATAGTTGCAGTTTTGGGAGCGGTGGACAATGTCCTGATGTTCTTTGTAGCTACTTTGGTAGGTGTCGCAGTCACTGTATTGATGTTGAAACTATTGAAAAAGAATATAGAAGAACCGGAAATGGCCGTTGCAACGGCTGGTGGAGCAGTAGTACCAACCTCAGAAAGAGCGACAGCGACTTCTGATCCAACCGAAGCAACTGCTGCACCGAATGTAGCAAAGCCTGTCAATCAGCTGACAGATATTTTGACCAAAGATTTGATCGAATTGGATTTAAAAAGTTCGACTAAGGAAGATGTCATGGATGAATTGATTGCAAAATTAGCCAGGTATGGTGGTGTCACTTCCGAACGAGAATTTAAAAAAGCAATTCTTGCAAGAGAAGGGGAAAGTACAACGGGTATTGGAATGAATATAGCCATTCCCCACGGGAAATCATCTGCGGTAACGGAACCCTGTGTAGTATTTGGTCGTAAGAATGATGGCGTGGACTGGGATAGCCTCGATGGAACAGATGCAAAACTGATCTTTATGATCGCTGTTCCAGAAGACAACAAGGATAATGCCCATTTGAAAATCCTACAAATGCTTTCAAGGAAATTGATGGATGATCAATTTAGAAATGACTTGATGAAATCAGAAACGAAGGAAGAAGCATACCGCTTATTGCAGGCTGTTTCTTGATATACGAACAATGAATACGGTAGACTTAAGAGCGATTGAAATTCAACGCCACCTATTCAGTGCTTGTTCCCCAAAAAGGAACCAGATTAGTCTGGTTCCTTTTTGATTTGAATAATGTATTTATAGTATTATGAAAAGAGAGAATACAAAAATCAGAAGAGAGTGGATGAAAAAGAACATATCAGGTAGATCTGCTAGAAAAAGTTGACCTGATTGGAATGAAAAAAGGAAAAAAGGTGGTGCCCGAGTCCAAGGAAGCGGGAAACTTTAAAAAAATAGTGACAGGATAAATGCTTCTATAGGAGGAAACCAAATGAATAGAAAATGGATCGTATTTTACATATCGTCCCATGGATTCGGACATATGACACGGTGCTTAGCGATTATGGAGGAGATTCTTGAAACGACCGATTATAATCTTTACATAAACGGAGGGGAATCCCAGAATGCATTTGGGTACTCTTATTTATCGAGTTATGCTGAGAGGGTCCAGTTTCATGACTTGCAAACGGATGTGGGATTGATCACCCATCGAAACAGCCTAAAAATCGATAAGGAAAAAACCGAAAAAGAAGTTACTGAATTTACCGAAAAATGGGATGAAATCATTGAAACAGAAGCAGACTTGTTGAAAGGAAAGACCATCGATTGGATAGTATGTGACATTAGCCCGATCGGTGCGCTGGTTGCGGATCGTTTGGGCGTTCGCTCTGTAGGTTTGTCCAATTTTACTTGGGTCGAACAATACGAAAATTTACATATGGATCCGAGCATTGTGAGGAGGTTTAAGGATGCGTATGCTCATTTTAATCGATTTGTGGAATATGAATTGAGTGTTCCAATGGAGCATGAAACCACTAAGGTGGATCGCTTGAATTTCGTCTCAAGAAAAGTCAGTCGGCAACGTGTAAGCGAAATAAAAGAGAAATATGGATCCGCTATCATGATCACAGCGGGGAAATCAGTCGATATTGAAAAGATTACTATTCAAGATTATGATGGAACTGTTTTTTATACGAGCGGAATCGAAGTGACGGGAAGTGGAAGAAAGGTCGCTTTGCCAGCCAACATAATCGACACCCAAAATTACATTGCCGCCAGCGAAATGGTGATCGCCAAAGCTGGCTGGGGAACCATTGCTGAAGCCATCAATTCTCATAGGAAGTTGGTATTGATCGAGCGAGAGGATACTCTGGAGGACTCACATAGTATCCGCGAGTTGAAAAAGAGAAAACTTGCACTTTCCATCAAAGAAGAAGAACTCCAGAATATTGATATTCGAAAAATACAGGATGAACTGGACAGGACTATCGATCGAGTTCTATTGAATACCTATAGCAACCAGCCTTGTACGGTATTGAAGTGTTTGTCTATCCATTGATCAAGTCAGAATAGTTTCCAGTCGGCAAGAAGACAAGAAATCGCCGACTTTTTTCTAAGGATCGACTAAATCGGTGGAAACCGAGGGGGGGAGTCCTCAAGGAGATGAAGAAAGAGCCAATAAGGGTGAGAATGATTCAACACGATCAGAAAGCCGATCAATTGTCATGGTGAACTAGTAAAAATAACTTCTGCTAAGTTTAAATCAACAAAGTAATAAGCAGATACTAATTGAATAGCACAAATAAAAAAGTTGGAAAATTTCAGCTTTTTTTTATTTTTTACTTAAGTCGTCCTTTTTTATTCCGATAGATAAAAGATGAGTTGAATAAGAGAGGGTTGAAAATATGAAGTTACGTAAACGAAAGTTAGGAAAATCTCAAAAGAATAAATCGATACGGACCAAATTGTTTCCGATGTTCATCGGTTTAGCAATGGTCCCCGTTATGATCGCTCTATTTTTGTCTTATAGAGAAACAATGGAATTGTTGGAAAACAGAGTTATTCTACGTCAGCAAGAAGCGACGGCTGATGTGGCGAAGATGATGACAACGATGGTGGATACAGCAGAACTGGCTATTTCTGTTTTAGCAGAAGATGAAACTGTTTTACAAGTTGACGATGTCACTAATCAAGGATTATTAACGAATAAAAGCAATTTGTTAAAAGATAGTAATCCACAATTGCTGGATATTTATTATTACGCTCCAGAAACAGGACTAGTAGGCAGCGTTCAAGGTGTACCAGATGACTTTGATGCCACAACAAGAGAATGGTACCAGGGAGCGATGGCAGAAGAAGGATCAACTTTTTGGACTTCACCGTATGCTGATGTTGTTACAGGAGCAAGTGCAGTTACGGTTGCGCAAGCTGTTGGTGATGCAGGAGTCATAGGGGCAGATATCAGTTTTCAGACAATCTCAGACGACGTTGCTGAAGTATCCTTTGGGAATACTGGCGAAGTTTATGTCATTTCTCAAGATGGGTATGTTCAAATGTCTAAAGATACCGACTGGATAGGGACTGATGTAGCAGAAGAAGGTATATTTACTGACGTGACAGAGACGGCGGGCTATCTGAATAATGGAGACGAACATGGTGGTTTTGCTGATTATTATGAAACGGTGCCTAGCTTAGGATTTACAGTGTACGGAACAGTGGCTGAAAATGAAATGACAGATGAAATCGTATCATTTTTAAGAATTGCCGTTATTGTGCTCGTGCTTTCACTTATTTTAGCTAGTGTGACCGCATACTTCTTAACAAAATACTTAACGAATATAGCTGAAGGGATCAAACAAGCACTTGAAAGAGCAAAACAAGGGGACTTATATGTACGCTTGACTGGGAATGATTTAAACCAGTCCAACAAAAATGTTGGCAAAAGAAATTACAAAGAAAAAGAGTTAGAGTCTAATGGAGATGAATTTCATCAGATCGCTTTAGCTTTCAATGATACGATGGATACATTTTATGGAACAGTGGCGATGATTCAAGGGAATAGTCAGATGATTTTGAATATGTCTAAAACCTTGAATGAAATTGGAAATCAAACGAGTTCCGCTACAGAAGGTGTTTCCGAAACAATTACAGAAATTGCCCAGGCCACCGGAACTCAAACGCAAGATACAGAACAAACATTGAGTTTAATGACTGGTTTAGCCTCTTCTATAGGAGAAGTGGAAACCAAAATGGATAAAATGGGCGCGATGGCTGATAAAACAATCGTGGCTAGTGGCAACAATAATGCTTCTATGCAAGAAGTCAGTCAAAACTGGAATGAAACCAATAGTATTTTGGGAGATTTAAAAAATAATATCCAAGAAGTGGATACAGATATCCAAAGTATTGAAGGGATCACCCAAGTCATTCAAAGTATTTCAGAACAAACGAATTTACTCGCGTTAAATGCGTCGATCGAAGCAGCCCGTGCGGGTGAAGCTGGAAGAGGATTCTCAGTGGTTGCTGAAGAGATCCGGAAACTTGCTGAACAAAGCAATGTCTCATCCCAAAATATCACGGGGATCATCCAAGCGATCCAAGGGAAATCAACGGCGATGGTGTCAACGTTAAATACAGCTTCGACAGGTAGTGAAAAACAAACAAAAATGATCAAACAGGCAATCGATGCAAATGGAGAAGTAGTCGATCAAGTTGAAAAATTGGTTGAAACTATTGTCTTGGCTTCACAAGTCAGTCAAGAAATTAATGAAAACAAAGATAAAGTTGTCTCTTCTTTAGAAAATATTGCGGCTTCTGCAGAAGAAAATTCTGCCGGAACAGAAGAAGTGTCTGCTAATGCAGAAGAAATTTTGGCAACGATGGAAGAATTTTCATCTAACATTTCACAACTAGAAGAAATTGCTGAACAATTAAAAGAATCTTCTGCCCATTTTAAATTAGCAGAGTAACTATTTATTCCAGGAACCTAAAAGTAAAAAGAATTGTCTTATAAAAAATTGGGTCCACGAATCAATTAAATATAGTGAAAAAAGCACGCTCTTCACATTAGTAGGCAAAATACAGACTAATGTGAGAGCGTGCTTTCTTCTAATGACTATTTTTTAGCGCTAATATATTCGATTTACTTTTTGTGCTTTCGCACGTGTATTCATATATGCTTCGATTTTTAATCCAGGAATTGTTAACATAGACATAAAACTTACTAGATAAAGAACAGACAAGAAGCCCACGACAGTAAACAAATTGGAGTAATCCATTAGAAAGCCTATTGCTAATGAAGAGAATCCTCCAATCGCTCGGCCTACATTCAGAACCGCATTATTAGCAATAGAATGGATTCGACTTGGATAAAGTATACTGACGATTGCCCCATAACCTGGGAACATCCCATTTACAAAGAATCCAACAAATGCTCCACCGAATAACAAAGTCCATTGTGAACTAGTAAAAACAAGTAGGAATACGGAAGTTGCAGAAGCGAGTAGAAAGACTGCAAATACATTGCGTGGCCCGAATTTATCTAATAACCGACCAAATGTCAACATGCCCAATGACATTCCGATAATTGTTACGATCATCCAGAGAGATGAACCAGTGACAGTAAGTCCAATTCGTTCTTGCATGATGGAAGGAAGCCAATTCATCAAACCAAAATATCCTGCAATTTGAATGGTAGCCATCAACATTAATGAAAGAGTAGTGCGAGTTAATTCTCTTGTTCGGAACAATTCCTTTAAAGAAGGTTTTTCTTTGTTGATTTCTTCAGGAGAAGCCATCAGTTCAAAATCTTCGTCAATCGATAGATGTAACCAAATAACTAGTCCGAGCGGAATGAGTCCAAACAGGAATAAAGCTCTCCAACCAAGAAGTGGTATCATCATGCCGGCTAACAAGGCTGCCGTTATGGCACCCAGTTGCCCTGCAACACCATTCCAGGAAGACAGCTGACCCAATTTTTCAGGAGGAGAAACTTTAGCAATAATGCTCATTGCTATCCCATACTCTCCACCGGCTCCTATTCCGGCAATAAAACGGAGAACGCAAATCCAGAAGAAGGACTCGATAAAAAAGAGACCAGCAGTAGCAAGTGAAAATATAATAATAGACCATTTGAAGAGCCTAAGATTTCCGTTACGATCGGCCAGTACTCCGAAAGTCAGGCCGCCTAATAACATACCAAGATTAGTGATAGTAGAAATAAAGCCTCCTTGGGCACCTGTAATTCCAAGGTCAGTGATAATAGAAGATAAGGCGAATGACAAAAACATGACATTCATATCGTCCATACCTGATCCGGACAGGGCCGCAAAGAGGGCTTTGGCTTTGTTATTAGACAGACTGGTGCTAGTAGTGCTTGACATAGAACATCTCTCCTTAAAATGGTTGCTCACAGACAACCTTAATTTTAAATCTCTAAAAGTATATCGAGTTTTTTTTAAGATGGCAAGCATTATTTTTTCGTTGACAATTTCTAAAGATATGTATAGGATTAACAACAGTGAACAAAATGATTTCCTTAATTGAGTCCCGTGAGGCTGGAAGGAAGTGCGGAGCAATATAAGCTTTCCTTAGCCTTTTATGCCTATTTTTAGGATGAAAGGTTTTTTTTATGGAATGATAAAAAGGAAAATAGACTAGAAGAAAGATAGGGAGGATAATAGAATGAATGAAATAATGATAGCCTTAGATTTTTCATCAAAAAAAGAAGCCATGACGCTTATTGAAAAATTCGATGATGAATCAATGTATTTGAAGGTCGGGATGGAACTTTTTTATGCAGAAGGAAAAGATTTCATTCGCATTTTAAAAGAAAAAGGACACCAGATTTTTTTAGATTTAAAGCTACATGATATTCCTAATACAGTTTATAGAGCTATGAAAAATTTAGCATCACTAGAAATAGATATGATCAATGTGCATGCCTCAGGTGGCAAAGAAATGATGATTGCAGCCAAAAAAGGATTAGAAGATGGAACGAAAGAAGGCGCTCAGCGGCAGTTGTTGATTGCTGTAACACAATTGACCTCCACAACCGAAGCTCAAATGAAAAGTGAGCAGTTTGTTTCAGGAACTTTAGAAGAGAGTGTTCTAAGATATGCTAAATTGGCTAATGAGGCGGGATTAGATGGTGTGGTATGTTCTGCATGGGAAGCTGAAGGCATTCATGAGGTAACAGATTCAAAATTTATATGTGTAATACCTGGGATTCGTCCAAAAGATTTTGAAGCGGATGATCAGAAACGAGTGGCCACACCGAGAATGGCACGTGAACTGGGGGCCTCCTGTATCGTAGTTGGGCGGCCTATAACACAGGTAATGGATTCGGTGGCTACTTATCGTTCAATCAAAAAACAATGGGAAGAGGTTAATTGATATGAATCAAACAGAAATTTTTGCTGAATTATTATTGGATTGCAAAGCAGTTACATTGAATCCGAAAGAACCCTACACTTGGTCAAGTGGTATTAAAAGCCCTATTTATTGTGATAATCGGGTCATTATGAGTTATCCTGAATTACGCAAAAAAGTTGCTTATGGACTAGCAAAATTAATTCGAAAACATTATCCTGATGTGGAAGTTATTGCAGGAACAGCAACAGCAGGAATACCTCATGCTGCATGGGTAGCTGATGAAATGAATCTTCCGATGATCTATATTCGTGGAAAGGCGAAAGGGCACGGAAAGCAAAATCAGATTGAAGGACGATTAAAAAAAGGACAAAAAGTAGTTTGCATAGAAGATTTGATTTCGACTGGTGGGAGTGTTATTGAAGCTGCATGTGCAGTACAACAGTTAGGCGGAGAAATACTTGGATGTGCAGCTATTTTCACCTATCAACTAGATGCATCCGTAAATAACTTTGAAAGTGTCGGAATTAATATTCATACCTTATCAAATTACTCTGCTTTAATGAAAGAGGCGACTAAAAAAGGGATCATCAAATCTGAAGATAGACAGTATCTTGAGGATTGGCGTCATAATCCGAATGAGTGGAGAAATAAGCCAGCTGAAATTGTCCGCGAAAGTTATAATTGAATAGTTTTGTAAATGGAGGTTGGGATAATAATCCCAATCTTTTTTTAAAATTTCTAATTGTATTTTATATTATATTTTGTATTGAAGTTGTAAATAAAAAAAAACACTCTTTTGATTTATTGATCTTTCTCTTAATTACTGAGTATTTATTCCGATAGACTGAAGAGGAATAGAAAATAGAAGGGATGAAAAGAATGCCACTACAAAAACGCAAGAAAGAGAATAAAGGAAAGAAAAAATCGATACGGAATCGTCTATTTCCATTATTGATCGGGTTAGCTATGATACCGGTTATTTTAGGATTGCTATTATCCTATCGCGAGACGATGAACTTACTCGAAAACAGGGTCATCACCCGTCAGAAAGAAGCTACTTCACAAGTAGTGACGTTGTTAAATGAAATGGTACAAACAACTGAGCAAACTGTAACGGTGATCGCAGAGGATGAGAGCACACTCGATGCAAATGCGGGCGAAACGCTTGATGCGTTAGATGACAAACTGGATTTAGTGAGGGATAGTAATCCACAGTTTTTATATACATACTATTATGCGCCAGAAACTGGGATGGTAGGAAGTACAGAAGGCATAGAGGACGACTATGATGGAACAAGCCGTGACTGGTATATCGGAGCGATGGAAGAGAAGGGGTCAACCTTTTGGTCCTTGCCTTATATGGATGCCGGAACAGGCAGTGTAACAGTAACGGCTTCGCAAGCTATTGGAACGGCAGGCGTGGTTGGGTTGGATATCAGTTTGGGAACGATTTCAGCAGAAGTTGCTAAAGTTGATTTTGGGAATACTGGAGAAGTCTATGTTATTTCTGAAGATGGGTTTGTTCAAATGTCAAAAGATACTGAATGGATCGGTGAAGATGTCAGTGGGGAAGCTATCTTTACAGAAACGGCTGATGCAGCAGGGTATTTGAACAATGCTGATGATCATGGCGGTTTTGCAGATTATTATGAAACGGTGCCCGCTTTAGGTTTTACTGTCTATGGAACAGTTGCTGAGACAGAGATGCGAGGAGAAATCCTTTCATTCTTAACGATCGCTTTAGGTGTTCTAGTGGTTTCATTGTTATTAGCTGTTGTAGCTGCCTATTTCCTAACGCAGTATTTAACGAACATCACGAGTGCAATTAAAAATGCCTTAGAAAAAGCAAAACAAGGCGATCTATCTGTTCGATTGACTGGGAACGATTTGACTCGTTTAACTAAACAGATTGGAGATCGAGATTACAAAGAAAAAGAAGTGGATCCAAATGGGGATGAATTCCACCAAATTGCTGCTGGGTTCAATGATACGATGGATAGTTTCTACGGTACCGTATCCATGATCCAAGGAAACAGTGGGACGATTTTAGATATGGCCAAAACGTTGAATGAGATCGGTAATCAGACAAGTTCCGCAACGGAGGAAGTATCTGAAACGATTACGGAAATCGCTCAAAGTACTGGAACACAGACACAAGACACAGAGAAAACGTTGAGTCTGATGAACCACCTGGCTGGGTCTATTACAGCTATTGAAAACAATATGGAGAAAATGGGCACGATGGCTGATAAAACGATCGTGGCGAGTGGAAATAATAATGCTTCGATGCAGGAGGTCAATCAAAACTGGAAGGAAACCAATAGTATTCTGGGAGATTTGAAAGAGAATATCCAACAAGTGGATACAGATATCCAGAGCATCGAAGGGATCACGCAAGTTATTAAAAGCATTTCTGAACAAACCAACTTGCTGGCATTGAATGCGTCGATCGAAGCAGCCCGTGCGGGTGAAGCTGGAAGAGGATTCTCAGTGGTTGCTGAAGAGATCCGGAAACTTGCTGAACAAAGCAATGTCTCATCTCAAAATATCACGGGGATCATCCAAGCGATTCAAGGAAAATCAACGGCAATGGTGTCTACATTAAATACAGCCTCAACGGGCAGTGAGAAGCAGACGGAAATGATTCGTCAAGCCATCGATTCCAATGAAGAAGTGGTCGATCAGGTTGAACAATTGGTCGACACGATCGTAATGGCTTCAAAAGTAAGTCAAGAAATCGATCGCAACAAAGATAATGTCGTTTCTTCTTTAGAAAACATTGCGGCTTCTGCAGAAGAAAACTCTGCTGGAACGGAAGAAGTGTCTGCCAATGCAGAAGAAATTTTAGCAACAATGGAGGAATTCTCCTCGAACATTTCGCAATTGGAAGAAATAGCGGAACAATTGAAAGAGTCTGCAGCACACTTTAAATTAGCAAAATAACCGTCAATTGGAAATGAAATAAGATGATGCAGTGAAGAATAAGAACGTTTATTCTTCACTGTTTTTCTATATTGTGAACACAAAATTTTTCTCATTGGGTCGAATTTGTCCAAAATGTAACAGTTTTTCTTTTATTTCAAAAAAATAGGTTAAAAAACTTAATAAATTGGCTACTATTCCGATAAAGAAAAAGAATGTACAGAAAGCAGATTGTGAAAAGAGGGAGAAAATGAAAGAGCGTACACTATCAAAAAAAGGTATACATAGTTTAAGTAAATTTGTGGGATTCTTTTCTATTCCAAATATGAGAGAGAGATGGAAGAATCGTTCGCAACAGAAAAAAGTGAGTCACTATATCGTTCCGATGCTGACAGCTGCCATTTTAACACCGCTATTGATCGTCCTTATCTTTAATATGTTTCAAACAACCAACATTATTACAGAAAGGATCGAAGAGCAAGAAAGACAAATCACGAGCAACTTAGTCAACCAAATCCAAAATGCCACTGATTCTACTCAGAGTGCAATGAGTCGTTTGAGTGTCGATCCCCGGTTGCTTAATTTTGCCAATGAGCCTACGCAACGTGCTTCGGTTCAAAACACATTTGACTATGTGAATGCAAGCAACCATTACATCTATAATTCCACTTTCGTTCCAACAGAAGGAGAATTTGTGACGACCCAAACTGATTTAGCAGCTAACTATGATCCAACAAGTCGCCGCTGGTACCAAGGAGCTTTGGCTCGCCAAGGAGAATTTTACTGGGATACGCCGGAACGAAATGAAGAATTAAACAAATCGTTGATGACTGTATCAAAAGCAATCATGCTCAGTGGAGAAGTCGTAGGGATTCTAGCAATGGACGTGGACTTTTCACAAATTGAAACAGAAGTATTCAAAACAGAAATTGCCAACACTGGAACGATCAGTGTCCTTTCTCAAGATGGGACGGTACAGATTTCTCAAAACAAAGATTTTGTGCAACAAGATTTTTCGGAAACAGATTTATTTAACCAAGCAACCGAACAGAGTGGTTTTGTGTATAGCGATACGATGAATGAAGAAGCTTTTGGTATTTATTACGAGCAAATGGATGACTTAGGATTGATCGTTTATGGAATGGTTTCAGAAGATGAGATGGCTACTGAATCCAGTGCGATGAATCGCTTATTTATATTGGCAATTGGATTGGGTGCCATATTGGCAATTGGATTGGCTGTGTTTATCAATTCGATATTGACCAATATCACCAAGACATTCCAAAAATACTTTATGCAAGTTCAAATGGGTGATTTGACTACTCAAATCAAACAAAAAGATCTGACGCTATTTAAAAAATGGTCCCGCAAAAAAATCGCTGAAGATGCAGTGCCTTTGGGAGACGGGAATGAAATCGAACAAATCGCCTTCCAATTTAATATGACGATTGAAACATTCAAAGAAATGGTCAATTATATTAAATCCAATAGTGATGAAGTGTATAGCATGACTGGTTCGATGGCGGAAATTTCTAAACAAACAACAGCGGCCACGGAAGAAGTTTCAGAAACCATCACCGAAATTGCACAAGCTACGGGAGCTCAAACGCAAGATACCGAGCAGACTTTGATCAAAATGAATGAGTTAGCAGAAGAATTGACATATATCGATTCTGGCGTCCATCGCATGGGCACATTAGCCGATGAAACAATCGTACTGAATGGTGAAAACAGCAACTCGATGGGTCAAGTTTCTACCAACTGGGATAACACTATGGGTACCTTGGATAATTTGAAAGTGAAAATAGAAGCGGTAGATGAAAATATTCAAAGTATTGAGTCGATTTTACAGTTGATCACGGGCATATCTTCTCAAACCAATTTATTGGCTTTGAATGCATCGATCGAAGCAGCCAGAGCTGGAGAAGCCGGGCGTGGATTTGCGGTCGTCGCGGAAGAAATTCGAAAACTAGCTGAAAAAAGTGCTGAATCTACAAAATCTATCCAAGGAATCATTCGGACCGTTCAGAAAAATTCTTCTACAATGGTAGAGACGTTAGAAGATACTCAACAGGAAAGTTCGAAGCAAACACACACGATATTGGGAGCCATTCAAGCTTCTTCTAAAGTTTCAGATCAAGTAGAGAAACTCGTAGAAAGTATTATCGAGATCACTGCAGCCACAAACAAGATCGGGGAGAAAAAAGACGAAGTGGTTTCTTCGTTGGAAAACATTGCCGCCTCTGCTCAAGAAAATTCGGCCGGTACCCAAGAAGCATCCGCAAATGGAGAAGAAATTTTAGCTACGATGGAAGAATTTTCAAGCAGTATAGGTCAACTTGAAAATGTCGCACAGAGTTTACAAGATTCGAGTAATCAATTCATCATTTCAACTGAAGGATAAGAGTATTCCACTCGATGAGTCTTTCGTATAAGAAAAGGAAGTGGAAAAGTATATGGAAAAGCAAATCGTATTTAAAATCGGGGGGCAACAATTTTCTGTGCCGATCACCGATACCGAGAAAATTATTCATCTGTCCAATTTATCTAAACTACCGGATGTATCGAATTATATCTTAGGTGTGATGGAAGCGGGCGGTGTGTTGCTCCCCATCATCCATTTACCAAAGCGGTTTTTCAACCAGGAATTGCTCGACCCGGATGCACCGATCATCGTCGTACATTGGAAGGGCAAGTTGATCGGTCTAGCAGTAGATGAGGTCTTGTCTGTTAAAGATTTTGAATCTGAACAAGTAAAAGAGAAAGCGGAATCCCGCCAGATAGTTGTCCAACAAATCTATTTCTCTTCTTTTATCCAGACAGAAGCGGGGATCATTCCGGTTTTGAATGTGAATGCTCTCTTTGCAGGGGAAAAAGAAGCCGAATTAAAAGAATTACTTTCTATTGATACGGTGAATGAACTTGTACGGGTGAATGAATAGATGGAGACGCAGACGCAGACGATTGAACAGTTGAAGGTGGTCATCTCTGATTGTAAAACAGGCCAAGCTCCTCAAAAATTGATCACTGTGGGTCTTGGTTCATGTGTGGGGATCGCCCTTTATGACGCAAAATCAAAAGTAGGCGGCTTGAGTCATATCATGCTACCGGATAGTTCGACTTTTAAAGATCAAACAAAATGGCAAAAGTTTGCTGATTTGGCTATCCCTCAATTGGTCGCAGACATGAAAGAAAAGACGGGAGCCATTCGCATTGAGGCAAAGATAGCTGGTGGAGCAAGTATGTTCTCTTTTGGTGGAGAAGAGAAAGGTCCTAAAATCGGGGAGCGAAACATCCTCGCAGTTAAGAAATCCCTAGCAGCACTGAACATTCCCCTAAAAGGCGAACATACTGGTGGGAAAATGGGCCGCACGATGATCGTGGATCTGGAAACCTTTGAAGTGACCATTCGGATGGTCAATCGAGAAATATTTATTTTATAAAAGGAGAAGTTATGGATAGAAGAGTGTTAGTGGTAGATGATTCAGCTTTTATGCGAAAAATCTTTACCCATATGATAGAAGAAATGAACGGGTTCACAGTGGTAGCTAGCGCTCGCGATGGGATTCAGGCTTTAGAAAAGGTTGCGCAAGGAAATATCGATTTGATCACATTAGACGTGGAGATGCCACGGATGAATGGGTTGGAAACACTGAAACAACTCAAAGAAAGTCAGATGATCCCGACTATCATGCTGAGTTCGAAAAGTAATGAAGACATTACTATTGAAGCGCTGGAAGCGGGAGCTCTGGATTTTATCGAAAAACCTCAACATATACGGAAAAATTGGGAAGGATTTAAAGATGAATTAGCTGAACGCATGCATTCTATCTTCGAACAGGAAAAAGTCAAATCGGTTCCGAAACAGTTTGACCAACGAATCAAAGATTTGACGGCTGTCAAAGGGCGTATGAACCTGGTTCAGTTAGATGCGATCGCTATTGGTGCTTCTACCGGTGGACCGAAAGCATTGATCACGGTCATCAAAGGACTTCCCGCTTCTTTAGCGGTTCCGGTATTTATCGTACAGCACATGCCGGAAGGATTTACAGCTTCCTTTGCGACACGGTTAGATGCAGCAGCAAAAGTTCCGGTAGTCGAAGCGACACAGGCTGAGCTCATCGAAAAAGGAAAAGTGTATTTAGCTCCTGGTGGGAAACATATGGAAATTGAGAATGGCCGTATTTCTTTAACGGACGAAGAAAAGATTTTGGGTGTGCGACCAGCTGTGAACCCCCTTTTCCAATCAGCTGCCCAGACGTATAAAAAAGGCTTGCTGGGGATCGTATTGACCGGTATGGGGCAGGATGGAGCAGAAGGGACGCTTTCCATCCATCAAAATGGCGGGACCGTCTTTTCGCAAGATCAAGCTTCTTGCGTCATTTACGGGATGCCGAAGAATGCAGTTGAAAAAGGATGGGTGGATGAAACGATTTCTTTACAGGAGTTGCCTATTCTGCTGAACGATTTATTAGGAGGCTGACCAGATGGATTTTGATCTATTTTATGATTGGGTAGAAAGTTATTTCCGTATCAACTTGCACGCATACAAACAAAAACAACTTCAAAGAAGAATTCAGACGATCATGAAACAAAGTGGAGCAGAAACATTGACCGATTATTCTGTGATCATCCAAGAAAATCCGCTTATTCGAAAAGATTTTCTCGACTACATCACGATCAATGTCACAGAGTTCTTTCGAAACAAGGAACTTTTTGATCGATTCGAGGAAATCATCGCAGAGGATTTGAGCAAAAAGTTCCCCAAGCTAAAAATATGGAGCGCAGCCTGCTCGATTGGTTCAGAACCCTATTCTTTGGCAATGATTTTGCACCGCCAAGGAATAAAACTGGACCAGCAGATCCTGGCTACTGATATCGATGAAACCATATTGAATCGGGCGAAAAAAGGGATCTACAAGGAACACGAACTGAAAAATGTTTCCTTACCGGATCGCAGCGATTTCTTTTTGGAAGAAGACAAACAGTATGTTTTACAGGACCGGATCAAAAGAGCGGTCGATTTTAAAAAGCATGATCTGGTTATCGACAAATATGAAAAAGGGTTTCATGCAATCGTTTGTCGGAATGTGACCATCTACTTTAAAAATGAAGTGAAAGAAGATATTTACCAGAAATTTAGTGATTCATTAGTCCTGGGAGGTCTCTTCTTTACTGGAGCAACGGAAACCATCTATCGTCCTGAAAAATACGGACTGAAGAAAGTGGCGTCCTTCATTTATGAAAAAGTTAGTTAAACCGTGTGTAAAGGAGTGAAATAATGGAAGACAATAGTCAATACCGTGATTTGTTTTTTGAAGAAACAGATGAAAACTTAGAACATTTAAACGAAGGCGTGCTGCAGTTAGAACAAACGCCAGATGATGATGCGCTACTGAATTCTATATTCAGAAATGCACATACGTTAAAAGGAATGGCAGCTACGATGGGTTATGAAACGATGGCTACATTGACTCACCGGATGGAAAATGTGTTCGACTTGTTTAAACGCAACGAAGTACAAGTCAGTTCGGACTCCATTTCGCTCGTTTTTGATTGTTTGGATACATTAACAGATATCGTGGAAGATTTAAGAGCTGAAGGAACTGGTGACAAAGACATATCCACTTTGGTAGAGCGGCTTGAAAATATTGCAAAGCAAGAGAGCGATAAAATAGTTGTTACAGCTATTGAAGCAAATGCGGATGCGGAAGACAGCGAGTTTGCTATCCCCACTGTGTTTGAAACCATGGATTCGTCGGACTTTACGGTGATCGAAGCAGCAAAAGAATCCGGTTATAATGTCTTCACGGTCGGTTTTCAAATCGAGCAGGACAGTATGATGAAAAGTGCGCGTGCCTACTTGGCTATCAATAAATTAGACCAAGAAGGGGAAATCGTCTTTTCGCAACCGGCGACGGAAATCATTGAAAGCAGCGAGTTTAATGAAGATGTATTCATTGTCCTCGTGACAAAATTAGATCAAGAGGCAATCAAGAACCTGATCGATGATCTGAGTGAAATAGAAGCGGTAAAAGTAGAACCCTTTAAAGAACCGGCTGATTTAGAATTGGATGAGTCGCCTGAGGAAGAGGGCTCATCTGCAGTTGTTGAAGCAATACAATCGACTAGCACCGATAAAAAGCCTGCGAAAGCTTCACGGAGTATGAAACAGACGATTCGAGTAGATTTAAGTAAACTCGATCAGTTTATGAATTTAGTATCTGAACTGGTGATCCACCGCACGCGTCTAGAAGAATTGACCGATCAGACACAAGCAGAACTACACGAACCCGTGGAACAAGTGGGGAGGATCACGACCGAGTTACAGGAATTGGTATTGCAGCTACGGATGCAGCCCTTCAATGTCGTTGTCCAACGATTTCCTAGGATGGTACGGGATTTAGCCAACGAGCTGAATAAAGATATTGAATTGGTCATGGAAGGCGAAAGCACGGAGTTAGATCGGACAGTCGTTTCTGAATTGGGCGAACCGCTGATCCACTTGCTTCGAAATGCGTGTGACCATGGAATCGAGATGCCAGCGGAGCGTAAAGCCAGTGGGAAATCGGAACAGGGAATAGTCAAAGTTTCTGCTTACCCAGAAGGGAACCGTGTGATCGTAACAGTTTCAGATGATGGTAAAGGATTGGACCCTGTAGCTTTAAAAGCTAGTGCAGAAAGAAAAGGGATCCCGACTGAGGGGATGAGCGATAAAGATGCGCAGCAACTCATTTTCCACCCCGGATTTTCAACCGCCCAAAAAGTGACCGGCATTTCCGGTCGTGGTGTAGGGATGGACGTTGTGAAAGAAAAAATCAGCAGTTTAAATGGAACGATCGAAACGATCAGTGAAGTCGGTAAAGGATCCGCCTTTAAAATCGTCTTGCCGTTGACATTATCGATCATTCAAGCATTGATGATCAAATCTGGAACAGAAACATTTGCATTACCGCAATCAGTGATCGAGAAAGTTGTCGTATACAACGCTGATGAAGTAGACACGATTCATAAGCAACAAGTCTATCGGTATAAGAATATGTTCATCCCAGTGACGCGACTAACTGAATCGTTGGAACTCGTTCAACAGCCCGATAAAAAAGAACACGTAGTGATCGTCTTGCTGGGAGACCAGTACCACGCATTAGTTGTAGACGACATCATTCACCAGCGCGAGATCGTCATCAAGAAATTTGGTTCTGAACTGAAAGAAGTGAAGAAATATTTGGGAGCCAGTATCTTGGGGAATGGGGAAGTCGTCTTGATTTTAGATTTGACTTCTGTCTGTACTGAAAGAAAAGGGGTAACCGTCTGATGGATCAACAAGCGATGCGTTTAGACGCGTTACAAGAAATCGTCAACATCGGAGGCGGCAATGCTGCAACCAGTTTGTCACAGTTGATCAACAAATCTGTACAGATGGATATCCCCACGATCGAGTTTATGGAATATGAAAAAGTTTATGAAACTATCTGTTCCGAGGACGAACAGGTTCGTGCTATACTGATGAAGTTATTGGGGCAAGAGGGCGTGTTTTTATTCGTTCTTTCCCCTGATGATGCAGTGAAAATTGCAGATATGGTGTTGCCGGAATCGGTTGAAGCATCGGAAGAACTGGTTGATTCGGCCAATAAAGAACTGGTCAATATTTTAGTCAATTCTTTTTTGAATGCGTTGAATAAAATGCTCGGCGTTGATTTGATCGCGTCAGTTCCAGTTGCCGCGCAAGACATGTTCGGTTCTATCTTGAGTTCCGTTTATATCGAACAGGAACAATACGATAGTCAGATTTTCATTATTAAAAATGAGTTTTATTCAGATGGAAATAAAATTGAAGGGGCCTTGTACTTTGTCCCCAAACCAGGTGTATTAGAAAAATTATTTGAAACTTTAGGATTGTGAGAGGAGAAATAAGATGGGTAAAAAGGTTTTAGTAGTAGATGATGCGGCATTTATGCGAATCAAGTTAAAAGATATTTTAAACAAAAATGGATACGAAGTTGTAGCGGAGGCTGCTAATGGAGAAGAAGCGATCGAACAATTCAAATCGAGTCAACCCGATTTAGTAACTATGGATATCACTATGCCTGAAATGGATGGTATAGAGGCTTTAAAAGCTATCAAACAAATCGACGGAAGTGCGACAGTCGTCATGTGTAGTGCTATGGGTCAACAATCAATGGTAATGGACGCCATCCGAGCTGGCGCGAGTGATTTTATCGTCAAACCTTTTGATACAGAACGAGTCATTAAGGCGTTAGATAAAGTTAGCCAATAATTATAAAGGAGCTTATCTATGCAACTCATTGTATTTACGTTACACGATCGATTTTATGGGATCCCAACGAAATGGGTAGAGGAAATCACGACGAAACTTACCTCTACCCTAGTTCCTCAAAGTCCCGAGTGGGTCGAAGGACTCATCAACCTAAGAGGACAAGTCATGACCTTAGTAAACTTAGATAGATTGTTAAATTCTTCTTCGGATATGGAGCGAATATGTTATAATAATACAATCGTGATACAAACTGAACAAAATAAAGTTGCTGTTGAAGTGGAAGAAGTCATCGGCGTGACAACGGTTACGGAAGAAGAAATTCAACCGATCGTTCACTCCGAAGATACATGGGTAACTTCATTGGTTCCTGCTTATGGAGAAGTGGTCAGTATCATCGATATACATCAGCTTTTTTTAAAAAATGAGGGAGAATAATGAGTCAAGTTTTATCACAACAAGAAATTGATTCGTTGTTGGAAGCAATGGATAACGGCGAAATCGATGAAAAAGTGATGGAAGAAACCCATCAACCGAAAATTAAAGCCTATGATTTTAGGCGGCCCGTTCGTTTGTCTAAAGAGTACTTAAGTACGATTCATTTAGTTTTTGAGGACTTTATGAAATTGGCAGTCAACCAATTATCGACACAATTGCGCCAGCAAGTCGAGATCAAACTGGCTACCATGGAACAGATCAGTTTTGATGAGTTCATCAATTCTATTCCCCGGTTTACATTGATGGGGATCGTGAAAAGTGAACCCTCAGAAGGTGTCCAGATCATTGAATTGAATCCGCAGATGGCTCTACAAATGGTAGAGTTATTGTGTGGGTACGATAGTATGACCGCTGAAGGAGAAGTTCCGGAAGGAAAAGATTCTTTTACAGACATCGAGTTAGCTATATTAGAAGAAGTAATGGGAAACTTGACGCGTGCGTTTGAAGGAGCTTGGCGAGATATTGTAGAGTTGGATTCCAAAGTGCAAGATATTGAAACGAATCCCCAGCTCCTGCAAACGATGTCGCCAAACGAACCGATCTTGTTGATCACCTTCTCAATTGCTATCGGCAATAACCGTACCTTTTTGAATATTTGTATTCCGTACATATTCTTCGAAGAAATGTTAGATAAATTAAGCTTTCACAATTGGTTCCATACCGGCAAGACACAGGAAAAAACAGAAGAACTGTCGATCAAAAAGTCACTGGATCCTGTACCACTTAATTTGTCCGTCGCACTCGGCGAGTCAACGATGACGGTTGAAAACTTCCTCGACATGGAAGTTGGAGATATCATCCAGTTAGATAAAAAATCATCCAAGCCTTTAGTGATGAATATTGAAAACAGACCGTATTACTTGGTCAAACCTGGAACGGTCCAAGACAAAATGGCTGTGGAGGTTTTGCAATTTATTGGAGGGGAGACAGAGAATGAGTAGTAATGCATTAACACAAGAGGAAATCGATGCGTTGTTAAATGGCGGCGGTGCAGCGAGTGAGAAAGAAGATTCTCAGTCATGTATCGATAAAGATCAACAAGATATCGTTGGGGAAATTGCCAACATTTCAATGTCTCAGTCAGCAACCGCATTATCGACTTTGTTAAATCGTACTGTAAATATTACGACACCAACTGTAGAGTGTGTGCCGTATAAAGATATGATCAAAGGTAGAGAAATACCGAAAGTTGTTACAACGATTTTGTTTAAAGAAGGCTTAAAAGGCAGCAATGTTCTTATGATCGATGTTCCAGACGCGAGTGTCATTGCCGATTTGATGATGGGAAATGACGGTAAAGACGTGAACCCGGATGATTTTGGTGAATTGGAACTGAGTGCAGTAGGCGAAGCGATGAATCAAATGATTGGTTCGGCTTCAACAGCAATGGCAACTATGCTGAAACGGAAAATCGATATCCAACCACCGCAAGTGGCGTTATGGCATACAGAAGATGACATTCCGAATCATCCCTTAGATGAAGAATCGCATGTCGTCACAGTTGCATTCAATCTATCCGTTGAAGGATTGATAGACAGCGAAATCATGCAGATCTTCCCGGTTGAAACGGTAAGAGAATTATCGGATATCGTTATGAACGATTCCGCTGAAGTATTAAATCCGCAACCACAGGCAGCACAAAAATCTGCAAGTGAACAACAAGCACCTCAGCAACAAAGCGCGCCGGAACAAAAAGTGACCGTACAACAACCTGCTTTCCAGCAGTTGGAAGAATCGGGGAAAACTCACTCCCCACGCAATTTGGACTTGATAATGGATGTTCCACTGGATTTCAGCGTGGTCTTAGGCGAAAGCCGCAAAACCATCAAAGATATCTTAGCATTGGGAACAGGTTCTGTTATTGAATTAGAAAAAATGACAGATGAACCCTTAGAAATCTATGTCAACGGCAAATTGATCGCAGAAGGCGAAGTCGTCGTCATCAACGAAAACTTCGGCGTCCGCATCACAAATATCCTAAGCAAAGAACAACGCATCAGACATCTAAAATAGAAGAGTGCGACAAAAAACGTTCAGACCCGAACCTCTGGAGCGTATACTCAATAGATAGTCGTAGACTATCGAAGAGTATACGCGAAGAGGACGTCGGGTCTGTTTTTTGGAGCACGTTTCAATCAAAGAGTGGAGCTTTGCGTTAAGAAATGAGGGGCTGGAGCAGGGCAGAACAAGATTCGCTAGAATCGGTGAAGCCCAGCGAAGCAACCGCATTTCTGCAAAGCGCAACTCATTTCCGAAAGGGAGTGTAGGCGACTGTTCTGGCTCGACCGGAAAATAGGGCCGCACAGGACAGAGCATCCCGCGCATGGCCAAGCGGTATCTTTTTCCTGAGAGCCAAGGACCACAACTCATTTCAATCAGAGAGTGGAGGCGACTGTTCTGGCTCGACCGGAAAATAGGGCCGCACAGGACAGAGCATCCCGCGCATGGCCAAACGGTATCTTTTTCCCGAGAGCCAAGGAGCCGCAACTCGTTTCCGATAAAACATTTATAATAGAAGAAGAGGTTGGGGCAAAAGCCCCAACCTCTTCTTTTTCGATTAGAACAAGATTCAGCAAGATAAGTACTTGAAGTTGCTCGATTGGCCTCGAATCGGTCAACTTCAAGAGAAATAATGAGTGAAGTTGAACGAACGGCTTTGAATCGGTCAATTTCAATAGAAATAATGAGTAAAGTTATCCGAACCCCCTTGAATCGGTCAACTTCAAGAGGAATAATGAGTAAAGTTGCTCGATTGGCCTCGGATCGGTCAACTTCAAAAGAAATAAAGTGTGAAGTTGCCCGAACGGACTCGGATCGGTCAACTTCAAGAGAAATAAAGTGTGAAGTTGCCCGAACGGCCTCGGATCGGTCAACTTCAAGAGAAATAATGAGTGAAGTTGACCGAATGACTTCGAATCAGGTAACTTCAATCACAGTTGTAGCTGAAGTTGCTTGAATAGGGATGAATCGGGCAACTTCAACTGAGATTTCTTCAGAAGTCAGCCGTAGCTGCACTACATTACTATCGAAAAGAAATGCCACGCATTTCTTTCATTATTTTACTTGTATTTTGACTGTCATTTACTAAAATGTACTTCAAAGCTAGCCTCACTGTCGATTTACTACAGTATCCGCTCCAGTTGCTGTAGCCGTTGTTGCTTCGCTGGGCTTCACCGATTCTGGCGAATCTTGCTCTGTCCGGTGCGGCTCTATTTTCCGGTCGAGCCAGAACAGTCGCCTTCACTCTCTTTCGGAAATGAGTTGCGCTTTGCAGAAATGCGGTTGCTTCGCTGGGCTTCACTGATTCTGGCGAATCTTGTTCTGCCCCGCTCCAGCCCCTCATTTCTTAACGCAAAGCTCCACTCTTTGATTGAAACGTGCTCCAAGAGGCAGACCCGACGTCCACTTCACGAATGCTCTTGGATAGTCTACGACTATCTATCGAGTATTCGCTCCAGTGATTCGGGTCTAACCGCCTTTTGTCGCACTTTGTACTTTTTGTGAAAAGTATCGCATAAGCATTTACTTTGTTAGATTCTACCGTTATAATTGGGAATGAAAATCGTTCTCAATAAGAAACAGGCAAGTGAGTCCTTTCACTTGCCGCTATATTAAGAGAAAAATTAGGAGGAGAGTCAATGAACAAACCGACGCATAAAAAACGCTTTACATACTGGGGAATGGCAGCGAGTGCCTTCTTTCTTTTAGGAGCCTGTGGACAAACAGAGCCTACTGAGGGACAACCAGATACAACAGTACAAACAGAAGATAGCACCTTTCCGTTAACATTAGATAACTACACGGTTTCAGCCGATGGTTCTGAATTTTCCAAAAAAAAAATCACGTATGAATCCCGTCCGGAATCGATCGTCGCCAATAACCAGGGGACAGCAGAACTGTTGCTCCAACTGGGATTAGCTGAAGACATTGTCGGCGTAGCCGCATTATACGGTGCCGGCGACGAAACAGTTTCCGAGGATTTCTCCAACATTCCCGTACTGGCAGAGGGGTATGTCGGCAAAGAATTAGTCGTGGGCGTTGACCCGGACATCGTAGTCGGGCGCGGGCAATTGTTTGCCAGTGCCGAGTGGGGAACCGGAACGGTAGAGGAACTGAACGAATTGGACATCCAAACGTACATTCAAGCAACTTCGACACCCGGTGCCACTTTTGATGATCTGCATACCGACATCGCTGATTTGGGAAAATTGTTTGCAGTTGAAGAACAGGCACAAGCATTTTCAACTGATGTGAGGGACCGAATGGACGCTATCGTAGAAACTGTTCCGGAAGATCAGGAAGCCGTAGAGTATGCCTATATTTTTGGAGCAGAAGGCACGAACGTCGATGTCTATAGTGGCGCCGCTGATACGTACTTGAACGATGCCTTGAGCTACCTGAAATTGGAAAACGCCTTTGCAGAAACCACAGGTGAAATCAGCGTGGAGGCTTTGCTCGAAACCGATCCGGAAGCATTACTGCTCGTCGATTATACCGGCGGACGCGCACCGGAAGAAAGCCTGGCGGACTTGAAAGCCAACGAAGCCTTGTCCAGCTTGACCGCTATCCAGGAAGACCGCATCTACACCATCGATTACAATCAATTTTGGAGCTACGGGTACCAGATTTTGACCGGTATGGAACAACTCAGCTCTGAATTCTATTCCACAAATTGACCCACAACCAGGAAGGAAGAGACGATGAACCGCATCCAGAAACAACGCCAAATCTATTACATCAGCCTACTCCTTTTTACCGTCTTGATCATTCTGTCGGTAGGAATGGGTGTGGCGGTCGGACAAGTCTCGATCCCGCTCACAGAATCCTTTCAGATATTGACTGGAAAACTGACTGGAGGAGCGATGGGAGAGGGCACTGCGCTTTCTTCCGTGGCCTTCGAAAATATAATCTGGCAGATCCGTTTTCCAAGAGTCCTATTGGCGCTGCTGACCGGGATGGGACTATCATTGGCCGGAGCGGTAATGCAGACGACCGTCCAAAACCCGCTAGCTGATCCCTATATCCTGGGGATCTCATCCGGTGCTTCTCTGGGAGCGACGTTTGCGATCATGATCGGTTTTGGTGGAACAAGTATCTTGGCGCAGTTGGGCTTGTCTTTCTGGGCTTTCCTGGGAGCTGTCACGGCAGCCTTTCTCGTCTTGCTGTTATCCAATGTTGGTGGACAAGTCAATTCCATTAAACTCGTGTTAGCCGGGATGGTTTTGAATGCATTGTTCACCGCCTTTTCCAATTTCATTATCTACTTAGCTAACGATGCAGAAGGCATTCGTTCCGTCACCTTTTGGATGATGGGAAGTTTAGCTGGAGCCAGCTGGACGACCTTGCCCTTAGTCGCCATAGTTGTATTGGCTGCATTCTTGTTCTTTTTGACTCAGCAACGGATTTTGAACATCATGTTGCTAGGGGACGAAGCAGCGATCACACTGGGAGTGAATTTAAACTTTTACCGGAAAGTCTATCTGGTCATTGCCTCTATTTTGACCGGGATCATTGTTGCCAATACCGGAATGATCGGCTTTGTCGGCCTGATCATCCCCCATATCATCCGCGGGATCGTTGGATCGAATCACCGCTACTTTTTACCCTTATCGGTTTTTTCAGGAGCATTATTTATGGTCTGGTCGGATATCTTTTCCCGGATCATCTTACCGACCGTAGAACTCCCGATCGGAATCTTGACGTCCCTGATCGGTGCACCGCTGTTTATTTATATCTTTGTGAAAAAAGGCTACGAGTTTGGAGGATAAAAAAATGAAGCTGACCGTTGAAAATGTTTCCTTGTCGATCGCATCTAAACAAATCATTCAAGATATCTCCCTACACGTGAGCCAGAACCAATTCGTCGGACTGATCGGACCCAACGGCTGCGGCAAATCGACACTCTTAAAAAGTGTCTACAAAGCGCTCGAACCCGATACCGGGATCATCACACTCGATGATTCGATCGTCCAGGAATTATCCAATAAAGCACTGGCTAAAAAAATGGGCGTCGTGGGCCAGTTTCACCAAGTCAATTTCGACTTTTCCGTACGGCAGATGTTGCTGCTGGGACGCTCTCCCCATAAAGGCTTGATGGAACGCGATACAGCCAAAGACTTTGCCATCGTCGAAGAAGTCATTCAGCAAATGGATCTAGAAGAATTAGCCGATAGAAGTTTCCTATCCTTATCCGGTGGCGAAAAACAGCGTGTCATCTTAGGCAGAGCACTAGTCCAACAACCACAGTTCCTAGTACTAGATGAACCGACCAATCACCTAGATATCAAACACCAACTCAGCATTTTAAACACCGTCAAACAATTACCGATCGGAGCATTGGCAGCCATGCATGATCTAAACCTAGCCGCACGCTACACAGATTACTTATACGCCATGAAAGACGGCCACCTGATCAAAGAAGGCACACCCGACGAAGTCCTAACAGAATCCACCATCAAAGAACTCTATGAAGTAGACTGCCAAACCTACACCAACCCCGTGACCGGAAAAAGAAACATAGAATTTTTATAAGAGCAGAGAGTGGAGGCGACTGTTCTGGCTCGACCGGAAAATAGGGCCGCACAGGACAGAGCATCCCGCGCATGGCCAAGCGGCATCTTTTTCCCGAGAGCCAAGAAGCCGCAACTCATTTTCAAACAGAGAGTGGAGCTTTGCGTTTAGAAATGAGGGGCTGGAGCGGGGCAGAACAAGATTCGCCAGAATCGGTGAAGCTCAGCGAAGCAACCGCATTTCTGCAAAGCGCAACTCGTTTTCAATCAAAGTGCGACAACAGGCGTTCAGATCCGAATCATTGGAGCGACTACACGAAGCTAGTCGCAGACTAGCGTAGAGTAGTCGTGAAATGGACGTCGGGTCTGCCTCTTGGAGCACGTTTCAAATCAGAGAGTGGAGGCGACTGTTCTGGCTCGACCGGAAAATAGGACCGCACCGGAAAGTGACTCGATCGGATAGTTTGCACGCCATTTCAGATAGCATTTCCTCTTTGAGTGTCGGGATTCGACCTCAATCAGGACACTCATTTATCTTCTGCCATCTCAGTGTCGCACAAGTCACACCTGCGGAACTTTAATAACAGAATCGGTATCTGAGTGTCCCGATTCGGGTAGACACTGGACACTCGATAGAGATAAAACAAATAAGTGTCTAGATTCAGCAGCTATACGGACACTCAGCTTCTTTTTTCAAAAAAAGTGACTTGATCGGGCAGTTTGCGCGCCATTTAGATAGCATTTCATCTTTGATTGTCGCGATTCGACTTCAATCAGGCCACTTATTTAGCTTCTGCCAACTCAGTGTCGCGCAAGTCACACCTACTGGTCTTTACTAGAAGATTTGGTGGCTGAGTGTCCCGATTCGGGTAGATACTGGACACTCGCAAGCGATAAACCCCCTAAGTGTCTAGATTCACCGGCTATAAGGACACTCAGCTTCTTTTTTTTAAAAAAGTGTCTCGAACTGGTAGTTTGCGCGCCATTTAGATAGCATTTCATCTTTGAGTGTCGCGATTCGACTTCTTTTATGACACTTATTTAGCTTCTGCCAACTCAGTGTCGCGCAAGTCACACCTACTGGTCTTTACTAGAAGATTTGGTGGCTGAGTGTCCTGATTCCTGTAGATTCTGAACACTTTTTCTAGTTTAGATCAATAGAACGGAGAGTATAATCGAAAGAAGTTGAGAAAAAAACTCAACTTCTTTTTTCTACGAAAAACTAAGATTTCATCAGTGCTCAATCTACTACTTTTTTTCAACCGACAAGAAATGCTCGGCATTTCTTTCATCATTTTACTTGTGATTCAACTGTCAGTTTTTGAAATGAGCTTCAAAAACTAGCTCAACAAATGATTTGTTAAGGCGTCAGCTACTTACGGATATAGTATGCGGGTATCAACGTCTTTTTGCACACTCTAAAAACGTGTTCCAAAAGGCACACCCGACGTCCACTTCACGCATACTCTTCGATAGTCTACGACGATACTACGAGTATCCGCTCCAGCGGTTCGGATCTGAACACCTTTTTGCGCACTCTCTCTTTGCTGTAGACAAAAGAGGAGACTATCGGTAAGATGAAAACAGTTCATTCTATAAATTATCAAATTTACACTTAAGTATTTTGAAATCTTTCCGATATGATAACTGTAGAGAAAGTAGTTAAGGAAAAAAATTAAAATAGCAGGCAATATGGAAGGAGTTTCCATCATGAAAATCGAAAATGGCTACGGTAAATACATTCAATCCGTCAATAAAAACAAAGCCGTCCAAACACATAAAGAGACAACCAATACAAGCAACGCAACTAACCAACCTAAACAATCAAAAGAAGACAGCTCCGTTGAGGTATCTATTTCAAATGAAGCCAAACGCTTATCCGAAAGCCAAGACACGTTCAAAACCGAACGTCTGGAATCGATCAAAAAAGCTGTCTTAGAAGGTAGCTATCCCATTTCAGTAGATAAGATTTCTGACAGTATGCTACAAGTGATCGCCGAACAAAAAGGAGAATAACCGCTTATGGAACGCAAAGATTCCTTGATGAATCAGCTACAGTCTTTAAAAGATTGCCTGCAAAGAGAAAAAATAGCTTTGATTGAAAATAAAGGAGAAGAGTTGCGAGACATCGTCGCTGCCAAAGAAGCTCTTACCGCAGAACTCGAGTCCGCTTCTCTTCCCGAAACAAATAAAGATGAATATATTCCCGTCATCGATGAGATCCGTCAGCTTCAAGAAGGCAATCTCTTATTGACCCAACAAGCGATGAGCTTTACCGATGCTTTTCTCCAATCACTGCAGGAAAGTGTGAAAAAGGAAAAACGTGGGTATTCGAAAAAAGGGAAATACCAAGAAAACGAAACGAACGCATTATTCGACCAACAAGTCTAAGGAGCGAGATCATGTCAGGATTATTTGGAACTTTACATACCGCGACCGGCGGGATGACAGCCCAACAACGGGCACTACAAACAACAGGACACAACATTGCCAATGCAAATACGGAAGGCTATTCCAGACAGCGCGTTACCATGTCAGCGAATATGCCTATTTCTATTCCTGGAGTGGGTCAATTTGGAACAGGCGTCCAAATCTCTGCCGTCCAACGTGTGACCGACCAATACCTTGTCACACAAGTACAGCGCGAATCCGCTTCTCTGGAACAGTATACCCAGAAGTCTGATTTATTGGGCCAATTGGAAGGGATATACAATGAGCCTTCCGATACCGGATTAAGTAGCCAGATGGATAAGTTTTTTGCTTCATGGACGAACTTGAGCTCTAACCCAGAAATGCAGACAGCCAAAACAATGGTAGTTGAACAATCGAAAACATTCACAGACACCATTCATCACATGGCCAACCAAATGGACGGTCTACATAGTGACACGCTGAATGAACTCAGCAAAGATGTTTTGGATTTCAATAGCACACTTGGACAACTGGAAAAATTAAATGAACAAATCTTCAACGTATCCACAGCAGGCCAAGCACCGAATGACTTGCTCGATCAACGCGATCGGCTGATCGGTTCCCTAACTGAAATCGCTGGTGCAGAAGTTAAAATCGATGGCTTCCAACGTGCAGTCGTTACATTAGACGGACAAGAAGTCTTAGGTAAAAATCATGTCGATTCTGTAGCTGTAGTAATCGGAAAAAATGAAGATGGTACACTGATTGTTTCTCAACCTGGAAAAGATCCAATGACTTTACCTGCAGACGATACAATTGAAGTTGGTCAGTGGATGATTCAAGACTCTGAAACAGGCGATTATGCTTCAATTGACATTGAAAGTGGTAGCACTAAAGGTTCTCAAGAAGCTTTAGCTGTCCTCAATCAGAAAAAAGAAGATTTCAATACCTTTGTGTCTCAATTTGCTGAAGCAGTCAATACCACTCACAGTACGCCAACGATAGAGGGCGAAGAACAGGGAAAGGCTTTCTTTGAGATTGATCTAGAAGATCCTTCGGGAACAATCAAAGTAAATGCCGAAATCCAAAAAGATTCTTCTAAAGTTCAAGCTGGAAAAGGCTTGGACAATGAAGTAGCAGGTGACGGGGCTAGAGCCTTAGCCATATCCAAGTTGCAATCTACGAAACTACCGCAAGATTTAAGTGAAGATAACTATAATTCGGAAACAATGTCATTTGACAACAGTGTCAGTGGTTCTACGTTATTGGATCAATACAACGACAGTGTCACGGATGTAGGGATTCAAAAACAACAAGCAGACAATATGGCTAAAAATCAAGATGATGTAGTAGCTTTACTGGAACAACGCAAAGAATCCATGTCTGGTGTTGACATCAATGAAGAAGTCACCGACATGTTACGGTTCCAAAATGCCTTTTCAGCTAATGCCAAAGTGATTTCCGTAACAGCAGAAATGTTGGATACATTGATCAACCGGACAGGAGTGTAAGCGATGAGAGTAACGAGTTCTTATATGACAAAAAATTACTTGCGTAATTTGAATCGCAACACACAATCGGTTCAAAAATACCAAGAACAATTGTCAACATTAAATAAAATCAACCGCACCTCTGATGATCCCTTGACTGCTTCTAAAATAATGGATCTAAAAAGCAGCATTACCCGCAACGAAGAATACTTGACCACTATCGATGATGCAATCGATTGGACGAATGTTCAAGATTCAGCTTTGAGCAATGCGACGAAATCTATGCAGCGTATTTCAACCTTGATTCAATCCGCAGCTAATGGCACAATGTCTGACGGTGATCGTCAAGCTGTGAAAAGCGAAGTTGAATCTGAAATCGGAACACTAGTCGATTCTTATAATACAAACTTCGGTGGGCGCTATATCTTCGCCGGGAAAGAAACCTTGACCAAACCGTTTGAAATAACAGAAGATGCAGATGGAAACTTTACGGGGATAGAGTATAAAGGAACGATGGGTGCAAATGATTCTGGGTTGTTAGAAAGAGAGATTGCCCAAGGTGTTTCTGTGGAATTGCAAACGGATGGACGGAAATTAGTAGGAGACCCAGCTGATTCATTGGGCAACTTCTTACAAGATGTTCTTACTGCCTTAGATGAAAGTGATACAGAAGCTTTAGGTGGAGACCTCATGGATAGAGCTTCAGTTGAGAGTGATACGATTCTCTCCTTACGTACAAAAATCGGGGCAACTTATAATCGCTTAGAAACATCTAAAGCACGTAACGAGAGTGAAAATTTGAATTTGCAATCGATGTTATCCGGCAAACAAGATATTGATTTAGCGGAAACGTTTATGAACTATCAAATGGAAATGACTTCATATGAAGCATCCTTACAAATGGGAACACGGATACTACAAACGAATATTTTAAACTACCTTTAAGTGAGGTAGTTTTTTTTTTTTTTGAAAAAACAATTAAAACCCTTAACTATTTTTCAAACCCTCCGATAAGAATAGTAGAAGGCAAGACCTTCACATAATCTAAGGAGGAAATGAACATGAGAATAAATACAAATATTTCCGCAATGAATACTTACTCACGTTTAACAAACGCTAATAGTGCAAAAAGTAGTTCATTAGCAAAATTATCATCTGGATTACGTATCAATAAAGCTGGGGACGACGCAGCAGGACTGGCTATTTCAGAAAAAATGAAAAATCAGGTCTCTGGTTTAAATCAAGCAACTCGGAATGCACAAGATGGTATTTCGTTGATTCAAACAGCTGAAGGCGCATTAAGTGAAACACACAATATCTTGAACCGTATGCGTGACTTGACTGTTCAAGCAGCAAACGATACCAATACAAATGATGATAGAATTGCTATTCAAACTGAAGTTGACTCACTAGCAAAAGAAATTCATAGAATTTCAAACGACACTGAATTTAATACAAAAAACTTATTGAGCGGGACTGATACATTAACAGATGGTACATCTACAGGTACGTCATTTAGTTTTCAAATAGGTGCAAATTCAGGTCAGAATATTAACGTAGAAATTAAAAGTATGTCAGCTGCATCTTTATTAAGTGCTACTGAAGATGTAAGCGATCCTTCAATAATAACGGACAGTGGAATTTCAATAAGTAATGTTGAAGGTGATGAAACAACTGTAATCGATTTTGATGCTGCCTTAACGAAAATTGATGGTGCAATTGAATCAGTATCCACGCAAAGAGCCGACTTAGGTGCTGTTCAAAACCGTTTGGATCACACTATTTCAAACTTGTCTACAACAAAAGAAAACTTGTCTGAAGCAAACTCACGTATTCGTGACGTAGACATGGCTGAAGAAATGATGAGCTTTACAAAGAACAACATCCTTTCTCAAGCTGCTACTTCCATGTTGGCTCAAGCAAACCAAATGCCTCAAGGTGTTCTTTCGTTATTACAATAATATACTACTCAAAAAGAGCGAAATTTTCGCTCTTTTTTCTTTATTTACTTAAATATTTTTTATAACAACCGATAAGAATAGTAGAAGGCAAGACCTTCAACAAACAAGGAGGAATTTCACATGAGAATAAATACAAATATTTCCGCAATGAATACTTACT
>NZ_AUEG01000007.1:0-54172 GCF_000425865.1 Lacticigenium naphthae DSM 19658
GGAAAATCATTCTGAAGAATGTCTGGAGTGTCGATTTTGAGCACTACTTTTCCCATCGCCTTTATGATGGTCAGGTCACTGAAAAAATGATGGTCAATTACCTTTTATCCATCGATGACCAATTCCAGTGGGTATATGATTTGATTAATGATCTAAAATGGCACCTATTTACTGGTAACTATGAAGAATTCGTTGATCAACTCGAACGCAGTAAGGAAAGACCCCTTAAAAGATACGTCAGGACCACCTTCCAGACAATAGAAAAATACTTAGATGCAATAGAAAATTCCTGCACTTACACTTTGTCCAACGGACATTTAGAAGGCATGAATAATAAAATCAAGACAATGAAGCGAAGCGGCTACGGTTATCGTAATTTCGCTCACTTGAGAGCTCGTGTTTTCATCAGTTTCAAGTTGACCGAAAAGACTGACAAGAAAATCAGACCCTTAACATTTGAAGAAGAAAAAGAAATCGAAAAACACAAAGATAGTACAGTCGCATAAAAAGAGGTAGAAACAGTGAAGTTTCTACCTCGGGAATTATAGACCAACACGATTTGACAAAGAACCACAAAAAAATAGTAGTGCAATACCACCGTCGAGGATATTACACTACTAATCTCAGTATGTTTGATAGAGAATAAAAAAATCCAGCTTAAGTTAGTTAACAAAAAATTGGAGAATAGTATGAGGATTAACATTCTAATTTATTAAGATAAGAAAAACTAAGCTAATAAGTTTTTAACTGCTTTCGCAGGATTTCCTGCTACAACAGAAAATGGTGGCATACTTTTTGATACAACCGCACCAGCAGCGATAACACACCCTTCTCCTATTGTAACACCAGGCATTATAAGTACTCTAGTTCCCAACCAACAATTATCTCCTATGATCACTGGTTTTACTTTTTCATATCCTTCAAACCGTTTTATTTCCTTATTGAATTTCTTGTTCTGGGTATATATTTGACATTCTGGAGCCATAATAACATTTTCTCCAATAATAGTATCTTGCCCAATCAAACAATCCACTCCAACATTAGCCCCATTTTTTAAAACAACTCCAGCATGAATAGAAGCTCCTTTTTCAACGTTAATACCTTTCCCTATTTCTTTTGCGATATGCTTTGTACACCAGTTTCTAAAATTCCTACCAAAAAATTTCCCTAGCGGATGATAGGATTTAGGCAAAAATCCACCAATTGATGATAATAATAATTTATATACTTTAATGACAAAGACCTCCTCCCCAACAAATTATAATGAAATTATATTTAACACTTACGTTGTCTAGAATCACTGTAAGTTGCCATAATATAAAAAAAGTTCAAAATATAGATATTCTATGAACCATCTAGCAACAAAGTCAATTTACAAAACAACCTTTATAAGCCTCATGTTTTTAATCTTGAATCTAACTATATATCATTCCCAATTTATGATCACCTTACTTTAACCTCATAATCTATATCATTTACAAATCCACCTTTCTCAAATACTTCATTTCTAACTATACGATTAGTGTCTTACTGGATAGGTTACAATGAGTTGGACAGAAAAGATAAGGTGTGCATACTAAGAACAACATACAAAGGAGGAATCTATCATGTCTACTCTTCGTACACGTCGAACTTATTATAGAAGAATTCAACAAACAAATTTTTGATCTACACAGAGCAGGAAAATCAAGAAAAGAAATCATCGAGGAATATTATTTTACAGGGTCTGTTTTTGATAAATAGGTACACCAGCATAGTCAAACAGACTCGTTTAATGAAAGACATGATTTAACACCTGAACAAAAAGAATTGAAAGAACTGAAGAAAGTCAATTCGTAACTTCAAAATGGAAGCTGCTATTTAAAAGCACGCGAGACTGATATTCAGGCGAAAGTCGAAGTAATCAAGCAAAACCAACATAACTATTCTATATCAGCCATGTACCGGGCCCTTAAAATCATTAGAGGATTTTACTATTACTAAGTAAAAAAATGCGAAAGTGAAGCAGAACTTGAACAAGCAGTCATTGAAGAATTCGCTAAGAGTAGAAATGCCTTCGGCACAAGAAAGCTAAAACCGATATTAAAGAAACAAGGATTTAACGTGCCCCGTCGACGTGTTGTTCGGATCATGAAGAAGTTCCACTTATTATCCAATTATAATAGACCTTCCCATAAATCTCAGAGCACTGGTGTTAACTAGGCTAAAATTGAGAACATATTAAATCGCGAATTCAATCAAGTTGCGCCTATGAAAGTACTCGTAACTAATTTAACTTACATTAAAGTGGCGAGTAGCCGGTTCTATGTTTGTTTTGTCCTCGACTTGTTTATCAGAGAGTTTATTAGTTATTCTGGCGGACCTAATAAAAACGCTGACTTAGTTTTACAAGCTATGGAGACGATTAAAGGCGATTTAAACAAGGTGGAACTCTTTCACATCGATCGAGGGCAAGAGTTTAATAACCAGACCACCGATACCCTCTTGGATACCTTCAAAATTGAACGTTCTTTGAGTAGAAAAGGAAATCCTTATGAAAACGCGGTTGCCGAGTCAACGTACAAATCATTCAGGTTTGAGTTTATCTATGACACCATATTCGAGACACTTTATGAATTACAGGTAGAGCTTATGGATTACGTCAATTGGTGGAATAATAGGCGTCCACACGGTTCATTAAAATATTTTTCTTCTGTTGAGTTTCGAAAAACCTGGGAAGAAACTACTAACACCAAAGGTGGCGCCTGATACGTTTGTCTATTAGTTATCAAACCGACTGAACTTATTCGGGCGAGAGATATAAATAAAATAGCAATAAAACAAATCTACACCTTATAAAATTTGATTAAAAAGTGTTGAAAAACCATACGCTGATACATGCTTTTTGAAAAACTAAAATTTACTATAATTATCGCAGTAATCACTGAACTTGTTTTATTCCATTTAACTAGTTTATCATTATTTATAGCGTTCATCAGTGTCCTTACTTAAACTCCCATCCTATTTCCCTCTAATATCTCATCTACTTCGTTGGTAGAATCTTGAAAAATCATACTTTTAACAATATTTATTTCGGTAAAATTTTCGAAAAGTATTAAGAATTATTAAAATCCACTGAGTGAAATTGATATTTACAGAAAAAAGCCTTCTGTTTTCTCAATCATTTTTGTTATATGATTCCAACTTTCACATAAATCTTAACTTGCATTCTCATCGAGCTTTTTAGGATTCTCTTGATTCATTTTATATTAAGAACATCACTGTTGACTAATTCTTAAAAATTGGTGTTTTGTTAACACACTTAATTAGGAATTATTAAATATGAGGGTTTCATTATTTGCTATTAATATAAGATTTTTTTATTTCTATTAATTTTTCACTAACATTTTCAGTGAACTAATTGTCTCACTTAGATCTTTTTTCTTAATAATCAAATAAAAAATATATGCAGCACCATAAATAAATACTGTAATCCAGGAGTTTATATACCATCCAGATAAAATAAATACTATCGTCATTGATAATTCTAATAAAATGTCTCTTAGTAAAGATATATTCAAAATCTTAGCTAAACTGAACTCGGCTAAAATAGATCTAATTACTAATAAAACTACTATTGACAGAATTGCCATATCTAGATTTCGAAAAACATTCGTAGTTAATGTAGTGAATAATAAACTTAGAGAAACAGAAATCAGATTAATCTTGAGCATTAATTTTTCTTGTCTCAATGTTTTTAAATAGGTATTAATCAATAAGGCCATTTTACCTTCATATATAAATACTGGGAAAACTAGTGCCATATACATCAAACTCTCTGAATACTTAGGAAGCCACACAGATAATAGTGTCTTCATAGGATAATAACCTACTAATAATCCTAATAGTAAGACCATTAAAAAATCTCTCATCACAAAATAAATACCCGGAAGTTTATTTTTTTCTGTTCTTCTTAAAATTGGAAACATTATTATTCCAACAGCATTTATAAAAAGCAACATTAAATTGGAAGCACTCAATGTTAAAGATACTTTCCCAAATGTTTCAACATCCCAGCTTCGTTCGATCCCAAATCTAACTACTCCTATAATTAGCATGCCTGCTATATTTGCAAACATCAATTTTATTCCTACATTAATGTTTTCAAACATTTCTTTAAAACTGAAATAAAATGATGATATTTTTCTGAATACGATATCTTTACAAAAATACATAGCTAAAAGTAAAGAAATGACTCGTCCAATTAGGTCTGCTACAATCATTAATTTAAAATCTCTAATTCCAATTAAAAGGAATAAAATAATTATCAAAAAATATAATAGCCGACCAATCATCGTAACCTGAGCATATTCTCTAATGCGGTTTGTAGCTTGTAAAATCAACAACAACATATGACGTACATTAGTAAATAGCAGGCAAATTCCAGTCATTTGAAGTATGTATGCTCGATTACTATCTAAATTAGATATTTGAGCAATAGTATATAAAACTATGGCTATAATTATCTGGGTTAGTATCAACATGTAAAATTGTGAAAAGAATAATTTTTTATCAAGATCTGTATATTCGTCTCCACCATATCTTAAATATATACCATCATTCCACCCAAAATGTAAAAATCCAACATATGATGCATAAAATAGGTAAAGTTGCCAATAGCCATAATCTTCAATGCCAATTAATTTCGGTACTATTAATACAACTACAGTTGAGATAATTAAAGAGATTAAATTCGAAGATATTGTATATGAAAAGTTTTTTATGAAATTTATTACTTTATCGTTCAATGTATAAACTCCTTTTACTGTAATTGAGATTTCTTTTAAAAAATCAAGATAAACTTACCATCAAATTAATCTATTTATTAAAATTTAATTCAGTAACATGAAAAAAAAATTGGATCCATTAAACTTAAATTTTTTGTTGAATAATCTTCAATGATAATGTTGTTTACTATAATTTCAATTCCAGAATCATCAGACATTAACATTTCAAGTGCATACTCACTACAGTAATTTTCATTGCCTGTATTACAATTTTTATAAAACTGTTTGTGTGAATATAATTAATAGTATGTGTTGCTTTGTCTCAATTGTTAATTATAATGCATTAGTTTACTTAACAATTTCTATCATTTTTTTAGCTAGTATGTATACCTTCTCAATGGTACTATATCTAATTTGACGGTATACTCGTTTACTAATCTATCAGTTGTGTTGATTCCTTCTAATTTATTTATACTATGATTTTTTTAATATTAATAAAATACAGTATATGTAATCTATTAATTTTTTTGCCTCTACTTTTATCTTTCAGAAGCAACATAATCAAAACTCATTATTTTAGTTTCACGCTAAATACTTATTGAGCAATTCGTTAACTTTATTAACTAACAAATCTGAAATGAACTTCACACTACTATCCCTAAAAAGTAAACTCCTTTTCAGAACAAAACCCCAAATATCGATTTCCAATATATATATTGGAAAATTCATCTAGTGTGGATTGCTTTATATACTCTATATAAATTTGAACTGAGTCACGTCGCTCAGCGTATAAAATTACTAGGTATATCATACCGCGTTGAAATTGTTAAGACAATATTGGTCATAAGCTCAATCAATTTCTCTAACCTTCGTAAGGAAACTTTTACTTTCACTCTTTACTTTTCTCCATTAATTTTTGTTTAATATTTGTCAGTAAATACTTTTCGTATTTCCCTACATAAAAACATATTTTAAAAAGTCGGATTTTGGATTTTGAAATCTTTAAATATTTTTTCAAATAAATTAATTGGCTTTCTTCAAGGATTTTCGATTTAAATTTCCAGTTATTTATTGATTTTTTTATCGATAGTCCCTGATGATGTATGATTTTTTCATCAACTAAAATCACTTCTTTAAAACCTTCCTCTTTTATCTTGTGTGCAAGAATTGTCTCCTCATTATATAAAAAAGTTCTTTCATCAAAATAATCTATATTTTTCATTACTTTATATTTTATAGCAAAAAAACATCCTGATAAAACTTCTACATCGAAAGAACCACTTTGATCAACTAATTCATTCCTATTATAAAACTGACTATCTGATGTAATAATAGTATGAAGCTTTGACAAAACAAGCGATGTGTTAATAATCATATGTTGGTATCTTGGTAAGCGCCATGCAAAATTCGCAACTATATTTTCATTAATATCATGTATCAGTCCTGAAACTGCAGCCACTTTATCATGCGAATCAAGATGATTACAGATATTTCGTATACTATCTTCAGAAACATTTATATCTGGATTCGAAATGATTATATTCTGGGGTATATAGTTCTTTTCAGCATATTTAATTCCATAGTTGTTACCACTTGCATATCCCTTGTTTGAATCACTCGAAATTACATCAATTTTTTCAGAAACAAATTTTTTTAAAAGATCATAGGAATTATCAGTTGAACAATTATCAACAACAATAATTTTGTGTAATATTTTATATTCCTTAATTTCATTTAAAAATATTTCTGTTGTTTGAAAGTCATTATAATTTAATAATATCATTATATTCATTCTATCAACTCCAGTTAATTTCTAATCATATTTAACTTTCATTATTGGTAATACTAAGGGTTTATCTTTCTATCACTTTTAGGGAAAATAAAGAGTGAAAGAAAGACAAAGAAAATTAACCCTTGTGTTACAAATGCTGTTTCAATATTTGTCATTATAAACACATAGCAACCAATAACTATTATACCCAAATATTCTTTTTTTATATTACAGCTTCTAATAATGAAAATAAACATTGTAAATATCAATGTGATTATGAATAATCCAATTAATCCAAAACTGAAAAACCCTTCTACAAACGAGCCAATGCTTGCGTTTGTTCCTGTTCCTATAACATATCTTCCAAACCATTTCGTGATCGTATCAGTTTCTCTATATAGAGAATCTATACCAAATATTGATGCTATTCTCGTGTGAGAAAAAAATGTGTAATTATTCAAAAAATATTCAGTATATTTCCTCGATAATAAAGGGTCTACAAATAAAGCTCTTCTAATATAATCACCTAAAAACATTTCATTCGTAATCAAAAATGTTAAATTTTCAAAAAGAGAAATTCCTAATATCATTTTTATAAATCGACCTATTTTCTGATATTTATTTTTCCCAAATGAAAGAAATACCATTAAAACTATATATATAATATATCCCTTCAAACTTCCCGTTGTGAGGAAAACTAATAAAATCATAAAAAGAATGTAAATAATTAATGTTATTTTTTTCCTAGTAATTGAATTAATTAAAATAAAAGGCAATATATATCTCATTAAAAGAGGTGAGGTATATCCAAAGTATGGATTTCCTGAAGCTTTGAAATTTGCCCTCGATTCGTAGACATTCTCAAATAATAAATTTGAATAGTTGATAATTTGATACCTGGACAAATAAGGTAATATCAAAATACTCGTTAATGAAATTAAAGATCCAACTCGATATTTTAATTTAGGTCTACTTAATTCGACTTTGGGTATAAATTTTTCAAGAAACAAAATTGACGTTAATGGTAA
Organism: Lacticigenium naphthae DSM 19658; assembly: GCF_000425865.1. Taxonomy (GTDB): domain Bacteria; phylum Bacillota; class Bacilli; order Lactobacillales; family Carnobacteriaceae_A; genus Lacticigenium; species Lacticigenium naphthae. The sequence goes on from NZ_AUEG01000007.1 coordinate 7,566, forward strand.
TATTACAACCAGTAAAGAATTTATATTCATTCCCATACCAACTGTTAATATCACAGCAGGTAGATAATTCATTATCAATATAATATGATAAAGAGAATAGTAGAATATATCAGTAATTGAAGATCCGAATATAATAGCTATACTTGATGCAATAAGGCCAATACAAAAGGAGGGAAAACTAAAGTTACTTATTTCAAATCCTGCATATTTATAAACAGGACCGATTATAAGTATATAATTAAAGGTTAATGATATGAATAAAAATAATAGCAATTGACTATTTATATGCTTATTGTACTTATTAAAAAAACCGATTAACTTGTTAGGTTTACTCATAAAATTCCTTTCTAAACATATTATAAATTAGTATGTCATTTAATGCTACAGCAATTGAATTGGCCCTATTCCTTTTTCTTATACCAAACAATTATGTAAAAAGGAAAGGAGTCAACATAATTTTAAGTATCAAACGAATCATTTTTGAATAGGTGATTGTAGTAATCTTTGAAGTTTGATACTTAGTTCTTTCTTGTTTTCTTTATCATCAAATGGTATTCACAATTTAATTTTTTCATTAAATGTTTTATCAAGTAAGTTACCGAGAAATATTGCGCTATTTTTTACTTGATCAGTGTAACTCCAATCAATCCTAATCTAGAACGAAATCTCCATAATGAACTAATATACAAAAAAAATAAAATGTCCTAAAAAACATGATTCCTACTAGAAAATTATTTTTATAATCATTATCCCTAAACTATTAATTTTTATTTATCTTTCGGTTCTTCATCTTACCACTGGATTTATGACAGTTTGCTTGACGTGTCTTTGACGGTCTTGCGCCAGAAAAGGAAACGTCAAAAACCAAAAAAATAAGAAGGTAGTTGGTTTGCCGTTGTGTCTCAGCGAAGGGCTGTGTCGCCGCCTTAGGGAAACGTCAAACCCGTTTGTATGTAGCTATTCTTATACTAGCTCTTCCCGCAAAATCAATGGAAATTTCCATTTGAACCTATATACTATTTATCCACGGGAAGCATTTCAAAGCTTTATAACGGAAAGAGGAAAAGAATTTGCCTATTATACCTTGAGTGAGTCAGAATTGAACATTTCAATGTGCTTTGCTGATGCGTACGATTCTTGGCAGAGAGAAAGTAATGAAACCAGTAACGGACTTTTAGGGAGTTTATCCCCAAACAAATGAATTCCGATGCCATTCTCACTGAGGTAGTCAAAAAAACTCTTCCCTTGATTAATAATCGGCCAAGAAAATGCATGGATTGGAAAACACCAGACGAAGCATTTATTGAAATGGTGTTGTGCTTTATTTGACAAACTGTCATAAAAAAAAGATTTTAGTTTATACTTTTTTGACAGAGAATTAGCATCAAAAAGTATATTATCTCTAATTTTTCTACAAAGTATTAGCGTAGAGTATTGGTTATCAATCTCGTTCTTTTCACCATGAATATTAGTGTCTAGAAAAAGTAGTTTCTACTTTTAGTATAAATTTCCATGGACATCCATAAAAAAATTTATGTTTGGCATAATATTTTTTCCTGATTTAAACAAAGCGTAGATTTCTTTAATAATTCGTCTTATTTAAGAAAATCAAAAGCATTACGGATAGACTGTCTTTATGATCATCGCTTTCCTTTTTCTTTAAGTGGAGTCTAATATTATCATTAGTTTTTAATTAACCATGCATTTCCAAAACGGGTTGCTTTAGAGAAACTTACAGTCACCGTCTTCATTTACCATGGTTAAATTTTAAATTGAGTGTATAATTAATAATTATTTTAAATCACCTTTTTTAATTATATAAATTTAAACAATAATAATTAAACTATTATTGTTTAAAAAACGAAGGAAGTTCCCTCAGATTTGGTTGATAAATAATACTTAAGAGCTTGAATTATTTTAGTTTACACATATTTAAATTAATTTTTCTTATTGTTTTTCTAAAGTACATTATTCTTCATTAAGAACATCACTATAGATATTACTATATCTATCAACAATTTTTTTCCAATTAAATTCATGAACTTTAACTAAACAAGAATTTGAGAAACCTTCATAATTACTAACAATTCTTATCACTTTTTCTGCAATGTTTTCCTCATTATAACAGTCAACACTATATCCCACTTCACCATCAGCAAACTGACTATCGAACCCTTGACCCTTAGAGTATATGATTGGCAAACCTTGACTCATAGCTTCTGCATATACTAAACCAAAGGTTTCATATATTGAAGGCAAAATAAAAATATCATTTTCCCTATATATATTTATAAGATCTTCTTTCGATTTATATCCTAAATAATTTATATAGTCTAATCCTTTTATTTCATTAAAAATTTTTTGATCTTTAATTTTCCCGACTATATTAAGCTCCACATTAAATCCTTTTTTATTTAGCAGGGAGGTTACCTTTGCCGTTTTTATTATATTTTTGTTTTTATTGATATCTCCTACTTGTAGCAATTTTATATCACATTTATTATTGATTTTTTTTGGTAGTCCTGTATTATCCAACCAAAAACCCTCGATGCCATTGGGTATAACCTGTGATTTATTCAGTATATTTTCCTTATCCAACTCGGGAACATATTCATTAATTACCGAGTCTCTGTAAGATTCCGAAAGAAATATAACTCTATCAGCATTCATAAAAATCTTAATTCCTAATTTTCTCAAATGAATCATCTTTTTAAAAAATACATTTACATCAGCATTTCTAACAGCTACCACATATGGAATTCCATATTCTTCTTTTAATTTCATTGCAATAAATCCATTAGAAAATAATGAATGTGCGTGTAATACTGAGTAGTCTTTGATTTCATATTTACTTATGACATCATTTAGAATTTTTTTATGTTTTAAATAAAAAATGAGCCTATCATATTTTGAATGGTTAACACTAATTGTTGTATATTTTCCAAATGAATCAACATTTCTCAACTTAAGAGATACCGGCACAAAAACGCTTATATCAAGTCCCATTTTTTTTTGCTGATCATACAAGTTTTTATAAAACTTACTACCATTATAATATGAATTAATATGAAGGATTTTCATACCTTTCACCTCAATCTGTTTATTATAATCTCCAATATTCATATCCTTGTTCTTCAATATCACTTCTGTTAAAAATGCTTTTAACATCAATCAGAATTTTTTCTTTATTATCAAAATTTCCATATAGATTGTCAATTTCTTCCCAGCTCAACTGTTTGAATATATCATGAGCTACTGCTAATACTAGACAATCAGCTTCGTTAACTTCATTAATTTCTACCAAGTCAACACCGTATTCACGTTTCGCTTCGTCAGCATTTGCCTCTGGGTCGACAACGATTGGTTCAATACCATAATCCCTAAGACTATTTATAATATCTACTACTTTAGAGTTCCTTGTGTCTGGTGTATTTTCTTTGAATGTTAAACCTAATATTACAATTTTAGAATGTCTCACAACTTTATTTGCTAAAATCAACTTTTTGATTATTGCATCTCCAACAAATTTACCCATACTGTCATTTATCTTTCTTCCGGACAAAACAATTTGGCTATGATAACCAAGCTTTTCAGCTTCGTAGACAAAGTAGTACGGATCAACCCCAATACAATGGCCCCCAACAAGTCCAGGCGTAAATTTTAATGCATTCCATTTAGTGTTCATCGCTTCAACAACTTCGTTTGTGTCAATATCCATTCGATCAAAAACCATTGCTAGTTCATTCATGAAAGCAATGTTAATATCACGTTGGCTATTTTCAACCACTTTGGCTGCTTCTGCAACCTTAATTGATCCAGCCCTATGAACACCAACCTCAATCACTAATTCGTAAACTTTCGAAATCTCTTCAAGGCTTTTTTCATCCATGCCAGAAACAATTTTGATAATATTCTCAAGTCTATGAATCTTATCACCAGGGTTAATTCTTTCCGGTGAGTAGCCTATTTTAAAATCTATACCACATTTCAATCCAGATTCTTCTTCTAATATTGGAACACAGATGTCTTCGGTTACACCGGGATAAACAGTTGATTCAAAAACTACAATAGATCCCTTGATTAAATTGCGGCCCACAATCCTACTAGCACCTTCTACTGGCGATAAATCCGGTGTTTTGTCAGAATTAATAGGAGTCGGGACAGCTACTATATGAAACTTAGCTTCCTGCAACCTAGTTTCATTTGACGTGAATTCTACAGTTGTTTTCTTAATCTCTTGATCTCCAACTTCATTTGTTGGATCAACCCCAGACTTATATAAGTCAATTTTATTTTTATTTAAGTCAAACCCTATTACACTAACCTTTTTCGCAAAAGCTACCGCTATAGGCATCCCAACATATCCTAGTCCTACTACTGCTATTTTTTCTTCTTTTTTTACAATTTTTTCAAATAAACTCATAATTAAATTCCCATCCTTCTTTTATTAAATATATTTAAAATAAATCGTCTAACTTCTTTAAAAAAATCTATCGGAGATGATAAAAACATTATAAAAATACTTCCCAATGATTTAAGATATTCATTATTCCGCTTGTATGCTATAACCATTACTGCGTAATGTCTAAATCTTATAAACATCTTCTCCTGATTTGTAAGGTCTTTAAAATATTTCTTCTTAAATTTATAAAGCGTATTTTCTCCAAATATTTTATTCTTCCCTTGTGAAATACCTCCTTCTTTATGTCTATATGCAATAACATCACATTCTGGTAAATAACAAATTTTCAAATCTTTCTCTATGGATTTTAGCATTAAGTAAAACTCTTGTCCCATATTTGAATCTTCAAATCCACCAATTTCATTAAGTTTATTTGCTTTATACATAAATGTTGGAGTTCCTGTAAGATGTCTCGTAATATGATACTTTAGTAATGATTGTTTATCAAAGCTGTTCAAGTCAGAATATTCACGATAATCAACAACAATCTTATTGTCATTTACTAATTTTAAATCAGTAAATGACATATCACATTCTTGTCCCAACATAAAATTCAATTGTTTCTCAATCTTTTCTGGTAAATATTCATCATCATCGTCTAGGAAGGTAACAAATTCTCCTGTTGCTACCTTAATACCATTATTGCGCGCCAAAGATCCTCCTATGTTTTTTTCATTCATATAATAAATAATATTTGGATCATTAATGTATAGATTCATAAGATTCATAGTGTTTTTTCTGTGTTTAGAATCCGGGGGGTTATCGTCAACTATTACCATCTCCGTATTTTTATAGGTTTGATTATTTATGGAATTTATGGCTCTTAATAGATATTTTGCTTCACGTTTATATGTAGGTATAACCACACTCACTCTCGGATCAGTCACACTCATCTAATCACGCTCTCCTCTTCTTTTTGCTCTTGTTTATTTGAATTTTTTGACATAACCCCAGTACCACCTTCTAACACACCATCGTTTCTCAAAACACTAAACACAGTTCCAACGAAACATCTTGCATCCATCATGAACCCTATCATATCCGCGTACTCTCCGTCAATTCTAGCTTTTTCATCGATTTCGATTTCGTCTCTCCCACTGATTTGTGCTAAGCCTGTCAGCCCCACCGGGACAGCATTTGCACTATATTTGTCTCTCTCCTTAATCAGGTCATACTGATTCCATAATGCCGGCCTGGGACCGATGATGCTCATTTCACCTTTTAAGATATTAATGATTTGCGGCAGTTCATCCAAGCTCGTTTTTCTTAAAAACTTCCCAACTTTCGTGATCCATTGATCCGGATTCTCTAAGAGATGCGTTGGGGTATCTTTAGGTGTGTCTGTACGCATCGTTCGGAACTTCAAAATGTAAAAATGCTTTTTGTGCATCCTCACACGCTTCTGTTTAAAGAGGATGGGACCTTTGGAATCGAGCTTGATCGCGATGATAAGAATGAGAAAAACAGGAGACAATACGATTAGTCCGATCACTGAAAATAGGATATCCAGTACTCTTTTGATTTTTAAATAACCCATGTGCATTCCTCCTGCTTTTTTATTGTACTTGTATTCTTCTCTGTTTGAAATGAAAGGCTCCTCCGTTTTGGCGGAGAAGCCTTTGGTTTACGTGTGAACGGGTTTGGCCTCCGTGATTGCTATTTCTTTTTGTTTCTTTTCTTTTTTGTGCTGGTTTGCAAACTCGACTAGTTCGATTTTCAGTTCAGCGTCGGTGAGATAATCCAAGTGCTGTACAAACTGCATCACTTCTTTGAGTGACTGGTTGTTGACTTTCCCGACAAATATTTTCTCAAAGACCTGTTTGTCGGTATGTTCGCCACCTGCGAGGAGTTCTTCATAGAGTTTTTCTCCAGGTCGGATGCCGGCTTCAACGATCCCGATTTCTTCTTCTGCATACCCACTCAATTGGATCATTGTTCGTGCCAAGTCCAGGATTTTCACGGGTTCCCCCATGTCTAAGACAAAGATTTCTCCGCCTCTAGCCAGTGTACCTGCTTGTAAGACCAGTCGACTGGCTTCGGGGATGGTCATGAAGTAACGGGTCATGCGGTAATCGGTCACCGTGATCGGCCCCCCATTTTGGATTTGTTCTTTAAAGAGCGGGATGACACTCCCGCGACTGCCCAAGACATTCCCGAATCGTACGGCTACGAAATTTGTACAGCCTTCTTCATTCAAGCCGGTCACGATCATTTCGGCGATCCGCTTGGTTGCGCCCATGACGTTGGGCGGGTTGACGGCTTTGTCGGTCGAGACCATCACAAAGCTTCCCACTCCGGCAGTTTTAGCGGCTTCGGCCATGTTTTTGGTCCCGTAGACATTGTTTTTGACAGCTTCCGTGGGATTGTATTCCATCAAGGGCACATGTTTGTGCGCTGCCGCGTGATAGACACGGTCCGGCTTATACTGTTCCATCACTTTAAAAATCCGTTCCCGGTCTTGGATGTCTGCGATGATGGGAACCAATTCCGTTTTGCTATCTTTGATACGGTTCAATTCTTTGTTTATCAGGTATATCGAATTCTCCCCGTGTCCCAATAGGATTATCCGTTTGGGAGAAAAGCGACTGATTTGGCGACAAATCTCGGAACCGATGGATCCACCGGCTCCACTGACTAAGATGGTCTTGCCCGTCAATTGTTGCGAGATCTGCTGCATGTCCAAATTCACTTCTTCACGTCCCAACAAGTCCGTGATCTCGATTTCTCGGAAGCGACTTACTTCCAACTGGCCTTGGACGACCTCTTCTACCGACGGCATTTGGTTTATTTTCACAGGGGTCTCACTACAGATCTCTACGATGTGATTCAGCTCTTCTTTGGAAAGAGTCGGAATGGCGATCGTGATCTGTTCAATGGCGTACTGTTTGACTAACTGGGGTATACTCTCGGTCTGTCCCAGGACAGGTATACCGTAAAGCGACACTTGCTGTTTGGTGATATCGTCATCGACGAACCCAATGATATTCAAGCCGTAATTGTAACGCTGAATACTGCGGACAAAGAGACTGCCTCCATCTCCTGCCCCGACGATCAAGGTCCGTAATGGCTCGCCTTTGAGATCGGTGCTGTCCTCGCGTTGTAATTTTTGGTGGTGTTCATGGTAGATGCGCCAAAAGATCCGGGCTCCTGGAATCAAGGTCACCGCACTGAGGTAACTTAACACCATAAAGCGGAAACTGATCGTTTGGACGAAAGGTACGGCAATGATCGTTGCCAGTACGTAAGCGGCAGTGACTCCTGCCATATGTATAAGTGTTTCGCGAATACTGGTGTAGCGATTTATTTTTAAAAACAATTTCAGTGTCAGTGCGATCCCTATGTATATTACAATGCTCAGCCCGACTGCTGCCCAGAAATTCCTAGGAGGCAAGGTGACAAACGGCAGCAAGAATAGATAGGCCAGCAAGCTGGAGCTGATAATGATCACACTATCAAAAGCGATTAGAAAAGTAATTTTCTGTTGGCGGTTCATAGTCAGGACTCCTTCTTAAAATAACCCAAACCTTTTTTTCTTACGGATTGATTGAGCTGGTTGCGGGTAAGCCCATTCTCCGTTGACGATATCTTTTGTGAGCTGATTGTACTGATCGACTGTTTGCTGACCGTATTCCTTTTTGAGCAACTGCATGGCTTCCTGCATGTGGAAGGAACGGTTCTGGGTGTTGTGTGCATCTGAAGCAATAAAATGGACCAGGTTAGCTTCGATGAGCTGCTTGCTGAACTTCTGGATCTCTTTGCCAAAGCCACCGGTGTAACTAGCAGCAGTGAGTTGAGCCAGTGCCCCTTTGTCCACGAGTTCTTTGAGTCGTTCCGGTTCTTTAAGGAATACCCGGTTCCGTTCAGGATGGACAATGATGGGAGTGACACCCTTGCTTTCCAGTTGAAAGAATAAGCGCTCGGTGTAGGCAGGAACTTGACTCGTCGGAAATTCAAGGAGCAAGTACTGATTGCCTTCGTCGATAAATTGAATGGTGCCCTCTTTTATGTCTTTGAGGAGTTCGCCATACAGTCGGACCTCTTGGCCAGGAAAAACCGTTAGCGGGATATTTTGTTCGTTTAGAGCAACCTGTAGTTCACTGACTAGAGTCTGTACTTTTTGTTTGTCGTTCATCCACATCTTGTTTTGGTGATGGGGCGTCGCTAGGATGTGTGTGATGCCTTCAGAGACAGCGAGTCGCGCCATCTCAAGAGATTCTTCTAAGTCTTTCGCTCCGTCATCGACTCTTGGAAGGATATGACAATGTAAATCGATCATGAAGATCACTCCTCATTTGCGTAATAGTAAGAATACTTATCGTCTTCTGCAGAAACCCGGTTAAAGATAGCTCCCAGAACGTTTGCCCCGACCATATCCAATAGTTCTTTCGCTTTGGTCACTTCATCTTTGGTAGCACGTCCATGAGGGATGACGAATAGCGTCCCATCTACCTTGCTGGACATTACTTGTGCATCCGTCACGGCTAATACGGGCGGCGTGTCGAAAATGATCAAGTCGAACAAGCCTTCCATTTCTTTGGTGATTTCTTTCATGCGATTAGAATTTAACAATTCTGCCGGATTGGGTGGGATCGCTCCACTTGTCAAGATATATAATCCTTCTGTATAGGTACGGTAAATCATATCTGTCAATTCTGACGTTTTATCGGTCAACACGGAAGTTAATCCATCGTTGTTTTTCACATGGAAAGTGCGGTGAACAGTCGGTTTGCGTAAATCCGCATCGACAAGCAACACACGCATTTCTTCTGAAGCAAAAGTCGCTGCTAGATTCGCAGAAACCAGCGATTTCCCCGAACCGGGTCCAGCCGAAGTGACCACCAATGTTTTTAAGTCTTTATCCACCATGGAAAATTGAATGTTTGTTCGGATCGTTCGAAATTGTTCGGAAACGACGGCAGTGGGTTTAGATATCGTCACCAGCCCCGGGCGTGTTCCGTTGTTTTCTATTGCTTTATTTTTTTGTTTAAACATAACCGGCTCCTTACACTCTTGTTCTCGCTGTACGCGAGTGTTTTTGTAGTTCAGATTTGCGTGGATCTGATTTCAATTCGTCTGTTGTCATCTCAGATATTTTGCCCAAGTTGACCCAACCCAGTTCTTGTGAAATAAACTTGTCATCTTTCACTGATGTATCTAAGAATGCCAGTACGAAAGCTAATCCGACACCGATCATCAGTCCCAAAATCAATCCAATCACCATGTTCAGTAGGTTATTCGGGGAAATCGGGCTCGTATTGGGTAAAGCTGCAGAAATAATGGTAACATTATCTACCTTCATAATGTCGTCAATTTCGTTTTGGAATGTTTCCGCTACGGAATTCGCGATTTCTGAGGCGCGATAAGGATTGTCATCTGTAACCGTCAAAGAAAAGACTTGTGAGTTGTCCTGATTGGCCACTTGGATTTTATCTGATAATTGGGTATGAGAAAATTCAACATCTAATCCCTCTCTTACTCCATCCAAAATCACTGGACCTTTGATGATATCTTTATATGTATTGATCAATTGTAGATTGGTGTTGATATCACTTGCCTGAATCGTTTCACCAGTCTGTGGACGATTCACTAACATTTGCGTGGTCGAACTGTATTGCGGTACTGCGATAAACAATGTATAGATGGCTGCAAGGGCTAGCCCAGCAATGCCTATAGAAAAAATCATCCCTAAACGTTTTTTCAGCATTTGCCAAATTTCAACTAAACTAATTTCTTCTTCCATGGTATCCTCCTGAATAACCGGTTCGCTTCGTGAACCTGTTTTTTTACTTAAGCGTAACTATTTAAAAGTCTATACTTGATTGTGGCATGGGTCAAGGGTTATTTCACTAATGTGCTGATGTTGACACAGAAAACGATTTTGGATATAAGCGATCAGTTATCTAAAAATTTATATATCAGTTTTTTGTTCAAAGAAAAGAACTCCCTTAAGATTCTAAGTGAGTTCTCTTTGTTTTTATTCATTTACTTCTAATTCTTCTTGTAGAATGTCAGAAACTCTAGCAACTTCTTCTTCTGGAATAATTTCATAATAAATCCCATCTATATACTCGCCGTATCCTTCTAACTGAAGTTGGTCAACAGTGTCGGCAGCAGAGCGATATTTATTGAACAAATCCAACAAATCATCAAAACTTAAATTTGTCGTCATATTTTTTTCTAGCGACTCCAACACACCTTGGTAACGTACGACAGAGGATAGAGAAGCTACTTTTTTCAGAGAAGCTTCGATTAACTGACGCTGACGTTCTTGACGGCCATAGTCGCCAGAAGGGTCACTTTTTCGATTTCTAGAATACGCTAAAGCTGCATCTCCATCTACCTTCGTTGTTACGCCTTCAGTAAATGTATAATCGTCTTGGGTAAATGAGATCGGCGGGGTCACTTCTACTCCACCCAGAGAATCAATAATATCTTTTAATCCTTGCATATTAACACTGACGTAATAATCGATTGGAACATCAAATAAATTTTGCACTGTATTAATAGACATACTTGCCCCACCGAAAGCATAAGCATGATTAATTTTGTCCATTGTCCCACGTCCAATGATCTCTGTGTAGGTATCACGCGGAATACTCAATAATTTGGTTTCATTTTTTTTCGGATTGACGGTCATTAACATAATTGTATCTGAACGTCCTTGGTCCGTACGGCCAGCAAATCCGGTATCGATCCCCATTAAAAGTACAGAAAAGGGGTCTTCTCCTCCATCTACATCAACTGGTTTTGTTCGTCGTTCTTCTTTATCTGTTACTTCTGAATAGATATTGTCGGATGTACTGACCACGTCACTGTATACTTTCCATACTAATATACCAATTGTAGCGACCGCGATTAAGGCTAACACTCCTAAAATCCGTAAAAATCGATTCCTTTTCTTATTCTTTTTATGCAGTTGTTTTTTTTCTAATCGTGTTTGAGGCATATCCTCACCTGTCTCTCTTTTTCATGTAATAATTTCTGTATTGAATTCCCAATTGTTAATTTTACTCTTTTCCTATGTAATAGTAAATAAGTATGAAGGTTTCTTTACAAAATCTTCATACTTATCACTAAACTTCTCTTTTGATTTTTTTAGTTGTTGTGAAATAGGTCTCTCGTATACACTTTTTCAGGAACAGTATCTAATTTTTCATCAAAGCGGTTAGCCACAATGACATCTGACCGTTTCGCGAATTCCGCAAAATCTCGAATAACTTCAGAGTTATAGAACTTATCTTCCTTGAGAACAGGTTCATATACAACTACTTCCACACCTTTAGCTTTGATGCGTTTCATAATGCCCTGGATAGAAGACTGACGAAAATTATCGGATTCACTTTTCATTGTTAAGCGGTATATGCCGACTGTTTTAGGGTTCCGAGCCAACACTTGGTTCGCCACAAAATCTTTTCTTGTCCGGTTTGCCTCAACAATGGCCCCAATAATATTATTCGGGACATCTTCGTAGTTAGCCAATAATTGTTTAGTATCTTTCGGTAAGCAATAGCCACCATATCCAAAGGATGGGTTATTGTAGTGATCTCCGATACGCGGATCTAAACTGACGCCATTAATGATAGCTTGAGAGTCTAACCCTCTTACTTCAGCATAGGTGTCTAATTCGTTGAAATAAGCTACACGTAAGGCAAGGTAGGTATTCGCAAACAATTTCACTGCTTCTGCCTCGGTAGAATCCATCAGCAATACCTTTATATCTTCTTTCAATGCTCCCTGAACGAGTAAATCAGCAAACTTCTGCGCACGTTTCGAACGTTCACCCACAATTATCCTGCTTGGGTAAAGATTATCATACAAAGCATTTCCCTCACGAAGGAATTCCGGTGAAAAGATAATGTTTTCTGTATTGAACTTTTCTCTGATTTCCTGAGTGTATCCAACTGGGACAGTCGATTTAATGATCATTGTCGCATCTGGAGCAAGCTGAATCACATCTTTAATGACACTCTCTACTGCAGAAGTGTCGAAATAATTTTGTACCTCATCGTAATTGGTCGGAGCAGCAATGATCACATATTCCGGATTATGTGCATAGGCTTCTTCTCTATCTAAAGTAGGTAACAGATTCAGCTCTTTAGTAGCCAAGTATTCTGAAATCTCTTTGTCTACGATGGGGGATTTTTTATTTTTTACCATTTCAACTTTTTCTGCGATGACTTCTAAAGCACGGACTTCGTTATATTGGGCTAATAATACTGCATTTGATAACCCTACGTAACCCAAACCTACAACAGTTATATTCATGTATTATTTCCTCTTTCCAATTAGATTGATTACAAAAAATCTCACATATTAATCATACATGATTTAAACAAAAAAATAAATCTCTATCCTCATTCTTACTTTTTTTTTAGAAATCCGTACCAATTTTGTGATATATGAATTCTTTAGGGGAATCAGGTGGAGTATGAATAAATGTGTATTTGGTGCCTTATATGAATAAAAATATCTAACGAATATTTTAATAATTTGTTTCTTACTTTCCATAATGAAAGTTTCAATCCACAAGAAATAAACATTAGAAAAATCCAATTACTCTTTTTAAACATACAAAAGAAACACTTCCAAACAAAAATTGAGTTTCATGCTTAAAGTTGCTCATTCTTAAAAGGAAAATTTAATTCTAGGTGTTCGTGAAGCATATCGTACACCCATTTCATTTTTTCATCATAAACCATATTGTAGTCTATGCCATTCATCGTTTTTGACTGTACTTTTCAAATGAGTTTCTTCACTAAATTAATTACTCACTGAACGTCCTAGTGCTATCCAACCTGAAGACCGGAATCCTTATTTGAATCACTTTCCTATTTTTCCAAGTATGCTAATGCGGTATCATTTCAATAACATAAACTACATTTGTACCATCCTTTATTCCTTGCATCTTCACCTCGACATAGCAAGCGAAGTGAAGTTTCGATAATTTTTTTATGCATATTTTTTAAAATACAAGGGATTTTTGAATACGGTAACTGAAAAAGAAAAGTAGCCCATCAATCAGTACCTTGATAAAGATTTCACTTATCCCAGTCAGTGAATAGAAAAAATAAACCAATGCGGCAGAACTTGCCACCTGGAGGACTACCAGCAAATAATACTTAAATACCGTGGACTGGATATTTTTCTCGCTTTTGAATACGTACAGTTTATTCGAACCATAATTAAAAAGCGAGGATATTATTCTTGCCAGGATGGACGCCAGCACGATTCTCCTACTAGCAGTCAACGTACCCAATAGGACGATGAATAGCTGGAAGAAGGAAATATCAATGAGGAATGACATCAAGGAAACACCCATGTATTTGAAGAAATTTCTGAACAGCAGTCCGTATATTTCAAGGGAATCCATCACTGGTCGGAAGTGGCTCTCGCTGTTTCCATTCAAGTAGATTGTCTGGATAGGAATCTCCTTTATATCAACTTTGTTTTTCACAGCTGCAATTAGCATATGGATTTCGTAATCAAACCGTTCACCAAACAGTTTGATGAATTGAGGTAATATGTCCTTAGTTATTCCCCTCAATCCTGTTTGCGTATCATTGATGGTTTTTCCGTACATTAATTTGAACAGCACCTTTGTCACCTTATTACCGAGCTTGCTTTTGATCGGGATGTCACCCTTATCAAACTGCCTAGTTCCCATAATAAGCGATGTAGCGGAGCCGATGAGTTCCTTATGGACCTTAATCACATCCTCCACCAAGTGCTGTCCATCTGAATCGACTGTTATCAGTCCAGACCATTGTTTCTGATTTGGCAGGTTCATAAAATAATTGATGGCATTTTTTAATGCTCTACCTTTACCCAAGTTTGTGGCATGACACATCAATGTGACTTCACTGTATGCCTCAAGTTTATCGAATAAGGGTTTCTTTTCAGGAGCACTCCCATCATCCACGACCAGAATAGAATCGAATCCGAATTGAACCAGATTTTCTACATATGTCAGCAATTCACTATCCGGATTGTATGCGGGAATGACGATTAAACACTTTTTCATAATTTCTCCTCACAAATCTAGTTAATTTGGATGATCATCTTGGAGCCATCAAGGTTATTCCTTTCCAGCAGGTCCATAATATATTCATCTTTTTCAATCAGAACAACATGTGCGTTTTTACGTTCCGTGATAACTTCCTCGATATTGCTTTTGTTGATTATCTTTACATACGGACTTCGCAATTCATATTTGGCAATATAAGTCAGTATTCCTGCTTTATTCAATCTGTCATTGTCCGATTTATAGATATAAAATTCACCAGTTTCCGGTATATCTTCACCTTCTATCACATCACTGAAAATACTCCGGACAGAAGAAGGTGACTGGTATTTACCCAGCAAATCACTGACATCGTGCCTCCCAGGAAGGAACAGATAAACGGCTAGCAGTATCACAGAAAAAGTTTTTAGTGTAATAGTAGCCGGTTTGCTGAAGACAGTTTTTTGATTCTGCACTAAAAAGTAAATCAACAATAACCCATACAGATACATGACAATCGTCAAATTATACCGTTCATACCCAGCTAGATTGATCGCCTCCCCGATTGGCATTGAGAATAGGTACATCGCCCACAGCCCCGCTTGATAAACAATATACAGAAGTATGGACGAACAAAACAATTTCCACTCACGGTAATTATTGACCCCATTCCTTCTGAAAATCATCTTGGAGAGAGCAACGACCAAGAATGTCACGAGCACCATCATAAATATCCTGACATCCGGTGTTTGGGTGTTGACCATCCGATCCAGAAACGTTTTTGTGATCAGTTCAATATCTTCAGGAGTCTTCGATTCCATTATGGCTTGATAATTCTCAAGTGATACGGAATGCTTGGCTTCCCGTCCGCTTGGAAAGACAAAGTCTACGTGTTTCGTCCATAAATAGCTGAAGAAATACGGAACGGCGAAACTCATTACTGAAAGAGAAAGGTTTTTGTTGTTAATCCCTTTTGACTTCAACAAAAGCCCTGCATACAATATAGAATTTATCAGCACAAACAGGATGCTACTGTTTTTTATGATCATCAAAAACGCAAGGATTGGCAGGATGACTAGAAAAGATTTTTCCATGGTTTTCTCACGAAAGTTATGTAAGAGGATCGCTGTCACTCCCAACCCAATCAGAGTCAGTAAAGTATCAACTGATAACATGAAAATGGAATTATTCGCCGTGAAAAAAAAGAGTGTAGCTATCAATATCAGCACCGTATTGACTATCTTATTTTTCTTGACGAAAGCAAAAAACACGGTTATACTCGCCAAGAGCAACAGACTCTGACCAAATAACAATATACCCTCGGATTCCCCGAGTATTTTCCCAATGAAGTACATAAAATTAGCACTCCCAGTGGGATAGGACTGGAAAGTTATCAGTTCAGAGGCAAAATTTGGCATTTGATCGTTCAGGACCAACTCCCGGGCAACCAGACCCCAGTGAGAAAAGTCATCGTATTCTGAGAAACGGACTCCCTTCAGCAAGATAGCTAAGTAAGCTATCATTCCTAAAAAGTAGCTCATACCAAGTGACGGAAAGAGTTTCCGGAGTTTCCGGTTAACAATCAGATAGATTAAGTAAAATAAAGAAAATCCAATAAGGATCAGTATCGATTCCTGCATGACGTTCAACAATCCCGCCATAAAACTTACCAGACCGATTGATGAAAATACAAAAAGCGGAATGAAATCCTTTTTTATGTTCAGTTCAATCAACGAAAATTCGAATAGTCCGAATAGAACCACCATCAAAAATACAAATCGAATTATTAACTCTAACATTCCCTCACCTTTTCCCTGAATTGTAAGACAAAAAAGACAGTTCCCCCACGTCCCCCACTATAGGTCAATTTCCAGTGATGAGGGCACTTTTCCCATTATAATCGCTATTCCCTTTTTTAGAAAGAGCACCCGACAAAAACAATCGAAATTTACTATACCATACAAACAAAAGAGGTTGTACAATAAATGACGTTGGTGAGAAAATTAGGTTGTACAATAAATGACGTTGGTGAGAGAATTACTCACTAACGTCATTTTTTTCATCTATATAGAAAGCAAGTGAGTTCTCCTGTAGAATAATAGTCCACGAAAACATCACCTAAGGAGGAACTCACTTGCCTACATCAAATGATATACAAAAATCGTGTAAGCAAGTTCGTTAGAACTCACCAACACGATTTATTATAGACCCCAATTTTTTTGCAATTAAATAATCATTAAACAAGAAAACTCTTCTACGTCTTTTCAGGTATATATTATATAATAATGCTTTTTTAAAGGCCTATTTCACGAAAGGTTTCACTGCTATCCCGGGTGCATCACCATTTTTTTCTACCAAAATGATTTCTATTGCTTCCAATCTTTTAGCCTTTCCTTCAGTTCCCGCTGGTTCTCCATTTTTAGCCCAGTCAAGCCACCCATATGTTTCTGAATGAACCCTGTAGTAAACATCATAATCATTTGCCACTTCTTGAACTAATCTGATTTGTATAGCTTCAAGTCTTTTTCTTTCACCCGTTGTTCCAGACAATGAGCCATTCCTGACCCAATTTTGCCAACCTATTTTTTCAACGTGTGCTTTATATTCTATAGCTCCTGAATAGGCCAGATTATCTAATTTTATTTGAATGGATTCTAATCGTCTAGACAATCCTGTGGACCCTGCAGTGTCCCCTTCGTTAAACCATCCTTGCCATCCACTAGTTTCAATGTGTGTTTGATAAGATAATATTGGCCTCGTATTTTTCCTAAATATTTCTTTATTTCCCCCTGAGACCCCGTAATCTTTTGGAACTAATTTAGATTGCATTCCAACTATATAATCCTGATTGTTTATATTTCCAGCAATAGTTCCATTTTTGTTCCAACCTTGCCATCCTTTATTATTGATATTCACTCTATAATAGACATCGAAATGATAAGCCATTTCACCTTCTAGCACAATTTTCATAGCATCGATTGCTCTAGTAGAATTCATTATTCCGCTATCTTGTCCATTATTTTGCCAGCTTAACCAAGCATCAGAATTGCTTCCTTTAAGATGGGAAATAAACCGAACATTCCCTGTTTCAACTGTGTTTTCTAAATTTACTTTTAATGCTTCAAAATTAAACGCTGAAGTTCCGCCTCCAAGTGTTTTTCCATCAATTGAATCGCTGCTCCATTTTTCATCTATTTTGGAATTGTACATGGCATAAGAAATTTTTGGAACTAATTTAGCTTCAATCGCTTCAATTCTATAATCGAATAATTCGGTTCCGGTTATTTCACCATTTTTGGCCCAATCCATCCAACCAATTTTTTCAACATGTATTCTATAATAGATATCATAATAGTCCGATTTACTCCCGGTCAGTTTCATTTTAACAGATTCGATTCTCTGATTTTTCCCTTTGGTTCCTATCCATGTGCCGTTGCCCATCCAGTCAGTCCATCCTTGTGATTCGACAAACCCTGCATACTGGATTCCCAACTCAGGAATTCCTTTGATATTGAATTGAATTGCTTCGATTCTCCTTGATTCTCCTACAGTCCCGCTTAGTTGCCCGTCTTGAACATTTTTTTGATCCCCCACTCTTTGAACATGGCTCTGATAATTCAAAGTTGGTGTTGGGTCATATTGATATAATTTATATCTTGAAATTATTGCATTCAGTTTATGAGGATAATTCGGATCTGTTGCATATCCCGCATCTTTTAAAGCTTGCGTAGCATGACGATATGTTGGTGAAGCACTCATATTGACATTTTTATATCTTGTTTTTTGTAAAAAATTTGCCTGATCCAGAAAAGCTTCGTCATACGATGGATATACTCTAAATTCATCCATAATTGTAATATAATATCCGCCTTCTGGATGCGTTTTATCAACAATCCATTCTTGAGTGGGAACTGTAATATAATCCCCTGAAAAATCTCCACTAGCTTTTATCCCGAACATTTGGTGATAAGGCGGTTGGGATAATGAACTGTTTCCCCAGCCTGACTCTAGAATAGCTTGGGCAAGCATAACCGAAGGATATAAATTATATTGTGTAGCATATTTTTTTGCTAAAGGAGCAAATTGATCAAGGAAAGACTGTGTTGGGGAGATACTCGCCATTCTAAACATCATCACAGATTGTTGCCCGTCTTCTTCCATGATATCCATTGCCTTTTTCCTATTTTCTTCTACCGAATAAACCTCTGGGTAAATAGGGTTCGATTGAGCAGTATTCTCTATCTCAGCTAAATCACTCGTATTAATTTGTGATTCAGTTGAGTTATCCTCGGAGATTGTATCTTGGGGCTTCTCTTCTACTACAGCATCTATTGACTTCGATACGTCGTCTGAATTTGTTTCTTCGATTACTTCATATGTACTGTCTTTTTCAATAACAGCGTCTTGACTGGTATTTGAAAGATCATCAGAAATAATGGCACCATCTTGGATTGTTTCTTCTTCACTATTTACAGATTCTTCTGCATCTATTACTGTTTTTTCTTCAACTGGTTCTTTAAATTCCTCTTCAGTATTTTGATATTCCTGAGATTCAACTGCCATAACAGCACTTGGAATAAAATTAGTCGCCACAAATGTTAGTACGACTAATTTTTTGAATAATTTATTTCTCATCATTACTTAAAAACTCCATTCTCATAATTATTCTTCGATTTTTACGATTTGTTTTCTATTATCGTTTTAAAAGACGCCAAAGCTTGTTGCCAGGTAGGGATTTCAAAGCCTGTTTTTTTAGTTTTCTCTAAACTTAATATGGAATGTTGTGGCCTTTGTGCTTTTTGTGGATATTCTTCACTCGTTACTGGATCGATTGTAATCTCTTTGTCTTTTAAAATTTCTTTGGAAAATTCATACCAACTACATTCGCCATCGTTTGAAAGATGATAAATACCATATGGTACTTCTTTTTCAATCAGATAGATCATGAATTCAGCTAAAGTTCTTGTCCAAGTAGGTCTCCCATACTGATTGTTTATAACTGCTAGTTCTGACTTTGTTTCGGACAATTTCAACATGGTATATACAAAGTTTTTTCCGTATTGACCAAATACCCAAGACGTACGAACGATATAATACATTGAAAGGTGTTTTTGCACCATTTCTTCTCCTTTTAATTTCGCTTTTCCATACTCGTTGATTGGATCAGGAGTGTCTGAAGTTAAATATTCATTTTCGTTTTTCCCATTAAAAACATAATCAGTACTTATATAAACCATTTTGGCTTGCCTTTTTTTACAGGCCTTTGCTATATTTTCAGTTCCCAAAACGTTAACTTTATAATTCAGCTCTTTCCCGTCATCTTCTGCGTTATCGACAGCTGTATAAGCGGCACAATGAAAAACAATAGTCGGCTGAACTTCGTTAAATACTGCGCTGACTTTTGAAGAATCTGTAATATCCATTTCATCAGAGTCACAGCCAAAGTATTCTAATTCCATTTCATCTAACAATTGTTGCAATTCTTGTCCAAGTTGACCATTTGCACCCGTAATCATGATTTTCATTTTACACAACTCCTTTTTTAAAAATAGAATAATGAGAAAAGATGGCAGTGTCTTTTCTCATTGTTCCTCACAACTTTGCTTTTTCTTTCAACGGTTTCCACCATTCTACATTTTCTTTATACCATTCTATTGTGTCATTGATCCCTGTGTCAAATGTATATACTGGCTTCCATCCTAACTCATTTTCAAGTTTCGTAGGATCAATTGCATAACGTTTATCATGGCCTAGTCTATCTTCTACATACGCAATTAAATCTTTTGAAACATTCAGTTTATTTACTATCGTATGAACAATTTCATTATTCGTTCTCTCATTATGTCCACCTACGTTATACACTTCTCCCTTTCGACCATTTTTAAGGACCAGGTCGATTGCTTGACAATGATCTTCCACGTGGAGCCAATCGCGTATATTTTTTCCATCTCCATAAATAGGTAAGTTTTTCCCCTCCATTGCATTAGTGATCATGAGTGGGATTAATTTTTCAGGAAAGTGGTAGGGACCATAGTTATTAGAACATCTAGTTATGTTGACATTCATTCCATATGTTTCGTAGTAGGAACGCACCAGCAAGTCTGCACTTGCTTTGCTGGCCGAATAAGGGCTATTGGGGGCTAACGGAGTCTCCTCTGTGAAATAGCCTTCTTCACCTAATGAACCATATACTTCGTCTGTCGAAACTTGTAAATATTTATGAACGCCGTATTCTTTCGCCACATTCAGTAAAGCTAACGTTCCTTTTACATTTGTTTCAACAAAAATTTCAGGATTCGTTATACTTCTGTCTACATGTGATTCAGCTGCAAAATTGACAACATGAGTGATGGTATATTCTTTGATTAAATAACTGACTAATTCAGTATTTGTAATATTTCCCTGAACAAAAATATGTTGGGAATTATTCTGTAAATCATCTAGATTATGAATATTTCCAGCATACGTCAATAAATCTAAATTTATGATTTTATCATCCGGATGATTTCTCAGCATATAATGAACAAAATTACTCCCTATAAAACCGGCACCACCTGTAACTAAAATATTCATTTTTCTTCTTCCTTCCATACAAATGGATTATTGATTTCACTCAATTTTGGATGGTGTTTATCCTTTTCGGACAATATGACACTATTTAAATTCATTGGCCATATGATCCCTATATCCGCATCATCAAAGGCAATCCCAGCATCATGCTCTTTGGAATACAGTTCGTCTACTTTATATTGAACGTTACAATTTTCTGTTAAAGTAATAAAACCATGTGCGAATCCTTTTGGAACGAGCAATTGTCTATGATTATGTTCACTTAATATAAAGCCTTCCCATTTTTCAAACGAAGGAGAGCCTTTTCTTAAATCAACAATGACATCATAAATAGCTCCAGTTGTACACCGAATCATTTTTGTTTGTGCCTTTGGAGGCATTTGAAAATGCATCCCTCTTAACACTCCGGGCTCTTTTGATAAAGAATGATTATCTTGTATAAAATTATTGTTTATACCCATTTTTTCGAATTTGTTTTGTGTGTAACTTTCTGTAAAAAAACCTCTATGGTCTCCATAAACATCCGTTTCGATTAAGACAACATCTTGAAGGGAAGTATCTATCAGTTTCATATAACACACTCCTCGTTTATTTTTCGTTTGAGATTCTTAACAAATACTTCCCATACCCACTTTTCTTTAGCGGTTGAGCTAATTCGTTTAACTTTTCTTTTGATATATATCCCATACGATATGCAATTTCTTCTAAACAAGCCACTTTGAAATTTTGTCTTTTTTCTATTGTTTCTATAAACATACCAGCTTCTAGTAATGATTCATGAGTTCCTGTATCCAGCCAGGCAAATCCACGACCCATTAATTGAACATCTAACCTGTCTCTACGCAAGTATTCCTGATTGACATCTGTTATTTCAAGTTCCCCTCTTTTTGAAGGTTTAATATTTTTTGCGATTTCAACAACCTCATTATCATAAAAATATAATCCTGTTACAGCGTAATTACTCTTCGGTATTTCAGGTTTCTCTTCGATAGATACTGCTTTCATAGTCTTATCAAATTCAACGACACCAAATCTTTCTGGATCATTTACATGATAGCCAAAGACGGTTGCTCCTTTTGGTTTTTCGGCTGCGGATTGAAGCATTTTTGATAATCCACTACCATAATAGATGTTATCACCCAATATTAGACAAACTGAATCGTTACCTATGAATTCTTCTCCAATAATAAACGCTTCAGCTAACCCATTGGGTTTCTCCTGAACGGCGTAAGAAAATTTCACCCCGATTTCATCCCCAGTACCCAAAAGTGTTTCAAATCTTGGTGTATCCTCCGGAGTTGAGATAATCAATATTTCTTTTATACCAGCCAACATCAAAGTCGAAATAGGATAATAAATCATCGGTTTATCATATATCGGCATCAACTGTTTAGATACAGCTTTCGTAAGAGGATATAATCTAGTTCCACTACCACCAGCTAATACAATACCTTTCATAATTTCACTTTCCTTTCTAAATAACCGTAACCATTATATCATACTAAAAACGTAAAGAATTAAACCACCTTATTGAAAGTATATCTATCATTACATCACATAGTCAATTATTTAAAAAAAGGTTGAGAGTGAACTCAACCTTTTTTGTCAGTATAAGTATTCTAAAATACCATTAACATAACCTCTAGCCAATTTTTCTTGATAACTGTTTTGTACCAATCGTGCACGCTCAGTAGGATTGTCGATATAACCAAACTCTATCAAGGCAGAAGGCATCAACGTTTCTCTTAATACATGGAAATTTGCTTGTCTAACTCCACGATCTTCTTCACGAGCTTTTGCTCCTGAGGATTCCACAACATTCGCATGAATTGCATTCGCCAATTTAGAACTCTCTAGGATTCTATTAAAATCATTTGCTAAAGGGTTGTTAGTAGTTCCAGATTGATTGTAATAGTAAGTTTCAATTCCTTTTACTGTACCGTTAAAGGCATTGTGATGGATACTTAAAAATATATCCGGTTTTAATGTATTAGCTTTTAGGGATCTCTCTTTTAACGAATATGTCTGATCACCCAATCGAGTCTGTTGAATAGTTATTGGTCGATTATTTATTTTTTTGTCTTTTAACATGCGTACAACTTTTTGAGTAACGCTAAAATTTAAATTTTTTTCATAGATACCAGCTGAGGTCGCCCCTGAATCGTTCCCTCCATGTCCTGAATCAATGTAAACAATTACTGGTCTTTCAAATGATTTTTTGTCTAATTCTGGGCCTGTCCCTTTTTTAAATAATTTCACTTCAATTGCTTCTATTCTTTTAGCTAATCCTTCAGAGCCAGACTTCATTCCGTTTTTTGTCCAACCTAACCAGCCATAACTCTCTATATGAGTTCGGTAATAAACATCATATTTTTGTGACATTTCACCAGTTAATCTGACTTGAATCCCTTCCAGCCTTCTAGCCAATCCCACAGTCCCGGCCGTACTCCCATTACTATAGTAGTCAGTCCAGCCGACTTTTTCAATATGAGCTGTATATTCTATAGAACTATTTGCTGGAAAATTCTCTTGGAAAATTTCAATAGCTTCCATTCTTTTTTCTTGTCCAGTAGTCCCACTCATCATTCCTTCTTCAACTTGCTCTAACCAGCCAAGCTTTTGAATATGTGTTTTATAGGTTATCGAGGGAGCAACATATTTTTTAAAAGGGTTGTCACCTTTTATTAAAGAATTGTCCTTTTTATTCTTAATCGAAACTTCGATTGCTTCTAGTCGATAATCAAATCCTTCTGTTCCAGCTGTTTCTCCATTTTTTGTCCAGTCAAGCCAACCAAATTTTTGTGCATGGACTCTATAATAAACGTCAAATTCCCCTGAGTCTTCACCACTTAATCTGATTTTAATCGCTTGGATCTTTTTAGACTGTCCGATACTTCCCGCAATTTCCCCCTCATTATGCCAATCAGACCATTGATTATTTTCACTCAAAATAGAATATTGAACGTTTACTTTATCCGTGTTCATTATATCTAGTTGAATTGCTTCAATTCTTTTCGATTCATTGATTGTCCCCGATAATGTCCCATTCTGTACAATATCCATCCATCCATATTTTTGAACATGAGACTGATAAGTAAGCTTAGGATATTCATTGACAATAAATGGTTCAGTTGTTTGCATCTCTTCGACGACTTCATCTTTATGCGCTAGGTCTATATCAATCGCTTCAATATGCTTATCGTAATCTTTCACACCTGCTGGTTGTTCATTATTAGCCCAATCAAGCCATCCATAACTCTGAGAATGCACACGATAAAAAAGATTATATTCCTCAGATTCTTCTCCAATCAACCTCAAACGGACAGCAGATATTTTTAAATTTTCATTAGTGATTTCTGAATGTCCCCATTCACTCCATCCGATTCCATCAGTATAAGTTGAAATCTCAATAGCCAGGTTCAAAGAATCATCTATTTCAGTTTTCAATCCTTTAATTTGCTTGGATTTTCCAACGGTCCCCGCAAAGTCACCATGAACACCATTATATACCCAACCACCATCATCCGTTTGAACAGCGTAATCCAACACAGAATCTGTGACAGCTATTTTTTCTTCTTGAACAATAGCTAAAGAATTAGTATCTGCTATTACTTCATTAGTCTTAGAGATACTGTCTCCTTCAGTGTTTTTGTTTTCGCTAACCTCGAATGATTCTTCATCCTCCACTAACAAATTTGCTGATTCTTCCTCCTCGACAGTAATTGTCTCTGTCGCTTTGATCCATCCAATTTCTTCATCATTTAAATATATATTAAGCCATTCATCTATTGCACCATCATCTACTTTAAAAGTTGCTTTCACTTGAAAAGCTACTTCTTTCCATTCAGTTTGATAAGAAATTTCATTACTTTCTAAATGTGGTTCCGAAAAAACATGTTGTTCCGGAGAAACAATTTCCACTTTATATGTATAACCTATTTCATTAATATTGTCTTTCCAATTTTCATCATAAAGAACTGAGGTTGTTTCGACCTGTTCATTAGTTAGAACTTCTTCCTGTGCATATACCTGATCCATATTGATATACGAAATAAAAAATAAACTCAAAAAAACTAATCGAATAAATTGTCTGATTTTCTTCTCCATATTTCACACTCCTTTTTCCTATTTTTATTTTACCATTGCGCATATTAAAGAAGAATGGTTATTTTATAAAAACCTCTTACTGTATGACAACAAAAAAAGTTTCTGAGTTTATTTTTAACTCAGAAAACTTTTTTTATTGTGTACATATAGCTCTCATTTCTTTTTATAATAGTCAACATACCAATCCGTAAATTTCTGCAAACCTTTCTCCAATGGAGTTTGCGGTTTGAATCCTGTGATTTTATTAAGTTTCTCAATTGATGCATAGGTAGCTGGAACGTCTCCTGGCTTCATTGGTTCAAATACCTTTTGAAATGTGACTTCCCTATTTAGTGATTTACTTAATGCATTTTCTAGGGTACTTATAAAATCCATTAATTTTACCGGGTTATTATTTCCAATATTAAAAATCGTACTTGGAACATTCCCGTCTTCACTAGAAGGTGGCAATGATATTAACCGTGAAACTCCTTCAACAATGTCGTCGACATAAGTAAAGTCTCTATATAAATCATTTTCAAAGTCCCCATTATTATAAATTGCTATGGGTTCATTATTGAAAAACTTATCTGTAAATCCAAAATAAGCCATATCCGGCCTTCCCATTGGACCATAAACAGTAAAGAAACGTAATCCAGTAGTTGGAATATTGTATAAGTGACTATATGTGTATGCCATCATTTCATTAGTTTTTTTACTCGCAGCATATAAAGATACTGGGTAATCCACTCTATCTTCCTCTTTAAAAGGAACATTTTTATTATTTCCATAGACAGAGCTTGAAGATGCGTAAATCAAATGTTTCACAGGGTATTTTCTGCATGCTTCTAAAATATTAAAGAAGCCTTGCACATTACTCTCCATGTACACATCTGGGTTGACAATAGAATACCTTACTCCTGCTTGAGCAGCTAAGTTTATAACAACAGTTGGCTTTTCATTCTTAAAAACATCTAAAATGATTTCCTTTTTTGAAATATCACTTTTAATAAATTTGAAATTATCATACGTTTGCAAATTATTCAATCGGCTTTCTTTTAAATTTGTATCGTAATAATCATTAAGATTATCTACTCCTATGACTACATTTCCCGACTCCAAAAGTCTTTTTGCTAAAAATGACCCTATAAATCCTGCTACTCCTGTGATTAAAATATTTTCATTATTCATTATGATATCTCCCTCACTTAGTTTAATTATTTTAGTTATATAATCCTAATTTAGAACTATAATTAGCGCCGGTAGTTATGTCATATAATATTATATCATAATCATTTAACAATTCCTGTGCCGCAACAGGTAACTCTTCTCGTCTATTGTAGTATTCAGATTTTTTTTCGCTATAATATGTTCCATTACTGATAACGGGAATATGCTCTTCTAAAGACATTAGCAACTGAATGTATGGACTTACTTTAGAGTTATTCAAACTATAAATATGGTTCATAAAATAAATAGGACTAATTGTATCCGGAACTGCTCCAATCTCTGAAAAATTTGAATACATATACAAGGGAGTTTTGTGCATTTTTGTTTTCCCATTGCTTCCGTATACGTCATCTCCGTATAAGCTCGGTAAATGATCTCCCCAAAAGAAAACCACAGTTTTTTCAGGTGAATTTTCAAGCTTTGAAATGAAGTCCTTCAATGCCAAAGAACTGTAGTATAAATCATTCATGTAATGAGCCGTTTCAATATTATCTGGTGTCCCTTCTACTTCAAAAAGCAAGTTGTCGTATTTGCCCAAATAAGGCTGATGATTCTGCATAGTCACTAAATGAATAAATGATGGTTTTTGATTCCCTTCAATTGTTTTTATTACCTCTTTATATGCAGATTCATCGGAGATAAATTCATTGTTTTCAATTCTTTCTGTGTATTCCATAGTATGATGGTCAAGAAATTGGTCAAACCCTAGACCTTCATACACTTCTTTTCTCTTATACAAATTGGTATTGTATGGATGAATTGCCAATCGGTCATACTTGTCACCTACTAAAGACAAAATAGAGGGATAACTTTCTATTTCTTTTGCTAATTGAATATATGGAGTGGTAATGTTTGCAGACAAAGGTTCCAGAGATATGCCCGTCAACGCTTCAAACTCAACATTTGCAGTGCCTCCTCCATATGCAGGGGTATACACCCAACTTATATTTCCAAAATTTTCAAGATTCCTAAAATCGCTGATGGGGTCTTGGTTTACGGATAAACCATCATAATATAATGGATCGGAAAAAGTTTCGTTCATCACATACACTATATTCATATCATCAAGATTTGTCACTCTGTCTTCATTAGTCGCAATACTTTGTTTTTTATACTTATTAATAATTTCTTCCACTTTTTTCTCGGAATATCCTCCTGGTTCTTGCATTGCAGGAGACTTTAAGTTAAATAAGAACCCAACGATTACGCCATTTTTCGAATAATTAGAATGTTGGTTAAACATGACCCATGAAGTATGATTGGAAAAAAATTCTTTGATAGCATTACCAGGTTTATTAAAATTACTCATATAAAATAAGCCATAGGTCAAAATAATAATAGATACTAATCGAAAAATTTTATACTTATGGTCGGCTGACCGTTTGTTTTTGGACATTAATATATATATAAAAACTCCTGTGATAAAAGTCACTATTAAAATAAGTGCCACTAAATAGATTGGTTCGACCATATCTAACACAAAATTTATATCTTTAAGAAAATAAATATCTGAAGGATACAAGGGTTCACTTCTGTATTGGATTTTTTGTTGGTTTGCTACCCCCATCAGAAGAAAAAAAACAGTGTTGATGATTGTTGCGAGTAGAAGACTTCTTGTAATTGAGAATAGCCACAAACCGATCCAAATCAATATGAATGTCTGTGCTAATATAATAGAAGTGTTCTCAATCGAAAAAAAATTACTTATTAATTCTTTTTCAAAGTTGAAATGGAGTAATTGCAAAAAAAATGTAATCAAAAAATGCAATGCTATAAATAGAATGATTTTTAAGCCTGTAATTGGCAGTAGAGAGTTTTGTTTTACAGAAATAAATTGCACAGTCTATTATCCTTTCTGTTTAGAATTTATCAAAAAATATTGAAGAATAGATACTTGAAGTAAAAAAGCAAATCATTTTGATTTGCTTTTTTATTTCATTTAGAAACTAATTTCTTCATTTCCTTTATCTGTCCGGTAACGATTAAACCAAATAAAAACACTACTGAAAAAACAATCAACTTAATGACTAAGTTAATGAATATACTATATTGAAGTTCGGGAAGAATAAGGAAAATAATTATTTGAAAAATTCCTAATATTATTGGTTTAGTTAAAGATATAATCAAGTTTTTGAATCCTGTTTCAAATACTTGATACATTAGCAGATAATTATTCACTAAGAAGTTTGCACTAAATGAGATTACTAACATCACACCTACAGCTTCAACGCTCCCTAAATATACCCCATAAATAATAAACAGTGCATTTAATATCATGGACTGTACTCCAGAAAATAAAAGGAGATCAGTACGATTTGTAGATTGGTAAAATGCCCCCGAAGTACTCGCAATCATTTGAAGCCAAATTGATACTGCAAGTATTTTAAAGGTTAATACGCTGTCGACCCATTGATTACCAAATATGAATAAAATGATCTCTTCAGCAGCAAAAAACGAGAACACGGATACCGGTATACCAATATTAGCTAAAATACGTGTGATTCGTAAATAGACTGTTTCTATTACTTTTGTTTCCTTTTCATATTCAGACATAATTGGTTGAATCACAGGAGTGATTATTCCAGCCAATAATTGATTAGGATATAGTGAAATTTGATAAGATTTATTATAAAAAGCTAACTGAGTAGGTCCCAAAAACTTCCCAATCAAAATACTATCTAAATTCCGAGAAAAATAATTAATAAAATTAAAGGCAAATTGATTCCTTGAAAACAACCATATTTTTTTTATGGGTTCCCATGAAAATGATACTCGGGAAGAAATTTTTGTCTTTTTGTAATAAAACCAATAAGTAATGATTGCTTGAACAATAGCCCCAATAATTATTGAGTAGTATTTGAAGTTTTGTAACGCTAATATGATTGATACAATACCTTTTACAATACCGGAAGCAATAACTACCACATTTACTGTTCTAAAATCTTTATCTTTTAGTAGTATCGATTTTGGAACCACTAAAAGGGCCTGGAAAAACACAGAAACACCTAAAATAACAAAAATAGGAATGTAAACACTATTTTCAAAAAAAATATTGACTGGGTAACCTAAAAACATGAACATAAAGCCTAATACTATTGCTACATAAATCGAAAACTTATAAATTACTCTGATGTCTTTTGTTGTTAAGGTTTTGTTTTGAATAATAGCGGGTCCAAATCCCATATCAGCCAAGAGGGTAAAAAACACCAAAAATATCTGAACTATAGCTACTACACCGTAATCATCAGGCGTTAATATTCTAGATAGCACAGCATTAACTAATAATTGAATTACAACATTTGAATACTTTCCAACTGCGCTGTATATAATCCCTGATTTAAAATCGCTCATTACCATGAGGAGAATTCCCTACTTTCCATTATTACTTCTTACTTATCAATACGATATGCAAAATTTTGCTGATTTATAATTTTTTGTATTTTTTCCTTTGATAAGAAATACAATTTAAGCGCTTCTTTTACACTTTTTCTTCCATATTTATACTTAATATCTGTCTGATTGTTGAAACTCATCGTTGATGATTGGTCCTCTTTATGATAAATTTCAATATCGTCTAAATAAATCATTTTTAAGTTCATTTTTTTGAAAATCAATCCCAATATATTCTCTTCATAATACAAAAATGTTTTTGGATAAAAACCTGTAGCTTTATTTAAATAATTTTCTGTTAATAAAATAGCTGCTCCATGCAAAATATAACCACTTTTTTGGGTGGTATCTTTTTTACTATCCTTTTCTTTTCTACCTTCAATTCTATTTGACTGTACAAATCTTTTTATATTCCTATATGTTTCTATTATTGGAAAAATCAATTCTCTAAAAACACTTTTAAGTGAAGGGTTAAAATATATTGGATTCTGATTATTTCCGTCACTACCAACGATTCTCGTTCCAATTGCCCCAACAGTCTTATCCATTGGAACTTTTACTAGTTTTTCAAAATAATCGAATTCTTTGAAGATAGTATCATTGTTCACCACAAAAACATTGGAAATATTTAATTTATTTATACAGTAATGTATCCCGAGATTATTTCCTTTAGCAAACCCTAAATTTTCATCTGATTGTAAAAAATGTATAGGAATTCGTTTTTTGTCCGCAATAATCTTTCCTTTTATGTTTTCTATGGACCGATTCTTAGAATTATTATCGACTACTACTATCTCTAAGTCACCATAAGTCTGATTATAGATAGAATCGATACACTCAACAGTATCTTCCCAATTTAAATAATTTAAAATTACGATTCCTAATTTCATAGTTGATCCTTTCTATATTAAATAATAGCTATCATTTTCTAATAAATCCATTATTCTCGTATTCCGTAACAAAATAATACGGTAATAAGTAGGGTATAAGATAATGATATATACCACCCTTGATTTCAAAAACAATAAATAAAAATAGTAAACAAAACAATAAGACATGAGCTGCTTTACCATTATTTTTGAGCAGATTGTTAAACATAAAGAATATTATCAGAAGTGGTATGAAATAATTCAGGAGTGTTGGGAAAATACCAAAAAAAAGTAAACTTCTTAGAAAACCGACATCTGTTGAACCAAAATAACTACCCGTAATAGGATCTGTAAAGTATGCTTCACCAACAAAGAATTCTTTTATTGTAGGTAAAAAATACATATTTTCGAAAAGTGCAGTTGTGGAAACAGAAGTTGCTTCCCCAGTTCTGAATAAATTTATTATTATTTCAAAAGCCCAGTTAAACCAAGTATTTATGGTTTCACTTAAAAGTGAGCCAACAAGTAATATAAATACTAGCGAAACAAGTCCCAACAGATAGCTTATAAAGAGATGTAATCCATTTTGATAATATAAAAATAGTAGGAAAGCTATTCCTAAAGCCAATACGGATGCCACACTACCTATTCTCCCGTACAATAAAGTTCCAATGAGTAAAAAAAACATTGAAAAATAAAAAACTATATTTATTTTTGCTTTTGTTGAGATGTGGGTTATTAGTAAATATACATTTAAAACTACAGCTAATGAGAATCTTAAAGTCTGTCTAAATCCTGCAAAACCGTCTATACCTATTCTTGTATAATATTGTGGTTTTGCTAAATGTTCAATATCCGTTTCGGATATATATAAAATACTTAGCCAGGATGAGCGCAATCCAGGAGTCAATACTAAAAATACAGTAGAAAACAAATATAATAGAGAAGCTACTATATAGAATTTAGCTAACAATACCAGCGTAGCCTCTTCTTTATACCATCTAATATATAAAAGAACTAAAGCCAAATGACTTATGATCAACTGAAATGATGAAAAATATATCCCCCTAAAAAAAGATAAATCATAAGTCCCCATTATAAATGGATACATGATCGAATAAAGGGATATTAATATAAACAAACTTAGAATGAGCATATTTTTAGGCTTGAAAAAGTTTATTTTCCTAATCAATATAGACCAGTTTGTAAATATTATCAACAAGTATACTATGAAAAATAGTAGATCTTGCAGCAAATGATTTTGTTTGAAAACAAAGGGAAAAGAAATATAAAAGAGAAAAAGGAGAAAAAAAATATTTTTTAATTTATTTTGCATTATTTCCCCCCTCTTTTAAAACTGTTCTCAAAACTGATACAGTTTTAGAAATGTCGAAATCACTATCTTTCACAATAGTATTCATCTCGATTCTATCGACTTCTTTATCTAAAAGATATTCTATAACACCGATCCATTCATCAGGACTGGATATATCCTTCCTATAAACAGAATCAGTGACCTTTACTTCACTGGGCACTGCATTAGAAACTACACATTGTAAACCTGATGCTTGAGCTTCTATAGTAGCTATAGATAATCCTTCACTTTTCGAGGGTAGCAAAAACAAATCTGCAATTTCTAAATAATTCTCGATTTTTTCTTTAAATCCCAAAAAAAATATATGGTCTTGTAATCCTAATTCCCTCACTTTTGTTTTCAATACATTTTCTAAACTGCCTTGCCCAAGTATCAATAGTTGCCTATTTTTATTGTGTTTTATCAGTTCGGGCATGATATCAATTAGAAACTCATGATTTTTAACTTCTTCGAGTCTCCCCATCGTTAGCAAAATCTCTTTATTCTCTAAGTTTAATTCTTTTTTCATTTGATTACGTTCAACACGGTTGTACAAATACTTAGAGGATTCGATGCCGTTATAAATAATATGAACATTTTTTACTGTATCAAATAACCACAAAGCGGCATCGTTAGAACTGGCAAAAAGTATGTCCCCATAATGGCTAATTCTAGTTTTGTTGATTTTATCTAGCAATTTTAACAAGTAGTATTTCATGCCTTTATTTCTCGATTCAAAAGCAGCTCCATGAGAATGTATGATCAATTTGGCATTAGAATATTTTTTCGAAATTTTAAATATTGAAATATTACTTGCAGAGGTAGTGTTCACCCAGATATAATCATATTTTTTTCCTTGTACTATTTTTTTGACTTCTTTTCCATGTTTAAGAGGATTTTCTCCCCAAGGTGTAACTTTTATTATATTTGAATTCGTTTCATCTAAAGTTTGTTTATATTGAACGTCGTTTTTACTTGATAGAATAAAATCAAAGTTAAAACAGTCATTTTTTGTGTGTTCAAGAAAGTTAAGAAAAAAGGATTCAATTCCTCCGATTTCAGTAGATATCCCATAAACTAGTATATTTATCATTATCTTACCTCTCGTTTATTTTTCCAAAAAATTTTCCGGTTTCACTTCTATTGTATACATTCTTCGCTTGCCTTCAAATACGGAATCAAATGCAATGGCAGTACTACTTCGATTCCACCGAGGATGAAGATCACACCTAACATCATTATCATATTTAAACGGTGCAAATACTTGTGCCAAAGTATTTATTTCACCACTCTCTTTTGCTAGATAAATATTAGCAATCCTTTTCCTATCCGGATAGGTATCCGTTATAATCCATTCTTTATCAGGGGAATAGCTTGGATGTCCATCATTTTTCAAACTGGTTAAAATCTCTTCATAATTTAGAGATTTATCTTTAAACAAATAATACCCTGATCCCTTGCCTTGTTTATTAGCATATGCAATTATCTCATAATCATTTTTCCAGAAACAATGTGAAGTCATTTTGTCATCATTTAGATTAAACATCTTTTTCCCATCCATATCAATAGTGACTAGGCGAGTAAATTTATTTGTTCCTTTTAGCCATCTATGCAACACCATGAACCTATCTCCAGAAGGGTTGATCATTATATGATTGACTTTATGTTCTGCATCTGACATTGATTTATCATTTTCAAAATTATAAAAATCAGAATATGATAATAAGTCTGTTACCTCGTTCGTTTTTAAATTCACTTTCCAAATCGCAGTACTCGTAGGTACTTTTTCATTTTTGGAAGCATCTTCTTTGTTTGAATATCCGTACCCTTTACGTAGCCTATGCAATCTAGAAAAGTCTAAAGATAGTGCGTAATTCCCATCTTCAGTAATACTATAAATTGGTTTTGAAATAATTCTCTTTTCTTTAGTAACTATATTTAAAATTATAGATCTGTATTCTCCCTCGATAAAATCGTTGTATATGATTTCTTCATTATAATTAGGTCCCAACCATTGCATCATACATCCTTGTTGTACATTCCATGCATTTGTATAACCTAAGCTAGTTAAAGTATTATCATTTTTCGTATCGATCAATAATAACTCGGCAGGTTCCTTAGGAGCGACACTCTTAGAAGTATCTTGAACGCGTAAGCAGAGCATATACCTCTCGTCACTATCCCAAGGAGACTTATCATAGTATCCAAAGAAGTATTCAAATTGATCGTTTGGTGTGACTCTATTTATATTCCCTTTTTTTTCTTCCTTATTGGATAAAAGATAAAATGTCACTTGATAAAGACGCTTAACACTCTTTTTTATAATTGGATATTTAGTCAATATTTCATTAATTTTTTTTTCAATAATCACAATTATCCAACTTCCTTATTTTATATTTTCCCTCAAAATCTTTTTATTGATCAACTTAAATAATTTTAATGGTGCAAAATATACAATTATAAAAGCTATCGTTGTAATTGTAAGGTCCAGAATGGAAGAGTAGCCTTTTCTAAAAAATTTATACCTCATTTGTATGTCATATGAAGTTTTTTTCCAGCTTTTTCTTCGTTTCAAATTATCACTATCGGCTCTAAATAAAAGCAATGGCTCCTGAATATTATATGCTTTTATCCCATTATTTAACATTCTGACAAATAAATCATAGTCCTGATTTCGCCTAAAGTCTGAATAACCATTGAATTTTAAGACTAGGTTTTTTTTGTACATGACAGTTGGATGGTTAAAAGGGCTTCTCCTTCGTGAAAACTTGACTATATCATCGTGATTTTCAGGAACCGTTCTTTGGCTGACAACATTCTTTGGATTGTCAACAAATTCACTGATATTGCTGCCAACAATTCCGATTTCTGGAATTCTGTTAAAAATTTCAAGTTGCTTTTCAAATCTATCAGGCATAGATATGTCATCCGTATCCATACGTGCCACCAGATCATACTTACATTCTTTTAATCCTGCATTTAAAGCCAACCCTAATCCTACATTATCTTTCAACGTGACGATTTTAAACAAACTTGGCATTTCTTCAATAAAATTTGATAGCGTTTCTTCAAGTTCTTCTGTCAGTGGCCCATCTTTTACAATTACAATTTCCGAGGGTTTTACGGACTGATTAATCACACTATTTAAACTAGCAATTAAAAAGTCTTTTTTTTCTTTCTGATAAACGGACAATAATACTGAGAATTCATTATACACTAAGTTTACTCCTTTAATTCGATTTCTTATTTTGGTTCATTTCAATAACTAGTATATCTTTTGATAAGTTCCGAATGAGCTTTAATTGATCAGTGTACCAAGATTTTTTGGTTTGATTTAATTCAGTTATTATAATGAATTTATCAAAATTTTCTTCTTTGGGAATATCCAAAACGGACATATAACTAGTATTAGCGTAATTGTTTAACCATCTTTCATCTTGCAAATTCTTTTTTGAATCATCTTGCACTAAGAAAGCAATCTTTTCTTTTGTATTATTTGTAATCAAACTTATAACATTAATGATACTATCTGTTTTTCGAGTTGAATAATGGCTCATTTTTACAAGTTTCTCAGTATTAGCAAGTTGATAGTTATACAGGGAAGAAATATTTTTTGAAAAAAATGTTTTTATGAGACTGGTTACCAGTCCAACAATGAGACCTGCGAATACTATCAAAATGAAGACAACAACCAAATTACTTGCACTGGTGGGATCTTGAAGTTCGGAAGGATCTATAGCTTCTTCCTGAAGATCATTTTTTATTGGGGTTGAATCGATTAGATACACATTTTTGTTTTCAAAAAAAGTTCCCTCTGCATTTTCTAGCAGCGAATAATACTCTTCTGCAATATTTAAATTGTCTGCTTCATTTCCGATACCAACAAGAAATGTGTGAACATTATTTTTCTGATCGAAAGACATACGAATTGCTCTACTAGCATCAGGTTTGAATTTAACATTTAGATTATTTTGAATTTGTTGAATAGTCTCAGGCAATGTTAATATTTCTTTAACAGTACCGAATTCTCTATAGGGTTCACCATCTTTGAGTTCAATAAAATATCTAAAGATATATGCCTCTTGATCTAAATAGTTAATTAGTTCTGATTGTTGGTTTTGTGTAAGCACCTCATATTCAGTATCCAAATACTGATCAGCTTCCTCTTTTGATATTATTTCTTCATTCGCCACAGTTTTTCCAATAGATTCTTCATCGCCCTGCGAATCTAAAATATTAAAAAAATAATATAGACCCGAAAAAATAATCACAAAAGCAAAGGAGGTGATTATTATTGTTTTTTTTGATTGTTTTAAAAATAAAAGATAATCTTTCAGTGTAAAATATTGGTCCATTTGAATGCTCCTTATTTGAACTGTTTATAAATCTTTAAAGGTATAGCGAGAATATTATAATTTACGGCAAGGACAGTAACCATTAATTTACGATTGAACGACATAGGTGATTTAATCAATAGCAAATAGTTTTCCCTGATGTTTGCTGTTAATTCTTTTATTGTTTTTTTTCTAGAGATGTTTTCATCACTTACTCCATAGTATGCGATTTTTGCTAATAAAGAAAAATAAGTTCTTGCTTTTTTTACTTTAGCTAAATATATCAATCTTTCATTCTCGCTTTTTTGGGTCACTTCGACAAGTTCCTTACTTACTTCTAGCAGATCAAAGTCTCTTTTTTTCAATCCACTTCTTGTTGTGCTTTTATTTTCCTGAAAATAATAATAACCTACTTTATTAGTGTGAACGAGTTTATCTGCTTTTTCTAATGCAGAATAATTAAATAAGATATCCTCATTTATTGTTTTCTCATCAAATCTAAGATTCTCTAAAATAGATTTAGAGTAAACTTTTCTCCACACTGTAAAAGGCGCTACTTCTGTTTGACCGCGATACAGGTAATCTTCTAAAATTTCCACACCATTGACCTCGACTACTTGATCTGTAACTTCAGGAAGTTTTTCATCGCCATTAGTTTGAATGGTATTAAAACTCACTATATCTATCTTAAGTTTGTTAAATAATTGAACTACATGCTCGTAGATTTCTTTAACTAACCAATCATCACTATCTACAAATGTGATTAAATCGCCCTTGCAGATACTTAATCCCATATTTCTAGCACTCCCTTGACCACCATTTGGTTTAGTTAGTACTTTAATACGAGAATCCTCTCTCTCATAACTACGACAAATTTCCAAACTTTCATCTGTAGAACCGTCATCTATCAGCAAGATTTCTAGGTTAGCATATGTTTGAAGAACAATCGAGTTCAAACACCTAGGAAGCAAGCTCTCAACATTATAAACTGGTACAATAACACTAATTAATGGATTCATTTATTTACCTCTCTTGCTTTTTTGAAATTTGAAATTTTTGATAATATTTACTCAAAAAAATAAAACTCAAAGATAATTTTAATGTAGTATTCCAATATTTTTTCCTATATATAGACTGATATAAATCTCTTTTTTTAATTTTTTTCAGTTCGTGCTTTAAATCCCAAAAAACAGATTTGCGGTCCTTTTCACTTGCGATTTGAGGAACTTTTGATAATTGATATGAATAATATAAATACTTGATATTATCAAAAAGCTGTTTATCATAATTTTCATTCATTTTATAGTATTTTTCTACATTCTCAATACTCGGTCTAATATCCAATATTGATTTCGTATACGTATTGCTTATACTACCTTCTCTAAATCGGTAATAGTATACTACTTCTTTAACAAATTGTATCTTTCTAACGTGAAGCAATACCTTTAGGTAGAAGTTTAAATCTTGAGCAATTTTGACATTTGCAAAATAAATATTATTATCTTTTATCACATTTGTGCGGTACATTTTGTTTCCCGGAAAAGGGGGGACAAATGCTAGTTCCTTAAGATTATCACTAACCTCTAACAATTTCGTATCTGTATACCCAAAATCTTCTTTTTTACCTAAGGTGCCTTTTTCATTCATATGTTGATATTGGCCCACAACCAAATCAACTTCTTTATTTTCAAAAGAGAACAACATATTTTCTATTGCTTCAGTATTTAATTCATCGTCCGAATCAATTAAATAAATAAAATCTCCCTTAGATTTTGAAATACCATAGTTCCGAGCAGCTGGTGCTCCAGCATTTTTTTGATAGAAGTAGTAAACACGTGAATCTGTTTCCACTAATGTTTCAATAATCGATTTACTTTTATCTGTCGATCCATCATCTACAAGAATTAATTCAATGTTTTGAAAGGTTTGTGCTAAGACAGATTCTATCGTTTTTTTTATATATTCTTCAGCATTATAGACCGGTATTATAACTGATACTAGTTTATCCATTTTTAACTCCCTCAATCAAATTTTACAATTTACTAACAATAAATATTTTAACGCTATTTTTTAATTTATTACTATGCTTTTCTAATTTTATCTTTTCACATTATCTAAATTATGATAGCATAACTCGCTTCTTAATTCATCTTCATTAAAAAATTATTAGTCATATTTCTCCATTACCTGACTAATAATTTTTGGATTATGCTATACTTTTCAAAGGGAGGGATTTTATGTCCATTTTAATCACGGGTGGTGCTGGTTATATCGGTAGCCATACGGTAGTCGAATTATTGAAGAAAAACTTCGAAGTTATTGTCGTTGACGATTTCTCTAATAGCAAACACGAAGTTCTAAATCGCATCAAAAAAATCACAGGTAAGAGTTTTACTTTTTATGAGGAGACTCTTCTCAATAAAGAGGGTTTAGAAAATATTTTCAAAGAGAATAATATTGAAGCGGTTATTCATTTTGCAGGTTATAAGGCGGTAGGTGAATCAGTTGAAAAACCATTGAAATATTACCGTAACAATATTATAGGAACCATTACACTGATGGAATTGATGAATGAATACGCTGTAAAAAACATGGTCTTTAGTTCATCTGCTACAGTTTATGGTATGAATAACGTTGTTCCTTTCAAAGAAACTATGCCCTTAAGCACCACCAATCCATACGGCACAACAAAAATGTTTATCGAACAAATCTTGCAAGATCAATCTATTGCCGATAAAGATTGGAGTACGGCTCTTTTACGTTACTTTAATCCAATCGGCGCACATGAATCGGGTCTGATTGGTGAAGATCCTAGTGAGGTCCCGAATAACCTCATGCCGTATCTCACTCAAGTCGCAGTAGGTAAACGCGCAAAACTAAGTGTGTTTGGGGATACTTATAAAACACCAGACGGTACAGGCGTTCGGGATTATATTCATGTAGTTGATTTGGCCAAAGGTCATATTCAAGCCCTAGAAAAAGTTCTCCATTCAACTGGTATCGAAGCCTACAATTTAGGTACGGGAAAAGGCACGAGTGTATTAGATTTAGTCCGGACTTTTGAAAAAGAGAATGGTGTAGATATTCCGTATGAAATTGTAGAACCGCGAGCTGGAGATATTGCGAGTAGTTATGCCGATGTTTCCAAAGCAAAAGAGGAGTTGAATTGGGAAACGAAACTAACAATTGACGATATGGTTCGTGACTCATGGAACTGGCAAAAAAACAATCCAAATGGTTATGAATAAAAAGTAAGAGACTGGATTCCCAGTCTCTTACTTTTTATTTGTATTCTATTTATTTGGCTTTTCATCTGATTTTGCTTTTTTGAATAATTTCTTAACAAAATTTAAAAATGGAGTTCTCCCCGGATCTATTAAGCCTATAACTTCCACGAATATTTCTACACCCACTATTACTCCAATAGATAAAATAATCGTACCCCAGAATGTTGACATTTTATACAATAAAGCAATAATGGAAAAAATGATTCCGAGCGAGTAAATCGCTAATACCGTTTGTCTATGCGACAGACCCAATCCCATTAGTCTATGATGTATATGATGTTTATCTGCAGCTGATATGGGCAGTTTCTTCAGTTTTCTTCTTATGATTGCATAAAGTGTATCTGTTATCGGAATACCCAATATTACTATCGGAATAACTAATGAAATAAAGGTAACATTCTTCAATCCATTTAATGAAAATACTGCAATCATAAACCCAAGAAACAGTGCTCCCGTATCTCCTAAAAAAATAGAGGCTGGAAAGAAATTATACGGCCAGAAGCCTACAATTGCGGCTACCAACGTGAATAACATAATGGAAATTTCTACATTTTCAAATCCTAGAAAGAAAAATCCAATAATCCCCATCGTACTCAGCGCTATTATTGAAATCCCACTCGCTAACCCATCTAGTCCATCGACTAAATTAATCGCATTTGTAATCCCTAAAATCCAGATGAGTGTCATCGGTAAGCTTAAAACCCCAAAATGAATTTCACCAAATATAGGTATAGTGATCATCTCTAATTTGATATCAGTAAAGTAATAAATAATTGTCGCCGCTATGACTATCCCAAGTATTTTGGCTAACGGAGAAATTTCTTTTATATCATCTATCAAACCTGTGACAATTATGAACGATGAAGCTATGAATACCGGTAAGACTGTTTGTGTGGAAAGTGGCTGCAAGAAAAAGGCGGAAATGAAAAAAGAAATAAAAATTGCTAACCCACCAATTGTCGGCATGGGCTTTATATTTACCCTTCTCTTATTCGGATTATCCACAGCTCCTACAGTGACTGCCAATTTTTTAACTAAGGGAGTAACTATCAGCGAAATGACCATGGTGAATACACACATAATCAAAACAAAAAACATATCATACATAATAAAGACCTCTACTCATTTAAATGATTTTTAGAAATAACACTTAGAATAGTATAACATATCTCAAGCCTATTTTATTTGTTGAATTTTTAATAACGACTGTGTTTCTATTTCTTTAATTTCTTTGGTGTAAAAGCATTTACAAACCTATTTCAAACCAGTTGAACAAGCTCCCAGGATCTGTTTTTCTTCCTTTAGAATATTCATCGTGTCCTACGATATGGTTCCTGTCTCTTTGAATACTTGGGTGCCGCTTCACTATATCATCTACTAAGGATCGAAGTGCAGTATATTGTGCCTCAGTGTACCCGATATCTTCTGAATCGATTTGAGCATAGGTATCTTGGGGGACCATTGCTTCCATTTCATCTTCTGTGCCGATAGCGAGCAATTCTATTCCGATAGAATGATGGTTGAGTCTGTCTTGGTATTGTGGAAATCCGTCTAAGTCACCTTTTCCCGCATGGTAAGCTATTCGATTTTCTTTAACCAAGGAATAGATTTCCCCATTTTTTCCAATAACGTAATGAACAGAAACACCATAATCTTTAAAGATGGAATACGTATCTTCAATCAGAAATGGGTCTGCCGGTTTGTTTTGAGCATTGCTCGTAAAATGGATAACGATATGCGTCAATTCTTCAACTCTTTCAGCGGAGTTTTCTAAAGGTAGTAAATACTCTATTACGTTAACAGTTGGACTTCCATTGAAGTTTTGTTTCTTCTCGGTGGTTATTTCCGATTTTACTACTTTTTTGGAAGTTTTATGTTTGGTTTCTTTATTCTCTATTTTTTCCTCTTCAGTTTCTATTGTCTCAGAAACTATCTCAGCTGATACTATATCGCCTGGTTTTTGAGGTTTCTCCTCTAATAAATCTTCTTGAGTTTCGTCTTCTGCTACTTTAGAAGACAGCTCAGGTTTCTCTATTCCTTTTGCTAAAACGACTGTTTCATCATTATCTTTTTTAGTTGTCTCGTCTTTATTACAGCCACCAATGAAAAATGTCGCTATCATAATTGCTGTAAGTAATCTTTTATATATGTGCCTCATTCATTTCACTCCTCTAACAAACCGGTATATTTTTTTACATACTGTTTGTTTATCGGAGTACTTTTTCTTTCTTTAAGGTTTTTTTTGCATTCTCTCAGAAAACAAAAAATGAATGAGTTTTTGAAGCATCCTCAATAAAGCAGACCCGACGTCCATTTCACGACTAGCTTCATGTATTCGTTCCAATGATCCGGGTCTGAACGCCTATTGTCGCACTCTCTTTTTGAAACGAGTTGTACTTTGCAGAAATGCGGTTGCTTCGCTGGGCTTCACCGATTCTAACGAATCTTGTTCTGCCCTGCTCCAGCCCCTCATTTCTTAACGCAAAGCTCCACTCTCTTTTTGAAATGAGTTGCGGCTTTGCAGAAATGCGGTTGCTTCGCTGGGCTTCACCGATTCTAACGAATCTTGTTCTGCCCTGCTCCAGCCCCTCATTTCTTAACGCAAAGCTCCACTCTCTTTTTGAAATGAGTTGCGGCTTTGCAGAAATGCGGTTGCTTCGCTGGGCTTCACCGATTCTGGCGAATCTTGTTCTGCCCCGCTCCAGCCCCTCATTTCTTAACGCAAAGCTCCACTCTCTTTTTGAAATGAGTTGCGGCTTTGCAGAAATGCGGTTGCTTCGCTGGGCTTCACCGATTCTGGCGAATCTTGTTCTGCCCTGCTCCAGCCCCTCATTTCTTAACGCAAAGCTCCACTCTCTTTTTGAAATGAGTTGTGCTTTGCAGAAATGCGGTTGCTTCGCTGAGCTTCACCGATTCTAGCGAATCTTGTTCTGCCCTGCTCCAGCCCCTCATTTCTTAACGCAAAGCTCCACTCTCTGTTTGAAATGAGTTGCGGCTTCTTGGCTCTCGGGAAAAAGATGCCGCTTGGCCATGCGCAGGGTGCTCTGTCCTGTGCGGCCCTATTTTCCGGTCGAGCCAGGGCAGTCGCCTCCACTCTCTTTTTTAGTACCCTTCCTTCTTCAGCATTTCTTCACAGATTTTGTGTGAGAGCCAGGCTGATTTGGGGGTGACGGGGCTTTTTTTGGTTTTGAGGGCATCCAGGAATGCTTGGATGATTGGTTCAAAGCCGCGTTTGTGTAAGGTTGGTGTCCAGTCACTGTAGCGGGTGGTCTGGTCGGTATTTTTTATGCGTGTCGTAAGCTGATCCAGGTTTTCCAGGCGCATGGTCCCGTTTTTGCTTTGGACTTCCATGAATTCAAGGTTGGCGCCGGCTTCGGTGTTCACGGATACCGAGACGGTCGTATCTTTGGATTCGATCATCACCCAGGCTCGTTGAAAGTTGTCTTTTGTGCCGACTATTGTGGACTGGATGGATTCAACTTCTCCGTCGAGCAGGTAGAGTGCTGTATCCAGTGGATGGATAAACAAGTCGTAGATCATGAAGCGCGTGTTGCGTCCGCTACTGCCTTGACGGTTTTTTTGGACAGAAACGTACTGCTTGTCTTCCATTTTTTTCAATTCGTCCAACATGGGCGCAAAGCGGCGGTTGAAGCCGGTCATGAGTAAGACGTTTTTTTCTTCGGCGAGTTCGAGGAGTTCTTTGGTCTGGTCCAGGTCCTCGCTGATGGGTTTGTCCACGTAGACGTGGATGCCTTTGTGGATGAATTGCTTGATGACGTCGTAATGGGTAGCTGTGGGCGTGTGTACGAAGACCCCTTCGATCCCGCTGTCCGTAAATTCGTCCAAGTCCGTAAAGAGTTTGTCGATGCGGTATTGTTTGCCGATCTGCTCTAATTTTTCCTGGTTGCGCGTGCAGAGATGCCAGTCCACTTCTGGGTGCTGGGTGAGCATGACGGGTAAGTAAGCTTTCTGTGCGATGTTCCCGAGTCCGATAACGCCTATTTTCATGTGTGTTTCATCCTTCCTGTCTGTTTGCTTCCTCTAGTATACCGTATGAAAGGGAACTTTTGCGAGGAGGAATGGTTGAACGGCAGGATGTCTTAGTAGGGTTTATGATCCGGGGACCGTAATTGCTTGCTTGCTCACTTCTTCTCACTTTAAATAAGTGGATTATCCTATTGTGTACTGAACGTCAAAAAATGCTTGTATTTTAATTAAACTCTCATACTAAAGTGTTTTCATTTGTGTTTTTGTGAACAAAATATGCTTTATTGCGTATAAATATTGCGCAAGCCAATCCATGTCGGTATACTCTTAGTGAAATCAATCACATTTAATTATAAGGAGAGGGTAGTATGTTGG
Source organism: Lacticigenium naphthae DSM 19658 (assembly GCF_000425865.1). Lineage (GTDB taxonomy): Bacteria > Bacillota > Bacilli > Lactobacillales > Carnobacteriaceae_A > Lacticigenium > Lacticigenium naphthae. The sequence goes on from NZ_AUEG01000007.1 coordinate 51,510, forward strand.
TGTCAAAACCAATGCAGAGGGAGTCTAAAATCCAACCGATTTTTGGCTTTGCATTTTTAGGTATTATTTTATTCATGGGGTACAATTTTTTAGAGTCGGGTATGCTATTTTTCCGCTTGCTTATGGGCTTATCCTTAGGCTATGCACTCTCACGTGCGTATACAGGTTTCGCTGGAAGCATCAACCGGGCCTATACAACGGGGTCAACGAAATTATTGCGGACGTTGATGTTTATGTTTTTCATCACTACGTTGATCTCGACAGCTTTCTTGTTTAATGCCGATCCCACTACTTTTGGATTGTGGATCAATCCGATCAACTTTGGCTTACTTGCTGGGGGCGCATTATTTGGCTTCGGGATGTCCTTCTCCGCTTGTTGTGCTTCTGGGGTCTTGACTGACTTGGTCACTGCTTTACCACGTGCGTTAGTCACGTTAGTCTTTTTCGGAATGGGCGTTTTCTTAGGTTTTCCTATCCAACGTTCCGCTGAATTCGTCACAGCTACTTGGTTCAACTCCAGTACATTTGAAACGGGTGTCTTCTTGCCTGATTTATTCAAATGGGACGGCTTGAACGGGTACTTGGGTGCCATTCTATTGACCGCACTCTTTTGTGGCATCGTCATTTTCTTCAGTTACAAATTTGAAAGTTCACGCAAACGCAACAATACCTATGCTGGACATTTCATGGAAACTCGTCAAGATGAACCCGATACATTCGATTCGAAAGAATACAGCTTGTTCTCCAATGAAACTTACAACCGCTTGTTTGTTCGTCCCTGGACTTTGAAACAAGGTGCTGTAGCAATCGCCTTGGTTTTCGCACTCTTGATGGGCGTCACTGGTTCTGGTTGGGGCGCTTCGACTCCTTACGGTTTCTGGTTTGGGAAAGTCCTCATGTTGTTTGGGGTTTCTGCAGAAGCGTTAGCTGAATTTACACTCGGCGCGCCTGAACATTACAGTGCTCCCTTCTTCAGTCATCCGGTCAATACACAAAATGCCGGTATCTTCTTGGGGACCATCGTCTTCTTACTCACTGCAAACAAATTCAGAGAAGCGTTCATGTCTGAAATGAGCTTATCTGTGCGTCAGTTCTTCTTATTCGCTTTGGGTGGCCTGTCCATGGGATTTGGTACACGTTTAGCTAATGGTTGTAACGTCGGGGCATTGTATACACCGATTGCACAATTTTCATTATCTGGCTGGGTCTTCCTAGCAGTCATGATCCTTGGTGGGATCATCGGAAACAAATTCGCCAAAGTTTGGTTTAAATAAAGAATAAAGTCTGAAACAAGCGTTCAGACCCGAAAAACTTTAACTATAAGGAAAGGCCAGTGTTCAAGTCGAAACTTGAATACTGGCCTTTTTGTACGGAGAATAGGTATTGTCGCTGTGGGAGAGTGACTGGTGTCGGCTTGATCGTCAAGCGGAATCCTTGGGAGCTGGTTTTTTTAGACAAAAAAAGGAGGTCACGCTTGCGCGTGACCACGGAGTAAGAGGGTATAGATATAAAACAAGAAGCAACTAGGTTAGTTTGAAGAAGCGTCCGGATAAACTTCTTCAGCGGTTGTTTCTGGATCGATAACGAGGTATAACTTATCGTTATCGGAAACAAAAGATGATTGGTAAGCATTGACGTGTTCATCCGTGTCTGATGCTTCATACGGGAAGTAAATGCTGTCTCTTTCCGCTAAGTCGCGGTAAAGGATTTCCATTCTTTCGATATCTTGGCGACGGGCAACGCGGTCAAACATGCCGGTTTCGAGTCCTCCAAGGTTGATATCGTTGGATTTCACTTGATCAGCTTCACGGGTAATTTCGATTTTGAATGATTGGCAGGGGTGAATTTCTTGTAATTCGCCTTCGTCAATACGTCCGTAGCTGGTTGTGACTTGTTTGATCCATAAGTCACCAATGTTTTCGCGGTCAATTGTCCACGTTTCTCCGTTACGGAAATAGAATTTTAATCCACTCATGATTTTTTTCATAATTGTATCCCTACTCCCTACATAATATCTTTATTTTCTTGCATGTGATTAGTTTAACATGTTTTTAAAGAAAGATAAACTGTTTTTGCAAAGTATGTCGAAAAAAAACAAAAAGATTGTTACCTTGTGAACAGATTGTTTCGCCCTCTTCTCCTCTTACTCTCCTGTGAGTGGAATCAGCTTTCGTGGCTGTTTCCCACAAGCCTTTTTTCCTCACAACTTAAGAATAACAGACTTGGATTCAATTGCTTAATAAAATGTTTGAGAGAATTATTCAAGCAGTTATCGGTTCCTTTTTCTGATAGAAAAGAAAGTCTGGGGGGATTCCCAGACTTTTCATCTCTGTAGCTATTTTTTCTGAAACCTACTTTCAAGACTAGCGACAGTCTACTAAACGCTCCTGTAGAGTCACATAGCATGAAAAGCGGTCAGGTAAATGGGTAGTCGCAGGCATCTTCAGCAAGTTCAAAAGAGATGGGTTATTTGAAGTTGCTTGAACGGAAGTAATCTCGGCAACTTCAGCTGTGCTTTCTTCAAAAGTTGACCGATTGGGTTGCTTATGGGTAACTTCAAAGCGAATACTGTTCGAAGTTGACCGATTCTGTGTGTTTCCGGCAACTTCGCCTATATTTTCTTCAAAAGTTGGCCGATCGGCTCGCTTATGGGTAACTTCAAG
>NZ_AUEG01000007.1:54182-74238 GCF_000425865.1 Lacticigenium naphthae DSM 19658
CTGTTCGAAGTTGACCGATTCTGTGTGTTTCCGGCAACTTCGCCTATATTTTCTTCAAAAGTTGGCCGATCGGCTCGCTTATGGGTAACTTCAAGCGAAATCCTGTTTGAAGTTGACCGATTCTGTGTGTTTCCGGCAACTTCACCTGTGCTTTTTTCAAAAGTTGACCGATTGGATCGCTTATGGGTAACTTCAAGCGAAATCCTGTTCGAAGTTGACCGATTCTGTGTGTTTCCGGCAACTTCGCCTATATTTTCTTCAAAAGTTGGCCGATCGACTCGCTTATGGGTAACTTCAAAGCGAATACTGTTCGAAGTTGACCGATCTTGTGTGTTTCCGGCAACTTCGCCTGTGCTTTTTTCAAAAGTTGACTGATTGACTTGCTTATGGGTAGCTTCAAAGCGAATCTTGTTCGAAGTTGACCGATCCCATGTGATTCCGGCAACTTCGCCTGTACTGTCTTCAAATGTTGACCGATTGGCTCGCTTGCTGGAAAGTTTGCAGAACAAATAAAGGTCAACTGTGTCGGATCGAAGAGGATCCGGCACAGTTGACCTATATAGCAAGCACTGATTACCCTCTACGAAAGGGATAAGCTTGACTGCAGGAGAGAAATGCGCGGCATTTCTTTCCTTATTTTAGCTATTACTGAATGGTCTCTCTTAGGAACGGTATGCGTTTCATGAGCCAAATGATGGGGATACTACCTAGGGGCACCAGGATCATGGACACGGGTATCGATAGCCAGGGTGTGAACAGGGTAGTGTTCCAGCCGGCGAGCCAAATGAAGTCCCGGATCAACACATGGACCAAGTAGACTCCGAATGAATAATTCGTAGAGGTGACGAGCAGTCTTTTGATCTGCGGGCTCGGTTTGAAATCTTTTCCTTTTGACTGGATGAAGGCAAAGGCAGCCAGTGTCATCACGAACACGTTGGGCGTCAAATATTCGTAAAACAGTGTATAATGCGAACCTTGTTGAATGGAATAGAAGGCGGTGCCGAGTATGGTGATGAGACTCGCCAGGATGCCTCCTGTGTAGAGTATGTGTCGGATCGTTTTGGATAAATCGTAGCGTGCGATGGCTGAGCCGGTCAAAAAATAGGCTAGATAGCCAAACGTTATTTCCAGTTGGATCCCTTTTTCCACCAAAGTGACATTTGACAAGACCGGGAATTGGCGCAGTGTGGGGGTCAAGATGCCCACAACGATAGCGAGGCCGATTGCGTAGAGGTGGAGGGAACGGCCTTTGGCGATGGGCCGCAGGAGTGGGACAAAGAGATAGACTTGGGCCATTTGAAACAGGAACCATAGGTGAAAATAGCCTTGGATAAATTCGAACAGGTTTTCTTCGACGGCTTCAGGTGTTACGGTTTCGGGAAGCGCCTGTGCGACACTTCGGTCGGCAAACAGGGTTTCGATGTCAATGATCCGGTTAAACAGTACATAAATGGCGGACCAGAAAATAAATGCGCGGATGAGACGGCTGATGTTCTTGGTCAAGAGTGTGTGCAGGGAGACTTCTTTGTCGGGATCCAGGAAAAAGATCCCGCTGACCATAAAGAGAAGCGGCACGCTGATGCGCGACAAGCTGTTCAAGACGTTCATGAGTTGCCAGTGCACGGACGTGATGTCCACGCGGTGAAAATCTTTGGATGTGATGTGGATGGTCAATACCATCAGTATGGCAAGCAAGCGGAGGATATCCGCATACCACAGACGTTCTCTTTTCAGTTCCATGTCTCTGTTCCTTTCCTCTATTGTTAGGCTAAGGATAGCAGACTTTTTGTCTGTTGGGGTAGTGAAAAGAATTGCGGGCAACTCGCTGAGCTCGATTCGCTTTTGTTTAGGGTCCGGTTTTGCTGCTTCAATCAACTGGTTTATATAAAAAAGAGTCTGAGACAATTGTCTCAGACTCTAATCATTTCTCAAACTTTACTTTCTAAAACGTTCTCCAAAAAAAGATCCGACGTTTGCTACAGTCTCAGGCTAGTTTGTTTGGATGCGCAGGATGATGGCATTTCCGGCGGGATCGAATGTCCGCAATTCTTGCTGGCTGTTTCGGACCACGGCCCCAATGTCTTCGAGCTGAGCGACTACCTGCTGGAATTCCGCTTTAGTGGGAATCTCCAGGGTAAACGCAGCGAGTCCGACACTGTTGGGTTCGGGTGGATTCCCCCCTTGGCTATTCCATGTGTTCAGCCCGACATGGTGGTGATAGCCTCCATGTGACAAAAATGTCGCGCCGGTCCCGTAACGGGTGGTGAGGTCAAAACCGAGTCCTTTTGTGTAAAATTCTTCGGCGGCAGCCAGGTCGTTTACTTGGAGATGAATATGTCCCATCACTGTTTCAGGTGGCAAGCCTTGCCACGGTTCGGTTGGAGCACTGTCCATAATGCTTTGGGCAGCGAGTTCTTTGGTGCCCATTTGAACAGTTCCATTATCCCACTCCCATTCTGTAGAGGGACGGTCGCGGTACACTTCGATACCATTGCCATCTGGATCGCTGAAATAGACAGCTTCGCTGACATCATGGTCGCCCCCGCCAAGTGGGATTTCTAGTTGCGCAAGGTGGCGGATGAACCGGCCCAAGTCGCCACGTGTCGGCAACAGGATCGCAAAATGGAACAACCCGGTTTCTTGCGGGTTGCGGCTAGTTGCGTTGTCGATTTCGGTCAAAGACAAGAGCGGACGATTTCCGTCGGCTGTCAATGTTGCGGTCGTGTCGGTTTGATCGAATACTTGAAACCCAAGTACGTCTTGATAAAATGCGAGTGAGCGCGCCAAGTCTGCCACGTTGAGCTGTACTTCGCCTACATATGTTACGGGTGCTTGATGAAATTTCATGAATGAGCCTCCTGATTGGTTTGTTTGTTTATTGTTTATTTGTTTTTCTACTTACTTTATATAAGTAATTGTAATTGAAATATCCGCTAGTGTCAATCAAAGAAAAAAAGGAGGCAATGCGAAATCTATCTTCACTATGTAAATAAAGAAGGTTCTGCCGAAGCAGAACCCTCCAAAAATTTTTTAACAACCAAACTCGTCGTCCACTTTATAAATGGAGCATGCGGAGAACCCTTTGGGACACTCAGCTTTGGTTAAGTGAATAAGTGACTTGATCGGGTAGTTTGTGCGCCACTGAGACGGTATTTCTTTGTTAAATGACGCGATTCGAGGTAGATGTGGACACTCAGAGTGCATTTCGCTTGTTAGTGTCGCAATCGAATTCGATGTGCGACACTTTTCTGGCTTCTGCTCGCTGAGTGGCGCGCAAGTTCTTCCTTCCGGTCTTTACAAAGAGAATCAGTGGCTGAGTGTCCCTATTCGACTAGTTAATGGACATTGCCCGAGGAAAAAACAGCTGAGTGTCCCGATTGATTTGCTTTCAGGACACTCAGCTTTCTATCATGGAATAAGTGACGTGATCGGATGGTTTGTGCGCCACTCACGTTGCTTTTCTTCGATGACTGTCGCAATTCGACTTCTTTTGCGACACTTATTTAGCTTCTGCTCATTGAATGGCGCGCAAGTCTCTCCTTCCGGTCTTTATAAGGAAAATAGGTGGCTGAGTGTCCCGATACGGCTAGGTAATGGACATTGTCAGAGAAAAAACAAACTGAGTGTCCCAATTGATTTGCTTTCGGGACACTCAGCTTTCTATCAAGGAATAAGTGACGCGATCGGATAGTTTGCGCGTCACTCACGTTGCGTTTCTTTGTTGAATGACACGATTCGACTTCTTTTGCGACACTTATTTAGCTTCTGCTCATTGAATGGCGCGCAAGTCTCTCCTTCCGGTCTTTATAAGGAAAATAGCTAGCTGAGTGTCCCGATACGACTAGGTAATGGACATTGTCAGAGAAAAAACAAACTGAGTGTCCCAATTGATTTGCTTTCGGGACACTCAGCTTTCTATTATGGAATAAATGACGTGATTGGATGGTTTGTGCGCCACTGAGACGGTGTTTCTTTGTTGAATGACACGATTCGATCCGGTAGTGGACATTCAAAACGCATTCCACTTTTCAGTTTGAATCCTTTTTTCGCACTCTCTGATTGAAACGAGTTGCGGCTTCTTGGCTCTCGGGAAAAAGATGCCGCTTGGCCATGCGCGGGATGCTCTGTCCCGTGCGGCCCTATTTTCCGGTCGAGCCAGAACAGTCGCCTTCACTCTCTGTTTGAAAATGAGTTGCGCTTTGCAGAAATGCGGTGGCTTCGCTGGGCTTCACCGATTCTGGCGAATCTTGTTCTGCCCCGCTCCAGCCCCTCATTTCTTAACGCAAAGCTTCACTCTCTGATTGAAATGAGTTGCGGCTTCTTGGCTCTCGGGAAAAAGATGCCGCTTGGCCATGCGCGGGATGCTCTGTCCCGTGCGGCCCTATTTTCCGGTCGAGCCAGAACAGTCGCCTTCACTCTTTGTTTGAAAATGAGTTGCGCTTTGCAGAAATGCGGTGGCTTCGCTGGGCTTCACCGATTCGGGCGAATCTTGTTCTGCCCCGCTCCAGCCCCTCATTTCTTAACGCAAAGCTTCACTCTCTGATTGAAATGAGTTGCGGCTTCTTGGCTCTTGGGAAAAAGATGCCGCTTGGCCATGCGCGGGATGCTCTGTCCTGTGCGGCCCTATTTTCCGGTCGAGCCAGAACAGTCGCCTTCACTCTCTGATTTGAAAATGAGTTGCGCTTTGCAGAAATGGGGTTGCTTCGCTGGGCTTCACCGATCCGGGCGAATCTTGTTCTGCCCCGCTCCAGCCCCTCATTTCTAAACGCAAAGCTTCACTCTCTGATTTGAAATGTGCTCAAAAAAGCAGACCCGACGTCCACTTCACAAAAAATATGCGATAATCTGCGATTATCTTCTATTTTTCGCTCCAGTTGCTGTAGCCGTTGTTGCTTCAGCAACTTACGGATAGAGTATGCGGAGCTTTATTCGGGTCTGAACGCTTTTTTTCGCACTCTATTTTATTTCTACTGGTTTTTTCCAGAAGCCTAGGATCACGGCTGATATCATGGTTCCGATCAGGAGTGTGAGTAAGAACAGCAAGGGATTTTCGGCTAGGGTGATCACGAAGATGCCGCCGTGTGGTGCTGGGATGGCGACGTCCCAAAACTGGGTGAGTCCGCCAGCTATGGATGCTCCGATAATAGACGATCCGATGACACGTAAGGGATCGGCTGCGGCAAAGGGTATGGCTCCTTCTGTGATGAAGGAGGCTCCTAAGACAAAGTTGGCTAGTCCCGATTGGTGTTCTTCGTCTGTAAATTTATTTCTGAATAAGAGTGCGGCTACAGCAATGGCTAATGGCGGGATCATTCCGCCGGCCATAACGGCTGCCATCAAGCTTCCGTCTCCGGTATCGGCGAATATGCCGATCGCAAAGGTGTAAGCGGCTTTATTCAACGGGCCACCCATATCGAAGGCCATCATGCCACCGAGTATGGCGCCCAGGAGGACCATGTTGGCTGTACCTAAGTTAGCTAGGAAGTCTAGCATGACATTGTTGATTCCGGAGAAGACTGGTCCGATAAGGAAGTACATCAATAAGCCGATTCCGAGTAAGCCTAATACTGGATACAGGAGGATCGATTTCAAGCCTGCAAATTGTTTCGGTACGCCACGCAGGGCTACTTTCAAATAATACATCATGTACCCAGCGACTAAACCGGCAACGAGTCCACCAAGGAATCCGGCGTTACTGGAGACTGCGAGCAGGCCACCGGTCATTCCGGGCAAGAGGCCAGGACGGTCGGCGATACTCATGGCGATATACCCAGCGAGGATCGGGATCAGGAAGTTGAATGCTGCGCCCCCGATTTCGTTGAATGCTGTGAACAAGACGCTGTCTGAACCGAATGAGCTTTCGAATAAGAACGAAATGGCTAGGAGGATCCCGCCGCCGACTACGAATGGCAACATGTGGGAGATCCCGTTCATCAAATCTTTATACAATGTCGACAATCCAGGAGCTTGGCTTGTTGCCCCTTCGTCAGCTGTCTGTTCGCCGCCTTCTGCTCGGTAGATCGGAGCGTCTTCGTTCAGTGCTTTGGTGATCAGTTCTTCTGGTTTGTTGATGCCTTCACTGACGGGCCGTTCGAGTACGGCTTTGCCGTTGAAGCGGTTCATGTCGACTTTTTTGTCGGCCGCCACGATGACCCCTTTTGCACGTTTGATTTCATCTGCTGTGAGGCGGTTTTTTACCCCATCGGACCCGTTTGTTTCAACTCGGATCGCTACGCCCATTTCTTTGGCTTTTTTCTTGAGGGCATCTTCAGCCATATAGGTATGCGCAATGCCTGTTGGACATGCGGTGACAGCAACAACGAATGGTTTTTCACCGGCTGTTTCTGTGCCGGTAGCTGCTTCACTGGTGCCTGCTTCTTCGGCTTCATTTTCCGTTTCTCTTTTTTCAAAAACTGCTTGGACTTCTGCAGGTGTCTGGGCTTGTTTCAACCCTGTGATCACTTCTTCATTGACCAGCGAACGGGAAAGGGCCGCTAAGACTTCTAGATGAACATTGTTGCCGCCTTCAGGAGCTGCGATCATGAAGAACAATTCGGCTGGCTTGCCGTCGAGCGATTTGAAGTCGACGCCTTTTTTACTTTTGGCGAAAACGACTGCCGCTTCTTTGACAGATTCATTTTTTGCATGCGGCATCGCGATCCCGTCTCCAAGTCCGGTAGACGTCTGAGCTTCGCGTTCCATGATCCCGCCTTTAAAGGTTTTCGGATCAGTTATTTTTCCGTGTTCATACAAAGAAGCAATCATTTCATCAATGGCGCCTTCTTTAGAAGTCGCTTGTAAATCGAGGATCATGAGATCGTTCAATAAAACATCTTGAATTTTCATCTGATTCATTCCTTTCTTCTATAAGTAAGTATATAAGTGCAGAGAATTTGTCCTACTATGAAACGAGTGGATGGTTTGTGCGCCACTGAGACGGCGTTTCTTCTTTGAGTGTCGCTATTCGAGGCAGTGGCGGACACTCAGTGCGCCTGCCGATTTTCACTGGCGCGATCCGACTGCTTGCGCGACACTTTGGTATCTTCTGCTCGCTAAGTGGCGCGCAAGTCTCTCCTCCGGTCTTTACAAGGAGAATGGTTGGCTGAGGGTTCTGATTCGAGTCACTAGTGGACATTCAGTCCCTCACCATGGTGCATTCAGCTAGTCGTCGCTCTTTAGTCTACTTTTTTGATCGCGACGGTTTGATAGACTGCTTGGATCTGTTCGTGGGTGGCCAGGTCTTCTTGGTAGGCTGTGGCGGAGCCACATGCCACACTCATTTTGAAGGCTTCTAGTGGATCGTGTGTCTGGCTGTAGGTTCCCACAAATCCTGCGATCATGGAGTCACCGGCGCCGACGGAATTGATGACGTCTCCCGGTGCGGCTTGTCCCTGCCAGATTCCTTCAGGTGTAAACAACAATGCCCCTTTGTCAGCCATTGAAATGAGCGCAAATTGCGCACCGCGCTCGAGCAGTTCTCTTCCGTGCTGGTAGATTTCTGCATCGGATAGCGTCTCTTTTCCCACCAATTCAGCCAGTTCATGGTGATTCGGCTTGATGACCAAAGGCCCCTGCGGAATGGCGGCTTCCAGCTCTTCACCGGTCGTGTCGATGACAAAGGGAATGCCGGCGTCAGTGAGCTGAGCAATGAGTTGCGCGTAGAAATCGTTCGCGACGCCAGCGGGCTTACTGCCGGATAGGACGACGATGTCCGTCGGTTTGAGCGCATGGAGCTGGTGCTTCAAAGCTTCCTGCTCGTCTGCAGCGATCGTCGGGCCGGCACCGTTGATTTCCGTTTCACCGGCGGATTTGATTTTGACGTTGATGCGTGTGGTCCCGGCTACCGGGATGAAATCGGTGCGAATGCCTTCTGTTTGAAGCGTTTCGTCGAGAAAGCGCCCCGTGAAGCCGCCCACATAGCCGAGTGCGGTCGTGTCGATGTCCAGCTGTGTCAAGATACGCGACACGTTGATGCCTTTCCCACCCGGCAATTTCCGGTCGTCCGTCATGCGGTTCAGCGCGTTCAGTTGCATATCGTCGACGTACGTAATGTAATCGATCGATGGATTGAGCGTTACTGTGTAAATCATCTGTCAAGCCTCCCAAATCATAGTTTTATCGTCCAGATCCAGCCGTTCGATCCACGGATTGCCCGCAGTCGTGACCAGAATCGCATCGTCCAGCTCGCATACGCGGACGAAATGGACCTTATCGAATTTCGACGCATCTGCCAGAACGTAGCTTTGATTCGCCTGTTGGAGCGCCGTTTTTTTCAACGCCGCTTCCTCCACATCCGGGGTCGTCAGTCCGTAGGTGGAATGGATCCCGTTCATACCCAGAAAGGCGTCCGTAAACTGGTACTGCTCCAACTGGGCGCTGGCTGTGGCGCCTACGACCGCTTTCGTCTTCGGTTTGATCTGCCCGCCGATCAAAATGGTGTTGACGCCCTTTTCCACCAGCGCCACTGCATGGGGGATCCCATTCGTGACCACCGTCACCTTTTTGGCAGCAAGAAATTCGATGCATTCATAGGTGGTGGAGCCGGCATCCAGATAAATGGTTTCCCCATCTTGGACCGTGCTGACCGCTTTTTTCGCGATCAGGCGCTTATCGTGAACGTTTTTGATAGTTTTATCTTCCATCGCTTCTTCTTCATCGATCGTATACTTTTTCTTGGCGCCTCCGTGGATCCGGATGAGCTCTCCTTCCGCTTCTAACGTTGCCAGGTCACGCCTCACCGTTGATTCCGAAGCATCTAACTGTTCGACTAATTCTTTCGATTTAACGACTTGTTGTTTTTCCAACAAGGCCAAAATAGCTGCCTGCCGTTCCTCTGTAAGCATTTCCATCACCTCTTCAAAATCAGTATAGCATTCACAAACAATCATATCAATCAATAACAGTCAAAACCCTTCATTTTTTTTAGCTCATCTGCACAAGCAACCTAATTTCGAGACACTCAGCTCTCAATCATGGAACAAGTGACCCGATCGGATTGTTTGTGCGCCACTGAGATGGGCGTTTCTTTGTTGACTGTCGCGATTCGAGGCGGTGGTGGACACTCAGAGCGCCTGGGGGGTTTCAGTGTCGCGATCCAACTCGATGTGCGACACCTTTTTAGCTTCTGCTTGTTAAGTGGCGCGCAACTCTCTCCTTCTGGTCTTTACAAGGAGAATGGCTCGCTGAGTGGCGCTATCGAGCTGTTTCCCGGACACTCAAGCCTTCGATTATCGACTAAATGACCGGATCGGATAGCTTGCGCGCCACTGAGCTGGTGTTCCTTTATTGACTGTCGCGATTCGAGGCAGTGGTGGACACTCAGAACAACTGCCGATTTTCAGTGTCGCGATTCGACTCGATGTGCGACACTTTTTTAGCTTCTGCTTGTTAAGTGGCGGGTAAGTTCCTCCTTCTGGTCTTTACAAGGAGAATGGCTGGCTGAGTGTCGCGATTCAATCCACTAGGGGACACTCAGAGCCACCTGCCGATTTTCAGTGGCGCAATCCGACTTCATTCCCGACACTTCTGTAGCTTCTGCTAGCTGAGTGGCGCGCAATCTCCTCCTTCCGGTCTTTACAAGGAGAATGACTCGCTGAGTGTCGCGATCGAGTTGCTTCCCGAACACTCAGCCTTCGATCATGGACTAAGTGACCCGATCGGATTGTTTGCGCGCCACTCCGATGGGCGTTTCTTTGTTGACTGTCGCGATTCGAGGCGGTAGTGGACACTCGGAGAGTATTTCTCTTGACTGTTACATTGCATAACGAAAAGGCTAGGACAAAAGTCCCAGCCTTCCCTTATTTTATGAATTTCACCATCTTAACGCAAAGCTTCGCTCTCTGTTTGAAATGAGTTACGCTTTGCAGAAATGCGGTTGCTTCGCTGGGCTTCACCGATTCTGGCGAATCTTGTTCTACCCGGCTCCAGCCCCTCATTTCTTAACGCAAAGCTACACTCTCTTTTTGAAATGAGTTACGCTTTGCAGAAATGCGGTTGCTTCGCTGGGATTCACCGATTCTAGCGAATCTTGTTCTACCCGGCTCCAGCCCCTCATTTCTTAACGCAAAGCTCCACTCTCTTTTTGAAATGAGTTACGCTTTGCAGAAATGCGGTTGCTTCGCTGGGATTCACCGATTCTGGCGAATCTTGTTCTGCCCGGCTCCAGCTCCTCATTTCTTAACGCAAAGCTCCGCTCTTTGTTTTTCGTTCTGTTGTTGTTTCTCGTATTGTTAGTACGTGTGGTACAAAGATGTGTTGTCGTTCGATTTCTTCATTGAGTATAAAGCGGCTGAGTAATGTTGCTGCTTGATAGCCAATGTCTTTCATGTTTTGGGTAACTGTTGAGAGTGGTGGTGTGAGATATTGTGCCAGGGTAATGTCATCAAAGCCAACTACAGAGATGTCTTCGGGGATGGTTTTCCCCGTTTCTTTGATTGCTTTCATTACACCGATCGCCATGATATCACTGGCACAAAAAAATGCTGTCAGGTCCGGATAGTTTTTCAACAAGTCCAGCGCCATCATCTGTGCGATATCTTCACTAAAGTTAGCGTATTGGATGAGCTCTTGGCGAACTTCTATTTGTCTCTCCTTTAAGGCTTTGCGGTAACCGGCTTCTCTATTGACGGTAACTTTTGCTTCCTTCCGTCCATTCATCAGCGCGATATGCTCGTGCCCTAGTGAAAGCAGGTGTTCTACTGCTTCATAGGCAGCCTGTTCATTATCCACGGAGACTGAACCAACGTGATCGCCTGCGATTTCTATATCGACTAGGACGATCGGGATGGAACTTTTCTCGATTTCTTTGATGTACGGGTCATCGGTTTTCAACCCTTGGATCACGGCACCCGATATATCTCTTTCATTCAAAAACTTCTGCAAACTTTTTTCTTTTTGTTGTTCTGTCGTGATTGGGATCAAGAAAAATTCAAAATCCGTTTCCTGTGTATACTGATAAACACCTGAGAGGATATCCATACTTAAATTCGCTTTGTTGTTGAGTTCCAAGTTGTTCAACAGCAGGGCGATGTTTCGCTTTTTCTTTGAAGAGAGCGAGCGTGCAGATAAGTTGGGAGTATATTCGAGTTCATCAGCGATCCTTAGTACTTTTTGTTTAGTCGCTTCGCCAATATCTGTATAGCCGTTAAATACACGCGAAACCGTTCCGATCGATACGCCTGCCTGTTTAGCTACATCTTTGATTGTAATCTTTTTCAACTGACCCCGTCCCCTCTTATCCAAATTATCTGTTTTGAAAAATGAAAACTGTTGGCTTTACTTTTATTTAAACCTGTCTATTGTATTATACAAAAAATCGGTTTGCTTTTCGCTCTTATTCACGAAATCCAAAAAAACTGTGTCTCTATTTCTCGCCGTCCATTCTTACCCCTTGCAAGAAGTACTTATTGAATATGATGTACAAAATGACTATGGGAATGATGGTGATAACGCTGGCGGCCATTGTATAGTCCCAGCGTACGCCTCCATCTTGCCCTTGGAAGGTCTGGAGCCCTAATGTCAGTGTGAATTTTTGCGGACTGGATAAATAGAGCATGGGTTTCATAAATTCGTTCCAAAAGCCCATGAACACAAAAATCGCTTGTGTGGATATGGACGGTTTCGCAAGTGGCATGACGATCCGGAAGAATGTTTGGAATCTTCCTAATCCATCGATAGCCGCAGCTTCTTCAACATCGACTGGGAAGTTCATGAAAAATTGACGCATCATAAAGATGTTTCCCAAGTTGATCGCTGCGGGAAGGATCAGCGCTGTGAAACTGTCCAGCATGCCCAAGTTGCGTAAAATCAAATAATTCGGGATCAGCAATACTTGCGCAGGAACCATGATCAAGGCTAGAAAGCCATAATAAATGCGGTATTTCCCAGGGAAGTTCAAGCGGGCAAGTGCGTACCCGGCCATTGTGTTCAAGAAAATATTGATCGTCGTTCCGACTACAGACACGATGACAGAGTTCAAGAACCAGCGTGAAAAGAGTGAGGAGCGGCCAAAAATATATTCGTAATTCGCTGTGGTAAATTCATTCGGGAGCAAACTCAGATCTCCTCCGACGATCTCTCGAAACGGTTTAAAGGAGGCGGCAACTGCCCATAAGAATGGATACAATGTAAAAAATGCATAGATTATCAGGACCGTGTACATAATGATATGGATGATCGGCAATTTATTTTTCTTCATATTCCTTCTCCTCCTTTAACTATTTCTGTTGTTTACTTTTTCAGCAACCAATGAGACGACAAAGATAATGAGTGCCAACATGATGGCCAGTGCCGAAGCATAGCCCATCGAATTCATTTGTCCGAAAGCATACTGGTAAATCATCAAAGCCACCGTTAAAGTCGAGTTGGCCGGACCACCAGATCCATTGGAAAAAATATATGCCTGGTCAAACATTTGAAATGTCCCAATGATGCCCATCAACACAACATAAGTAGTAATCGGTCTCAAATAGGGGACTGTGATATACAGCAATTTCTCCCAAGAAGAAGCTCCATCAATTTCAGCTGCTTCATAAAGTGATTTTGGCAAATCGACGAGCGACGCTAGATAAATCGTCATGAACATCGGGACCGTTGACCATACGTTCATGACCATGATGACTTTCAAGGAATATTCCGGATTTTGTAAGAAGTTGATCGGTTCGCTCAACAAGCCAACGTTTAACAATAGTTCATTTACAGGTCCGTAGACATTGAAGATGAAC
This sequence comes from Lacticigenium naphthae DSM 19658, assembly GCF_000425865.1. Lineage (GTDB taxonomy): Bacteria > Bacillota > Bacilli > Lactobacillales > Carnobacteriaceae_A > Lacticigenium > Lacticigenium naphthae. The sequence continues at coordinate 66,905 of NZ_AUEG01000007.1, forward strand.
ATGAAAATCAGCGTCAAAGCTGAACTGGATGTTAATGTTGGGAGAAAATAGATCAGGCGGAACATCTTTCTTCCTTTTAACTTATCACTAGCCAATACAAAAGCGACCATCAATGCGGCAATGGTTTGCGCCGGGACAACAACGGCAGAAAATGTCGCTGTGTTTTTTAGAGCAATCGCTGCGCGTCCATCAGTGAACATCCGAGCGTAGTTTTCGATTCCAGTAAAAGAATACGTACTTGCGTATAAGTTCACGTTGTTGAACGATAAGTAAAGGGAAAACAAAATGGAAACGACAAAGAATACGAGTGAAATAAGTAGTGCGGGTGCTAAGAACGTATACGCCTGAAACCATTCCACTAAACGTGATTTGCTCACTCTTGATTTCTTACTGTTCGCTTTCATGATTCAACCTCCTAAAAACAATTTGACTTCATAATAAAAAACAGGTATTTGTAGCTACATTTATTCAGCTACAAATACCTGGATATGATTACTCAGCTTAATTTGCGGCTTCGATATCTGAGTTTGCTTGACTGTTGGCTTCTTCCATAGCTGCTTCCCATGATTCTTCACCGTTCATAACTGTTGGTAGGTAGTTATTGAAGGCATTGGATACTGTGGTCAACGTTACGCCGTCTTGCCAAGGAGAAGCGAATTCCCATGCTTCTAAGTGGATATTCAAGTCAGGATTACTTGTGATGTCTGCAGCTTCTGCTACATCTTGTCTACTTGGTAATGTGCCTGTACCTTCGACCCATTCTTGCATGCCTTCTGCTCCCGTTGCGTGTTGGATCCATAAATCAGCTAATTCACTTTCTTCTGTTCCTGCATATTTTCCCCAACCTACAGAGAACATCATAGAACCTTGTTCGTCTTTGTATGTCGGCATTTCTTTTACAGTGAAATTGACATCGGAAAATTCGTTGTTCAATGTTTGATAAACCCAGTTTCCTTCATCCATGATCGCGATTTTACCGATTCCGAACGCTTCGCCATTCCAGCCTGTACCAATATCTTGCGGAGTGACATAGGCTCCGGTATCTTTCAAATCGGTAAGGATCTGTAAGTTTTCGATCACTGCCGGATCATTCAAGTTGGCCAAACCGTCTTCAGTGATCACATCGCCGTCTCCACGTTCCATCAGGTGATACGTACGCGATAGTTCCGGTGTGTAACTCATTGCAAAGACATCGTCATCTGGATAAGCTTCATCAATTTTTTCCTGGAATCCAGGCAGCCAGTCTACATATTCTTCTAGCGAACCAGGGACCTCATCGATAGAAACGCCGGCAGCTTCAAATATATCTTCATTTAAGTAAAGTGATAAAGTTGACATGTCTTTTGGTATGGCGTAGAGTCCACCTTCGTCATTTGAGAAGGCTTCGATCAAGGTATCGTAAAAAGCATCCACTTCAAAAGACTCTGGTTCCAATTCCATTAACGTGCCTTGCTCTTCAAAGAAGTCAAACATGGATACATCTACATAGAAGACGTCTGGAGCCGTTCCACCGATCAAGTCTGTCTGGATTTGAGTATTGTAATCCGTGTATACTTTTTTCTCGATTGCTGCGCCTGTTTCTTCTTCAAACTGGCTGATCAATGAATCGAGAGAAGATTCTTCCGCATCATTTCCGCCCCATACACCTAGTGTCAGTGTTTTTCCTTCTGTTTCTACAGCACTGGTATCTGCATTATCCGTATCTGTTTCTTCGCCAGCTCCTCCACAGGCCATCAATGTCAAAGCCGTTGCTGAACTGATAACCGTTAATCCTAGTTTCTTGGTGAATAATTTACTCATTTTGCTTCCTCCTCATAATGTGGGTTTTATTTTGTTAGTAATACCGTAGTTTTATCCAGCACTGTGTACTGTTTGCCAAATGACTCAAACTCGATTGCTTCAGTTTGTGTTTTGTTGGTCAGTGTCATTTGTTCTTTATCGATCGAAACTTCTATTTCATTGCCATGCCAATAGATGCTATAGGTCAACCCCGTCCATTCATTCGGTAAGGAGGGTTCGATACGTAACTCCCCATTCAAACTTCTTACGCCACCAAACCCGAACACGACTGCTTGCCAGATCCCGCCAAGAGAAGCTGCGTGGATCCCTTCATTCGAAGTCGTCATGACCGGTCCCATGTCGATAAAGCGGGCTTTTTTGAACAATTCGTAGGCTCGTTCTGCATAACCTAGGTCCGCAGCCAAAGTCGTATGTGTGGATAGGGACAAGGATGAATCGTGCATGGTTTTCGGTTCATAATAGTTCCAGTTTTTATCCTTGGTATCTTTTTCAAATTGATCTTCAAAGAGATACAAGAGCAATAATACGTCCGCCTGTTTAGTGATCTGCATATCGTTCACTCGTTCCAGATTATAATCATGGAACAATCCGCCTACAAAATCTTGCGCTTTGTATTTGGTCAAGTCGATCACTTCTTTTGTTAAGTAGGTGTCATCTTGCGGGATGATCCCGTCTTCGTTTGGTTGAGGGACGAATAGTTTCGCCAAAGTTGCTTTGAGCTTGTCTGCTAGATCCGCTAAATCGAACTGTTCATCCAGCCGTTTTTTAACGGTGGGCCTCGTTTTCAGCTCTTCCATTACTTCCAGCGCCTTTTCCATGTTCCAGCGGGCGATATAATTGGTGAAGGCATTGTTGTCCACATGTTCTTTATACTCGTCGGGACCGATCACTCCTTTGATGCCGTACTGATCTTTGCTTTCACCATATTCTACCCGACTGGTCCAGAATTTGGCGGTGTCCAGTAGGATCTCATACCCTTTTTCATCCATAAAGGTTTGATCTTGAGTGGCTTGGTTATATTGATACACACCGTAGGCAACGTCACCCGTAATGTGCTGCTCGATGAAACCCGACCAGATTTTTGTCGCTTTGCCGGTAACAATGTCTGCCGCTCCCCAGACGGGTGTAGTTTCGCCATCTTCGATCCAGGCAGCTTCCCAAGGATACTGGGCGCCTTCGTAGTCGTTTCCGCTAGCCTTTTTGTGGGCGCCTTCCAATCCGTGGTAACGATATTCCACTAAGCTTTTGGCGATGTCCGGATGTGTAAAGGTGAAATAGGGTAGGACGAAAATTTCTGTGTCCCAGAACGTGTGGCCTTTGTAGCCTTCTCCGGTCAGTCCTTTTGCCCCGATATTCATGCGTTCATCATGGGCAGGCGTCATGCAGTGCAGGTGGTAGCGGGCAAAATTAATGGCCAGCTGATCTAATGGATCCGGCGATTCGATTTGGATCGGTGCCACTTGCCAGACTGGTTTTTCCCATTCCTTGTGACTTTCCTGAGCTAAACTGTCGTAGCCCATTTCTTTGACTTTTTTCAGTTCAGCGACAGCCAGTTCTTCAATTTCTTCAGTCGGGTGGTTTATATGTTCCTTGTCTCGTGTAGTATGGATAGAGGAGATTTTCTCGATCGTGAGCGTCTCGCCTTTTTCGATCGTCGCCCAATAGAGATTTTCTACTTTCCTACGCGGCATTTCAATACGGGAGCGCAATGGTCGGCTTTCTGCATTCAGTTTGAACTGATGAGCTGTCGTCAAAATGAAATCGATGTTGGACTGCAGCGTCGTAGAGGTCATTTGCATCGTATCTTTTCCCTTTAAACGTTTTTCCCCTTCATGAAAATGCTGCGAGCCGCTGTTTGTCATACGCCCGTCGATGCCGGAGATGATTTCTACTGCCGCTGCTTCATTGAGGGCTTTCACTTCCATTTTTTGTCCAATGATGTGCAGTCTTTTTTTAGAGACGAAGCGGGAAAACTTCCACTCCACTTCGGTTCCCTTCGGAGAAACCCAGATAAAGGTCCGAGTCAATTCTCCTGTTTGTAAATTCAAGCGTCTTTCATATTGTTTCGTTTCCCCTGTTGTCAAATCGAGTAGTTCTCCATTGACTCTTAGTTGCATCTGTATAAAATCGGGCACATTCGGTAATTCGGTCACTTCTTTTTCATCAAACTTGTTAAACGTTCCCGCTACGAAGGTATCGCGTGTTTCACCTATGTAGTTTTCTTCAGTCGCTGCTCGGATGCCCATATAACCGTTTCCCTGCGCTAAAATTGTTTCGTATTTCCCTAACCACTCTTTATTAAAATAGTTTTCACCGATCGACCATGAATCGTCGTAGTATTTTACACTTGAGTTCATTCTTAGCCTCCTACATAATTTATCTTCCATAAAAGTACGTGTTGGAACGAAAGATCAAAACGATCAATCCCATTAATATGATCCCAATGACTAGTGCAATCTTTATTCCCAGAAACAAATTGAGTAGGAGAATGCCCAGTGCAAAGAGTGCATATGTTTTTAAAACTTTATTCATTTCATAATGATTTTTATAAGTTCGAGCAATGAGATACACTGCGATCAGCGTGACAAAAAACAAAGCGAGTATCGGGCGACTATCCATTTGAGCAAACGCATTTTCTGTTAAAAAATCTGCACCCATCTTTTATCCCCCTACTTTCTCTTGTACATCCATCAACACGTGACTGCCACCGATCCAATCATGGAGAGTGGTTTTCTTCCAAATAAATAAGCCGACACTGAGCAGTGTAAATACAAAGCCAAAATGGGGTATGAAATAAAGCATTTTGGGAAATTCTCTCAGTCCAACTATTGCCAGGTCATTGTGATCATGCATATAGACCGTCCGTTGTTTAGAAAAGAACTTTCCTACTGTTTTCCCACCAAAGGCGCTCCCAGCAATAGCGAAGTACAGAACCATAAACAGTTGAGCCACGATGTCCGCCATTTTGAATTCTAAGCCAAAAACCACTTGAAGCAACAGAATGGACGGAAAATAGATTAGTATCGCATCGATTATAAACGCCAATACTCTCAATAGTGCTTTAGCCATAGTATCCCTTCTCCAATTAAAGATTTATCTGATTTACTAAAACGTTTTTGCTACAAATTCATAATACCATGCTTATTTCAAATTGCAAGCGCTTTATTAAGTGTTTTTCTATTTGTTTTTATGTAAAACCAATGAAAACTTGTTCTGTAGCTAAAACGTTAAAGTTAAATCTTTTTATTTTTCCCAACTCCATTATCGGTTCGGGGATGCGCGCAACTCAGATGACATTTCTTTGTTGAGTGTCGCGATTTGAGGCAGTGGTGGACACTCAGAGCACCTGCCGATTTTCAGTGGCGCGATTCGACTCGATGTGCGACACTTTTTTAGCTTCTGCTTGTTAAGTGGCGCGCAACTCTCTCCTTCCGGTCTTTACAGGGAGAATGGCTCGCTGAGTGGCGCTATCGAGCTGTTTCCCAGACACTCAGCTTTCAATCATGGAACAAGTGACCCGATTGGATGGTTTGCGCGCCACTGAGATGACATTTCTTTGTTGATTGTCGCGATTCGAGGCAGTGGTGGACACTCAAAGCGCCTGGCGGTTTTCAGTGTCGCGATTTGACTCGATGTGCGACACTTTTTTAGCTTCTGCTTGTTAAGTGGCGCGCAAATCCTTCCTTCCGGTCTTTACAGAGGGGGCGACGCGCTCACTGTCCGGATCGCCCTCTCTATAATCTTTCCCAAACTAAAAAACTACCTGAACAGTATTCTATTCAGGTAGTTTCTATTTATATTTCTTCGTCTTGGCTTGTGAGGATTCTCGGTCCTTTTTTGGTAATCGCCAAGGTGTGTTCGTACTGGCAGCTCAATCCGCCGTCTTGTGTACGCGCGGTCCAGCCGTTGTCATCCATTTTAGATTTCCACGTTCCGGTGTTGATCATCGGCTCAATGGTGATCACCATGCCTTCTTTCAAGCGCATTCCTTTGTGCGGTTCGCCGTAATGCGGAACGCTCGGAGCTTCGTGTAAAGTTGGCCCAATGCCGTGGCCGACAAACTCGCGGACAACGGAAAAGCCTTGTGCTTCGACGTACGTCTGGATGGCGTGGCCGATGTCTCCGATACGGTTGCCGACTTGTGCAGCTTCAATGCCTTTGTATAAAGCGGTGCGGGTGACTTCCATTAGTTTTTTGACTTGTTCGGTTGGTTCGCCAACTGCGTAACTCCAACAAGAGTCCGACAATGCGCCTTTGTAGTTGATGACCATGTCGACTTTGATCAGGTCGCCGTTTTTCAAGACCAGTTTGCGGGGGAACCCATGACAAATTTCGTCGTTGACGCTGACACAGGTCGAATATTCATAGCCTTCGAATCCTTTTTGTTCAGCGATGGCCCCTTTTTCTTCTATAATAGCTTCCACAAATTTTTCAATGTCCCAACCCGTGATGCCCGGTTTGATAAACTCGCGTAAACGGCGGTGGATCTCTGCCAGTACTGCGCCAGATTCCGCCATAGCATCAATTTCGCGGGGTGATTTTAATGTAATCACAATTCATTCCTCTTTTCTCCTAATTTACTCGTCTTTATTTATTATAGCGCATTTTTTGGTTTTTTAAAGGGGAAAGCCGTCATTTGCTTTCCATCACCAGATTTTGCCAGTAGCCTATTCTTTGAGGTAGCTTTTCTTTCAGTTGGAAACATTCTCTACAGGAAGAACTGCTACGCATTTCTTTTCTTCTTTGCCAATGTTAAAAAATTGGCTAGCTGATCAGAAATCGAGCGATTGTTGAATCGACCATCCCCTAGGTCAACATAACCTACTCAGTATGAAGAGATAGCCCGGTATCATCAGGTACTGTTCCATTTTCCAAGAAACGAATTGCATTGGTATCTGGAAATGATTTTTGGTATACTTATGGGTGAAAATTCGATAGGAATCGAGAAATGAGGAGTGATCAGTATGCCTTCTGCTTTAATCGTTTATGCGAGTCTGACGGGCAACACGGAACAATGCGCGGAAATTGTGATGGAATCGTTCGAAAAGTTGGGCGTGGATGTGGAAATGGTCGAGAGCATCCAAGTCGACCCGAGCGAGTTTGAAGGGGTGGACATTTGCGTGGTCGGGACGTATACATACGGAACGGACGCAAATTTACCAGATGAGATTTTAGACTTTTATGAAGAATTAGAGGAAATCGATTTAACGGGAAAAGTGTTTGGAACATTTGGCTCAGGCGATACGTTTTATGAGAAATACTGCCAATCCGTAGACGACTTCACGGAGCAGTTTTTAAAAACAGGCGCTACCCAAGGTGCCGAAAGTGTCAAAGTAGACTTGGATCCAGAAGAGGACGACACTACCAACCTCCAAGCCTTCGCAAAAAAACTCCTCGAAGCCCATACCCAAAAATAGGAAAGCTTTTCTTCCTGTTCTGACTCCGTAAAAAATAGGACTTCCACCCCCGAATGAGCATCTTGCGCAATGGGGTGGAAGTGTCTTTTTTTACGCCGAGTCAAGGAAGAAAAGCTG
>NZ_KE384467.1:0-52472 GCF_000425865.1 Lacticigenium naphthae DSM 19658
TTCACCGATTCTAGCGAATCTTGTTCTGCCCTGCTCCAGCCCCTCATTTCTTGACGCAAAGCTTCACTCTCTATTTTTTGTGGTTGACTATGTGTCTGGGTGCTCCGTTGTGGTATATGGTCAGGGGTTTTCCTTCGCGTAAGATGTAGCGGGTGTCTTTAGGTGTGATGGTCACGCCGATTTCCCGGTCTTTAAACTGGATCGTGAATGCGATGCGCTGCCATTGTTTAGGCAGTTGCGGCGTGAAATGCACTGTATCGTCATAGACGCGTAAGCCCGCAAATCCGTAGATCATGCTCATCCACGTTCCGCCCATGTTGGCTGCGTGGACACCATCTTTAGTGTTGGCTTGCATATCGGTGATGTCCATCAAGGCTGTATCCATAAAGTAACTGTACGCTTTATCCAAATCACCAATGTCACTTGCCATCATGCCGAATACGGACCGGGACAAGGATGAGTCGTGTGTCGTAACGGCTTCATAGTAAGCATAGTCGCGCGCTTTTTGATCCGTGGAGAATTCCCACGAGAACAAGAATTGTGCCAACACCGTGTCTGCCTGTTTGCAGACTTGGTGGCGATAAATGGTCAAGGGATGATAGTGCAGTAACAGCGGATACTTTTTTGCCGGTGTATTGTCGAAGTCCCAGACTTTTTTGTGGAAGAAACTGTCGTCCTGCATCGTCAACTTCGTTTTTTTATCATACGGCAAGAACATCTTTTCAGACGCCTCTGCCCATTGTTCCAGTTCTTCTTTTTCAAAACCGATTTCAGCCAAGACATCTAGTCCGCACTCTTTGGCAATAGCTTTCATGACTGTCTCCAAGGCATAGTCCAGGTTGTGCTTGGCCATCAAATTGGTATAGAAGTTGTTATTCACGATAGCCGTATATTCATCCGGTCCGGTGACCGTATTCAGAACGAAAGCTCCCTCGCGGCGTTCATCAAAGTGGCCATAGTTGACCCAGAAACGCGCAGTTTCAACCAATATTTCCAGCCCTTCGTTGTACGCGAATACTTCATCATCCGTTGCCTGGATATAGGCATACACCGCGTGGGCAATATCTGCATTGATATGCACTTGGGCAGTTCCAGCGGGGTAATACGCACTAGCTTCTTCCCCGTTGATCGTCCGCCAGGCGAACAAGGCACCTTTTTTGATCGCCATTTCCCGTGCCCGCTTGCGTGCTTGCGGCAAGATGCTATGGCGGTACTGCAATAATTTCCTGGCCGTTTCCGGTTGTGTGTACAAGAAAAACGGCAGCATATACATTTCCGTATCCCAGAAATAATGGCCCTCGTAGCCTTCGCCCGACAAGCCTTTCGCCGACATATTCGTTTTCCCGTCGCGTCCGGCTGCCTGGTTCAAGTGGAAAATATTGAAACGCAACCCGACCTGCAAGGCCTCATCGCCATCGATCTCCACATCGCTCAACGCCCAGAATTTCTCCATCGTATACACATGTTTAGCGCGGACCTGATCGTAACCCAGTCCCTTGATCACATCAAACAAGATTTCCATCGTTTCCACTTCTTGGGAAGCTTCTTCTTTTTTATGGAAAATGGGGCTGTAGCCGATAAACCGTTCCAACTCGACAGTTTGATCAGCTTTCGTTTGAAGAGCATACGTCTCGCTCGCATCCTTTTCAATCGATAGCGTCCATTCGTCGCCTGCGCAGGTCATCGCCCCGACTAGCGCGTGCAAACCAGTATTGTGCGTTGTAATATGCAACATTTTCCCCATGGAAGACTCCAGCTTTTGGGAATCAAAACGACGCGCTGTCAGCTGCTTGATACGGGGATCCACATCCGTTTCCCCCTTGGCTTCCCGTCCCATTTCAGCCAAATCATCCAGCACGAGTTTGACTGTTAATTCTTTGTTTGAAACGAGTGGTGTGATCTGAATGCGCTGCGCCAGCAATTCAGGATAATCATACGAAACAAAGCGTTCGATCTCCACCTGCACGGCGTTTTCCCATGTAAACGAACGGGTCAACATTCCTTTTTTGAGATCCAATGTTCGCTTGTGATTCGTCGTTTCACCTGTCTCTAAATCAACTGTTTCTCCGTCCAGACTGATCTCGATTCGTTTGCCGTTGGGGAGTGGGATAACGGTTTGGTGATGGGTGGCGTAACCGTAGGCCCATTCTCCGTATGTGATCGGTTCGGTATCATAAAACCCGTTCATCAGCGTGCCTTCGCTGTAACTATAATCGGGCGTGCGACTGGCTTCCTCCAGACTTCCGCGTGTACCGATATGACCATTCGCCAGAGCAAACAGCGTTTCATTTTGCTTGATTTGTTCCTTGTCGGTTCCTGTTTCAGTCAATGACCAAGCAGAACCTTGTTGAATCAATGGATGCATCACTTACACTCCTCTCGTTGCTTGTTACTGTAAGTTTGACAATAGTTGGTGTTTTTAGCAACTAATATCTCTTAGCTGCTTCTCTTCTCTCAGAGCGCAGATCCAGCTACGCTCCAGTCCTTTTTTACGGAGTCAGAACGGGCAGAGAAACCTTTATTCGGGCTAGTTTCTTCTGCCCTGACCCGGCGTAAAAAAAGACCGCTCCTCCCCATTGCGCGAGCTGCTCATTCAGGGGGGAGCACCTATTTTTTACGGAGTCAGAACGGGCAGGCGAAACCTTTATTCGGGCTAGTTTCTCCTGCCCTGACCCGGCGTAAAAAAAGACCGCTCCTCCCCATTGCGCGGGCTGCTCATTCAGGGGAAAGCGCCTATTTTTTACGGAGTCAGAACGGGCAGGCGAAACCTTTATTTTTATTTTATTTTGGCTGCGAAGGTTTCGTATGGGCGTAAAACGAGTTGGTTTAAGTCATACGTCTCTTTTTCATAGCTACTGATGATTGCTTTGATCTCCTTCGGTTCTTTCGTCAGTGCGAACGGAATGGTTTCTTCACTCATGTTCGCAATGACTAGCCACTTTTCGTCTTCCCATTCACGCTTGTACGCAAAAATTGCCGGATGGTCAGGAAAACGGAGTGTAAAGGATCCTTTCACTATGATCGGATTATCTTTGCGCAGTTGGATCAATCGCTTGTAGGTGTAGAAAATAGATTCTTTATCTGCTAACGCTTTTTCCACATTGATTTCTTCTACGCGTGGATTCAAAGCCAACCACGGCTCGCCAGTTGTAAAGCCTCCATGTTTTTCATTGGTCCAGTGGATCGGACGGCGGGCATTATCGCGTCCTTTCGCGTTGATGGAACGCAGGATTTCTTCTTTGCTGTATCCTTCTTCCAGCCGTTCGTTATAGAAATTGATGGTTTCGATATCATCGGCTTGAGAAATAGCGGTGATCGGTGTATTCACCATGCCGATTTCTTCCCCTTGATAAATATACGGTGTGCCTTTCATCAGATGCAGGAGAATGGCGAATGCTTTGGCACTTTGCACACGGTATTCCTGGTCATTTCCCCAGCGTGAAAGAATGCGGGGTGTATCGTGATTGTTCCAGAACAAACTGTTCCAGCTGTTTTCGCCGATTTCTGTTTGCCATTTGTTGAAGACTTGTTTCAATTCGACGAGATCCATCTCTCTTAGATCCCATTTGGATTTTCCCGGTTGTTCATCTAGTCCGATGTGTTCAAACTGGAAGATCATTGATAATTCCTTGCGGTCGGGGTCTGAATACAGGGGTGCATTTTCTGGTGTTGCCCCCCATGTTTCGCCCACGGTCATCACGTCGTAGTTGCCAAAGGTTGCCGCATTCATTTCTTGAATGTAGTCGTGTAATTTCGGTCCATTGACGACGATTTTCTCATCGGGGACTTTCCCGATATGATCGATGACGTCCATCCGGAAGCCGCCAATTCCTTTGTCGAGCCAGAAGTTCATCATGTCATACACCTCTTGTCTCATTTTCGGATTCTCCCAGTTTAGATCGGGCTGTTTCTTACTGAAAATGTGCAAGTAGTATTGACTGCTCTGCTCGTCGTATTCCCATGCGGGTCCACTGAAGGTAGAACGCAGATCGTTTGGCGCCGAACCATTCACCGGATCACGCCAGACATAGTAATCGCGGTAGGGATCATCTTTGCCTTTCAAGGCTTCCTGGAACCATTTGTGTTCGTCGGATGTGTGATTGACGACCAGATCCATGACGATGCGGATACCGCGTGTCCGGGCCTCTGCGATGAGCTGGTCCATGTCTTCCATCGTGCCGAAATCGGGATGGATGGCTTGGTAATCACTGATATCGTAGCCGTTGTCGTCATTGGGGGATCGGTAGACGGGGCTGAGCCAGATGGCGTCGGCACCTAATTTTTCTATATGATCGAGTCGTTCAATGATCCCTTGGATATCGCCGATCCCGTCACCATTGGAATCTTGAAAACTTCGGGGATAAACTTGATAGACTACTGCATTTTGCCACCATTTCATTTGTCTGTCTCTCCTTCTTCATTTCAGTATTTAAACGCTTACTTCATTCTAACAAAGTTCGCGGCAAGGAAGTAGTCTAAAAGATGGAAGTCGTTCCTGCTTCAGGAAAAAGAGTGCCCGAAATAAATAAAAACGAGTGAGAGGGCATCTCGCTCGTTTCATGTTTACATTTTCTGATCGATCAAACTGGTTAAATGGGTTTTTGATCCACTACTTTATTGAATCGTTTGGACATATACATGTGTCGATCCGCTTTTTCAAAGAGCTCTTCAAAGCTTCTTTCTTTTTTGATCAGCGCATAGCCCATTTCAAAATCTATGTTAAACTCCTGATCTCTCAATTGAATGGGTGTAGAAAAGGCATCGTATACGTATTTCATTATATGTTTTACATCTAAAGCTGAATCGGCGTTTCTCAAGAACAACATAAATTCATCTCCGCCGATCCGCCCGATTTGATCTGTTGGGCGAAGGACATTTTTGATACGCGCAGAAACTTCTTTTAAAATCTGGTCACCGACTAAATGCCCGTGTTGGTCATTGACCTGCTTGAACTCATTCAAATCGATCAAGATTATGGCGCCTTTTGCAAAGGGGATCTGCAGTCGATTCCGCACCATATTTTCAAAAGTCTGCTTATTCAGCGTTTGCGTCAACAAATCCATTTGAGCTTGCTCCCGCTTTTCAAAAAAGCTCTGCGAAAACTTGTACATGAAGATAAAAATCAATAAAATCAGTGCGTAATAAAAAACCATTTCCCGTACAAAAAAGGTTTTGATTCCCGCCCAACCTTCCCGCGGATAAATAGCCACGGTCCAACTTTCGTTCGGTAAAGAAATCGTTTCTTTGAGTGCGTCTTTGTCGAAAATATACGGGTAGCCCCAAATGACATTGGTCACATTATCCGTTGCGTTTTCCTCAATTTTCAAGGCTAAATAATAATCACCTTGCTGCTTTTCAATGCCATTGCGTTCAAGTAAGTCATCAAAATCTAACGCGACGGTGGCTATGCCCCAAAACTTTTCTTCCTCTTCTCCAATATAGATGGGCTGGCGATTAAAAATCTTGTTTCCTCCAGCTTTGGAACGAACGGGTCCTTGGGCGACCGCCGTTCGTTCTTCAATTGCTTCCATTACCGCATCTCTTCGTGTTGGGTCGCTTAACAGATCCATCCCCAGGGCCGCTTCATTTCCTTGTAAGGGGTAGACAAAAGAAACCTCTCCGTTTTTTGCCAAAGATACCGAATCGATGGCATGATGATCATTTCTTAATAGCTGCGCTACTTTTACCAGTTCTGCTTGGGTGGGCTCTTGATTATTTTGAATAAACAACTCTAAGAATTCTGCATACTGTAAACTGGTATTCAAATCTAATTGAATCGCATCTTTTACAGAAATGAGTTCTTTGCGCGCCAGTTCTTTCTCAGTATATTCGGCATGTTTTTTGTGTTCCATACGCAATGAACGCACGGGCAATAATAAAAACACTGCGAGAAGTGTTGCAAGTAACAATGATAAGGCTTTGTATTTCATAAGTTTCACAGCGTCCTTTACTTTCATAATGGGTTTAACTTCTATGTATTGTATTTTCCTTATTCTACACACTATAGCATAAATTTCTCTAGTGAAATAATCGCGCACGAAAAGATTCACTAAACTTTCTTATTTTACTCAAATGAAGCTGAGTGGCGCAAGCGGGTGGTGTGCGCGCCACTGAGATGGTTTTTTATCTTTGACTGTCGCGATTCGACGCGGTATCGGACACTCAGACCGCTTGCCGATTTTCAGTGTCCTGATCACTCTGGATGCGCGACACTTTGTTATCTTCTGCCAGCTGAGTGGCGCGCAAAACCCTCCTTTCGGTCTTTACAGAGAGGATGACTAGCTGAGTGTCCAGATCCAGCTCCTTTGGGGACACTCAGCTCTCCGGCCTTGGATAAGTGGCGCGATCGGGTAGGGTGCGCGCCACTGAGATGGTTTTTTATCTTTGACTGTCGCGATTCGACGCGGTATCGGACACTCAGACCGCCTGCCGATTTTCAGTGTCCTGATCACTCTGGATGCGCGACACTTTGTTATCTTCTGCTAGCTGAATGGCGCGCAGATTTCTCCTTCCGGTCTTTACAGAGAGAATGGCTGGCTGAGTGTCCAGATTCAGCCGCTTTGGGGACACTCAGCCCTTCGGTTTTGTAGAAGTGACGCGATCGGGTAGCTTGCACGACACTTCGATGGTTTTTGATCTTTGACTGTCCTGATTCGACGCGGTATCGGACACTCAGACCGCCTGCCGATTTTCAGTGTCCTGATCACTCTGGATGCGCGACACTTTGTTATCTTCTGCCAGCTGAGTGGCGCGCAAATCATTCCTTCCGGTCTTTCGCATAAAAAAATGCGTGCACGTAGATTCACGCACACGCACCTTCCTGATTTTCAGAAAAGGCAGATGAAATTTTTCCTTCCGCTACTTTTTGACGAGCCATTCGATGGTTCCCGGCAAGATTTCATTCCAGAAATCCCAGTTGTGACCACCGGGTGCTTCCACAAATTCATGGACGATCTCATTTTCAATGAGAAAATCATGCAAGCCACGATTTTCTTCAATCAAAAAGTCTTCACTCCCACACGCTACAAACAATTCGGGCATGTTGTCAGTGTGCAGCAATAGCCACTCCACATCCATCTCTTCCGGCATGCCTGCATAACTCGAAGCGCCTAGAGCAGCTTTCAATCGTTTGTCGATTGCATTCTGTTCGTCCATCCTCTTTTTGTCCGTGCGTCTAAAGACCCGACTGGAAAACGCCGCGACTTTGCCGAATGTATCAGCATACTTCAAGCCATTGCGCAACGCTCCGTATCCACCCATTGACAACCCTGCTATCCATGTATCTTCTCTGCTTGTGGATAACGGGAAAAGATGTCTCGATTCCGTGATCAATTCTTCTCCAATCAGTTGTCCATACGCATCACCATTGGGATGATCGATATAAAAACTGTTTTCCCCCGCCGGCATCACCACTGCGATCCCAAATTGATTGGCTAATTCCACGATACGCGTATTCTGGATCCAGTCTTCCTGGTTTCCGTCCCATCCATGCAACAAATACAAGGTAGGAAACGGTCCAGTTTCTGACTCCTGCGTATCTTTTGGATCGTACAACGATTTTGTCCGCGTGGGAATGATCGCTGTAAACTGGACCTTACGATAGAGCGAACGGGATTGAAATGTCACATTCACTGTAGCCATGCTCTTGACCCCTTTGTAAAAATGAGTTTAATTTTTTTCAGGAACTTCTTCCCCGTTTAAGACTACTTTCAATGTCACATCTGATTTCATAGAATTACGCACGGAACAATATTTTTCCTCACTCATACGGAAAGCGCGCCAAACGCGGTCAGCCGGAACGTCTCCGTTGATCACGCAAGTCATTTCGATGTCAGTAAAGTAATGTGGGTGTTCTTCGTTTTGTTTCGCTCTTGATTCAACTTTCATATCCGTTATTTTGCCATCTTCTACAAAACGACGCAACATAGCTACCATATCCATAGATGTACAGCCAGCTAATGCACCAAGTAAAGCTTCCATTGGAGAAACGCCGTCACCTAGACCACCAGAGGCTTCGACAGCATCCATTTTAAATGATTTACCCAGTTCGTTTTCTGTTACAAATCCCATTTTACCTTGCCATTTTGTCTCTACTCTCATTTTCTTTACTCCATTTCATAGATTTGTCTCTAGTATACCGTATTATCAAAAAATTGAAAAATTTCCCAATCGGAGAAACGGTCAACTAGATTCCAGCAACCGTTCCTGTTTCCCTTTGCCTGCAGTCCAGTGTACTGTTGGGTATCCAACAGATTTTTTTGATTACACCGCAAAAGCCTCGGTGATTTTATCCAACTGTCTATCCAGCTTATCCATTTCCACGAAACGGGCAAACCGCATAACTTCGCGATTTTCTGCAAATAATAGCAATACCGGGATGGTAAAAATCGTGTATTCCCCCGAGATTTCAGGCATCTCTTCGATATTGGCTTGCATCGTTTTGATTTGCGGGTATTTTTCTAAAATCGGTTTGATTTGAGGCAACACTGCATGGCACACTGAGCAGTTTGTTCCATAGAAAAAGATGAAAGCCAGGTCGTTCTGGGCTGTAAATTCTTTTAATTCGTCGATCGATCGTGCCTCTTTAAATCCTTCCACTGATCTAGCTCCTTTCTTATTTTTGTCTGAATCTATTATACCGTATGGGGCTTTAAATTGCTTGTTTGCGATTTAAGCTAGACTTTTGCACGGAATCATGAGAAAATGAAGGGTACGGTCCTATAGCTCAGGTGGATAGAGCAAACGTTTCCTAAACGTTAGGTCGGGGGTTCGAATCCCTCTAGGATCATTTTATTTGGGATCACAGGTGATAATTGAGTCCGCGTTGACGCATCTACTTCCATGTAGGTGCTTTTTTTAAAAGGCTATGTTAAACGATTGTGTTGATATGTAAAGGAACAAAACCGGAAAAGTATCGGTGTAAAAAAAACAGCCCTATTTATCTAAGGGCTGTTTTAATTAGTTGCCTTCTTTAATTTGTGTTACTAAAGCTACCCATTAGCGTAACAATGAAGCTATTCAATAGTTAGAGAAAAGGCATAACTTGCAGTACCTTTTTCCCAATGTGCCAACACCTCGTAAATAATTTTTCCTTTACCAGACAGAACAACCTTATTTGAGCTTTTTACAACTTTGTTATTGTTATCCCATATTCTCACGGTATAACTTTCTGGCTGTTTTTCGAAAACTAATTCAACATTCGTATCTGCTGTTACTTGCATTGAATTATTATCTTTAACCAGTTCTGGTGGTGCAAAAGAATCTGCCTCTATTGCATTCGCTGTCCCGTCCCCATTATCTACACTCCAACTATATGTACCGAGTGATGGTCTAACAGTCTCTTCTCCAACATGAACGGTTAGACTTGGCGGCTTGGGAATGGCATCCTCCGAAGAACCGCCCACCTTAACTCCACTATCATTATCAGCTTTTTCACTTGTATCATTTAAGCAAAAAATGAAAATTTAAAATTCATCATTACCTCCCCCTTACTATTTAGACGATAAATATATGTGAACGTTACAGCATACTTTAATTGGTATTAAACTCTACTCTTTGTTTTTTATTTATCTTCTTCCTACTATTCTACACCATATCCGAGATTTCTTTTCAAATAAAATAGGACCCTTCCCCCATTGCGCAGGATGCTCATTCAGGGGTGGAGGTCCTATTTTTTACAGAGTCAGAGCAGGGTCGAAAAACTTTTCTGTTTTAGTCTGTTATTTCTATTTCGAAGTCTTCATACATTGCTGGGTCTATGTCTTCTGCAGAGACGGGTTGTTTCAATGCGATTTGTGTTGTGACGGATATGGCAACTCCGACGCCGATCGCGAGTAAGAAGATGGGTAAGTTCGAGGCCATGGGCATTCCAAAAACTCCGGAAACGCCTGATGTTGATACGCCAAATCCCATCATGATCGCTCCGCCAACTGCAGCCCCTATCACATTGGAGCCAATGACGCGAACTGGATCTTTGATGGCGTAAGGTAATGAGGGTTCTGTAATCCCTACGATCCCGGAAAGTATTGAACCGGGCGCCATCTGAATTTCTGCTTTTGTATATTTATGTTTGGCTAGCAATGCGGCAATTCCTACAGATAGGGAGGGAACCATGATTCCCGGGAACACAGCGGCATTGACTACAAAGCCAATTCCACTCGGATCGCTCCACACCGCAAAGACGAACGTGATCGCAATTTTGCCTATCGGACCACCCATGTCGATCGCGCACATGGCACTGAGGATGGCTCCGAGCAAGAATGCATATTCGGGCATTTCAGAGAGCTGAATGAGCGCGCGGATGATCCACTCGTTCAGTACACCGACTGTCAATGAAATCGGGTACCCCATCACCCAATACAATGCCCAGCCCGTTAAAATAGGTATAAATAATGTCTTTTTGATGGGTTCTAAAAATTCGGGCAACTTGACTTTTTTCAGTTGCAATACCAAATACCCTGCGATGAGCCCCGCGACCAATCCGCCTAAAAATCCACTAGCGGCCGCACTTTCTGTGACTGGGTGAGACGCGATATAGCCACCGATGAATCCTGGCGCCAAGGCCATTTTATCTCCGATCGCATACGCAACGTAGGCTCCAAAAATAGCCGGGATCAGATCCATGATCGTCCAGGCAAATCCGTTCAACGCTGTGACCGCCGCTGTATCTGCCGATATATACTGTACGTACATCCCTGACAATGCGATCGTCATCCCCGCAAACACGATAAACGGCAACATGTACGAAACACCCGTCATCAACGCTCGTCTGATTTTCATCTACTTCCACTCCTACCCGTTTAGTTTTGCCGAAATTTTTTTCAATAAGGGCTCGGGACTTTTAATGGCCATGGTGACTGGAACTTCGACTTTCTTGATCGAATGAAAACGATGGCGTTTCGCTATTTCCACATCGACAGCCAGCACTAAGATGTCTGCCCATTCAATGTCTTCAGCCGTCAACTCGTTTTCGATGCCCGCAGCTCCTTGCGTTTCGATTTTAATTTCGTGCCCCAACTTTTTGGCTGCATCCTCTAAGCCTTTTTTAGCCATATACGTATGGGCAACACCTGTCGCACACGCTGTAATTGCTATGATTTTCATACTGGTATCCCTTCCTCAGTCGTTGCCTACGCAATTTTTCCCTCGACTAGTTTTTAATAGACTATTCGCTGGTGTTGACCTCACTGATTTTCTAAACAATCATTCTGCCAATTTCGTCATTTCCATGATCAACTCACGCATTTTTTCTTTATCTTGTACCTCATTGATTTGGCGTTGATACTCCTTATCCATCAAATTATAGGCCAACCGTGAAAGGAGTTTTAGGTGAATCGTACTGTCTCCTTCTTTTGGAACAAGGATGACAAAAATCTGATGGGCCGGATCATCATCCATCGAATCCCATTCGACCGGATGAAGAAGTCGGAAGAAAAAGAGGTGTGCGGAGTCTAAATCCTCCACTTCCCCATGCGGAATTGCCAAACCGTTCCCAAAACCTGTCGTACTCATTGCTTCCCTTATTTTCATGGCTTCCATGATTTTTTCAGGCTTTACTCCCGTTCTGAAGCTGAGCTTTTTCACGATTTCCTCAAACAACGCTAACTTATTTCGACTATCATTAGCTAAATCCAACTCTACATGTAAATCAAACTCTTCATTAGGCATGTGCCAGCCTCCTCCCTTACAATTGATACATTACCCACTTCGCTTATCCTTATTTTACTCGATATCTCTTTCAATACACAAATTTTTACTCTTCAAAAAATAGGAAAGCTTTTTAAGCCGCTCTGTTTCCAGCAAAAATAGGACACTATCCCCTGAATGAGCATCCTGCGCAATGGGGAAGGGTATCTTTTTTGCACAGAAACAGGCTTAAAAAGCTAGACAAGAAAAAAAGCTTTTTGACCCTGATCTGACTCTGTAAAAAAAGATACCTCCACCCCCGAATGAGCATCCTGCGCAATGGGGTGGAGGTATCTTTTTTTCCAAGAGTCAAGGGTCGAAAATCTAGACACGAAGGAAAGCTTTTTAAGCCGCTCTGTTTCCAGCAAAAATAGGACCTTTTCCCGGAATGGGACAGTGCTAACGAACTTGATCATACGATTGTGCATAGAATCTGAAGAAGTTTAAGTGAATATGGACGAAACTTCTTTAGATAACAGATAAACTGAAGGAGTTTAAGTGAAGATGGACAAAACTCCTGCAGATAGACTCCCATTCTCTTCCATTTTAGTTTGAGTTGCCGTTCCTTTGAGAAACTTAGAACCCGCAGGACACGTTATTTCATTTTAACAGAAGTATACAAAGCATTACTGGACTACACTAACGCATAAAAAAAAAGGAGAGCGGACTCTCCTTTTCACATCATTTGATTTGATTTTATTTTCCTTGAGAATTAATGAAAGACATCTCCACCATATCGTAACGATGATGAACTACTGAGAACTCAAAAGGGGAGCCATTCTCCGTAAACATAATTTTTTCGACATGTAAAATGGGGTCCATTTCGGTACAATTCAAAAACTTCTTGTCCAAATCGGTCGGTCTTGCTGCTTTTATCGTTTGACGATTATCTCCGAATACGATCCCTGCTTCTTTACGCAAATAATTGTACAAAGATTTGGCTAAAACTTCCGAAGACAATTTGGGTGCTACATACACAGGGATCATCGTGTATTCAATCGAATAAGGCTTCCCATCTAAAATACGCAACCGGTGGATCTCATATAAAGGCGTTTCACTCGATATCAACAATCTTTCAGTTTCTTCCTCAGTAGGAAAGCGGACAGAAAAACTCAACACCTTGCTTTCTAATTTCAAATTTTCACTTGCGGCAGTTGTCAGCCCCACATTTTGACCAATTTTTATACTTGAAGAGGATAGATTCAAAGCGTTCTTCTTTACATAAGTCCCTGATCCTTGGATAGAATAGACTAATCCAGCAGAAGTAAGTAAATCGATTGCTTTTTTAATCGTAACTCGGCTGACATTAAACTCGTCTACCAATTCATTCTGATTCGGCAAGCGTGTTTCGGGTATATACTTCCCCTGATTGATACGTTTGCGAATCTCATCAGCGATGACTTTGTATTTAACCATCTTCTCACTCCAATTTGTCTTGTCAATTTTATATATGTATAGTTTAACATTTACAAATCAAAAAAAGCTACCTATTAAAAATAAAACACTCTCCTTCGGTTTCAAGAAGAGTGCTTTATCCTTATTATTTTAGTATTCTTTCTTGAATGATTTGCTTATACCACTCACCTGATTTTTTCAACGACCGTGTGCGTTCATCATCCAACTCGATCCGAACTAGACCATAACGATTTTTGAATGCATTCATTGGGGATACACAGTCAGTGAATGCCCAGAGCATATAGCCTTCACAACTCGATCCAGCTTCCACAGCTTTCAACAACTGGTTCAAATGCATGCGAATAAAGTCAATCCGATAATCGTCTTGTACCTGTCCATTGTCGTCCTGGAATCTCTCTTCTCCTTCAATTCCCATTCCATTCTCCGTAATCAACCACGGAATGTTGTGATATTCATCTTTTATACGCATAGCCATATCAAACATCAACTCTGGGTATATTTCCCATCCTCTGGATTTATTCATTCTACGACCAGGAAGCTCAAAGTTTTCATAATACATTTCAGGATGGAAAGGAGTATCTTTGTTCCATTCATAACGAGGAGCCTTTAATCTTTTAGGGAAATAGAGATTAATGCCTAAAAAGTCAACTGGATTTTGTCTGATGATTTCTAGCTCTTCTTCCGTATGGTCAAACATGATTTGATGGTGCTCAAGTAATTGAACCAGTTCAGAAGGATAACTTCCTTTGACCAATGGATCCAAATAAACCCGATTAAAGAACAAATCATATATTTCTGCTGCTTTTTTATCAGCTGGCGATGAAGAACGTGGATAGGTTACTTCCGGATTTAATACCACTCCGATTCGACCTTCGTACCCTCCTTCATGAAATACTTGGACAACTTTAGCTGTCGCCAATACTTTATGGTGGTTCCACTGCATCCATTTTTTTGTGTTCTGTTCATGAGGCCAACGGATAGCATCTAGATAGACACGTGTTTGAATCACAATGGGTTCATTGAATGTAAACCACTGTTTCACACGATCTCCATAGCGGTCAAAGGCTATTTGAGCATAGTCCACGAATAATTCGACTACTTTCTTAGATGCCCAACCACCATACTTGTCCATTAAGTAAGTTGGTACTTCGTAATGTTCCAGACACAGCATCGGTTCGATTCCTGCATTGAATAGTTCGTCAATAACCCTGTCAATATGGTCAGCATATTCTTCATCTACTATCCCTTTTTCATAATCAATGAAGAAACGTGACCAATTTATAGAAGTTCGGTAGTGTGTCAATCCTATTTCTTTCATGTGCGCAATATCCTCGGGATATTTTTCATAGAAATTTGTGGCCACGTCAGGTCCTCTTCCTTCATGCCAGACAAATGATTCATTTTTGAACCAACTGTCTAAAAAAGAATCTTGTGTTTCTTTTTTTCCTACCCATCCTTCTGTCTGCCAAGCTGATGAAGCAGCTCCTAAAATGAAATCTTTTGGAATGTTTTGTACCAAGTTAAACTCTCCTTTTAAAGAGACGATCCAACCTTATTTGATCAATAAGATTGGATGTCTACTTTTATAATTTTCTGATTGTGTTCCTCTTATGCTTTTTGTTCAGCAACTTCTACAGAAGCTTCAACAGATTTTTCAACCCCACTGGCTTTAACAAATGGTAGGTAAATTAAAGTTGCAGCAACTATACAAATCAATTGGGTAGCGACGGCTCCTAAACTTCCTGCAGTTGCCAAATATCCACTCAACAGCGGAGGTGTGGTCCATGGAATCATAACCACAGCCGGACCTGCAAAACCAATGACCGTTGCAAAGTATCCGATCGTTCCTGTAATTAATGGTGTAAGAATAAATGGAATAGCCATGATTGGATTCAACATTACTGGAATTCCAAAAATAATTGGCTCGTTAATATTGAATAACCCTGGAGCTACGGATAATTTAGCAATCGCGCGGAAGTCTTTTCTGCGACTCACGATGAAGATGGCAATCAGCATTCCGATGGTTACTCCTGATCCTCCCATACTCATATAGATATCCCAGAAAGGCATACTGATGATATTTGGAATTTCTTCTCCTGCTTCAAATGCAGCAGTATTTTGAGCAATTGCAGCTAGTAAAATCGGTTCTCTAATTGGTTTGATCATTTGATTCCCATGAATACCGATCACCCAGAATACTTGTGCGACAAACATTAATAATAGAATTCCAGGTAGTCCGGAAACAAGTTCTTCAAGTGGACCTTGTACTACTGTGTAAATGATTTCGTACACATGTTGACCACTTACCCACAAAATCACATAACTCAAAGTAGCTAACAGCGTTACTGTTAAGACCGTTGGTATAAGAGCTGAAAAACTTCTCGCCACATTTGATGGAACGGAATCTGGCATATGAATTTTTAAACTTTCTTTGTTTGATAACCAGGTAAATAATTCGACCGACAAAATGGCTACTGCCATTCCTAAGAATAAACCTCGTGAGCCTGTATAATCACTACTGATAACATTTCCGACTTCAGCCATTTCTTCCCCTATTAATACATTGATTGTTGTGGGAATAACAGCTATGTAACTGATAACAGCCAGTAAGCCGGCAAAACCTGTGCTACCTAACTTATTTAACTTGGCCATTTCCAACCCAATAAGGAATACAGCTGCTAAAGCCATTAAATTCATCGTCGCATAGTTTATCGATTGGGAGACAGGTTTGAATATTTCTAAAAATGAAAGGGGACCAAACTGAGCTAACCCATTTGTACTATCAAATACCATGTTTGAAAACAACGTAGCGAAAGCACCGGTAATAATAATAGGCAACAAATTCGTAAAGGCATTTTTTATTGCAATGATATATTTGTAACTATTGATCTTATAAGCGATAGCACTCATCTTTTCAACAAATTTACCGTTTTTCATCTTTCTCCTCCTTTTTTTTTCCTCACTCCATTTTTATACTCCTTTCTCTCAATTTTTCATCTTCATTGTAACCCCTTTCAATTTATTTGTAAAGTCTTAATTTAAATTTGTTAATACAAATATTAATTAAGATTTTCTAAAGCTCTACTCTATCAGTTGACTTCTTTGTAGGAATGTTAAACAATAGAATTAAGATAAGCGTTTTCTTTGGTGACGGAAGGGAAAAGAAAGTGAGCTGAGTAATAATGTTACGGACAGGAATATTTTTCTTTGCAATCGGATTTGTCACCCTTATCTTTGGGTTAGCTGGCGAAGATAATGAACGAATCTGGTTGCTGCTTATTTCGGGCGTCCTTATTCTTATTGGTTACTTGTTGTACCATAAAGGTGAAAAAGAAGATAACCACAATCAGTTTTGAATTGTTATGTATGTATATAAAAGGCTGGGACTCTTGTCCCAGCCTTTAGCTATTTCACGAACTTTTTTCTGATCTTTACAAGTAGAACGGCTGGCTGAGTGTCCAGATTCGACTTGATAGAGGACACTCTTAGAGAAAAAACAGGCTGAGTGTCGCGATCGAGCTGCTTTCTGGACACTCAGCTTCC
Organism: Lacticigenium naphthae DSM 19658; assembly: GCF_000425865.1. GTDB lineage: Bacteria > Bacillota > Bacilli > Lactobacillales > Carnobacteriaceae_A > Lacticigenium > Lacticigenium naphthae. Next base: position 16,645 of record NZ_KE384467.1, read on the forward strand.
AATACTGGATCAAGTGACCGGAATGGATGGTTTGCGCGCCACTGAGATGGCCTTTCTTCGTTGAGTGGCGCGATTCGATCCGGTACTGGACACTTGGAAGTGTCTGCCGGGCTTCACTGTCGCAATCGACCGCGATTCAAGACACTCGCTTATCTTCTGCTAGTTGAGTGTCCCGCAAATCCTTCCTTCCGGTCTTTATTTGGAAAACGGCTGGCTGAGTGTCCAGATTTGACTTGATAGAGGACACTCCTAGAGAAAAAATAGACTGAGTGTCGCGATCGAGCTGCTTTCTGGACACTCAGCTTTCAATACTTGTTTTAGTGACCAGATCGGGTAGTGTGCGCGCCACTGAGATGGTATTTCCTCGTTGAGTGGCGCGATTCGATTCGGTACTGGACACTTGGAGTGTCTGCCGGCTTTCACTGTCGCAATCGACCGCGATTCGAGACACTCCCTTATCTTCTGCTAGTTGAGTGTCCTGCAAATCCTTCCTTCCGGTCTTTATATGGAAAACGGCTGGCTGAGTGTCCAGATTTGGCTTGATAGAGGACACTCCTAGAGAAAAAACAGGCTGAGTGTCGCGATCGAGCTGCTTTCTGGACACTCAGCATCCAATACTGGTTTTAGTGACCGGAATGGGTAGTGTGCGCGCCACTGAGATAGTATTTCTTCGTTGAGTGGCGCGATTCGATCCGGTACTGGACACTTGGAAGTGTCTGCCGGCTTTCACTGTCGCAATCGACCGCGATTCGAGACACTCGCTTATCTTCTGCTAGTTGAGTGGCGCGCAAGTCTCTCCTTCTGCTCCAACCCCTCATTTCTGTGCGCAAAACTCCACTCTCTGGTTGAAACGAGTTGCGCTTTGCAGAAATGCGGTTGCTTCGTTGGGCTTCACCGATTCTGGTGAATCTTGTTCTGCCCTACTCCAGCCCCTCAGTTCTGAACGCAAAGCTCCACTCTCTTATTTCGTCTGATCCTCCACTTTTAACAAGCGGGCGTTGACTGCCACAATGATGGTACTCAAGGACATGATGGCTGCACCGATCGCTGGCGTGATCAAAATCCCTTGGTTGATCAACACACCTGCGGCTAATGGGATCGCAATGATATTGTAGCCGGCTGCCCAAATCAGGTTTTGAATATTCTTTTTGTGCGTCTCTCTAGATAAATTCAACACATTCAACACATCTCTCGGATCACTATCCACTAACACGACATCAGCCGTTTCGATTGCGACATCGGTCCCAGCCCCGATTGCTATGCCGATATCTGCTTCCGTTAAAGCCGGCGCATCATTGATCCCGTCTCCGACCATCGCAACTTTTTTCTTTCCATTCTCTTTTAATTGTTTAATGTGCCCAGATTTTTCATCCGGCAAGACTTCGGCTTCTACCCGGGTCAATCCAAGTTCTTTTCCGACGCTGGCCGCAACCTTTTCGTTGTCGCCCGTGATCATGACCGTTTCGATCCCGAGTTCATTGAGTTCTCGTATCACCTGGTAAGCTGATTCGCGGATAATATCGCTCAAGGCGATCATGCCCTGTAGTTCATTTTCTTTCACGACAAAGACAACTGTTTTCCCTTCTTGGGAAAATTCTTCATAGCGTTTATAGTCAAAGTCGATATCTTTTTCTTTCATAGCGCCGGGACTGTAGATGGCCACGGTCTCGCCGTTTACTTTGGCGGTCAGCCCCCGACCTGTCAAGTTTTCATAATCCGTTACTTCTTGCCTTGTGATCTCTTGTTTTTGTCCCTCACGGACAATACCTTGCGCTATCGGATGATCGGACTGGCTTTCGACTGCATAAGCTAATCCAAGCAACTCTTTTTCTTCGACTCCCTCAGCAGGAATGAGTGCATCTACGCCAAATTCTCCTTCCGTCAGTGTTCCGGTCTTGTCAAACACGACCGTATCCACCAGACGAGCAGTTTCAAATTGCGTCCGGTTTCGGATCAACAATCCTTCCCGAGCAGCAATCGAGGTCGAAACGGAACTGACTAATGGCATCGCCAGTCCCAATGCATGCGGGCAGGCGATGATCAAGACGGTCACCATTCGTTCGAGCGCAAATTCAAAGTCAGCAGCAGCGATCCAATAACTGAATGTGAGAACGCCTGCCGTGACAGCGATATAAAACAACCATTTGGCGGCGGTATCCGCAAACCCTTGGGCACGAGACTTTGTAGCTTGGGCATTGCGTACCAATTCAACGACTTGAGACAAATACGTCTCAGCTCCCACTTTTTCGACAGTAACGGTCAGGACACCGTTGCCGTTCATCGATCCCCCAATTACTTTTTCACCCGGCTGTTTGTCGACGGGCACAGATTCGCCCGTGAGCATGGATTCGTCCACGGAAGATTCGCCCTTGGTGATTTCACCATCTAAGGGAACTTTTTCGCCCGACTTGACCAAAATGCGATCACCGGGATGCAATTCTTCCACAGGAACAGTTGTAGTCTCCCCGTTCTCATCTAACTTGTGCGCATCGTTCGGCATCAGTTCAATAAGTTCTTCCAACGCTTTGGAGGCGCCCATTTGCGATTTCATTTCGATCCAATGACCAAGTAGCATGATGTCGATCAATGTAGCCAGCTCGAAGTAAAAATCACTTCCTTCAATAATGAAAGTCGTCAGCGAACTATAGACATAGGAAGCCACAATAGCTAGCGAAATCAAGGTCATCATACCCGGTGTGTGCTCTTTTGTGATTTCTCGTCTGGCACCTGTCAAGAAGGGTTTGCCTCCATAAAAGAAGATGAAGGTTGCCAACGCGAAAAGAATGATGTCAGAACCAGGAAAACTAAATTCAAATCCAATCAGTTCCTGTATCATTGGAGCTAAAGCTGCGATCGGGATCGTAACGATCACTGAGATCCAAAAACGCTTTTTGAAGTCCTCCACCATATGGGCATGATGATCGTGATGACCTCCATGACCCCCGCCATGTTCATGCCCTTCGTGGCTCTCATGGGTTTCATGGTCTCCCTTTTTGTGGTTCGTAGCGTGCTGTTGAGTTTCCATTTCCTGCTCGCTGTGGTGTGGCTGTTCATGCGAACCGTGTTCTTTTTCTTGATGTAGATCTTTTTCGTGATTCATCTGAAAGGCCTCCTCGTAAAGTCTGCTTACTTATTATCGTCCTATTCGTTTACAACTGTAAACGCATCGTTTCATCATTAGTATAGGACTTCTCTTTTTGAATGTCAATCGATTTACTCTCGCTTTCAGCAAATAGAAAGTTAAAAAGGGTCGATCCCCATTTTATTGGAATCGACCCTTTTTAAAGATACTTTATTTTTTATATAACCGGCCTTGTCTTTTTATGCAGATCTATAGCGAGCCACTCTACCGTTTCTTTGTTTAAAGGTCGCTCACCCATTTTCATTCTCTTATCCACATTCAAGGTAAATAGAGACAGACGATCCGGCATGCGTCAACTTGCTGGGCATGCTTAGACCGGCCAGTCCCGCTTTCAAAATTGTATTTTTTATTGATACTGTCTTCCTTTCCAACTATATCCTTTCTTGGTTACACTCTGAAGCATGGAATCGAGACCGATACCGATCAAAAGCACTACACTAAGCGGCATCAGGAAACTGATCCATCCTGGTATCCCATGCATCCTATCAATACTGTATTTGACCAACACTCCTAGAGCGTAAGCAATGCCAACCAATAGAATGGGAACTTCCTTGATCAGCACTAACGGTAGAATGAACAACGTGAAATAATACAACAGTACTAAACTAAGGAGAGAACTTTTCCGATCGAGATTAGCGAAAAAATTTTTCTGGTAACCGAACCAAACCGAACGGAAGTCTTCGTACATCCGCATCTTTACAAGTGTATCGACATTGAGTAAAGTCGCAGAATTATGTAGTTGTTTTTGCCGTTTGAACAAATCCATATCTTCGACCAAGGATTCTTTGACCGCTTCATGTCCCCCACTATTGTGGTACGCATTTCTTTCTATCGCAACGAAGCCGCCATGGGCTGCCGAAAAGAGGGGATCGTGACTCTTTTTAATATATTTTATCGGTAAATGCATCATTACTGCCACCAGCATCAGGGGCACGACCAATTTCTCCCCCCACGTTTTGACTATCTGCTGGGGAAATCCCGATATGATCCCCGGTTCCTCTGTTTCGATTACAGGGAGTAGTTTTTCGATTGCTTTTGGTTTCAATCGGGCATCTGCATCAATAAACAAATACCAGTCCCCCGTTGCTTCTTGAGCTAGTTGATGACAGGCAAAGGATTTCCCTACCCATCCCTCGGGCAATTCTTTTCCGCGGACAACACGGAGTTTAGTGAATTCCTTTTGTAATTTTTCAAGAATAGCCGGTGTCTGGTCAGTGGAATGATCATCCAGTACGAGCACTTCTTTCGGGACGACCGTTTGCTTCATTACCGCTTGGATGCAGGCTTCTATATTCTTTTCTTCATCCCGTGCAGGGATCAATATACTTATGGATGATCGTGTGGACTGCTGGGGATCTCTTTTGTAGTCACTGGGTTTTGGCAAATTGTAGTGATTCCACCACACGAATACTAATTCACATACTAACGTTCCAATAATGGCAGAAATCAATACCGTACTCATTTAAACACCTTCTTTAGTTGATCTAACCAGTCACTCGTCGAGCGGTCGGGTTTATTGATTTGATACATGCAGTCGGATCCTGTAAATGGATGGCAGCGATCAAAATCTGTTCTGTGCTATCGATTGCTTGGTGAGCACACCTTCAACCAACGCTACCCATTCTTTTTGTGTATGATCCTTCGATTCGACAGCCTAGGCAACATTGATTGCTGCTATAGGACAGTGGACGCTCAGGGGAGCTGCAACTATCGTACATTTATTCTAGCCTTTTTCAGCTTACTTGTCTATCGTGTATTCCGAGATCCCAGTCCGCTCATCTGGATGTTCTAGTCCATTCCACCTCTACCCTAGTTTATTTTCCCTCTTGCAGATACCATTTCTTGTGTGTGGGAATTTCTACATTCCGGATCAATTCCAGCTCGATAGCTATCAAATCCTCCGCCGTCTGGACATAAATAGTTTGCGCGTGAAATCCTGTCACGATCCCCACAACATCCGCCTCATACTGACCGTTTACAATAAAATCCGTTTGAATCGCAACCGTTTTTCGCTGGGCATACGCTTGCTGTAACATGATGGCCATTTCCTCCAACTCTTGCTTTGGTTTCGCTTCTGCCACAAAAGCCTCTTTCTTATCATATTGTTGCTTCATCTCCATGTGATCCGACAAAATGAACCCTTCCCATTTCTTCATCCCACGATCCTGGTACCCTTCTTTCGTCGGGTCGATGCGCGTGATTTTTTCGTCCACATGATCCTCTTTTCGAAAATAGTAAGGATTCGTATCCATAATTTTTTGCTCCTTTCGTTCGCCTTATCTATAGTATACGAACATACGTTCGATTAGTAAAGCAAAATAATGTGTGCCCTCCATTCTATTTTGTTTGCAACAATGGTAAAGCTGAACCCCTCCTCTTTCTTTATACTGCCAGAACTTTAGACCATTGAGCTTCGAGCGGCTGAGTGTTAAGGGAATCTACTGGCCTTTTTCTATACAAAATAAAAAATCGTATCAGCAAGTTCGTTAGAACTCACCGATACGATCGATCAGAGAATAAAATAAACTGAGATAAAAATCGTCTGGCAGCACGAAAAAACTGCTGACTTTTTACTCGATCTCACCTTTTCATGCTTAGGTCATGCGATTCCGCCTGCACCCTTGGCAGTAAAATCCTAATCTAGTCGTTCTGCATTTACACCCAACTGCTTACTACGCTATTGGAGGTGTTCCTTCAGCGTTTGACACAACTGCATCCATTTGGACTAAAGCATCTTGAGGTAGAGCAGATACGCCAACTATTGTCCGAGCGGGAACGCCATCTGGGAAGAAAGTTGTGTAGGCTTCGTTTACAGCATCACTATCCGCAATATTTTTAAGGTAGATGGTGACTTTGACAACATCCTCCATTACATGGTCGATACTTTCAATAATTGCTTGAATATGCTTCAAGCATTGTGTAGCTTGCTCTTTGACATCAGCGGCGACTATTTTACCCGTTTTTGGATCCACAGGTAATTGAGCGGAAATATGATTGTAATGAGAAAAAGCGACAGTTTGTGTAGATAGGGAACTTTTTGGTGCCTTTTCTGTATTGTTTGCTTCAATGATCAGGCCGTGTCTGTCTTCGACAAGTTGAGGAGGTGTACCGTCTCCGTGAGATACCACTGCATCGATTTGTACCAAAGCACCCATCGGTAAATCTGAAACAGCCACGACTGTCCGAGCAGGAACATAGGCTACGGCTCTAGCGATAGCTGAGTCAGGGAAAAAGGTTGTGTACACTTCATTGACGGCTTCGCTATCAGAGAAGTTTTTTAGATAAATAGTGATTTTAACAATATCGTCAAATGGAACGTCAATACTTTCTAAAATAGCTTTGATATTTTTTAAAGATTGCGCTGTTTGAGCTTTTACATCCCCCTCTATCACTCTACCTGATTTTGGATCGATCGGTAATTGAGCCGATAGATTATTGTAATGAGAAAAAGCGACAGATTGAGTGGATAAAGAACTCAGTGGTGCATTAGCTGTATTATTTGTCAGTTTTATAAGGTCACCCGATTGTGGTGCATCCGGGATCGTGCCTTCTCCATGTGAAACGAGTGCATCGATTTGTACCAGAGCATCCATCGGTAAGGCCACAACGGCAACTGCTGTCCGTGTAGGAGTATAAGTTGGGAAGAAGGTTTTATATACTTCATCGACTTTATCCACGTCTTTGATATTCTTGACAAACACAGTGATTTTGACAACATCACTCATAACGTGATCGATACTTTCTACGATTGCCTTGATATTTTTAAAGCATTGTTCGGCCTGTGCCTTTACATCTCCCGCTACCAATTTACCCGATTGTGGATCGATGGGTAATTGAGCCGATAGATTATTGTAATGAGAGTAAGCTACCATTTGTGAAAAGGGACCGCTATTTTGTGGAGCGTTTTTCGTGTTTCTTGGTGATACTGCGTTATAGTTGCTCATAATAAAACTCTCCTTTTGATTGATTTGTGTAACACACGTTTCAGACCGGTCCAATCAGCTTTCCACTGCCTGTTCAACTGGTCTGAAACTTGATTTAGTAAGAAATAAAGCGCTTACTAAACACAAGAATTATTGTACCATGCTTTCTTCGTTTTGACTATATCTATTATCGAAATCTAATTTAAGACGTCTAGTTTCAGATTTTTTGTTTCATCGTAGCCAGATTCAAAAAAGAAAAGGAAGACAGCAGTTTCTCTTGAGAAGTTAAGGGGGATTTGCCTACTTATTCCGCAAGAGAAATCACTTCTCATCAGAAGAGACAAGGAGCCTTGTCTCTTTCCCTGATTTTTTTGTTACCTGCAGGAGTTTTGTTCTTACCTCATTCAACTCCTGCAGATAAAGTATGAAACGGCAGGAGTTTTGTCCAAATCCTGTCAAACTCCTTCCGTTTCTCTATTATCTGCAGGAGTTTTGTCTGTATGCTGCTCAACTCCTGCAGATAAAGCACGAATCGGCAGAAGTTTTACCCAAATCCTGTCAAACTCCTGCCGTTTCTCTATTAAATCGTATCGACACTTGTGTTAGAACTCGCCGACGCGAGTTCTTACATATAAATCTTTCTTTCAAGAGAAAGACGGTATACAAAAAGGTCGAAACCAGCGTTTCGACCTTTTCCTATTTCCTCTTTTATTTTTTATCTGATGGGAAAATGATATCGGCGTCTTGTCGCATATCATAGAGCATGCGCTGCACGATACCACTTAATCGTGTCCAGTCTTCATAATTTTTTATCTGTTCGGGATCTTCCGGATGCAATAACACTTGTGCAAAATCTGTTGCTTCTTCTTTCAATGTCATGACTGCATCTTTCTTAATGATCGTTTCGGTTTCTTTTGTACGGACATCGACTTTTTCAACTGAAGAAATCGTGGTCACACCATCTAAAACCAATGTATAGTCCTGCCCATATATTTCACTTGGAGCAACGGTTGTCACATTTTTCCCGCATTGAATCACTACGTCAAAATCAGTGTAACGCAACAACCCAATCCCATTTCCATCCACACCAGTTGCAATCTTCTGTGCCGTATATTCTACAGACACCGGCTCTCCAAACCAACTCGCGGCCACGTACAATGGATATACACCTAAGTCCATCAATGCACCGCCAGCAAATTGCAATGAAAAAATATTTGGCTCTTGTCCAGCCAACACTTGATCGTAGCGGGAAGAATATTTCATAAAGGACAACCGTGCCCCTTTGACCTCTCCAAGCGTTTCAATTTGCCTGGAAGCTATTTTAAAATTCTCCTCATGAATGTGCCGCGCCGCTTCAAATAACTTAACTCCATGCGCGTGCGCTTGTTTGACAGCTTGTTCCCACTCATCCGGAGAAGTAAATGCCGGTTTTTCAACAATGACATGTTTTTTCGCTGCTAACAGTTCCATCGCTTGTTCAAAATGCAAGCTATTGGGAGAGGCCACATAGACCACGTCGATCTCTGGTCGTTGTGCAAAAGCAGTCAAATCTGTTTCAAAAATCGTTGCGCCATATTTTTTGCCAAAATCTGCTGCCTTTTCTTTGGAACGGGAATACACCGCTTCAATCGTGTAGTGCCCCGACTCCAACGCACCTTTGGCAAATAAGTCACTGATCATACTTGTTCCGATCATCCCTACTTTAATTTGTTCCATTTGAATCTCCTTCATCGTTTGTATTTTTTTCTTCGTCTGTTTTTCCTTGATTCCTATCTTACACAGTTTCTAAGCAAATGCATTTTCCATTTCTATTCTAACATGTATTTAAACAGTCATCAGTCCATTTTTATAAATTCTTCGATAAGCCACTGATTGATTTGTTTAGCTGTTTCATCTAATTGTCTATAATTTAAGCGAAAGACCGGTAAGTGTTTCAAGTCTGTTTTCGTGATCATTTCTAAAGCAGTATCCGTTATGACCAAATCGATCTCCGTTTCCAAAAAGAGTTGATTGGCGAATAGTCGGTAGCTGGCTTTATTTAATACCATCGAGTGAAAATAATCTCTTAAAATCCGCTCTTGATACAATCCTAATTCGCTGACCAGCAGGATGGTCTTTTGTCCTCTTTTTTCCGTCAGCTGTTTTGCCAGTCCATTCCAATGAATGACGATCCAATATGCATAACTATCTTCTAATCCTGCAATCGTTTTTTTTAAGATTGGAAATTGTTCCAATAAAGAGAGCGCAATGGTCGAAAATTCTTCATACCATTTCCCCATACCCTGCAATATATTATCGCGTTTCACTGCAAATGAAAAAGTCGAGTCCCCTTTGAAATACATACGGTAATAGCCCTGCAACACCATTCGCGCAAGTAAATTCTCCTCGTTCGGAAGGGTGACGGTCAATATGAGTCTTAACTCAGTGATGTATTCTTTCATCAAATCGTAAATCACGTGCAGTTCCGAGGAATCGATCACTAAAATTTTTTCCGGATGGGGTGCATAACGCAAGAAATACAAAGTAAGTAGCTGTTCTTCTTCCGTGGATAGGGTCAGCGAAAGTTCGTCAGTTAGCTGAGTCAGCTGTTTTCTAAATGCTGGATAAGTACTAACGGGGGCGTAAAAGGCTCCCATGGTCCGTCCTTTTCGGATATGGTCTAAAGAGATAGTCAAAAAGTAAACAGCCTCTCTTTCAACTGTAGCCGATAGCCAAAACTTTTGCTTCTTTTTTATTGTTTGAATGAACGCATAACTTTTCTGGGCCAACTCTCTATCGTATGCGTAAGGATGACCAGGATTCAAGGTAGCGTAGTAGACACTGAAAAAATGGCGGACGGCTAACACGGATCCATTGATTCGGCAAGGATTCAAAGAAATAGTTAGTTGATACGGTTCCAATACTGTGTTGATTTGCTGTACGCTCCTTCGTAAAGTAGAAGAACTTACATGCAGAAGGTCCTCACACTGCTCAGCAGATACTGCTTCATTTTCAAATAGCAGCTGGATACAGCGCACATTTGTGTTGTCGTTGTATATTTCTTGGATCAATGCACTAACGGTCTTTCCTGGTTTTTCTTCCAGCTTCAAAATATTGTTTTTATTTGCTGAAAGGTTAAAATAATCTTTGTATTTCTCTTGAAAATAAGTAAGATCTGACTTGATCGTTCGAGTCGAACAAGCTAACTTCGCAGCCAAATTCTCAGCTGTTAAATCTTTTTTTACAGTCAATTCTTCCAGTAATCCAATATGTCGTTGTTCCGAAACGGATAGCAATCTCCTAAACATACTCTCCCCCCTCGTTCTGTATACTCTCTTGTCTACAGTTTAGCAAACAAAAGTGTAAAGCACGAATGATAAGAAAGAATGAATAAGGAGGCCGTTTTCATAATGAAAACAACCTCCTTTTTATTGGTCTGATTCTATTTATCTTTTTGCCTTTTTGGAGAGAAAAGACAGATGGATGGAGAAAGATAAGAGAGGAGGAAATAGAATGTTACCAAATTCGCATATCTCTTACTCCAAAATAGACAGAGGATGTCAAGAGAATATGGAGAGGATATGTAAAAAAATGCACTTAACTACCTATTTAAGAACAGTTGTCATTTAATTGCGTCCATTTCTCTCTCTTCTACCTTAAATATATAGTATCTCAAATAATGAGAAAATTCTAATCATCTTTTTCCTTGCACCAGGAAAAGTGTGAAAACGTTGTCTATTCAACGTTTTATCTGTCTTTTACATATTGATTATAACAGGTTTTTCCTGTTTTTTTCTATTCTGGACACTTGAAAAATAAAAAGAAGGTGCAACTCATTGGAACGATTTTCAGGAAGATTGTCCGAAAAAAGGAGGAGCGTCCGGGATAAATCCCCCGTCGCTCCTCCTTTTTATTCGTGATCCAATTTTTTGATGGCTTCCATTTCTTCATAAGCCAGTTCAAAATCAAACAAGTCTAAATTTTCATCGAGACGACCGATTTTAGATGTTTTGGGTATCGGAATGATTCCTCGTTGGAGGGACCATCTTAAGGCTACTTGTGCGGGAGTTTTCCCGTGACGTTTACCAATTCGTTCCAACAATTGAAAAGCTTCCAATTGTCCCCGATTTATCGGACTATAGGCCATTGACACAAGCCCTTGCTGGTCGCAAAAAAGTTTCAAGTCCTCTTGAGAAAAACTTGGATAGCTTTGGTATTGATTCACCATCGGCAACACTTCGGCTTCTTCCATTAAATACCGTATTTGTTTTTTATTGAAATTGGAGACTCCGATTGCTTTTACTTTACCTTTTTTGTACATTTTTTCTAACAATTTCCACGTATCTAAATTGACTTCATCGCTCTCATCAGGCCAATGGATCAACAGCAAATCGATGTAATCCAGTCCTAAGTGATTCAAACTTTTTTTCACCGAATCTTTTGCTTTATCGTATCCCATTTCTGTGCGCCAGATTTTTGTGACGACAAAAACATCTTCTCTCTTCACTACGCCGTCCCTTTCAGCTCGTTCAATAGCGGAGCCTACTTGTTCTTCATTGCCATACATTGAAGCGGTGTCCAACAAACGGTAACCTTTTTTTAAAGCAGAATAAATAATGCTTTCCCCTTCGTTGTCTTCCAGGTGAAATGTACCCAAACCAATTTGTGGTATCTTGACACCATTTCTCAACATATACGTATCCAACCGTGTGATTGCCATGTTTACCCCTTCTTTCACTTAATTATTCTAATGTGATCAAGCCAATTTCCGGGCGGTTGTTGATGCGGAATGGGAAGCCAGAATTTCCAAGACCGCGGTTGATGATCAAGCGTTTCGATGGATTTTCCTTGCTGTGGAACAATCCGTAGTCGTAATACGGTAGTCTCCCTTGACCGGGAGCAAACAACCCGCCTACGAACGGCATCCGAATTTGACCGGCGTGCGTATGTCCAGATAGTGTTAAGTCTGGTGCCTTCGTTCTGTCGACTAAATATTCTTCGAAATATTCAGGATGATGCGCCAATAATATTTTGGGCTGATCGACCATGCCTTCGGTCAATTGGATATTTTTCAATAGTGGGCGTGGTGTTGACGCCATCGTGTTTTTTTCAGCCAGACCCATTAAAACAAATCCTTCGTCGGCCTGTCCAAATGAGATCCATTCCGCTTTGTCTTCCAATAAAGTTACGTGGGAAGCCTGCATCATGATTTTAAATGACTCATAATCTCCCGATTTGATATCATGATTTCCTGTTACGACATAAACGGGTGCCATCTTACTCAATAGGATCCCAAAATCTTCAAATTGGATTGCAGATAAATCCGGTAGCCCTGCGTGGACGATATCCCCCGTGATCACTATCAGATCCGGATCGAGCTCGCCTACTTTTTCCGCTAACTTCATTAAATTCGGCCCGTGTTTGGGTAAATGGAAATCCGATAGATGAACGATTTTTACACCTTTTACATTTTGAGCTAAATGTGGAATTCTCACTGTGTAAGAAGTCACTTCTGCTACTGTATTTTGAAAATACAAGTAGCTTGCCATACCGGCTAGTCCAATTGCACCAGCTCCCCATAATCCTACCATTCCTTTTCCTCCTACACTTTCGTTCTATCTGTATTTTAACAAATTCACACAAAAAATGCTCTTATTCTTTATTGTAACCTATTCTCATTGTTAACGATTGCATATAAGGAGGTTTCCTTAAGAAGTTATGTATGTATGTTTGCCTGCTCACTCCGCACGAAAAAGCCCTTATCTTCAGAAGAAGCCAGTATCCTTGTCTATACTTCTATCATTTTACTGTTTTCGTAAGGAGTACTGTCTCTATTTTGTTCAACTCCTGCCGTTCTTGACATTCAGTCTGGAAAACTGGCTACTCTTTTAGACCCTATCAACAGTATCTTAACACCGATAGTCACTCATTTTGAAAATAAAAAAGAACTCGCCAGCAGCCAGTTCTTTTTGTATTCATATTTTTACGATACATACGTCAAATGTTTAAAGGAAATCGAATGCACTCTGCGTCGTTGGCTACAATTTAACTCGTCTAATGAAACGGTGCTCACACCCATTCGAAATAAATCCTTGATTTCGAGGTGGTTTTTTCTTAAAACTCGATCCAAAGGGCAATCCAGTTCACCATCTGCGTTTGTCAGCACATCTTCCTCATCAACAGGCAACTCTTGGGTAGACGTTTCTGATTCCAAAGTATAAATGTATACCATCTTATTCTTTTCGCCCATCTCATCACCTTTACTTTCCTAAATAATACAGTGCCTAAACTAAGTACATTGCTCACAAGGATTTGACCAATTTGTGACAACCGTTATTTTTTCCTTTTGTTTAGTATACTGGATTTTTCCAGAAAGTGTGTGACAATTTTCCGACTAAATTCGTGACGTTTTTGTGAATTTCCCCCTTATGTTTTCACCCCGTTTTTAGGGTAGCGTTTCAAATCTTTTTCCAGTGTCTGTTGAGTAAGATCTTGCCTGACAGTATACGAATCTAAGCTCGTATAAAATGCATTCGCATAGGCAAAATCGAGCGATTCACCTAACTCTCTTTCGTTGTAGGTCCCATAAATCAAGCCGGCCAACAACGCCTCTCCAACACCCCAATTGTAGCGTTGTAAATCATGATGCGGATGTTTGATGATCTGTACTTCCCCATTGGTTTGCGTTGCATAGACCACTTGCTTATTCTCTTTTACAATGAAGACCGTTTTCGCACCTTTTTCAAGCCATTTCCGTGCGCCTTCTTTCACTTCTTCTTCGGTTTCCATTTTTATTCCAAAGTGATAGGCCGTTTCATCATATTTTGTCACGACACAATCGATGCCATCGATCGATTCCGGTAAATTTTCTGTTTTTAGGATCGAAGTTGTAATGAGATGCATGGGTATATGATAGCGTGTAGCCATGCTTTTCAACATGCTCAATGTTTGTCCAGGGATATTGGTGTCGGCAACGATGTAAGAAGCTTTCTCAATATATTGTTGATACTGGCTCAACCATTCACGTGTCATATGGTTATATATATCCATCTCGGCTAAACCTAGGATCATTTTACCTTCTTCATTCACTATTTCTGTAAAGTTTCCAGTCGTATAATCTGCCAGGACGTCAACCATTTCCAGATTCATATATGGTTGGGACACGCGTTGGATGGTCCGCCAGCTTTCATCTTTCCCGACAATGGATAAGAGGGTCGTGGGCAATTCTAGTTTACCTAAATTTTCAGCAATATTCCGGGCAACTCCACCCGGGTGGCTGTGGGAAGAGACTTTGTTAGACGTATTGCGGATCAGGTCTCCATCGACATGATAAATACGGTCAATATTTGCTCCACCAACGCAGACGATGGGACGATTGTCATTGACGACATAAGCTCTCCCTACCAGATACCCTTTAGAGACCAAACCAGAAATCATATTGGCGACACTGGGCCTGGACAACCCAATAAAGTCACTCAGCTCTTTTTGAGAAATATAAGGATTCTCCCGGATCTTCTGTAATATTTTTGCTTCGTTATTGTTTAATACCATAGTCTTTCCGCCTTTTTTGTATCATTTCTTTACTAACAGTATGACAGAAAACCCTATAAAAAAACAGAGAGTTTTCATGAAATTTTATGTGTTTTTATTACAGATCGTCCGGTTTGTTACAGTTGGATAACAAGTCCATTTGCAGAACTTATACCCAGTTCAAAATCGACTATGGAATATTATACTGTGCTCGTGTATCTTTCTAGAAAAACAAAAAAAACTTCCTCACAGGATCCGCCCGTTTTTCAACTGCTGGCTTATCCTGAAGAGGAAGTCTATTGAAGTGATGAAACCGTTCATTTAGAAAGTTCTTATTTTTTCAAAGGATTTTCTTGTGGTTCATCATTCTTCAGTTTTTCTTTTTCCATTTTTGCATCTAATTTAGTTAATTGGTCTTTTGCAAAATCACGGCCACCGACACCGAAGGCAATACCGAAGGCTACAGCCAATCCTCCGAGTACGATGATGAATGCCCAGTTGACAATGGTGGTAGCAAAGTTCAATTGGTCAAGTGTCATGAATAAGGCAAAGGCGATCAAGATATATTTAACGAGTTCTCCAGTAAATCTGCTTCCAGTTGCTTTGGTGATCACGCGTGCAAGCATTTGTCCGCCAACTAAACCTAAGGATATAATAACTAAGGCAAAGATGACATTTGGTAGGTAGCCAATGATGGCTGTTCCAATTGTGTTCAATACATCTAAGTTTAAAGCAGTGATGGCTTCAACGAAGAAGAACAAACCAATCAAAATGGCGACAATATTTCCGATGATGTTCGCAAAGTCTATATTCATGCTTCCTGATTTATTGATATAGTCAGAAAGTTTGTTGACGCCTGTTCCATTTAATAAGTCAGTGAGCAGGTCACCCACAAATTTAGCAATAGCGAAGCCAACACCTATCAAAATCACAGCTACTAAAATATTTGGAATAGCTGACATCAATGAGTTCAATACATTAATGATCGGTTCTGAAATCGAGCGGATATTTAATGTTTCCAAAGCTACGGTAATGATCGGTACGAGGATCAATACATAGACAATGTTTGCTAATACCGTTGCAATCGAATCTTTTTTGCCAGCTTTTAGTTCTTTATCTGCATCCGTCGTAGTTGAAGATCCAGTCAATTTACCAACTGCTCCATCCAAATTCATTGAATAAGCCAGATTGTAAATCAAATTCTTAACAAAGCGTGCTGCGAATATGCCAATGGTCAAGATCACTGCAGCAGCAATGATATTAGGCAAATAATTCAAGGCTGTCGTCATCATATTTTCAAAAGGAGCTGCGACACCATCTAATCCAAATGCGCTAAAGATCCCTGGTAAGAATAATACCCATACTAAATAATAAAATGCTTTAGCGATCGCATCGATGGTTTCTTGTGCTCTTTCTTTGGTGTTTGCTACTCCCCAGCCTGTCAAACGATCATCAAAGTCGATTGCTCTGAGACCTTTACTGATAGCCTGTTTGACTAAAGTTGCCACTAGCCATGCAACGACGATTAAAGCAATACCCAACAGTAACTGCGGTAAATAGTTGATGAAACTATTGACTCCGCGTGAAAATGAATCCGTTATATTATCCATTTTACATCTCTCCTTTTCGTTTTTAATTGCTTTCTACAACTCTAACTATAGCAAAGGAAAATTTAATTTGAAAATAAAACGCTCATATTATGACAAAATTGTGAATTTTTATCCAATGGGTCCATTCTTCTAAAAACCAGGCATTCTCTAGCATTTGTTCACTGTTTTTTTCGATTCGCGGCTGCTCGACACTGTCTGAAAAACTCAGTCCTGATTTGTCGAAATCCATTTCAACAGAAAAAAGCAGAACGAAAAAAAGCATTCAGACCCGAAAAAACTTCGCGCACTGTATCCAGAAGTCGCTGGATCCCCACCGGCTAGAGCCCTGTGAAACGGCTAGCAGGCCTGCCATTTCAGACCCCTTTTCAGAAAGCACCATTCTTGAAACAAAAAGAAGCTAGGATACAAGTCCCAGCCTCTTCTGCTCATTCCTATTCAACTATTACAGTGTCCGCTTCCATCACGGTCAGGGGATAATAGATTGCCGGTTTTTCATCGAAATAAAAAATCCCGCCACCGCCAATCCCCAAATGAGACCCCAATAAGGCTCCAACACGAAAAACATGCGTCGTTGCTTCTGGAAACCGTTCCTTGACACCTGCGACCAGTATTTCTGCCAGCGGTTCATCTCCACAATGAGTGACCACAAAACTTTGATCAGGAAAATCTTTTGCCGTTTCTTCCGCATCGTTTAAAATTTTCTTATGCACCCGTTTTTGCCCACGTACGATTTTTTTGATCGTGATGGCTTTGTCTTTTACTGTCAAGTAGGGTTTAATATTCAACGCTGTCCCCGCTTTTCCCGCAGCATTCGGCAAACGGCCACCTTTCACCAGCCAGTCTAAATCATCGAGTGTGAACGCATAGTGTACATGTTCACAATTCCATTTAGTCTGTGCCACGATCGTATCGTACTCGATCCCTTGTTTGGCCATTTCCATTGCCTGAGCCGCAATCAGCGCGCCTCCATCTGATCCGCCTCCCGTATCTATCACGGTAACGCGCATATCCGGATGCTCTGATTGGTACTCTGCAAAAACCTGATAGGCTAACTGATACGTCCCCGAAAACTTCGAAGACAAACTCAAATAAATCGCATCTTCCCCATCTTCGCGACAGCGATCCAATGCCTCTATGATCGATTTGACACTTGCCTGACTCGTCTTTGGCATTTTCCCTTTTCGCATGAAGGCGTAGACTTCTTCCAACTGAATTTCCTCTTCATCCAAATAGGGCACATCATCCAATATCACACTTAACGGAATAAACTCATACTTATAGGCATTCCGCATCGCCTCATTCTGATCAATTCCTGAATCAATTAAAATCCTCGTCATCTCACATATCTCCCAGCTCAGTATATTTCCCACAATTCCCACTTCATCATTAAAGCAACCGCTCTACATCCGTCCTTGAAATTTCCGGTTCATAATAAGCATTCCACACGCGCGCTAACTGTCCCGCATTCACCCGACCAAAAATTTGTCGCTGCGTTGCGCCCCACTCCCTTACTAAAGAAAAAACATCTTCTTTGGGGGAATGGCTCGCAGTCGATTGGTCCAGACGCTCTTTTCTTAACTCAGTCGGGACCACCCCGACCGTTTCGCCTTCCAACCGGTTTAAAAACACCAATCCTTTGTGAGTCAAAGAAGCCAACAACGCCTCAGCCTCCACTTCAAACGGTTGGCTCCGTCTACTCACCTCTAAAAATAATCGGCTTTCTTTTTTCGTTAACCCCTGTTGGATCCTTTCCTGCTCTTCTAGAAGCGTTTCTTTGATCGCTTCCGCTATTTGCAATTTGGTCCATGATTTGGGTAGAGCGAGTTCGTGGACTGCAGCTATGTTTTGCAATTCCTTTTTCTTCAACTGGACTAGATTTTCCATCCACCCGTCGACTGGTTTTTTCAAACTTTTAAATGCTGCTTCACTCATATTTAACGCCTCTTTCTCTTCTGTGTATCGATAGAATACTTGGTTCTGACCAACATTGCCATTCAAGGCGCCGGTCTCCAATCTTCTATTACTCTCTATAGAATACCGCATTTTCTTATCCAGATTCAATCGTTTTTGAAATGAATACCGTTCTTTTCTGATTTCATTTGCATCTTGGGAGGACTCGAGCAGCCCCCCACACAACTGTTTACCTTTCTTGTTGCTGGTAGCTCCAGCCCTCATCATCAGCATAAATCATTTGTTTGCTCATGCCGCCATCAACAAACAGTTCGGCTCCATTGACAAAACTATTTTTGGGATCGCACAGGAAGAAAGCTGCCTCCACAATGTCTTCTGGTTTCCCGACACGCTCAGAAGGGTGTTGGCCGCTATCTGCTCTGGTATAATCTGGCTTATAGTCTTTATCATAGGTTTCCCCAGTATCGATCCACCCGGGAAAGATCGCGTTCACACGGGCTTTTCCTTTCAAACTCATCATTAAGCTATGCGACAAAGCAGTAATGCCACCTTTAGCAGCCGAATAACTTTCGGTATCTTGTTGCGACTGATAGGCTCGCGAGGAAGAAATATTCACAATGACGGCATCCTGATCCAGATAAGGTAAAACTAGCCGTGTGAGTTCATATGGAGCCGCGACGCCGATTTTAAACGATTCGACAAACTCTTCATAGGAACAGTCTGATAAAATCCCGTGGTTGCTTTTCATGGTATTGTTGAGCACAAAGGATACTTTTCCAAAACGCTCCACTATCTTCTCCACAAATTTTTTCAAGACTTCCGGCCGGCTGATATCTCCTTGATGGAAATAAACAGTTTTTCCTTCTGCTTCCAGTTCGTGCTTCAATTTTTCCCCAGCGGCTTGATCTTGATCGATAAACGCTACCGCACTTTTTTGGGCGGCAAATCCTTTGACGAGAGCCTGGCCGATCCCGTTGGCTCCTCCGGTGATCACTGTCACTGTCTCTTCGAACATCGTTAGTCCTCCTCTGGCATGATTTTTAGTCGTTTCGTTGGGCAAAGTATTCATCTTTTAAAATGCTGTAGTAGACATCATTGGCCCATTCGCCTTGTTTCCATTTCTCGACGTGACGCATGACTCCTTCGTGCTGCATCCCTATGCGTTCCAACACTTTTTTAGAGGGTTCGTTTCGATCATCGAACATGGCGTAAATCCTTTCTAATCCGAATTCTTCAAACCCAACGCGCACGATTGCAGCCGCCGCTTCCGTGACGTACCCTTTTCTTTGGTATCCCGGGTTCATGACATACCCGAGCTCTCCACGATGGTGTTTGCCTTTTAATCGGATTTCGATGGTCCCGATCAGTTTGTTTTCTGATTTCAATTCAATTCCATATTTACCCAAAGGATGTTGCATGAAATGGTGTGCAATCGCATCCTTTGTGTCAGCAAGCGTACCGTGTTTCTCAAACACATAATACGCTGTTTCTTCATCCGAAGCATATTCAAACATCGCTTCCGCATCTTCCATCGTGACCGGTCGAAGGAGCAATCTTTCTGTTTCAATATGTGTGTTTTCTGCTAGTCGTGTCCATTTGCTTGTCATTTGACTCAACCCCTTTTTTGAGTGACTCGTGCTTAATGTTTTTAATAATCCAACCATTCAGTATCCAATACTTCTACCGGATAATTTCCTTCTATAAAAGTGAGAACGTCGTGCAGGACTTTTTGGCACTGCCCACGGTCATTGCCAACGATACCAAAGCCCACAATGGACTTGTTGTGCAGTTCCAAGTCCCCCACTTCAGCAGAGGAAATATGAAATTGATTTTGTGTTTTCCGGATCATGCTTTTGACTACACTACGTTTTTCTTTCAGAGAATACGCATCCGGTATCAATATGGTAACTTCTATCCCCATTAATATCATGAGATTTCATCCTCCCTTTTGAATCGTATGAACTTTTCCGTTAAAAACAGACATACTAACGAATGCACCTGTGAATGCACAAACGAGTGCTACCCATCCAGAAAGAGAAAAATTGACGATCCCTGAATAAACAGCGCCTACGTTGCATCCATTGGCCAAGACTGCTCCAAATCCCATTAATAAGCCACTGACAATAAAATAAGGTGCTTCTTTTCCGGACAAATTCATACGCCATATAAACGTCCCGGAAAGCATTGAATAAATGAACGCTCCCAGAAGTATCCCCAACAAGAAAACAACATCTGGATTCGCGAACAATCCTTGATTCATTTCCTCTAACGGCATTTGAAATGCTGCAGTTTCAGTAAATAGTCCACTCGATTGCAAGAGATACAGGGCCGGCTTTTTGACTGTCGCAGTCAATGTAAAGGTCTGCTTTGTGATGGTCAATTGGAATACGAGCACCAATGCAAATATAAAAGCTCCGGCCGAGCGACTCCAATCTTTCTGGAAAAGAACATATAGATTCCTTCTCTCGAAGAAATTGAACGGCTGCTTCGGATCATTTATTTCTGCCGGTCCGACTTGTTCCACTTCTTTAAACGTCCCATTTCTTTTCCGGTCATTCTCGTACAGACGTCCAATCAAAAAAAGGAGACCGATACCAGCTAAACTCACGATCATTGTGGGTATGTAGCCGATTTTTTCTGGCAAATAGATTGGATCGAATAGATGTCCCACTTGATTTTTTTGAAAAACAGTCTGGATCCATTGTCCCGGGATCGTTCCCACTAACATAAAGAAGAGTGTAAACAGATACCGGCCATTTCCTTGACCAATATTAGCCAATGTCGCTGATCCGCACCCTCTGTTGATGACCATTCCGACACCAAACAGAAAAGATCCTAACAGCAAATTTAAATCGATCGGTGCCACGGTCTGCGTTCCCGGAATGAATTGTGTCGAAGAAGCAGTTAGATAAGCCGGCAAAGCCCCACCTGCAAAAGCTGCATAATGGATGCCCACTGTAGCAAATATCCCCGCGGCGAATAACATCAATAAACTATTGTATTGATAGCTATTACCCGCATTAAAAAATTCTACGATCCCCGCTGAAAAATCTACATTCGCGCGCAAGATCAAATAACCAAAAGCAATGCCTGTCCACAATTGAACGGCACTGGTCAAGGGAACAGACTGATACAGCTGGAAGATATAGATCAGTAAAATAAGGAGTAAACTACCAGCGATGTTGCTTACGCTAACTTTGGGTAAACTCTTCTCCATTATCTCCTCTCCTCTGGTCTGGTCTCTTTCAAATATACTCGTTTTTTTAACTGTAGCACGCCCTCGTTTTAACCGCAAAGAAAAAGGAAAAGAAATGAAAAGGAAATATTAAGGATTCTTAACTTGCGGTTCTGATTTTAGTTCGCTATCATAAATAAGGTATCTGGATAAAAGTGAACAGTACGAGAGCGTCGTGCTTTTTCAGGTATACTTTTAAGAATGATCAACTAAATTGTTCGGCTAAATA
Organism: Lacticigenium naphthae DSM 19658; assembly: GCF_000425865.1. Taxonomy (GTDB): domain Bacteria; phylum Bacillota; class Bacilli; order Lactobacillales; family Carnobacteriaceae_A; genus Lacticigenium; species Lacticigenium naphthae. Next base: position 38,204 of record NZ_KE384467.1, read on the forward strand.
GATAAGAGAGAAGGAGATCAACACAATGTTTTATATATGGATGGTCGTGAAAGGGATCTTTATGGGTGTGGCCAACATCATTCCCGGTGTCAGCGGGGGAACAATGGCTGTGTCTTTAGGGATATATGATGACCTTATATACTCTATTACACATATCACAAAAGACTGGAAAAAAAGCGTGCAAATCCTGCTCCCCATAATAGGTGGATTAGGAATCGGCGTTATTGGATTCTCTTACTTAATTGAATTGCTGCTGAGCAACTATACTTTGCCTACAGCCCTAGCCTTTATCGGTTTGATCTTGGGGGGGATCCCGATTTTAATGCGTTCTTTCCTCTTGTCGCTTAAACAAATGAAACAAAGACTCTCCTACGTCCATGTGCTTGTCTTTCTAACATTTTTTGCACTGGTCGTCGCTATGGCCATGATACAAGGGGAAGAATCCGGTGTGAACGGATTGACTCTATCTGTCGGCTCCGTGATTGCTCTGTTTTTCGTAGGGATGGTGACTTCTGCTACCATGGTCGTTCCAGGGATCAGTGGTTCGCTGATTTTAATGGTCCTAGGCTATTACTACGGTATTCTGAATTCCATTACACAATTCTTCGATGCCTTACGCGCCATGGATATGGATAACATCCTGCATTACTTTGGGATCCTTTTCCCGTTTGGAGTCGGCGTGATACTCGGTGTATTCTTGATCAGTAAAGTGATCGAATATTTATTTAAAAATAAACCTTCCTTTACGTACAGCGGAATTTTGGGTTTAGTTGTCGCCTCTCCGATCGCTATTTTGATCAATACACAAGCCTTCAATGATTTAGCGAAACCCAATGCTCCTCTATTTCTACTAGTCGGCGTCGTCTTAGCGTTGATCAGCTTTGCAGTAACTTATTACCTAGGAAGAAAAGACCCAGAATTGGAGCAAGAATAAGATACAGTACAAAAAAGCAGTTGGCTAGATGCCAACTGCTTTTTTTATGGGAATTGAACTAAATAAATTTTTTCAAGTTTATTTTCATCGTATTTTTCCAGCTTTTCTCTAATAGTTTCTATGGCGATTCTTTCTGCTTCTTCATAAGGGTAGCCGTATGCTCCAGTAGATATCAATGGAAATGCTAGTGTTTTGATCTTGTTTTTTACAGCCAGTTCGATGGAATTTTCATAACAGCGTTTCAATAATTCTGCTTCATTCTGTTCTCCTCCATACCACACCGGTCCGACGGTATGAATCACATGATCGGCTGGTAGTTTGTAGCCTTTTGTCAATTTTGCTTCCCCTGTTTCTGCCCCGTTCAGTTGCCGCGTCTCCTCTAAGAGTTCTGGACCAGCTGCTCGATGAATCGCTCCATCTACCCCTCCGCCTCCAAGCAGAGATTTGTTTGCCGCATTCACGATAGCCTCCACTGCAACTTTGGTAATGTCTCCGTGTATGATCTCAAATCTTTCGCTTGCCATTTCTTGATCTCCTTTCTATTCTGGCATTGATTTCCTTCATGGATTTTGGACCGATGAATCAGAATAAAGTATACAGTAACTCCTCGTTTATAGCGTCATCTTGATTCCATAAAAACAGACTTCAGGTCTTAGTTGTATAATACTATTCTATCGATCACTTGTCTTTTCGAAACGACTATAAGTATGCACACAAATCATTTGCTTTTACTGCAAATATTTTTTTACCAAGAAAGAGGAAGAAGTTTTCATTCAAAATTTAAGTAAATATACCTGCCCATTCCATAAGAAAATATCATTTTTTCAGAAGAGAGTGGGACAAAAAACGTTCAGACTCGAATAGAGATCCGCATACGCTATCCTTAAGCCACTAAAGTGTCAACGGATAGAGCAACTGGAGCGGATGTCGGGTCTGTTTTTTGGAGCACGTTTTAGAAAGTAACGTTTGGAAAATGATTAGAGGCCGGGAATTTTTTTCTTGTCTACTCCCTTTATATTTCTCTAGTATCTTAAGGAGTTTTGTCACTATTCTGTGCAACTCCTTTAGATCATCTCTGCTGAATGGTTTCAACACGGCTTAGTATAATAGAAACGAAAAAAAGGACCGAGACAATTGTCTCGGTCCTGAACTCTTTAATAAATAGTGTTTTTTGAAAGCTTCTTCAAGAGGCATTCGTGAATGAAGTGTGTGGATTTATTTGAATCTAACACTTTTTCGTATCCTCTTTGTTTTATTTAATTGACCTCCGCTACATCATGAGGATCATCGGTCGTATCTGTTCTTTTCCCAAAGATGAATACAGTTGCCACAACGGCAAGCGCCGAAACGGGAAGGGTGATCCAGATGCTCACACCGAATGCGCTAGGTAAGTAACCAAAGACGACAGAAATAATTGCGACCGTCACAGCATACGGGATTTGTGTCCGTACATGATCGATATGATTACTTCCGGCTCCCATCGATGAAAGGATCGTCGTATCTGAAATAGGCGATGCGTGGTCACCGAAAATCGCTCCGGTCAACACAGCTCCTGCAGACATGACAGCAAATTGCGGATCAGTTGGTGCCATAGCTACAGCCAATGGAATGGCCAAAGGCATCAAGATCCCCATTGTCCCGTAAGAAGTTCCGGTTGCAAAAGAAATAATGGCCCCTAGTATGAAAATGGCTGTCGGCAACAGAATTGGAGGCATCGAATCACCTAATAACGAAACGAGATAAGATGCTGTACCCAATTCTCCCATTACACCGCTTAAAGACCAAGCGAGCAATAAGATCACTCCGGTAATAATAAGTGATTTCATTCCGTTTACCCAATGTTCTAATCCATCTGAAACATTAAAGAGTTTTTCAGATACACCCATGACTAGTGCGATGATACTGGCTACTAAAGCCGCTTGGAATAACACGATACTGGCATCCGAAGCACCAAAGGCTTCACGGAAAGCTGCAAACGAGAATGGTGAAGATTCAAGTAATTGAATCAACGCGTTATCTTCACCTGCTAAGATAACGTCGCGACCGTTTGTATAAAATCCAACGAGAGAAAAAGTGATCAGTGAACCGATCGGAACGATCGCATTCCATATAGAAGGATTTTTCTTCGCTTCTGGAAGGATCTCGTCATCTTCCTGAGTGGCCACAGTCGATCCTTCGGCAATCAGTTTCCCTTTGTCGCGGGCACGAATTTGTGCATCACGCATGGAGCCAAATTCACGCAATGTTAAAGAAGTAACAACTACGAATAATAGCATTAAAATATTGTAGAATCTGTACGGGATGGTATCTAAAAACACACCATAGGCGTTGACTTCTTGGCCAATCGATGCGTACGCATCTTTGATCAAGCCGATTTCATACCCTACCCATGTTGAAATCAAAGCAATACCCGCAACCGGAGCTGCAGTAGCATCAATAACAAAGGCTAACCGTTCTCTGGAAATACTTAAGCGGTCAGACAAGGGACGCATGATCGGTCCGATAATCAAAGCGTTGGCATAATCATCGAAGAATATAAGCAGTCCAAGGAACCAGGTGATCATTTGCGCGCTCACAGGACCTTTAGCATACTTGGATAACGACTCGGCTACCGCACGTGCCCCACCCATTTTTGTCATCAGTCCAATCAGTCCACCGATTGTTAGTACTTGTAAAATAATTCCGGCATTCCATGGATCAGCCAGTGAATTGAGGAGCAACTGGACGATGTCCGAAAAACCATCCATAAAGGCGAGTATAAGATTGGCCCCACCCGCTAACTGTAGTATAAGTGTGCCTGAAAAAATACCAATAAATAATGAAACGATTACGTTTTTTGTAATAAAAGCTAGAACAATGGCAATAGCAGGTGGGATCAGGGTGATCCATCCCAATCTAGTAGTAATATCCGCTTCTGCAGCGAAAACCGTGGTGGGAACAAAAAATAATACTGTAGCAACGAGCAAGCTTATCTGTTTGATCATTTTATCTCTCTCCTCTTTTTGGGTAAAGAAAAAACACCAAGAGTCTATATATCGGCTCAAGGTGCATAAATCGTACATGTGCACTTGTTTTGCTCGATAGTACTCCATAGCCTAGACTATGACAGTAATGCACATATTTTGTGCATTACCAAGTATAAATCATTGACGAGATTTATGCTTTCGGCAGTGTCTCCTTTCCTTTTCTTCGTTGGTGTCACCCTCCAAAAAGTACTCTTATTCACCGCGCCTCTATCCGAATGTTTCTTTCCCATTAATTTGTTCTGTTAACTTTACTATACCTCTAGCACAATTTCAAGGAAAGATACCCAAAACATTCAAAAAATGGAATAAAAACGCTTCCATATGAATCGTTTATGAATAAAGGGTTTGCATTGAGAGGCCAACCCAAAGAAAGAGAGCGAGACACAAAGAATTTACAGCATCATGAAGTGGATCGTGGAACAGTTTTTTTGGAGCATATTTCAAAAAAACGCGTTCGTGAAACAAGTAGAGACCGAGCCAAAGACCCAGTCTCTTTCTTACTTATTTCATTTCATAAATACGATTGGAGCACCGGCTTCCACACTTTGATTTTCTTTGACGGCGACTTGAACGATCGTACCATCAGAGTCGGCTACAATTTCATTCTCCATTTTCATTGCTTCCATCACACACAATACATCTCCTACATGAACTTCTTGACCTACAGAAACTTTCACTTTCATGATCGTTCCAGGCATAGGAGCTTTGACTACTTTATCTCCTGAACCAACTCTCACTGGTGTGGGTTGGTTTTCTGTTTTCATTTCAGGGGAAGCCGTGGCAACAGCCGTTTTCGGAATCCGGTTTGTTTCACTTGAACTCTCTCTGCTTTCTCCTTCTTTGATTTCTTCCAAAGTTACATGGTAAACTTCCTGATCGATTGTGATTTCATAGTTTTTCAAGCGGGAAGTACCTGCTTGATCCTCTTCAACTATCGGTTCATCTGCTGCTTGTATATGTGCTGTTTCTTCTTTTTTATCTGTTGGGATTTTTGCAGTTGGTTCTGTCTTGTATTTCTTCTCCAAGAATGCTTTTCCAACTTGTGGGAAAAGCGCATAAGTCAAGACATCTTCATCTGAATGAGCGAGTTCGCCCAATTCATTTTTCAACTGTTCAAATTCTGCTCCTAAATGATTAGCTGGTCGATCGGTAATGACTTCTTCATCTCCAATAATGGAGCGTCTAAAGTCGTCCGTCACTGGCACTGGAGTTCTTCCATACTTTCCGTGTAAATAATCTTTCACTTCTTTAGGTACCATTTTATAGCGTTCACCAGATAAGACGTTAAAGACTGCCTGCGTTCCCACCATTTGACTCATAGGGGTGACTAAGGGTGGATAGCCTAAATCCGCACGTACTTTCGGCACTTCTTTCAATACCTCATCATAGCGATCCAATGCATTGGCTTGCTTCAATTGTGACAATAAGTTCGACAACATCCCACCTGGTACTTGATATATCAGTGCTCGAGGATCCGCTGTCAACACTTTGGCTGTCATGATTTCCTGTTTTAAATATTTTTCACGGATCGGTGTGAAATAGTCTGCAATTTCTTCGAGCTTCTCGACAGCTAACTTTGTTGGTCGATCCCCTTCTGCTAAAGCCAATGCCATCGTTTCTGTCGGCGGTTGACTTGTTCCACCCGAAAAGGGACTGATGGCTGTATCAATGATATCGATTCCCGCTTCCACAGCTTTCAAATAAGTCATGTGAGCTGTTCCACTCGTCGCATGGGTATGCAAATTGATCGGAATAGTAATTACACTGCGCATATTTTTAATGAGTTCCTGTGCACGGTAAGGTGTGAGGATCCCTGCCATATCTTTCAAACAAATAGAGTCGGCTCCCATATCCTGCAGTTCTTGTGCTAACGCAACGTAATACTCGTTTGTATGTACTTCACTGGTAGTATAACAAATGGTTAGCTGAGCATGGGCGTCGTATTTTTTAACTGCCTTCAAAGAAGCTTCCATATTTCTTGTGTCATTTAGAGCATCAAAGATCCTAAAAATATCGATACCATTTTCAGCTGCTTTTTTAACAAAGACATCCACTACATCATCGGCATAATGACGATATCCGATCAAGTTCTGCCCTCTTAAAAGCATTTGTAGCTTCGTGTTTTTTGTCCGTTTGCGGATCTCCCGTAATCTTTCCCACGGGTCTTCATTCAAAAATCGGATAGCAGCATCATACGTAGCGCCGCCCCACATTTCTAAGGCATAATAACCAGCATTATCTAATTTTTCAATGATCGGTAACATATCATCTGTGGACATGCGAGTAGCCATTAAACTTTGATGGGCATCACGCAGGACTGTTTCTACAATTTCGACAGGTTTTTGATTCATTTTTTCCCCTCCTTGAATAAGTTCTTTTGCTTATATCATACCCTTTTTCAATAAATTTGCAAGCGTTTCCATTATTTTGGATTTTCGGTTAGCCTGGCTGCTCGAGTCAGGCGTTCAGAATTTGATCGGGGAAATTCGAAAGTAGATTGTCTGTCAGCCAGCTGGTGGATCATTCAAAGTGTTTACGAGGATAACGATGGGAGGGAAGGAAGATGTTGGATCTCTGAGTCGGGGCGATTTGCAGTTTTCCTTCGTTGCGACCGGTGCGAGTCCTAAAGGCATATAATAGTTATCTGGCTAGATAAGTGCTAAACTATTGTCAGAAGTAGTGAAACGAAAGGGAGTGGATACATGTTCTACACCATTACATTAAATCCAACCGTTGACCGGCTATTGTTTCTTGAAGGAAACCTTGTAAAAGGAAAAAATAATCGTCTGCGAAAAGTTGCTTATGATATCGGTGGTAAAGGCCATCACGGTTCCTATGCGATGAATCAGCTTGGTGTTCAGAACCAAGCACTCGGCTTTTGTGGGACGACCAATGAGAGCAAATTGGCAGCGATCCTTTCTGATAAAGGAATCGACTATGATTTTGTAGAAGTTCAGGGGAAGGCTACGCGGGAAAGTTACGTTATTTTAGAGGAAAATGTTGGTGGTAGTATTTTGATCACCGAAAAAGGTTTTCCTGTTACGAATGATGCTATTGAACTGCTCCATGAAAAAATAGGTTCTAAAGTCCTGGCCACAGATAGAGTGCTGATAGCTGGTTCATTGCCTCCCGGTTTTGAACTGCACCATCTAGAAGATTTATTGACGCAATTGAAGGAAATCGGTTGTTTTATTGCTTGCGACCTCTCGGGAGGAGCTTTAAAAAAAGCGGCCGAAATGGGTGTAGATTTTATCAAACCGAACCGTTTTGAAATCCAAGAATTGATCCCTTCTGACGATCATTTTTTGGATCATGTCAAAGATTTATCTAAACAAATCGATTATATAGTTGTTTCTCTCGGAAAAGATGGCAGTATCTGTAGCCATGCAGGTGAATTGTACGAAGTCAAGACGCCAACTGTTCAGATCGTCAATGATACCGGGGCTGGAGACTGCTTTGTTGGCACCTTTTTAGCCGGTCTTTCGCTCCATAAATCGTTGGAGGAGAACTTGTCTTTTGCCTCTGGCTGTGCGGCCAGTCAGGTTCAACACAACGATAGTACGACCTTCAGCATTAAAGATGCACAAGAACTGCAAAAGGAAGTTACCGTTACAAAGTTAGCTTGATCAGTTCGATGTCAACTAATGTAGATTGAAAAATAAGCCGATAAAAAACTGCGCAAATTTGGAGAGGGAGAATAACTTCCCCCCTCCATTTTTGCACAGTTTTTTATTCCATTGTTATTTAGATCATTATTTTTGCTTCTGTTAAAAAGTCATCCATTCATTCAATTCAAAAAAACAAAAAGCAAGCTTGAATTTAGTTGACCACCAAATCCAAGCTTGTAAAAACCATTTTCACACTTGCCTTGTATTGTATTTACGCTGACCTTTGATCAGGACTTTGCTAGTAGCAAGCTAGGGTTCGCCAGGCTGTTTTTTAGCTCGTTTAGAGCTTCCTGTGCAAGAATACCATCGATCAAACGGTGATCATAACTCAACGAAAGAGCCATCATCGGTTTTATTGCAATAGCTTCCCCTATAACGACTGTTTTCTTCTCAATTCGTCCGATCCCTAGTATGACTGCTTGAGGAGGATTTATTATGGGTGTAAAGAAAGAACCTCTTGCAGATCCTACGTTTGAAATAGTTGCAGTGCCACCTGACATTTCGTCTGCGGTCACTGTTCCTTCTCTTGCTTTAGCAGCTAGTTCCTGAATTTCTTTCGCGATTTGAAACAATGATTTTTGATCAGCATGTTTGATCACCGGCACAAGTAAACCTTCTTCAGTATTCACTGCTATAGAGATGTGATGATCTTTATTGAGTATCATTTGTTCATTTTCTTCATCAAACGATCCATTCAAATAAGGATATTTTTGCAGTGTTTTTACCATTGCCTTCACTACAAAAGCCAGATAAGTCAATTTCACATTTTCTTCTTCAAAGCTGCCCTTTAATTCTTCACGCATGGTGACCATTTTCTCTGCATTTGCTTCTTCAAAATGCGTCACGTGGGGAATAGTCGAAATGGAGCGCTTCATACTTCTAGCTATGACCTTTCGAATACTGGTGAGAGGGACAATTTCTTGCCTGCTGTCGTCAGCCTGTTCGGCCATCTTCGTAGCGCCTTTGACTTTATCCGCCGACTCTAATGTACGCTCAGCAATGAATGCCTCGACATCTTCTTTGGAAATTTTCTTTGAAGAACCTGCTGAAGCAACCTCTTCTAGCTGGACATTCTTTTCTCTAGCAAATTTCCGCACAGAAGGTGTTGCTAAAATTTCACTTTCCTCTGCGCTCGCCTTATCTTTAACAATTGAACCAGAAGAAATATCTTCCTTTGGAGTTCCCTTCGCTTCTTTTGCAAACAGTTTAACATCCTGGGCTGTAAGAGTATCCCCCTCACTAGGTGGGATTGTCTTCCAGTCGACTCCAAGTTCTTTTGCTAACTTCTTCACTTTTGGAGTTGCCTTAGGTTCCCTTGCTGCTTCATCATCTGTTTCAGTTTGTTCTTCAAAACGAAGAGCTTCTTTCGACTCAGAACTATCTTCTTGCGTTTCTCTGGTTTCTGAAATCAGCGCTAAAACATCTCCAGCTTTTGCTGTTTCTGATCTTTCTTTCATTATTTTTGTAACAAAACCTGCTTTTGTTGCTTCAACCTCAGATACAGCTTTTTCTGTTTGTACTTCAACTAGCGGATCCCCTTTTTCTACTTTGTCCCCTTCTTGAACATGCCAAAAGGTGATCAAACTTTCATCTACTTTTTCTGATTGTCGTGGAAGCACCACTTCAAAACTCACACTTTTCACCCCTTTTTGATTCATTCATTAGCTAATTCGGTAGCTGCTTGAACGATTTTTTCTGCATTTGGCAAGATATATTGTTCTAATGGTCGGCTATATGGAATAGGTACATCTGGAATGGCCAATCTTTTGATTGGTGCTTCTAAATCATATAACCCTTCCTCCGCAACGATTGCGGCAATTTCTGCTGAAATACCAAACGATTTATAATCTTCATCCACAATTAGTAGCCGTCCTGTTTTTTTGACCGATCGAAGGATCGTTTCTTTGTCTAACGGTACAATCGATCGCAAATCGATCAGTTCCGCATTGATCCCATTTTCTTCTAATTCTTTGACAGCGTGCATTCCAAAATGTGTTGTCATTTGCAGTCCAACAATGGTAACATCTGTTCCTTCTTTTATAACTTTTGCCTTGCCCAGAGGAACACTATAGGTTTCTTCCGGCACTTGACCAATGGATGTGTCAAGCTGATCCATCCACCCTAGTCCTTGAAGGGTCTTATGGAACATAAAAACAACAGGGTTATCATCACGAATAGCAGAAATCATCATGCCTTTTAAATCATAGGGTGTAGTTGGAGCGACTACTTTCATTCCAGGTAGATGAGCAAAAGTAGCATACAGTGTTTGAGAATGTTGTGCGGCGTCATTGTACCCTCCACCGACTGCAGTCATCAACACCATCGGCAGTTTCACATTTCCCCCTGACATATAAGGAATTTTTGCCATATGGTTATAAATTTGATCCATCGTTACTCCAAAGAAATCGACAAACATCAATTCAGCGATCGGCCTCATCCCTTCAGATGCTGCACCGATCGCAGCTCCGATAAATCCGGTTTCTGAAATGGGGGTATCCATGATCCTTTCTGGACCAAACTGTTTTATCAACCCCTCAGTTGAGCCGAATATCCCTCCATATTCACCTATATCTTCTCCTAAAACAAAAACATTTTCATCTCTTTCCATTTCTGATCGGATGGCCTCTGACATTGCTTTATTTCCTGTTAAACTACGTTTTTTCTCTGTTTCCATTATTGTTTTCCTCCTTTCTCTCATTCATTAGATAAAGACGTTGTCGAGTGCTTCTTCAAGATCCGGATAATCACTTTCTCTTGCGAAAGCATAAGCCTCATCGACTTCACCTTTTGCTTTTTCTTCTAATGAAACAAGCTCATCTTCCTTGAAGCTATGATCTTTCATTAACAAATCACGAAATAGAGGGATTGGATCTTTTTCTCGCAATTCTTCAACTTCCCCTTCAGGACGATACCCTTCTGCATCTCCTTGGAAGTGACCAAGGAAACGATACGTTTCAATTTCAATGATAGAAGGTCCCTCGCCTTTTCGTGCTCTTTCCACTGCTTCCTTGGAAGCATGATACATGGCAATCGGATCATTATCTTTTACGTAGTAACCTTTCACATTATCTCCATAAGCGCTTGCTCTTAAATCATTTGATGCAACCGATGTAGAAGCGGATTTTGGTACTGAAATTCCATAGCTATTATTTTCAACAACAACAATATAGGGTAAATTCCAGAGAGAGGCTAAATTCAATGATTCGTGAAAAGAACCCGTGTTTGCTGCACCTTCACCAATATATGCGACTGCCACAGAGTCTTTATTCTTTTTCTTTGCTGCCAAGGCTGCTCCAGCTGCCTGTGGCAATCCTGCACCAACGATTCCACTGCAAGAGAAATGAACAGCTGGATCAAACAGATGCATGTGACCCCCTTTACCCTTGCTTAAACCTGTCTTTTTACCAAAAATTTCTGCTGTCATACGTTTTAAATCAACGCCTTTTGCAATTGCATGATGATGTGGGCGATGTGGAGAAGCAACAATGTCATCTTTTCTAAGGTGAACACTTATCCCTATAGCTGCAGGTTCTTGGCCAGTTGATAAATGCATCTCGCCAGGTACTGTACCTGAACCGATATTGAAAACGGGAGTCTTCCCTTCTGTATAAGTTTTCTCCATTTCGTCTTCGTAATACCGACTCTTGTACATAGTCTCGTACATCCAACTTAGTTCTTTCCTAGAAATTGTCATTCCTGTAACCTCCTTTTTTTATATAAAAACGCTTACAAAGCCATTGTAACACTCCCTTTTTTTTGGTCAAATTTATGCTCTCGCTACTTTAGGGTGGTCAGGTTCTTATTGTTTACTCTCGAAATGGGCGATTTCCAAAAGCCTTTATCTTTTCTATCGGCTTGCTTTCATTAGCAAAAAACAAAAAAAGGAACGCTCTATCCTTAGATAAAGCGTTCCTTTTAAATTGATTTTTATACGGCTTTTGCTGTTTCAACTTGTCTGCTTTCTTTTTTTGGATTTTTTCTGCCTTTCAGTTTGAACTTCATCAGTCTCATTGCATTAAAGATAACAACTAGGATACTACCTTCGTGGACCAACATTCCAATAGACATATTCATCCATTCGCTGAAGAAGACGCTGATCAACAAGACCAAGACCACACCTATTGCAATAAATATATTTTGTTTCATGTTTCGTGCGGTTGCCTTAGTCAATCCTACTGCATGAGGCAAATGTCCAAAGTCCGAGTTCATTAAAACTACGTCGGATGTCTCAATTGCTACATCTGTTCCGCTGCCCATCGCAATACCGATATCTGCTAAAGCTAATGACGGACTGTCGTTGACACCATCACCGACAAAAGCCACGATTTGATTTTCTTTTTGTAGTTTTGCGATGTAAGCCGATTTATCTTCTGGTAGCATGTGTCCATGTGCTTCTGTCAAACCGAGTTCACGTGCAACGACATCAACTGTTCCTTGATTGTCTCCCGAAAGAACGACCAGATTTTTCACACCTAGATCTTTCAATTCTTGCAAGTTTTCTTTTACTCCGCGTCGAACCTGATCACGAATACCCATCAGAACTTTTAATTCGCCATCGACTGCGGTCAGGACCAATGAGTTTCCTTCTTGTTCAAACCGTTTCGCATCTTCTTGAGCTTGCATATTCAGTTTGATGTTCTCTTTTTCCATCAATGCGACATTCCCGACTGCGACTCGATGACCATTCACACTGGCCACGATACCGCCGCCTTTGACGACTTCTGTTTCTCTGACAGTTGTTAAATCTACTTCCCCCACTTGATGGAGAACAGCTTTTGCCAGAGGATGATCGGATTCACGTTCCACACTTGCCAAGTAGCCAAGTGTTTCAGCTGAGTTCTCTTCATAAAATTCTGTCTCTGCAACTGTTGGATTTCCAGCTGTCAACGTACCTGTTTTATCAAATACGATCGTATCTACTTTACTAAAGTCATGGATCACTTCACTGCCTTTTAGAAGGACACCATTACGGGCACCATTTCCAATTCCAGCGACATTTGAAACGGGAACACCAATGACCAATGCTCCTGGACAACCAAGCACTAAGATAGTAATGGCTAATTCGATGTCTTGACTAAATACCCACACAACAAAAGCCAGACCCAAAACAGCAGGTGTATAATACTTGGAGAAATTGTCAATGAATCGCTCTGCTTCTGATTTAGAATCTTGTGCTTCTTCCACTAGTTCAATGATTTTACCAAAGGTGGTATCCTCGCCTACTCGATCTGCTCGGATTTGAATCGTTCCATTTTCTAAAATCGTTCCTGCAAAAACCTCAGAATCTGTTGCTTTATTTACTGGAACGGCTTCACCTGTAATACTAGCTTCATTGATATGACCTTCACCCGTGATAACAGTTCCATCTACAGGAACTTTGGCACCCGTTTTAACTAGGAGGGTGTCTCCTTCGTCTACATCATCCACTTCTACTTCTTCAAATTCACCATTTTCCATTTGGCGTAGAGCGCTCTCAGGTGCCATTTCGGTCAATCCTTTGATAGCAGAACGCGTTTGATTCAATGTACGTTGTTCCAAGTAGTGACCAAATAAGAATAAAAAGGTAACGATTGCAGATTCTTCATAGTTTTGAATCAATAGTGCTCCAGTTGCTGCAATGGTGATCAACAAATCGATACTGATGATTTTTACTTTTACCGCTTGATACGCTTGAATCGCGATCGGCGTGATCCCTAAGATAGATGCGATGATCAATGGCCACACAGAAAGTAGCTCATTTTCTAAAACGAAGTGACTAAAAAATCCTAGTACGATCAAAGATCCACTGATCAATGTGATCTGATTTTTCTTACTCAATATATACCGTTGCATGATTCATTCCTCCAATATTTTTTCCTTGATAAACGTTTATACCATTCAACTATCGATTGTATTCAAGTTGGGATAGCCATTCTCAATAGTCTTTTGTCTTTCAACTGATCGCCCGGCTATTCTCTTCTTTATTTTCCATTCATCCTTTACCCATCCACATGGATCTTTCCTACTTGATACCGCCTCTTTCTCTTTACAATTACAACTATAAGCTATTACTGACCAATAAAAATTGACTGCCATCAAGTTTGATTGAATTGGATCCACTTTTTTAGATATGTAATCAGTACAGGTGTATCAGTGATCGAAGATCACACTATTCAGCACTTTTTTTTAATTACATTGAACAAAAAATGATCCTAGCAAGAACAATCTCTTCTTTCTAGGATCGTATTCTGTTCACAGTTTTTTACGAAACAGCATCTATCTGATAAGCTTTGTCTGTTTCAGAAAGCATGTTATACACTGCTTCATAAGCGCCACAGGCATCTTCAGGAATTGCATAGTTTTCTGTTACTTCACGTAACTGAGTGAACTCCCTGTCCAGATCTGGCCTAGCTGAACCGGCCTTTTTTGTTTTTTTATTGATTTGATTAAATAATTCACGGACTTCAAACGTTTCAGGATGATTTTTCCCATGTGCACGAGTTATTGCTAAGGTAAATAATTTCAACTTAGGAAAATACTTGTTTTTAACTTCATTAAATGCCGTCATGAATCAGCCCTTCTTCCTTGATTGGATCCTTTGCACTTACTTTACGCAGGTCAAACAACTTTTACTTTTGTTTTCAATACGGGATACCCTACGT
>NZ_KE384467.1:53047-72734 GCF_000425865.1 Lacticigenium naphthae DSM 19658
TTTTATCAGCAACAACTCTACTACCTGTTGCCTCTTTCTCTTCTAACTCTAGTCTATCGAATTTCCGGCAATGATGAATTGATGCGCATCAAGTTTCTCTTATCTTTTTTTAGGTCTTAGCTATACATTTTCTCTGGTCTTTTACTCTTATCAGACTGCTTACACTAGCAACCAAACTCTGGCCAGCACCTCAAACTTTCTATTCCTTTTTTGAGTGAAATCGATTGATGACTCCAGTACCCAGAATTAGAAGTGCTGATCTGTTTGTCAACTAAAAGAAATTCCAGTAATTAGCATATTACACTGAGGTGATCCCCGTCCGCCTTTTACGTGTTGGTCTTATTCTCTATCTTTATTCACTGTATAGTAGGAGATCATCTAGATCAGTGATCTTGATTTTTTTCCCTGGAAGCTGTTGGATATGACCCTCAGCCTCCAATTTCTTGAATTTACGACTGATCGTCTCAGGTGTTGTCCCCAAGTAAGAGGCAATTTCTTTTTTCGCCATGGGAAGGGTAAATGTAGGAGTGTTACCCATTTCAGGATCCACATTTTCTTCCAAAAACAAGATCAACCGAGTCAGTACATTTTCCGAGGCTACCTGTGCGGTTTGTCGCTCCGAATTTTCTAAGCGCTGGGACATTTCCGCAAGCAATTTTAAAGAAATAGCTGGATACTGTTTTAGAAATACTTGTATATCTTTTTGGTGAATCATGCAGACAACTGTGTCCCGGGTGGCTTCAGCATATTCCTCGCGCTCTGCCTCTGGATTGAAAAGGGACCATTCCCCTGTAAAGTCCCCAGGGTTAAGAATGCGGACCAGTTGTTCTCTGCCAGCTTCGGATAAGCGATAAATACGGACTTTTCCTCGATTGACGATGTATAAGGTATCATCTCTTTCTTTCGGTCGAAACAGGATCTCCCCTTTTTTATAATGGCTCGTGTGGGCTTTTTCAGCGATATAATCCATGGAGCTGTCTCCTAAATGATTAAAAATGGGAACAGAACGGATACAGGGTGCATGGTTACCTAATTCGTGGGGGCTGATTTTAGTCAATTATTCCGTCTCCTTTATATTCTTTGTGAATAAGGCTCTGTCTTGCTCCTTTTTATTTTATCCTTCATTTTCTACTTTCTACTAATGAGAATGGCTTACAGTCAGAATTCCAACTTTTTTCTTTTTGATGTCGCCTCTCTAGCTTACTGTCTTGAGTATATCTGTTGCATCTATTAATAAAATTGACGGGGATAAAGAAGTGACTTTGTTTTTTCCTGCAGATGGAGGAAAGTCCGCACGATACTAGGCGAATAGACCCGAATGGATCTCTGTATACTTTATCCTCCGTAAACTAGCTGAAGCTATATGATCTCGACGGGCGTACTAGTTTTTAACCCCATTTCAGAAATGGCTGCAGACATACCGGTAGACTATTGAACAGAAAGTACGGGCAACTATTGTATTTGCCTGTACTTTATAAAAAATAAAACAATTAGGAACTGGAAGAAATCCAGTACCCAATTGTTTATCTTTCAGTAGTTTCATTCTGCTTTTTTTAAAGCGTAGCAGCATTGATGCAACTACTGATCCCAAACGATTCTTTCATTGTCAACCTGGATCCTTCTGCTTTCCTGTTGTTCTATTCGCTTTGCTTTGTCTTCATTTTTAGAAATGATCACGAAAGACTTAGTCTTCGTCATCTTCATAAGCATCGTCATCTTCCAATGCTTCTTTTCCAATGAAGGCCTGAAGCATCCAAATGTTTTTATCTAAATCCATTTTAAAGGCAATCAGTGTATCTTCTAATGTGTCATCGCCCTCATCTTGTGCTAAGCGGATAGCGCGAATCGTCAGTTCTCGGGTACTTCTAAAATCTTCGATGATATTATCGACCATTTTTTCTGCTTTAGAGTATTTATCGACTGCAGCTTCTGACAGCATAGAATATTTTTCGAATTCAGTCGTTGTAGAGGCTGGTTTATGGCCGGAAGCAATCAGACGTTCCGCAATTTTATCAAACCATTTTTCATTTTCATCATACAATTCTTCAAATTTTTCATGTAGCGTGAAAAATTCTGGGCCTTTTACGTACCAATGATATTGGTGCAATTTCACGTGCAATGTGTGCAGATTGCCTAAGAGATGATCCGCAATGGCCGCCGCATTGATTTTAGTGTGATGTACATGCTCTTTGTGTTCTTGTTCTGCTTCGAGTCTTTCTTGTGCAGATTTATTTTCAGTCATGATCCATTCCTCCTATAGTTTTAAAAAATTATTTTCTTTTTTCTGTTTATTTGTTTCCTGCTGTCTTTATTTTCCGCCTCCCTTTTTCCTTTGTTGAGTTCAGTATAGGACAGAGTTCCATAAAAGAAATTGACGGTCATCAAGAAATGGGCTCTTTTCCTATTTAATAGTGGGTTCTTTTTTCAGTGTGTTTTACAGATGCAAAAAACAAGTCCCTTTAAATCGCGTTGAGCCTTACCGAGTACCGCCAAATCATTTCCGGTTGATCCTCTACTCATTTCTCAATAACTGAGAAGATTTCGTAGTTCTGGAGATCACGATCGATCCCCCGCCTAACTAAACTTTGTCTATATAAAAAAACAGTAGGCAGAAACCTTAAAAGGGTTTCTGCCTACTGTAGCTTATCGTAAATCTATTTTATGAATAGCATTCTTACATGCATTTCAAAAAGAGATCCGTTTTTTTGCACTATCTTGCTTTAAAATCAGTAGGTTTTTCGAATTCTTCATAGCTTAAGCTATCGATATAGTTCATATCTTCTGAAGTGATTTCAAAATCGAAGATGTCTGCATTTTCTTTGATGCGATTTTCGTGTACGGATTTTGTTAACGGTAGGAAGTTGTGTTGCAGGCTCCATCTCAACAAGAGTTGTGCAACGCTTTTTCCATATTTTTCTGTCATTGCTTGAATTTTTTCGTCCGCAGTCATTTGTTTGATCGGTGAAAGTGGTGACCATGCTTCCACAACCATATCGTGTTGACGGCTAAGTTCTACTGTATCTTCTTGAAGTACACCAGGGTGTAGGCGGATTTGGTTGACCATCGGTTTGATCCGGCAGTTCTCCATAATGTTTTCTATGTGGGGGATCGTGAAGTTACTGATCCCGATAGATTTCAATTTTCCTTCTTCATACATATCTTCTAAAGCGCGCCATGTATCGATATTGTCTTGTTTCCACTTGTCGCCTTCTCCACGTTCTTTCACAATAGGCCAGTGGATCAAAAATAAATCAAGGTAATCTAGATCTAATTTACGCAAAGATTCTTCGATTGCTTTACGTGCTGCATCGTATCCATGTTCGGTATTATCCAATTTACTGGTAACGAACAATTCTTCACGTGGTACGCCACACTCTTTAATGCCTTTGCCCACGTATTCTTCATTTCTGTACATTTCAGCTGTATCGATGTGACGGTATCCCGCTTTCACGGCATGTTTCACGCCTGTTGTTGCTTCGTTCGGATCGGTCACCTGCCATGTTCCGTAACCTAAAACTGGAATTTTCACTCCATTTGCTAATGTAAATGTATCAGTAATACTTTGCATTGATAAAGTTCCCCCTCTTATTTATAAAGAAATCGCTCTCTATTCTCTATTATACAGAATTTCTCGTACATTAAAAAAGAATGTGCTCATTTCTTTGAAATTATTTTTTACAGACTGTAGACTCCCGTTGTTTTTTTCTTCAATTGAATCATTCTACACAGGGTATCGTTCTCATCAGGCTTATACTGCTCACTCTTTTAACTCTCCCGCTAAAACAAATGCTTTTTTCGCAATGATCACTGCGATAACTTCGTTGATGATTGCAGCTGCGGCAATCGTTCCCCCTATGATGGAAGCCAACTCCGGAGCGACCGGCATCAGCATATTTGTGGCGATACTCGTAAAAACTAAAGAAACGCCCGAATGCGGAAGCAGCGTCAGCCCAAGGTATTTTCGTACAGTTGGTTCTGAATGTGACAATTTTGCACCTAAATAGGTTCCATAATATTTCCCAAACGCTCGCGAAATAATATAAAGAAATGTATACAAGCCCGCACCCAAAATCAATTGATAATTTAATGGCGCACCCAGATTGATGATAAATAAAATGAAAGATAAATTCAGAATGGGCGCAAACCCGTTTAATGCTTTTCCTAATTTCTCTTCTGGAATAGTATTTGCCAACACTGCAGAAAAAGCCATTCCCATAAGCAAATAGTTTAACAGCGGCTCTTCCATAAAACCGTTAGCTAGGTGACCGATCCCTGTTGTCAGTAAAATAAAAAACAGCAACAAGATCACAAGTATTCGTTGATCCGTGACAGATTGAACGGCTTTTCCCGCAATCTTCCCTACGATAGCCCCAATGATCAGTGGAACAACTAACATGATCGGGATCAGCAGCAAGGAGCCTCCTGAAGTAAAGACCAAACTTGAAAGAAGTGCTATCAAGGTGAAAAACACTGCAGTCGCTGCTAAATCATCTAATGCCGCGACCATCAGTAGAGCTGAAGACACTGGTCCTTTTGTTTTGTATTCACTGATGATCGATAATGCTGGGACAGGAGCAGTCGCTAGGGCGATCCCACCAAATAACAAAGCAAGATAGAGTGGGATATCCTGCAACCAAAACAACAGTCCAAAAGTGGTGGAAACGACTAAAAAAGTCCCCATAGACTCCATGATCGTTATTGTGATGATAGCTTTTCCGGATTTTTTGATTTTCCACCATATCAATTCACTTCCGACCATGATCCCCACAGTTGTTTCAAATATGCTCATAAATGAACCGTACCAAGGTGTACTCAATAAAGGCTCATTCATGAGATTCAACGCATACGGTCCCATTAGCATCCCCGTAAGCAACCAGCCAATAATCGATGGCAACTTCACTCGAGCAACCAACTTTCCAGCTAAGATAGCAACAATTAAAGTGAGCAGCCATCTAGAAACTAACGCCAACATCTTCTCATCCTCTTTCTCTCCATTTATTGATCAAAATCAAATCATAGCATGTTTTCATTCTTCTTTCAATTTACCCTTAGTACTATATGCGACTGGAATAACTGACCCTTCCTGCACATATCACCTCCCATCACTGAATGAAACAAGCCGGAAACAGTAGCTTCTTTTCCTTTTTTTGGTAAAATGGGTAGCGTAAGCAAGATAAAGGGAGCGACACCATTGAAACTGGAGGAATGTAGAAATGAGAATTGGAATCATTGGATTGGGAGATATTGCTGAGAAGGCCTACTTGCCTATCTTGACAGCACATGAAAAAATTGAGCTGGTGCTTTGCACACGCAACGGGGAGACCTTGAGACATTTTGCTGAGAAATATCGGATCAAAGAAGCAGTTCGATCGGTCGAAGAGTTGATTGCAAAAGATGTGGAGGCGGTTTTTGTGAGTGCCGCTACTGTAGCACATTATCCTTTGGCTAAGAAGTTACTGGAAGCGGGGATCTCTATTTATGTGGATAAGCCGTTGTCACTGCATTTTGAAGAAAGCGAAGAACTGGTACAGTTGGCAAAAGAAAAAGGTGTGACGGCAATGGTCGGCTTCAATCGCCGGTTTGTTCCACGAATCGCAGAACTGAAAGAAGCCGGGAAACCTGATTTAGTCTTGATCCAGAAAAACCGTTACCAATTACCGGATCATGCCCGCCGTTTTATCGTGGAAGATTTCATCCATGTAGTCGATACCTTGCGTTTCTTGATGGATACACCTGTCACAGACATTTCAGTCCAATTTAAGGAGCGAGAAGGAATACTCTTGAATGTTGTGATCGAATTGTCCGGAGAGGGCGTTACAGCGATCGGCATCATGAACCGCAATAATGCCGTCACGGAAGAAATCGTCGAATACATGACCCCGGAAAAGAAATTTCGTGTGGAAGGATTATATGAAACAACGGTCTTTCAAAATAAAGACACAAACAAGATCACTGCTGGTGACTGGGAACCCACTTTGGCCAAACGCGGTTTTTATGACTTGATCGATCACTTCCTTGATGCAGTCGAAAAGAAAACCGATACGAACCCCTCGTTTGCCGATTCACTTGAGACCCACCGCGTCTGTGAAGAGATCGTTAAGAAAATTGAAGGAAAAAACTAACATAAGAAAAAAGTGTCCACTAGCATATTGCTAGCGGACACTTTTTTGTTCTCCTATAGGAATCGGGACTTTCTGCTTAGTTTTCTACCGCTGAGTGGCTCGATCCGGAGCGTTACTGGACTTTACTCTCGTTCAGTTGCTCGCAGTGTCCGGATTCGTTTCGAATCGGGACTTTCCGCTTGGTTTTCAACTGCTAAGTGGCTCGATCCGGAGCGTTACTGGACTTTACTCTCGTTCAGTTGCTCGCAGTGTCCGGATTCGTTTCGAATCGGGACTTTCCGCTTGGTTTGGCGAGGACAAATTTGATTTGTTCGTACGTGATCGTGGAATCAACTGCTTCTTTGATCGGTTTGAGGAATTCTGCTCCTTCAGTCTCGATGGCTGCCAGGATTTCTGACTCTACTTCTGGAGGAACTAATCGTTGATAGTCGAGTGTTTCTCCTCTTTCTAACGCTTTTGCTAAATGATTGCTGATCGTCGTTGCGGTGTACCCGCGTTGTTTGGCGATTTCTTCTAGCGTCGCTCCTCCTTCAAACAGCGAAACGGTTTCGAGAACGGTATCGCCTGAGAAGCCTGTCGCTGGTCGTTCTTGGGTCACCGTTTCAACAGAAACATTTTCTGAGCGCAACGCTTGCGTGTCGAGCTCGTTTTCGGCGACGTAAGCTTGGATCAAGTGTAAAAACTCTGCGCCATACGCTTCTAATTTCGCGGCGCCTACACCATTGATGTCCAAAAATTCAGCTTCACTCACCGGAAATTTAGCGGCCATGTCCAGTAAACTTTTGTCAGTAAAAACTATGAACGGAGGCTTGCCCATTTCAGTGGCAAACTTTGTCCGCAACTGGCGTAGTTGTTCAAATAGCTGATTGTCTACCTTTTCAATGGTTTCTATTGTTTTGGAATGTGTAGACTTGTTCACTTCTAACGATTTCTGCATCGATAGCGATATTTTTGCATGCAGTAAATCCGGTGTTTTTTCCGTAAATTGTAAAATCGGATACTGCTCGCTTCCTAAGCTGAGGTAATCTTCGCTCACCATGATTGAAATCATGTCTTTGATTTCATTGTCGCTCTGATCGGTCAGGATCCCGTGTGTGCTCAATTCATCAAATCCGAGCTGTTTAATGCGTTTCGTGTTTTTTCCACGTAACACGTCCGTTACCAATCCTGTTCCATAGAGTTGGTTCATGCGATAGATACACGATAAAATCTTCTGGGAAGGAACGGTGATATCCACTGTCACCGATTCTCCGTCACAAGTCGAGCAGTTTTCACATTCGTTCCATTCTACTGTTTCATTGAAATACTTCAACAGTGTCTTACGTAGGCAACTTCCAGTTTTACAGTACAGGATCATCGCATTCAAGTTTTTTTGAGCATGCGGTGAATTGCCTTGTTCGATCAGCAGTTTACTCGTTAAAATATCCTGTGCGGAATAAAACAAGACGGCTTCCGCTGGTGCACCGTCTCGTCCGGCACGACCGGCTTCTTGGTAATAACTTTCTAAATCTAACGGCATGTTGAAATGGACCACTTTGCGCACGTTCGATTTGTCGATTCCCATTCCAAATGCATTGGTCGCGACCATGATCGGTTTGCGATCGAACAAGAAATCGTCCTGATTTTTTGTCCGTTCCTGCGCTGAGATGCCGGCATGGTAATGCGTGACTGGATAGCGTTTTTTATTTAATGCCGCATAGACTTTCTCGACATTTTTACGCGTGTTGCAGTATATGATCGTCGCTTCTTCCTTGTCCACTACGCGAAACAATTCATCCATTTTCTTTCGTGGTTTTTTGACCGCAAAATACAAATTCGGTCGGTCGAAGCTAGCGATATGCTGCAAGGGGTCCTGTAATCTCAATTGGAAAATGATGTCTGCTCGAACGCGCTCAGTAGCTGTTGCAGTAAAACCGGCTACTGAGGGGCGCACAGGTAATGCTTCAATGAATTGTGGAATCGCTTGGTAACTGGGTCTGAAATCATGTCCCCACTGCGAGACACAGTGCGCTTCGTCTACGGCAATCAAATTCAAGTGCCAGTGTTGCGCCTGCCATTTAAACGAATCATTTCCGAGACGTTCAGGTGAAACGTACAGTAGATCCAGCAAACCTGCGTTGGCTTCGGCAAAAATCGCTTGCTGTTCGGGGTAAGAAAGCTGGCTGTTTATATAAGCGGCACGGATGCCCATCGTCTGCAAGGTATCGACTTGGTCTTTCATCAGCGAAATAAGTGGCGAGATGACTAGTGTCATTCCTTTTTGGGTGACGGCCGGGATTTGGTAACAGACGGATTTCCCGCCCCCTGTCGGCATGATGCCCAATGCATCTTTTCCAGAAAGTATGGCTTCGATGAGTTCTTGTTGGCCGGGTCGGAAGGTGTCGTAGCCATAGTAATGTTTTAGTGAGTCTAAAATAGTCGTCATAAATCCTCCAAAGTGTGTGTTTTGATCAGTGTTGGTAATAAAACCAGAGCGAGTAAACGCTTGGAATTGCTATCCAGGTCAGGATCCCACCTGTCGCAACAATTTCTACGGGCACTCCAAATAGTAAAGCAAACACCATCCCAAATGCAATCGGAAAAGTGCTGTAGCCGAGGATGCGGTGAGCAACATTCCAGGTCGCTTCATCTCGAATGGTCCACGGCAAACGCAGCCCCATATAGCGATTGAAAGGGATTTTTGGCGCAACATTTCCGATGATCACCATGATCGCGAGTGTAAATACAAAAGCTACCACATCATCGTTGCTTTCCATCATCTCTTCAAAACCGGGAAACCAGATCAGGGCGCTGAACAAAACCGCAAACAATAAAATGAAGAAGCGGTTGAGTCGGCGCATCGTTTTGACTTTGGGATTGTCTGGTGAAAGTTTCGCGATTCTCGGGGTGTACCAGTCAAGTAAAAATAAGATCATTAGAACTAAAATACCCATGAGGATCAATATTGGCTGGCTTTGACCGACAAAAAATCCCAGTGCTAAAATCACAATTGCGAGTAGAGTTATGATCCCGATCGATTCTGGTTTACTTTTCATGTCCATTCTCCTTTTCAAATACATTCATAAACTCGCTGAGAGCTCCTTGTAAGACAGTTAGATTGATCGAATACATGCGGTATTGTCCCTGTTTTTCCCACGAAACGAGTTCCGCGCCGCGTAATATATCCAAGTGTTTCGAAATGGCCGGTTTGGACATCTCAAACTGTTCCGCGATCTCTCCGGCCGTTTTATCTCCGTCACGCAATAACTTGAGTATCTCACGCCTGGTCGGATCGCTCAGTGCTTTAAATACGCCTCCCAAAAAAATCAGCTCCTTTTCATTGGTTTCTGTCGTTCATTGCTTAGTAAAGAAACTATGTAGCGGTAACGTTTAACCATTTAGTTAACTATATAATAACCAATCAACACTCACTAGTCAAGCTCTATTCCCGTCTACTTTCTTTTTTCTTTAGACCCTGCTTTCTGGTAACTTTTCCCTGTTTTTCCAGTGAAGTTGACCGTATCATAACCAATCAGGCAACTTTTACACACCTACCTCTTGAAGTTGACCGTATCATAGCCAATCGGGCAACTTCTACACAGCCTACCTCTAGAGTTGACCGTATCATAGCCAATCGGGCAACTTCTACACAGCCTACCTCTAGAGTTGACCGTATCATAGCCAATCAGGCAACTTCTACAAGTCTACCCTTTGAAGTTGACTGTATCACAGCCAATCAAGCAACTTTTACACACCTACCTCTTGAAGTTGACTGTATCATAGCCAATCGGGCAACTTCTACACAGCCTACCTCTAGAGTTGACCGTATCATAGCCAATCAGGCAACTTCTACACAGACTACCTCTAGAGTTGACCGTATCGTAGCCAATCAGGCAACTTCTACAAGTCTACCCTTTGAAGTTGACCGTATCGCAACCAATCAGGCAACTTTTTCCTCTATTGCCCATGATTTTTCCTGAACCAAACCCAATCAGCCGTCTTTTTCCTCTATCTATCCTGAAATTACCGGAATCGCCGCAGTTTTGAATACTCAACAAGGAAAGAAAGGCTAGGCCTTTCTTTTCCTTCTAAAACTATGCAGGCAACTTGACTAGCGGTCTCAGCACATAAAAAAGAGTGAGCGTCGGGCTCACCCTTTCCTACTTGTGTTTCCTTAATTTTCTTCTGGTTTTGTATAGCGCACGATCGGCTTGCGTGCAGCCGTGACTTCATCCAGTCGGCGGACCGCTTTGTTGTGCGGCGCATTCAACACCACTTCGGGCGTCTCTTCTGCTTCGTGTGCGATCTCGATCATCACGTCCGCAAATGCATCCAGCACTTCTTTCGCTTCCGTTTCCGTCGGCTCGATCATGATGCATTCTTCCACGATCAAAGGGAAATAAACCGTTGGCGCATAGAATCCAAAGTCCAACAATCGTTTGGCGATATCCAACGTCCGCACACCTAATTTTTTCTGGCGTTTCCCGGACAGCACAAATTCATGCTTCGAGTGCTGTCCATAGGGTGTGTCAAAGTACGGTTCCAAACGTTTCTTCAAATAATTCGCATGCAATACTGCACTTTCAGATACCTGTTTCAATCCGTCTGGGCCCATCGTTAAGATATACGCATAGGCGCGAACATTGACCCCGAAGTTTCCGAAGTAACCTTTCACCCGTCCGATCGAGCGTGGCAATTCTTTCAATACATACTGCTCGCCTTCTTTTGCGATCAAAGGTGATGGTAAATAAGGAGCCAAGTGTTCTTTCACACCTACCGGACCGGATCCGGGTCCCCCACCTCCGTGTGGTGTACTAAATGTTTTGTGTAGATTCAAGTGGACCACATCAAAGCCCATTTCGCCTGGATCCGTTTTACCCAAGATGGCATTTGCGTTCGCTCCATCATAATAAAGTAACCCGCCCACTTCGTGGATGATCTCAGCCATTTCGACAATATCTGTTTCAAATAATCCAAGTGTATTTGGATTGGTCAGCATCAAGCCTGCCGTATCGGATCCTGCAGCTGCTTTCAACGCAGCCAAATCCACAGTCCCTCTTTCATTCGATGGGATTTCTACCACATCAAAACCGGCAATAATGGCGCTCGCAGGATTGGTTCCGTGAGCCGAATCGGGGACGAATATTTTCTTGCGCTGCGCTCTTTCACCTTTTTCCTCAAAGTATTTTTTGAAGATCAACAGACCCGTCCATTCGCCTTGGGCACCAGCGGCCGGTTGCAAAGTGATGGCATCCATTCCCGTAACGACTTTCAAGTCTTCCTGTAGGTTATACATCAATTCATAGGCACCTTGGACCGTTTCAGCTGCTTGATAGGGGTGGATCGCAGAGAAACCAGGGTAGCGTGCGACGACTTCATTGACTTTGGGATTGTATTTCATCGTACACGAACCCAGTGGATAAAAGCCTGTCTCGACTCCAAAGTTCTTATTGGATAAGGAAGTATAATGCCGCATCAATTGCAATTCAGAAACCTCCGGCAATCCTGGTTCCGCTTGACGTACCAGATGAGCAGGTAACTCAGCGGCCAGATCATACAGCGGTGTTTCATCTGTGGGCAAACTATAGGCAACACGTCCAGGAGTAGACAATTCAAAAATCAACTCATCTCCAGTCATACGCGGTCAACCTCCTCTAATGCATCGGCAAAGGCTTCGATTTCAGCTTTGGTCCGTTTTTCTGTGACACACACGAGCAAACTATGATCAGACTCCATAAATCCGGACACATCAAAACCTCCGATAAAGCCTTTAGCTAACAAAGCCTGATTGATTTCTGCGATCGGTTTATTGGTCTCGACCACGAACTCATTAAAGAAAGTCGCTTTGTTGTGAACAAAGAAACCTTTTTCGGTCAGTTTTTGGGCTAAATAATGTGCTTTATTGACATTTTGCTGCGCCATTTCGCGGATCCCCTGCTTGCCTAAAGCTGTCATGGCGACAGAAGAAGCCAGTGCATTCAATGCCTGGTTGGAACTCATATTCGAAGTCGCTTTTTCCCGGCGAATATGCTGCTCGCGTGTCTGGAGTGTCATCACAAACCCGCGTTTGCCTTCCGTATCGACGGTTTGCCCTACGATCCGGCTTGGTACTTTACGGATAAGCTTCTTGTTGACAGTGAAATAGCCACAGTGGGGCCCGCCAAATGACATCGGGATACCCAAGGGTTGCATATCTCCGACAACGATATCCGCTCCCAAATTCCCCGGAGCTTCCAGTAAACCTAACGCCAACGGATTAGATACAACGATCAATAAAGCTTTTGTGTCTGCCAGCATCATTTTGATTTCTTTTAAATCTTCGATCGATCCAAAGAAATTCGGATATTGAACGACTACGGCACCCGTTTCGCCATCTAATTTGGCTTTCAGTTCTTCTAAATCGGTGATATCTTCGACCAATCCGATCTCTTCCACTGCATATTCCATTCCGTAAGCATACGTATGCACGACTTCACGCGCTTGGGGATGTATCGCTTTCGACAACAATACTTTTGGTTTCTTCGTAACGGAGGTCGCTAAGTTACATGCTTCCCCCAATGAAGCAAAGCCATCATATAAAGAAGAGTTACTCACTTCCATTCCCGTCAACTCGCAGATCATCGTTTGGAATTCAAACAACGCCTGCAGTTCCCCTTGACTGGCTTCCGGTTGGTACGGTGTATACGCCGTTAAAAATTCTGAGCGTGAAATAACGGCATCCACGACGCTCGGAATATAGTGGTCATACGTCCCTGCTCCTAAAAAGAGAGGCAGTTCATCTGCTGTTTTGTTTCTGGCAGCCATCTGACTTAAGAAACGGGTAAGTTCTGTCTGTGCTAACGCCGGTTTTAACTGCATCGGTTCTTTTGTCCGCACAGATTCAGGTAAATCGGCAAATAATTCATCGATCGATGAAATACCAATGACATCCATCATCTCTTTGCGGTCTTGTTCCGTATCCGGCAAATAGTGGTGCTGTTTGGTCATGCGTTTCCCTCCTTGCATTTCAGGTTTTCCATTCGCTATTCTTATAAGTTTTCGATGTATGTTTCGTATTCATCATACGTCATGAGATCTGCCTTGCTGAAAGGTCCAGGCGTTTTCACTTCCATCAACCACCCTTGCGCAAACGCATCTTCATTCAACAATTCTGGCTTGTCTTCCAGCTCACTATTCACTTTTGCCACCGTTCCACTAACAGGAGAATACACTTCTGAAGAAGATTTCACGGATTCTACAGTCCCGAATTCAGCCTCTTTCAATACCTCACTGTCCACTTCAGGCAATTCCACAAAAACGATATCTCCCAATTGCTCCACTGCATAGTCGGAAATCCCAACACGCACATGGTCCTCCTCGATCAATTCTACCCATTCGTGATCTTTTGAAAATAAACACACTTTTTTATCTGTCATTCTTTTTGCCCCTCTCTGTTTTCTTTTTTATAAAATGGTTTCTTGATGATTTTTGCCTTGGCTTCCTTCTTACGGATCTGGATAACGATCTCGGTGCCCACTTTTGCGTAAGCCTTTTTCAACCGGGCCATGCCGATCACTTTATCTAAAGTCGGAGATTTCGTTCCCGACGTCACGGTGCCGATTTCTTCCCCTTCTGTATCGACAATGGTGTAGCCCTCTCTGGCAATACCTTTGTCCAGCAATTCGAATCCGCGCGAGACAATTTCCAACCCTGCTTTGCGTTGGCTAGCCAACGCTTCTTTCCCAATAAAATCAGCTTCTTTAGTCGTCTTGACCGCAAAACCGATACCACCTTCTAAAGGCGTAACATCCTCTGATAATTCATGCCCATATAAAGCCATCCCGGCTTCTAGACGCAAGGTATCGCGTGCCCCCAGTCCGCACGGCTGGATTCCATATGCCTCTCCATTATCGAGGAGGGCTTTCCATAATGCCGGAACATCTTCTGCTTTTAAGTACAATTCAAAGCCGTCTTCACCTGTATAACCGGTTCGTGAAAGCAGAATCCCTGAAATCCCTGCAATCGTTGCTTCAGGAAGAAAGGTATACGAACTGAGCGATTCAAATGGAGCCTCGGTCAGTGATCTCAAAATAGTTGCGGAAGCCGGTCCTTGTAAAGCTAGCAATCCGTATCGATCGGAACAATTTTCGATTTTCACACTCTCGGATGCGTGTTGTTGGAACCAGTTGAAGATTTTTTCCGAGTTGCTGGCGTTGGGTGTCACGAGATAGCGTTCGTTGGAATACTTGAACACGATCAGATCATCCAGTGTGCCGCCATCTTCCTTGCAGACTGCGTTGTATTGAGCCTGATCGACTTCCATTTTGGTGACATCGTTCGTGACCAGTCCATTGAGCCAGTCTGTAGCATTGGGCCCCATAACGAAGATCTCGCCCATATGCGAGACGTCAAAGAGTCCCGCTTTCGTGCGGACAGCTTTGTGCTCATCCATGATACCGGTAAACTGAATCGGCAATGCCCAGCCACCAAAGTCTGTCAAACGTATCTGCTGTTCTTGATAGACCGGGTACAGCGGTGTCTTTTTCAAATCCTCTAGTTCAGTGTCTGCCATGTCATCCCTCCACTCTTCTTGTTGATCCATGTATGTAAATTATAGCATTTTACCTCAAAAGTTTACACTAGGAAAGTGTAAATGCACTGAAATATTCCCTGGGTATTTTAGTCTCTCTACTATATCGATCATTCTTTTCCAGCTTGTGTCTTGCCAAAAAAACAGTGGTGGATTCGATTCGCAGTTTCCTATTTTACAATTGATTTTTTGGATGATCTTTTTTATCAGTATGGCCATTTTTTTCTTTTTGCTTCTTCTACTTGACAAGTAGACGGACTCACGGTACACTTATCTCGAATTCGAAATAAATTTATTCGAGATAAATCAGTGAAAGGAGTTGTCTTATGCCGAAAAACTCTATTAACAAAGACGAACAGGATGGTGCTTTGTCCTTGAAACTGTTTGTCGTCCTTTCAAGAGCTGCACAATCAGTCAGAAAGCAAGTCGAAGAAGATATAAAAAGTTACGGCTTGAATCCAACTGAATTTGCCGTTATGGAACTCTTGTATCATAAAGGCGAACAACCGGTTCAAAAAATTGGAGAAAAAGTATTGATCGCATCGAGTAGTATCACTTATGTTGTCGATAAATTGGAGAAAAAACACTACGTCGAACGCAAACCTTGTCCTAGTGATAGACGCGTCACATTTGTCCATATCACCCCAGAAGGATCCTCTTTATTGGATTCAATTTTTCCTCAGCATGAAAAAAGGCTGCAGGAATTATTTAGTCAACTGGATGCCGATCAAAAAATACAACTCAGTGAACAGTTAAAAGATATTGGCTTGTACGCGCAAAAAGCTTGATCCTGTCATCAGTTTTTCTGGTGATTTGATTTTTGACCTACTATCTCGAATTCGTACTATATGAAGCAGGAATAAACATATCCACTAAAGGAGTGAGATCCAGGTGAGCAAATACACGACTGGTATTCATCACATTTCAGCTATTGTTGGCGATCCTCAAGAAACTGTCGACTTTTACGCAACGGTTTTGGGCTTGCGTTTAGTAAAGAAAACTGTGAATTTTGATGACCCGGATACTTATCATCTTTATTTCGGAGATGAGTCGGGTACGCCGGGAACCATCATAACCTTTTTCCCATGGATAAACGGATCTACAGGCCGCATTGGAGATGGTCAAGTCGGTGTCACTTCTTACGTGGTCCCAGAAGGAGCTCTTCCTTATTGG
This sequence comes from Lacticigenium naphthae DSM 19658, assembly GCF_000425865.1. Lineage (GTDB taxonomy): Bacteria > Bacillota > Bacilli > Lactobacillales > Carnobacteriaceae_A > Lacticigenium > Lacticigenium naphthae. Next base: position 68,891 of record NZ_KE384467.1, read on the forward strand.
AAAAAACGACTAGAAAAACACGGTCTGATCGTATCGCTAACCGAGCGCTTCAACGAAAAAAACTTGGCGTTCGAAGATCCGCATGGCTTACGTCTAGAAATTGTTGCCAGAGCCCGCGGTAAAAACAGTACGTGGACACCTGAAGAACTATCTCCTGAAACCGCAATTAAAGGGTTCGGTGGTGCGACATTATTTTCACGCAAACCCAAAGAAACTGCTCACTTATTGGAAATGGATATGGGCCTCACAAAATTCGGAGAAGAAAATGACTTTATACGTTTCAGAGCCTCTGGAGACATGGGAAACGTCATTGATTTGAAAGCGACTGCCACGAGAAACGGACTGACCGGTGTCGGAACGGTCCATCACATTGCATGGCGCACAGAAAATGCAGCGGAGCAATCGGAGTGGCAAGACATTTTGCGAAATAAAGGGTATGGAGTTACCCCGGTCAAGGATCGGAATTACTTTACTTCCATTTATTTTAGGGAACGTGGTCAGATCTTGTTTGAAATCGCAACAGATGGGCCCGGTTTTTCACGTGATGAATCAGAAGATACATTGGGTGAACAGTTAATGTTGCCTCCACAACACGAAAAACACAGAGAAAAACTAGAAAGAACATTGATTCCGATCAATGTCCACTATTGATTTTTGAGGAGACACGTCATGCAACCGATAGATCCGAGCTTACTCACAGAACGAGAAAATTATAAATTTTTGACCGGCAGCATCATCCCTCGCCCCATTGCTTTCGTCACCACTTTAGCAGAGGACGGGACAGTAAACGCTGCACCTTTCAGCTATTTTTCCATCGTATCAGCTGATCCTCCCCTGATTTCTTTAGCTATTCAACGGAAAGACGGAGAGCTGAAAGATACGGCGCGCAATATTCGTGCAAAGAAAGAGTTTGTTGTGCACAGTGTTGATAAAGGTATCGTGAGAGGCGTAAATCAGACAGCGGCTAATTTACCGGCAAATGAAAGCGAAATTGCGTTGACACATTTCACTCCTATTGAAAGTACATGTGTAGCTGTTCCCGCTATCTTTGAAGCGAAAGTCCGTATGGAATGTAGGCTGGAAAAAGTAATTGAAATCACTAATAATGATCAGGTCACTGCTGATTTAGTTATTGGAAGAATTGTCCAGTATCATATCGAAGAAGAACTATACAGTAATGGGCGAATCGATCCGCACGGACTCAATGCGGTCAGTCGCTTAGCTGGAATAAATTACGCAGAAATCGGCACACTATTCCCTATAGATAGACCGCTCTAATAGACTTCACGCTTGTTAACTGAGAAGGAGGAATACAATGAACTATATTTACAATCAGGGAAGCAATCCGGATAAACCGGTTTTATTGTTGTTGCACGGGACCGGCGGAAGTGAATTTGACTTACTTCCTTTAGCTGAACGTATCGATCCCGAAGCTTCTGTGTTGAGCGTGCGTGGAAACGTAAATGAAAACGGCATGGTCCGTTATTTCAAACGCTTGCGTCCAGGTGTCTTTGACGAGAAAGATTTAGTCGAACGGACAAAAGAGTTATACGAATTTTTAGATGAAGCCGCTGAAGAACATGCTTTCGACAGAAGGAATATTGTAGCCATCGGTTACTCAAATGGAGCCAATATTGCAGGAAGTCTACTGTTTCATTATGCGGATGCATTCAAAGGCGCTATTCTCCATCATCCGATGGTTCCGATTCACGGGCTAACTCTTCCCGCTTTATCCCATTCGTCTGTTTTGATCACGGCGGGAGAAAATGATCCGATCTGTCCTCCAGAAGAATCGGAAGAATTATATACGCTACTTCAAGAAGCAGGTGCAGAAACGGCCATCCATTGGGAAAACAATGGTCACCAATTAAGCGCAACTGAAATAGAAGCTGCACGCAAATGGTACACAGATCATTCATTTTTAGCGACAGACTGATCAGTCAGTAATCTGTCGAGCACAAAGCAACTGATTTTTTCAGCACCATTATTTCAATACAAACTAATTTTAAAGGAGAGATTTTTAATGGAAAATGTAAAAGTAGCGATTATTTTTTATAGTATGGGTGGAACAAATGTTCAATTGGCAAAATGGGCTGCTGCAGGTGCAGAAGCCGCTGGTGCAGAGGTACGTATTCGCAAGGTCCAAGAATTAGCTCCGGATGCAGTGATCGAGAATAGCTCAGTTTGGAAAACGACGGTTGAAGCAATAAAAGATATTCCAGTGGCAACTTCTGAGGATATCGAGTGGGCAGATGCCTTGATTTTCAGTACTCCTTCACGTTTTGGGACGATGGCTTCCCAGTTGAAACAATTCTTAGATATGCAAGGCGGATTATGGGCAACCGGCAAAACTGTGAATAAAGTAGTCAGTGCTATGTCCTCTGCTCAAAATCCACATGGTGGACAAGAGGCAACGATTTTATCCTTATACACATCAATGATGCATTGGGGCACCATTATTGCGGCTCCTGGATACAGCGATGCGGTATTAGTTAAAGCTGGCGGAAATCCTTATGGTACGAGTGTCAGTGTCGACCAAGATGGTAAAATGGTAGAAGATGTCGAAGATGCTGCAAAATTCCAAGCTAAACGTACGGTAGAAATTGCCAGCAAAATAAAAAACGGTTAATTAGTTAGATAAAGAAAAAACGGGCAGCGAATAAGATTCCATTCGCTGCCCGTTTTTTTATGTGGTTCTATAAACTGAATCATATTGGTGAGTTCTAGCGAACTCTCTGATACGATTGAGTGCAGAATTAAGTGCAGAATCTCCAGGAGTTTTATGACTTTCACTGCAAACTCCTGGAGATTACCTCTTTACTGCACTAGATAGATAGATCGATAGATCGCTCTGCGATTCGGGACACTCCGCTTTTTATATTTTGACTCACTGTCTTGATCGGATTGTTTGCGCGACACTAAGGGGTATCTTTCGTTGAAAAGTGTCTCGATTCATAGTGATACTGGACAGTTAGAGCGCATCTCGCTTGTGAGTGTCCGGATTGATTGCCATTCGGGACACTTCTACACCTTCTGCGAACTGAGTGTCGCGCAAGACTTTCCTTCTGGACTTTACAGAAAAAATCACTGGCTGAGTGTCCCGTTTTAGCTTGGTGCTGGACACTTTTGAAGAATAATTACGGTGAGTGTCCTGATCGATTGCCATTCGGGACACTCAGCTTTTTATATTTAACTCACTGTCTTGATCGGGTTGTTTGCGCGACACTAGGGGATATCTTTCTTTCAAAAATGTCTCGATTCACAGTGATACTGGACAGTTAGAGCACATCTCGCTTGTGAGTGTCCGGATCGACTGCGATTCGGGACACTTCTGCACCTTCTGCGAACTGAGTGTCGCGCAAGACCTTCCTTCTGGACTTTACAGAAAAAATTACTGGCTGAGTGTCCCGTTTTAGCTTGGTGCTGGACACTTTTGAAGGATAATTGCGGTGAGTGTCTCACCCGACTGCGATTCGGGACACTCACCTTCCATTCCACCTCTATAGTGGTCTGAAATCGAGTAGGAGGTAAATAATTAATTTATTTACCGTCCTCTCACACCACCGTACGTACGGTTCCGTATACGGCGGTTCAATATCTTAAGTAAGCAGACTCTGCCAGGTTACGTAGTGAAACTACGTTCCACCGGTAGAGTCTTTTCGTTGTAAGCACCCAATGAACCTCAGGTGTTTTTGACAGTCTCCAGTATTTCTTTCTGGAGTAGCCAATACGCTTAGCACTGTCCATATCTAGACCTAAGCGCATTAATCTGCTAATCTTAGTACGTGGATTTTTCCATCTCTTTAAAATTAGTTGCCTGATTCGGTGATGGAGCCATTGCTCC
>NZ_AUEG01000010.1 GCF_000425865.1 Lacticigenium naphthae DSM 19658
CTTCTCGCCATTCGTTGTTACTACTAAGCGCTGACGAGACCTCCCCGGGTAAGAACGACAACCTTCTGCTCATGTCACTGCTCCATTTACTGTACAGGATTCGGGCAGTATCGGACTTCGCTTTGTTTGGCAAGCTCATCCGTCCTGATTCAGCCTTTGTATGAAGTTTCTGTTCGTCAGTGCAAGCATTTGCGTCCGTCTTCCTTCAGATTCCGCCTCACGGCGGACACCCTTGACTTTCGCTAACAGTTCCTACTGCCAAGTCTGTAGTGGACTTTCACCACCAAGTTGTCGCCCATGCCGGGCGCACCAAATAATGCCGACTTCTCTTTTTGAGAAATCGGCATCTTCTTTATTCATTCTAAGCTATCAGCTTAGCGTGATTCTTTTGGTGGTTGGCACACATCGCATTTGCGTTGGTTTTTATTTTTAAATTTTGTAAATGTTTTTTCGAACTTGTTTCCACAGGCACATTCAAATTCTAACTTTTGAGAAAAGCCATGATATTCAGTGGATAATAACTTACTGTCTGAATTTTTCTCTACAAAATCATTGATTTTTTCGATCGTCCAGCGTTTGTTCATTCTCTTACACCTCCATATTTAGCAAAAAGCGGAGACTTGTTGGCATCCGTCCTTATTTCAAATCTCATTTCTCTTAAGTTCTTCATTATAGCACGAGCTAGCATACAATTAAACAGATAGAATGTGTCAATTCGCACACTGCTCTATTTAAGAACAGTAGCTTAGTCTCTATATCTCAAGGCTAATCCTTTAAGGAAGTTCCGTGCATATCTGTCACCGCATTCTTGATAATTGCGGTGATTTTCTTTTCTCAGTACAGCACTTAACTCTCCTTTTGATAGATTTACGTCGACTTCATTCAGAATATCTAACACGTCTTCATTTTTAAGAAGTAAGGCTATTTTAACTTTTTTCAGCAAAATGTTATTGACATCTTTATGGTTTTTCAGCGAAAAAGTCATTGGCATCGGTTCACCAGTTTTTGATTTTTGATGCCCTCTTTTATAGACAATCAATCCATTCAAAAAAGATTCCAGCATTTTATCTGTTAAATCCTTATTGTAAATATTTTCGGAGAATTCATCCTCTTCCTTCTCTTGCTTTTCCTGTTGTTTAGAAAAGAGCTGACGAACTTCATCTAGCGAAATATCCATTTCCCCTAATTTAAAAATATCTACCACTTCTGAATCCTTTAAATCTAGCGCATAGCGCAGACGTAGCAATCGGTCATTATTATTCATTATGTTTAACACCTTCCTGACATACAGTTTATCAATTGTATGATTTCTTTATACATTATACCGATAATATACTTCAATATAAAATGAATTCTGCATTGATTAAATATTTACCCCTACTTTTTTCTTTTTAATTACCTCTAGCATTTTCTCATTTGTATTCACTTTACTCACCACCATTATCATAAAAATTTCACTCTAAGTTAGTAAGGAGGTGCACTTGATCGCTCCATTTCAATCCATTCAACTTGACAATATCAGCTTGAATCGATGATAAAAAAAGAACCCTCTCTAAAATGTTTACTTTAGAGGGGATTCTTTTATATGTGGATTTTAATGTGTCATGTATCCATTATCGATTACCAACTGTTCACCAGTAATCGTTCTTGCTTTATCACTGGCTAAGAAGACTACTCCATTTGCAATATCTTCTGCGTCAGAGATATGATTTGGTAAAGGCGAATTTTCTTTGTTTTTCTCCCAAAGTTCTGGATTAGCATCAAAAACTTCTTGAAGCATGTCAGTCTGGATGCCACCTGGGTGAACCGAATTCGCTCTAATATTATCTTTGGCAAAATAATGAGCAACATGTCGTGTTAACGCGGTTACACTTCCTTTAGAAGCACCATAAGCTGCGTCTCCCCCATCTGCTGCACCTGAAGCCAAAGCTCCAATTGAAGAAATGTTAACAATTGAACCTGAGCCATTTTCTTGCATCTTAGGAATTGCATATTTAATCCCTAAGAAAGTCCCAAGCGAATTTACAGAATGAACATTCATGTATTCTTCGCCACTCAATTCTAGAATACCTTTTCTTGACATGATTGAAGCATTATTGACCAAGATATCTAATTTCCCGAATTCCTCTACTGTTTCGTTGATCAATTCTTGCCAGGCTCCATCATTAGAAATGTCTAATACCTTTCCTCTGGCATTGTCGCCAAATTGCTCCATTGCTTGCTTTATTTTATCTTCTTGAATGTCTATACCAACAACCGTAGCTCCTTCATTGATAAATAATTCGACGATTTTAGTGCCCAGACCTTGAGCAGCTCCTGTAACTATTGCTACTTTGTTTTGTAATGATCCCATATCTCCACACCTTTCGTATATGATAACTATAGCTTAGCATACAAAGCAAACATTTAAAATAAAACGTTTTCAATTAGAACGGATAATAATCTGGTCAGGTCTCGCTAGTTCTTCTCATTTATTTTTTACACCATCAATCATATCTTTTATTGGGAGGTTGACGAAAAGAAATATTCTTTTGTCTTTTCATTTAGTTAGGAGCGTATTTTACTTAAAGTAGAAAATAGCATTCTTCTTTAAGATTTTGCTGACAATTTTCACTATTAAGTTACCTTGTTCAAAAAAATGTGTGTATTCCATAGTCAATAAATTTACAGTGCTGATACTAAAAAAGAATCGAAGTAGTAATATTATACTTATATTGCTTTTAAAAAAGGGTCCTTCAATTTACAAATTTTAACCCTAGGTGTTGATCTATAAAAAAGGGAGTAAAAAAAGAAAGTCAGTGAGAAAAACTCACTGACTCTCTTTTCATTATGGTTCATGCTGTTTTTAGATTCGTGGTGCTTTACGGGCTTTTTTTCAAACCTGGCTATTTACGTTCTCTCGTACGCGAGCCATGTGTTAAAAGAGCTCCTTCTTACAAAACTCTACGAAATTCTATTTATTGAGAATTTTTTCAAATCGGCTTACTTGATATAAATATGTGGACCTTTTCGCATGTTCTTGCGGTCATTTTTCGGCGTGTCGGTTTGTATAGATTTTCCGCCGCCAACTTTTTTCTTTTTAATTATCTCTAGCATTTTTTCTTTTGAATTCATTTCTCATTCCACCTTTACGAGCCACTTTCTTTGCATAGTGTACCATATGAAATTGTTTCTAGCTATTCTTTCAAAAAAGAAAATATTTCTACTATATATTTTAAAATATATAGTGCAATCCAGTATATATTTTTTGCGTGTTGAAAGCTACTTTTTTAGATAACACTTTTAATACTATTGACACATCTATGTACGACCACAGATATTGGACCTTTCTGGAAACAGTAAAATTACACTGCTATGACTCACTATTATTCAAAATTATAGTTCCTTCTTAATGAAAGATTAGGCGCATAACCCTACTCGAATCCTTATCAGATCTTATTCCTGATTCTTTTCATTGATTTAGCTGAGGTTGGTCCTATTTAGCATCACTCATTATTATTTTCTCTTGAGCTAGCCAATCTTTGCTGCATTTATCACTACCCACTGATATATTTCATGAAAATGGATTAGCATCGTTAGATAAATATAACTAAAAAAAGAAATCCTTTATCCTATAACAGAACAAAAAATTGCGTGTTAAAATAGAATAGTAAAGTAAAGCAATTTAATGAAAGAAGGATGAATACATGAAGCAAGTTAAACTAACTACTCTGACTACAAAAGGCGGCTGCGGTTGCAAGATCGGCCCGACGGAATTACATGAGGTCCTTCATGCTCTTCCAACACAGAAAAAAAACCCCAATTTGCTAGTCGGTTTAGATACCGGGGATGATGCAGGCGTCTATAAATTAACAAATGACCTTGCTATTGTTCAGACGCTCGATTTCTTCACTCCAATCGTTGATGATCCATATGATTTTGGTCAGATTGCAGCCGCGAATGCCCTAAGTGATGTATACGCAATGGGGGGCACACCGATCACAGCACTGAACATCGTTGCTTTTCCCATTTTCAACTTGGATAAAGCAATCTTGACAGAAATCTTACGCGGCGCTAGCGACAAAGTGCAGGAAGCAAACTGTAGCCTCGTCGGTGGTCACTCAATCGATGACCAGGAACCTAAATTCGGTCTTTCCGTCACTGGAACGATTCATCCAGATCGTATCTTGACCAATGCCGGCGCAGAAAAAGGTGATAAACTGATTCTCACAAAACCTATTGGTGTAGGGATTTCAACGACCGCAATCAAAAACGGTTTACTATCTGAAGAAGAAATAAACCGCGTCACAAAAGTCATGGCCTTCTTAAATAAAAAAGCGGCAGAAGTTATGAAAGACTTTGACGTGCATGCTTGTACAGATATTACCGGCTTTGGTCTTTTGGGTCACTTGACTGAAATGGCAACCGAAAGCCATCAAGCGATTACTATTAACATAGACGCTGTCCCCATCTTGCCGCGTGTCAGAGAATTGGCTGAGCAAGGCGTTATTCCCGGAGGTTCCAGAAACAATCTGAAACATGTGCAAGAATCTGTTCATTTTGATGAACACTTGGATGATATCTCCCGGATCATTCTAGCAGATGCTGTAACTTCCGGCGGTCTGCTACTGTCTATTGGAAAAAAGGATTCCTCAGCACTGCTCGAATCACTTAATGCTGAAGGCATCGATGCGAAAATGATCGGAGAAGTTACAGTCGGCGATACTGGTCACATATACGTTAAGTAAGAAAGGACTCGATTATGTTTACAGATGTCACACCAGCTACTCTCTTTCAACTGAAACAAAAGGGCCACACCATTGTCGATGTGCGTTCACCAAAAGAATTTGAAGAAGCAACGATTCCCGGAGCAATCAACATTCCTCTTTTTTCAAATAACGAGCGGGCGACTGTCGGAACAGCCTATAAGCATGAAGGACAGGAAATGGCAAAGAATGTTGGGCTAGAAATTTTCTCCAAAAAGCTCCCTGCCTTCATCGAAGAATTTAGCCAATTAAAGACTCCTATCACTGTGTTCTGCTGGCGTGGTGGTATGCGAAGTAAAACAGCGGCATCAGTTGTGGATTTAATGGATATTCCGATTAGCCGTTTAACTGGCGGCATCAAAGCTTATCATGAATGGAATATAGAACAGCTTAATACACTCTATTTGCCACCCCTGATTGTCTTAAACGGACATACAGGAAACGGGAAGACACATATTCTTCACCAGCTGAAGGAAGAAGGCTATCCTGTCATTGATTTGGAGGGCATGGCCAATCATCGCGGTTCGATTTTTGGTCATATTGGTCTCGAACCAAGCAATCAACGAACGTTCGATCTGCTGCTAGGTGAAGCTTTGATAAAATATAAAGATGAACCATTCATACTCCTTGAGGGAGAAAGCTCACGAATCGGCAAAGTCATCATTCCCGATCGCTTCTATCAACATAAAGAAACAAGTCCTCAGTTGTTTCTTAACCTTCCTATAGCTGAGAGGGTACGGAATATTTTAGTGGATTATTCGCCTCAAGACTATCACAATCAGTTCGTTGAATCATTTAGATTGATCAAGCGTCGTATCCACACACCTGTGGCGCACGCGACGGAACAGGCACTTGTAAACAGAGATTATCCTGCCGTTGTCGAGAACCTGTTACTATATTATTATGATCCGCGGTACACTTATTCGACCACTTGTTCAGAAAACCTGATTACACCAATTGATGCACTCTCAGTAGAAGACGCGAAAGAAAAAGTAAAACAATTTCTTTCGTCTAAACATTCAATTCATAATAGGCTCCTTTATTAAGACCATCCCTAGTGTTTCTGTGCTTATATTTAATTGTCTCGGTTCGCAAAACAGCTCATTCCTCAATCATACTGGGAAACTAAAGGTTTTACAATTAGGGACGTTAGCGAGACAAAATCTCACTAACGTCCTTTTGTTACTATTAGAAAACAAGTGAAGAACGACAGACCACTTTTACTGGCCTAATTGTAGTTGGCTTAGAAACAGGTATAAAGAATTAGATAATTACAGTGTTAAAAATAAAACCCAGAGAGATTCGAATTCAAACCTCTAGTGATCGTAACCTCTTGATAGCCTTTTTTTCTGATGGATAACCAGGATGTTATTTAAAAGTGGTGAATCGTTCTGCATCTAGTCGCACGGTTTCTTCCACTGTTTCCGCTGCCTTACCAACGGATAGAATAAGGACTGGCACATAGCGTTCTTTGTCTAAATCGAACGCCTCTGCTAACTGATCGTATTCAAATCCACCGATTGGATTTGTATCATAGCCGTGGCTTCGTGCAATTAACATGAACTGCATAGCGGCTAAATTAGAATCAAGTCTCACTGCCTTTTTCATCTTCTCTTTATTGAAACTTTTATATTGAGGGATGATTTCAGCCAGCTGCTCATCTCTCTCTTGTTTTGACATTTTTCCTTCTTCCACTGCTTTATCATAGATTTCTTCTCCGTATTCATAACACTGCAAATCCCCGAATATTAAAATCATCGCTGATGACGTATCGTTTTGTCTCGTATTCCATCGAACCAAAGGCCGTAACTTTGCTTTCCCTTCCACACTGTCCACCACGACAAACCGCCAAGGCTGCAAATTCAATGATGACGGAGCTCTTGTTGCTTTTTGAATCATTTCAAGCATCTCTTCACGGGGGATTTTAACATCCTCATTGTACACTCGTATAGTTCTTCGCCCTAAAGTGACATCTGAAAAATCGTTATTTTTTAACATAGTATATCTCCTCGTTAAATAGACTTAGTCAATATTTTTATGTTGTCTTTTGAAGTTCATTCTATCATAAATAATAGTTTGTAACTCCTTATGCAATCCATATCTTCTCAATCCGTGAGCTTTTGCATCAGAGATCCTTTAGATTCCTTCTCACAACGGACACCCTTGTCATTCACTAACAGTCCCTATCGCCAAGACTGTAGTGGAGTTTCACTACCAAGTTATCACGATGTCGGATACACTAAAAAAAGACACCTTCCAAAAAGGAAAGTGTCTTGAAATATTGATAGAATAACAAATTAACGTTTTGAGAATTGTGGTGCTTTACGAGCTTTTTTAAGACCTGGTTTTTTACGTTCTTTCATACGTGGGTCACGTGTTAAGAGACCTGCTTCTTTCAAAGCGCCACGGAATTCTGGATCTACTTGTAATAAAGCACGAGCGATACCATGACGAGCTGCTCCAGCTTGTCCTGTAAATCCGCCACCTTGTACGTTTACGCGGATGTCGTAGCTTTCTAAAGTATCTGTAGCTGCTAAAGGTTGTTTAACCACTACATGTAAATAAGGGAATGGAATATATTCTGTGATATCTTTTCCATTCATAACGATTTTACCAGTTCCTGGTGTTAAGATTACGCGAGCTGATGAGTTTTTACGACGGCCTGTGCCGAAATATTGTACTTTAGCCAATGAATTTCCCTCCTTAAATCAAGTTTGTGATGTCTAAGACTTCTGGTTGCTGAGCTTGGTGATTGTGTTCAGGTCCAGCAAATACGTGTAATTTCATGCCTTGAGCACGACCTAAAGTGTTTTTAGGTAACATGCCTTTAGTAGACATTTCGATTAATCTCTCAGGTTTTTGAGCACGTAAAGTACCAGCTGATACTTGTTTCAAACCGCCTGGGAATCCAGTGTGATGAGAATAGATCTTATCACTAGCTTTTTTACCTGTTAATTTGATTTTTTCAGCATTGATAACAATTACATTGTCACCAGTGTCAATATGTGGTGTGAACATTGGTTTATTTTTACCACGTAAGATAGATGCAACGACAGTTGATAAACGTCCCATTGGGATGTCAGTAGCGTCTACTACATACCATTTACGTTCGATTTCGCTAGGTTTAGCCATATAAGTTGTACGCACGATGTTTTCCTCCATTACTTTTTATCTGTTTGTTTGTTACACAACAAGTTTCCGGGGCTTATCATGGTGGCAAACAATACCATTTACCATGTTACCTCGAATAGGTCAAAAAGTCAATAATTGATTTCTCTTTTTTTATAAAACACTGATTCTCCAAAAGTGCCCGCTTAAAGTGAGAGGATTAAATATTCTCTCTATCTTCCACTTAATGGATTGCGCGATATTTTATTGAAATCTGCATGGACAAAGGAGTTCGTCGCCAAGGATAAAAACAAAGCGCCAAAAGCTGTCATGATGAGTCCACTCATCCAAGGTGTTACTATGAAGCCATTGAAATCGAAAGCCAAGCCCAGTTCTATCCATTCAGTTTGACTCAATCCGCCCTTTTCCAGCATGATGGTTCTAAAAAAAGCAGTTGTATATGTCATGGGATTGAAGTACGCAACCATACGTAGAACTTCCGGCAAAAGAGCAAGCGGAATATACGCTCCGGATAAGAAAGTAAAAGGCAGCACGACAGCCTGTTGGACGACTTGAAATGTGGAAGAGCTTTTCACCATCGAAGCTAAGAATAATCCTAGCCCAGAAAAAACCAAGCCGACCAGCATCAATGCCAGTAAGACATAAATAAGAGTATACCAATAGTCAAAGCTCAAGCCGGTGAAGAAACCGAGGATCAAAATCAAAATGCCTTGTGTGGTCGCTATTGTGGCAGCTGACAAAATTTGTCCTAGGGCCACTTGGAAACGGCTAGTCGGACTCACCAGGATCTCTTTCATATACCCTGAAACAGTATCATCGATCGTTGAGGTGGCAATATTCAAAGAGGTTTGGAACACCGTTGCTACAATGATTCCTGCAAGTAGAAAAGCGATGGGATCTTCTACTTGATCTGTTTTAAAAATGGAGTTGAAAACGTAAAGAAAGAAGAATGGAATGACCAAAGACGTGACGAGTTTCACCCGGTCACGAACGAATCCTCTGATATTTCTTAGCCATAGGGCAGTGATCGTTCTCATTCTGAGACCTCCTCTCTTATTTCTTTACCTGTGATTTCTAGGAAAACATCATTCAGTGTCCCTTTTTTGATCTCCAAATCGTTTATTTTATTTTTGAATTGTTCAATAAACTTCAGAAACTCTTGAATAGCATCGCTAGCGATAGCGATATGAAAAGTCCCTTTTTCTTTTTTATATGAATAGTCTGCTCTTTTCAACGCTGCTTCAAAAGTATCCGGATTGCTTACTTTCACGATGGCTTTATCTTTTGTGTACCGCCGTTTCAAGTTCTCCGGTGTATCGTTTACCCTGATCTTCCCATTATCCATGATGGCCACGTGATCACAAATTTCTGCTTCATCCATATAATGTGTCGTCAAAAATATGGTGATGTTTTTTTCTTTTTGGAGTCTGGTAATGTATTCCCACATCCTATTTCGTGTTTGCGGATCTAAACCGCTCGTCGGTTCGTCTAAAAAGAGAACTTTTGGATAATGCAACAGCGCGCGAGCAATTTCAACGCGTCTCTTCATCCCACCTGACAGACTGGACACGCTTTTGTGTTGCCAATCAAGCAGATCGACAAGGGTCAATACAAAACTGATCCGCTCTTTGACCTCTTGTTTGGGGACGCTGTAGAACACACAATGCATCTTCAAGTTTTCATTCACCGTCATTTTTTCATCTAGTGTCTGTGACTGAAAAACTACCCCGATGGCTTTGCGGACTTCATCTTTTTCTTTTGAAACATCTTTCCCATCGATCAACAAGGTGCCGGCTGTCTTCTCCATCATCGTGCACAATGTATTGATCGTCGTGCTTTTGCCCGCTCCATTCGGTCCCAGAAAGGCAAAGATACTGCCTTCTGCAACTTCAAAAGAGATAGCATCTACTGCTGTAAACTCACCATATTTTTTAGTATAGTTCTTCACTTCAATAATCGGGTCCATGATCTCTTCTCCTCTTTGTTGTGCGCATCAACCTAGTCACTGTGATCCATCAGCTGCTCATTCAAAAAAATCTATGCAATGTATCCTCTGAGTTTTTTGACAAGCGGATTCTCTTTGGGTTGTTTTAGAATAATATAAGTATAGCGAATCTTATTGTTTTTTGGAATTTCCCTGTTTGTTCCGTGTTGCGTGCTTCAAAAAATCGGGGGCTCGTTAAAAAACACGAACATTTAACAAAAAAATGGGTAAATCATCCTTATTTATTTTACACGGTATCATCCTGTAGGTATACTAGATTAGTGGTTTTCATATATGTTAACCAAAAGAATGAGCGATAAAAATGATATATATAGGAGAGATCAATTTGGAAAGAGTAGTAGGAACAGTCACACGTGGATTACGTAGCCCGATAATCAATGAAGGGGATTCGATTGAAGAAATCGTAGTCGATACCGTCCTCCGTGCAGCAGAAGTCGATGGATTTTCCATTCAGGATCGGGATATTGTAACCATCACGGAATCTATTGTGGCACGCGCTCAAGGGAACTATGCTTCTCTAGACGCCATCGCAAAAGATGTTCAGGCAAAATATCCAGACGGTACTGTTGGGGTCATTTTCCCCGTACTCAGTCGAAACCGTTTTTCAAATATTCTTAGCGGCATCGCACGTGGGGCTAAACATGTTGTCTTGATGTTGAGTTATCCGGCTGATGAAGTGGGCAATCAATTGGTCACTTTAGATGAATTGGATGAAAAAGGCATCAATCCTTGGATAGATACCTTAACGGAAGCCGATTTCCGGAAGCATTTCGGTTATCAAAAACATACGTTCACGGGCGTGGATTACATTGAATTCTATAAAGAACTGATCGAGGGCGAAGGCGCTACTTGTGAAGTGATCTTTTCTAATCAAGCCACAACGATTTTAGACTATACTTCCCATGTCTTGACTTCTGATATCCATTCACGGCATCGTACAAAACGAATCTTGAAAAAAGCAGGCGCAGAGACTGTTTATGGTTTAGATGACATCTTATCTGCATCTATAGACGGAAGCGGCCACAACAAAGATTTCGGCCTCTTGGGATCAAACAAGGCAACAGAAGAAACAATCAAACTCTTTCCGAATGAATGTCAGCCGATGGTGGATGCGATCCAAAAAACATTGTTTGAAAAAACAGGAAAAGTTGTGGATGTCATGGTCTATGGTGACGGTGCATTCAAAGATCCTGTCGGTCAGATTTGGGAGCTTGCTGATCCAGTTGTTTCTCCTGCCTATACTATTGGACTAGAAGGAACACCGAATGAAGTAAAACTGAAATATTTAGCCGATAATAATTTCGCTGCTTTACGTGGCGAAGAATTGAAACAAGCAATTTATTCTCATATTCAAAACAAGGATGCCGATTTAGTGGGCCATATGGAAGCGCAAGGAACTACACCGCGTAAATTGACTGACTTGATCGGTTCATTGTCCGATTTAACTTCTGGGAGTGGCGACAAAGGGACACCCATCATTTATATCCAAGGATACTTTGACAACTTCACCCATTAATGAAAAGAAAAGCAGGGTCAGACCGGTCTGATCTCTGTAGAAACAAAGTACAGCCTACCCATTGCACAATGGGTAGGCTGTACTTTGTTCTGCACTTAGGAACTCGGATTAGTACGTTCTATCGGATGCATCGATACGTTTTAGTCTAGAATCTTCAGGAGTTGAACAGGATTTAGACAAAACTCCTTTAGATCAGCTATGAATCTAAAGGAGTTTTTCCAAAAACACTGGTTACTTCTGAAGTTACGTACGTTATCATCAGAAGGTTCCGGATATATTCACTAAACTTCTGATGATAAATCGAGTCGATCTTTTGATCGATTAAAAAAGACAGCCCCAGCCAGAAAATGGGCTGGGGTTGTCTTTTTTTCTTCTATTTTTTCGACAAAGTCACAGTGAAGGTGGCGCCTTTTCCTTCTTGGCTTTCTACTGTGATCCTACCACCATGTGCCAGCACAATGCTTTGGGCAACTGCGAGCCCGATGCCCTGTCCCTCTTGTGTGCTATTACGCGAAGGATCGGATTGGTAGAAGCGTTCAAAAATCTTTTTCTGATCGCTCGGGTTGATGCCTACGCCCGTATCTGTTACCTGTACCTGCACTTCGGATGCTTTATCCACTACAGCCACTTGGATTTTCCCACCGCTGCCGGTAAACTTCAGGGCATTGTTCACGAGGTTGGTCAAGACTTGACTCAGTTTATCTGCATCACCAGGCACTGTGACCGGCGGACCCGTGGCCGTCAACTGGACACCTTTTTGCTCCGCTTGAATACTGAATAGTTCAACGGTTTTTTTCGCCAGTTCAAATAGATCGGTCGCTTCTAATTGTAACGCCTCGCGCTCCTGTTCCACATCATCCAGTTGATCAATGGTCTGGATCAGACGGGCAAGTCGCTGTACTTCCCGGTTCAGAATTGCTAACCGGTCCGGCGTCACTTCCCATACGCCATCTATCATCGCTTCGATAGTACCTTGCAGCGTGGTCAAGGGGGTACGCACCTCATGAGCCAGATCCGAAGTCAATTGATTGCGGATCGCTTTTTGGAGTGCCAGTTGTTCTGCTAGTTGATTGACATTTTCTTTCAGCACCGCTAGTTCCCTGATGGATTCATTTTCAGCTAACCGCTGCTCGTAGTGTCCATCAGCGATGGATTGCGTGATGCGGCTGGTCTCTATAAGCGGCTGACTGATGCGCTTAGACATTTGATAAGCTACGATGCCAGCAATCCCTAAAGCTACGACACTCATTCCCACAAGAATGAATAGTAAGTCGTCGAGAAACTGTTCTTCTTCTTGGCTATAATTGATGACACCGGGGTAGCGAAGAGCTACAGTCCCGATCGTTTCACCGTCCACTGTCAGTGGGATCTCTTCTTCTAACCAGTCTTCACTTGTTGCGAGACGATTGCTGCCTTGCATCATGCCCATTCCGCGTCCGTTCATCATACTTTCGGTCTGATCATAGATTTCTTCGCCTGCTGGGGAGTACAGGGTGAACAGCACTTGTGCTTGCATCCCGCCCCAATTCATCGCTTCGAGTGTGTCTTCGTTCCATTCATCATTTTCTAAGTAAGCTGCTTCCAGTTCTTGTATCAACGTATCCCGTTCGCTGGCCATCCGCTCGGTCAGATAGGTATCAAAGCGGTTTTCCGTTAAGGTCAACGTGACGAAGCTAAATAAAAAAAGGAGGAGAGCCACTCCTCCTAAGAAAAGAGTAAAAAGCGTTTGAAATAAAGTACGCTGCTTTTTCATTGGTCTCCTCCAAATCGATAACCTGTTCCGTGAACGGTTAGTATATAGTGTGGCTTTTTCGGATTTTTTTCTAGTTTCGCCCGCATGTTTTTGATATGCGAATCGATCACACGGTCCAAGGCACTGGCTTCCAATCCTTTAATGGATTCCAGCAGTTGTTCGCGTGTGAATACTTGCTGAGGGTGAGAAGCCATCGTTTTGAGGAGGCGGAACTCTGTTGTGGTTAAGGAAACAGCGTCGCCCTCGACTTTCACTTCCTGTGTCTTGGGAAAAATAATTAATTTATCATTGTGAAATGACCATTTTTCTACGCCATTTGCTGGATTAAATCGACGCGAAACGGTTTCGATCCGAGCCATTAATTCTTTGGGACTGAAGGGTTTGACGATATAATCATCGGCGCCCATTTTTAAGCCTTTGACAACATCTGCTTCTGTCGATTTTGCCGTCAACAATATGATCGGTACAGTGGAGGACAGGCGGATTTTTTCGCAAATTTCCCAACCCGATAAATCTGGAAGCATGATGTCCAAGACAACAAAATCAATGTCTTGAAAATAAAACTGCTCCAGTGCTGCTTCTCCATTCTCTGCCCGTATGACTTCATGGCCACTTTTCTCCAGATAAGCAGCCACAATATCCAAAATCGATCGTTCATCGTCTACCGCCAAAACTTTCATGTGCATCCCTTCTGACTGACTAAAATTTCAGCTCACTTCCGCGCTGATCGATACTTTTAGTTTACTACACATGCAACGAAAAATCTTCGCCGCGCTTTCTATTGCCCATATCCATTTCCTTTTGTGTTTCTCTTATTCGTTCGTATCTTCTTCTACCGCTTCTTCTTCAAGTGGATTCCAATCAGGGTGAACTTCCTGTATTCTTTCTTGTCTGAATGCATCTCTTTCTTCGATCCATTCTTCATAGTCTTCCTCGCTCATCTCAGGAGATTCACCATCAGCAAAACGACCACCCATCATTCCACCAAATTGACCATCTTC
The DNA here is from genome assembly GCF_000425865.1 of Lacticigenium naphthae DSM 19658. Classification (GTDB taxonomy): domain Bacteria; phylum Bacillota; class Bacilli; order Lactobacillales; family Carnobacteriaceae_A; genus Lacticigenium; species Lacticigenium naphthae. The sequence goes on from NZ_AUEG01000010.1 coordinate 14,150, forward strand.
TCCAAAGCGCGGACCATTAGCAGAACCTTTTCCTTCTTCGCTTCCTCTAAATCCACGACCGCCCTGCATCATGCCATTTCCTTGACGCGTAGTCATTCTTTCTTGCCATTCTTCTTCTGAAATATTATTTTCTTCCATCAATTGTTGACGTTCTTGATCTGTGATCTGTTGACCGCCTCTAGCAAATCCAGCTCCAAATTCTTGGATACAGTCCCCGGGGTTAAACCCTGTTGCATCTGCCTCATCAGCCAATACAGAATCATCCATGCGCAATGCGAAAGCACCGACTGCAGTTAAACCGAGAATACTCAATACCGTTGCTTTTCTTTTATTATTGTTTTTCATTTAAATCTCCTCCTTCTATCTTATCTACAGTATAGAAAACAAATATGGAGAAATAATGGATTTTAGAAAAAACTTCTACATAAAGTAAAAAGAGTAGAACTCATCGATCGAGTCCCACTCCTTTTTTCACTTAGATTCAGTTGTGTAATAAACTTCTTCCATGCGCAAGCCTTTTGGCGATCCCGTAGGCCCGGCTAGATTCCGATCTTTCGCTTCTAATATACGCGGGATATCTTCCAGCGGCCGTCTCCCATCGCTCACTTGCAAAACCGTTCCCATAATGATACGGATCATATTGTAGAGAAAGCCATTTCCTCTAAAAGTAAAGATCCATTCATTTGTGTCTTCATCGATCCGACACTTTGCTTCATAAATCGTTCGCACACGATTATCCGTTTCTGCCCGTGTAGAAGAGAACGTGGTGAAGTCATGTTCGCCCACAAAATAGCTCAACGCTTTATCCACTTGTTCTTTGTCCATCTGGTAAGGATGATGATGTGTATACCGCTGTGTGAATGGATTAGCTACAAGGGAGTTATCTACCCGGTAGACATATTGCTTTCCTTTCGCACAAAATCGAGCATGAAAAGAAGGATCCACTATTTCCCCCGCAAAAAAAGCCAACGCATCACTCGTTAACGTATTCAATGCCCGTTGCATCGCATCCACAGCTAAATATTGCGGATAATCAAAGTGGATCACCTGCGCTCTAGCGTGTACACCCGCATCTGTTCGTCCAGCTCCATGGATCCGCACAAAAATCCCTTTTGTCATTTTCATCAAGGCCGCTTCGATCTCACCTTGAATCGTGTAGCGATCCGGCTGAAACTGGAAACCAGAAAATTCAGTGCCATCGTAACTCAGTAAAAATTTGTACCGTACAGTTTCCATGTATTTCTCCTTCCAAAATAAACCAGCGGGTCACGTTCGAACTGCTGAACACTCCCCTGAATTGAAAAAGGCAGCAGCAGAGTGGCTACAGCCTTTGTATTTAAGCTTTTAAGATATAGAGCATTACAGCCAACAAACCAAACGAAACCATCACGAGCGTGTCTTTTTGGGTCCATAAGAGCTGACGATAGCGTGAACGTCCCTCGCCACCTTTATAGCCTCTGGCTTCCATAGCCGTAGCTAGTTCTTCTGCTCGATTAAATGAACTGACGAACAATGGGATCAGCAGCGGAACAATGGACTTCATTTGTTCAAAAACATTTCCTTGACCAAAATCGATCCCGCGGGCGCGTTGGGCATTCATGATTTTTTCCGTTTCATCCATTAGCGTTGGGACAAAGCGTAACGCTATCGACAACATCAACGCGATTTCATGTACCGGCATTTTCATGGCTGCAAATGGACGCAATAAAAATTCAATAGCATCCGTTAAAGACAACGGCATAGTTGTCAGTGTCAATAACGTAGACATAAAGATGATCAATATAAACCGGACAAAAATATAGACCCCATTGATCAATCCTTCTTTAGAAATCACTAACGGGCCCCAGTCCACATAAACGGTCTCTCCTCCAGTAAAGAGCACTTGCAACACTACCGTAAATAAAATCAGCCAAATCAAAGGGCGAACTCCATTCACAAAAAAATTCCGGTCGATTCCAGATAAATAAATAGCCAGTAACGTAAATAAAGCTAAAACACCATACGTAAGCCAATTATTCGCGAGGAAAATAATCACAATAAAACTGATTGCCCCCAGAAGTTTTGTGCGTGGATCTAAGCGGTGAACAAAGGAATCCCCTGGGATATAGCGTCCAAAAATCAGCTTTTCCATCATAAGGAATCACCTTCCGCTCTTCCCTTTGACCCTTTTTGCTTGTGGGTTTTCATAAATACGGCAATTTCTTTTGCCAATTCATCAGTTGTCAGGGGTAATTGCTTGAATTCCCACCCGAATTTTTTTTGAATCGTATTGGCAAATTTCACAGCAGCAGGTACTCCGAGTTGTTTCGATTCTAACCATTCGGCTTGTTGAAATATCTCTCTTGGGTGTCCTTCTTTTTTAACGGTCCCCGATTCCAAAACGATCATGTGATCAGCATAATCCGCTACGTCATCCATCTGATGTGTCACGAGGACGATCGTAAGCCCCTGGTCTTTGTGTAAGCGATAGAACACGTCCATGATATCTTTTCGTCCCTGGGGATCTAATCCTGCCGTTGGTTCATCTAAAACCAGGACCTCCGGCTCCAATGCCAATACACCAGCAATAGCGACTCTTCGCATTTGTCCGCCTGATAAATCGAACGGCGAGCGGTCTAAAAACGTTTCGTCCAATCCGACTAGTGGCAGTATCCGTTTGGTGATGGCTTCCGCTTCCGCTTCACCCACGCCAAAATTCTTCGGACCAAAAGCAATATCTTTTCCAACGGTTTCTTCAAACAACTGGGCTTCTGGGAACTGAAATACGATCCCGACCTTTTTCCTTAATCCTTTTAGATTCTTGTTGTCTGTTGTTGGCGTAATCGTACGATCCCCAATTTGAACGCTACCTTCTGTAGGTTTCCTCAGGGCATTGAGGTGTTGCAAGATAGTGGACTTTCCACTTCCCGTATGACCGACAATAGCAGTATAACTTCCGTCTTTGATAGACAACTGAATATCGTATAGGGCTTTACTTTCAAAGGGAGTCCCTTTTTGGTACGTATAGCCTACATCTCGGAATGTAATGTCCATAAAAAGTCAACCATCCCTTCTTCAGTCAAATACTCGTTCGGGACATCTAAGCCCTCTTTTTTCAACGAAGCTTTTAGTCTCTCTGGGAAAGGTAAATCCAATCCCATTTCAATCAATTGTTCGCCATAAGAAAAAATTTCTTCAGGCGTTCCTTCACGGACTACTTTTCCTTCTTGTATCACTAAGACACGATTAGCCGCTGCGGCTTCATCTATATCATGCGTGATAGACAAGACAGACAAATTTTCCCGTTTCTTGACGTCTTTGACTGTGCTTAATACTTCATTTCTTCCTTTGGGATCCAGCATACTCGTTGCTTCATCTAAAATAATGATTTCAGGTTGCAAAGCAACAATTCCAGCTATCGCGACGCGTTGCTTTTGGCCACCCGAAAGGCGAGCCGGTTCTCTATCTGCAAAATCGGTCATTTGGACTTTATCCAATGCATAACGAATTCGTCTTTGCATTTCTTCACGAGGAATTCCCTGATTCTCTAATCCGAATGCGACATCGTCTTCCACAGTGGAGCCTACAAACTGATTGTCAGGATTTTGAAAGACCATCCCTACTTTTGCCCGTATGTCCCATATATTTTCTTCATTCAAAAGCAAGCCACTCACAGTGACTTCCCCAGTATCTGGTTCGATCAATCCATTGATTGTTTTCGCTAATGTAGATTTCCCGGAACCATTGGGACCAATGATGGCTACCCATTCTCCCCGTTCAATAGACAAAGAGATCCCGTTTAGAGCAGGACGCTCTTCTTCTTCCAAATAACGAAACATAATATTATTTAATGTAATTATATTATCCATTAGACATTCCTCTATTTTATAGTATTCAATCGTTACTAGACTACCAAAAAAACCGTGAAAGAACAATAGAAAGAGAATAGATTGCCCTTCCTATGTATTTGCTCTATTGACACATCTGTTGTTACTTAAGAAAATAGCATATGAATCTATAAAAAAGCACCCCTATCACAATCGGATAAAGGTGCACGGAAACTGTGTATTCTTACGAATAAAAAAACACCTTGTAATGAATTAGCTCTCCCCAAAAAGCTTTGCTTTTAGGGAGAGTTAGAGCTAGACTCGGTCGTCAGACCAACATCATAACACTCTTTCATTCAAAAAGTGATTCACATTGTTGCTATTTATATTATTTTTGCGAAGTTTTTACGCTTCAGTAGAAGCAAGTGGTCCATCAACAAACTCTAATACAGCCATTGGTGCGCCATCTCCACGACGAGGTCCAGTTTTCAACACGCGAGTGTATCCGCCTTTACGTTCGTTAAAACGTGGTCCTAAGTCATTGAATAACTTTTGTAAAACAGTTTGTACGATGATTTCTTCATCATTTTCTTCAACAGTTGCTAATTCATTACGAACAAATTGTGCAGCTTGACGACGTGCATGTAAATCTCCACGTTTAGCAAGTGTGACCATTTTGTCAGCAAGTGAACTAACTTCTTTCGCACGTGTTACGGTCGTAATAATGCGTTCGTTGATGATCAAATCAGAAGTTAAATCACGAAGCATCGCTTTACGTTGTGAGCTTGTGCGTCCTAATTTACGGTAACCCATTGTACATATCCTCCCTTGTTCTCGAAATTAGTCTTCTTGACTTAAACCTAAATCGAGTTCAGCCAACTTGAGTTTTACTTCTTCCAAAGACTTGCGTCCTAAATTACGAACTTTCATCATCTCTGGTTCTGTTTTATTTGTCAATTCTTGAACCGTATTAATTCCAGCACGCTTCAAGCAGTTGTATGAACGTACGGAAAGATCAAGTTCTTCGATTGTCATTTCAAGCATTTTTTCTTTTTGCGTTTCTTCTTTTTCAACCATGATTTCAGCATCTCGTGCTTGTTCGGTCAAATTAACGAAGATATTCAAATGTTCAGTCATGATTTTAGCAGCCAAGCTGACTCCTTCTTCAGGAGCGATAGAACCATCTGTCCATACATCTAATGTAAGTTTATCAAACTGTTGTTTTTCCCCTACAAGAGTGTTTTCTACTTGATAATTCACGCGACTAACTGGTGTATAGATAGAATCAATTGGTAGAACACCAATTGGCATATCATCATGTTTGTTGTGTTCAGCGCGTACATATCCTCTGCCTTTTTTAGCAGTCATGCGGGCATGGAAATGTCCACCTTCGGAAACTGTACAGATATATAAATCAGGATTCATGATTTCTACATCACTATCGTAGATTATATCAGCCGCTGTAACTACAGCCGGACCTTCAATATCGATTTCAATAGTTTTTTCATCTTCTGAATACAATTTGAGTGCTAATTTTTTTAGATTTAGAATAATCGCAGTCACATCTTCAACTACTCCATCAATGGCAGTAAATTCATGCAATACACCATCGATTTGTAAAGTCGTGACAGCAGCACCCGGCAGGGATGATAGTAGAATACGACGAAGAGAATTCCCCAACGTAGTTCCATATCCGCGTTCAAGCGGTTCGACAACAAACTTGCCATATTTGGCATCTTTACTGATCTCAACTGTATCTATATTTGGTTTTTCAATTTCGATCATCCTGTCAATTTACCCCTTTCAAAAACGTGTACTCACGCGGTGGCATGCAAGCCTGCAACAATATTAAAATGGTTCGTTCTCTTTTAAACGCGACGACGTTTAGGAGGACGGCAGCCATTATGCGGAACAGGAGTTACGTCACGAATAGCTGTAACTTCTAAACCAGTTGCTTGAAGTGAACGAATTGCAGCTTCACGTCCAGAACCTGGTCCTTTAACAGCAACTTCTACAGATTTCATGCCGTTTTCCATTCCGCCTTTAGCAGCAGCTTCAGCAGCCATCTGGGCAGCAAATGGAGTGGATTTTCTTGAACCTCTGAATCCTAATGATCCAGCTGAAGACCAAGAAATAGCGTTTCCGTGCACATCGGTAATCATAACGATTGTATTATTGAACGTTGAACGAATATGAGCAACACCGTGTTCAATATTCTTCTTTACTCGACGTTTACGAGTTTGACCTTTTTTTACCATGAAGGTTTACCTCCCTACTTAATTAGTTTTAATTATTTTTTCTTACCAGCGATTGCTGTTGGTCTACCTTTACGAGTACGCGCATTGTTCTTGGTATTTTGACCACGAACCGGTAATCCGCGACGGTGACGTAAACCTCTGTAAGATCCGATTTCGATTAAGCGTTTAACGTTTTGGTTCACTTCACGACGAAGATCTCCTTCAACTTTTAGCTTATCTACTTCAGAACGAATAGCATCTAATTGATCGTTAGTTAATTCGCGAACACGCGTTTCTTCTTCAACTCCCGCTCTATTTAAAATTTCTTGAGCGCTTGTTTTACCGATACCATAGATGTAGGTTAATGAAATGACGATATGTTTGTCACGTGGAATATCCACACCTGCTATACGAGCCATATTTTTTGCACCTCCTGTTAATTAATTACTCAAGTTAACCTTGACGTTGTTTATGCTTGGGATTTTCGCAAATCACCATAACGCGGCCTTTACGGCGGATAACTTTACATTTGTCACACATTTTTTTAACTGATGGTCTTACTTTCATGAAAATTCCCCTCCTCATTCATTAGCGGAGTCAAGTGTTATTTGAAACGGTAAGTGATACGTCCGCGAGTTAAATCATAAGGTGATAACTCTACAGTCACTTTATCTCCAGGTAAAATACGTATATAGTTCATGCGAATCTTTCCGGAAACGTGTGCGAGGACTTCATGCCCGTTTTCAAGTTCAACTCGAAACATTGCATTTGGCAAAGTTTCCAAGACTTTTCCCTCAATCTCAATTACATCGTCTTTAGCCACTCTTGGTCTCCTCCTTTTTCACTGCTTTTCTTTACGCAATAAATCGTGAGCGCTAGTGCCCTCACATACTATTTTTTTTATTGTACGTTCGGCGACCATAAAACTGGCGCTCGAAAAATTGTACCACACACGTTTAAAAATAGCAAATTTCGATTAAAACAGCCTATGGAAGTATAGATAAACCGAAGAATTATTTTTCTGTAGCCAAGATGTTTTGGATATTAGTATAAACGTCTTCTGGATCTTCTTCACCATCCACCGTGTGCACTATTCCGCGTTCAGAATAAAATGACAACAATTTTTGTGTCAATTCTTCGTTGACTTTAATTCTATTCTCAACAGTTTCTGGTTTGTCATCGTCTCTTTGATAGAAATCAGTTCCACCACAACGGTCACATACACCTTCAACTTTTGTTGTTTGATTGATTTTGTGATACGTTGCTCCACAATTTGAGCAAATATAACGGCCAGTTAAACGTTCCATTAAAATATCTTTACTTACTTCAATGTAGATAACTGCGTCCAGAGATTTGTTCAAGCTAGCAAGATTTGTTTCCAATGCATTGGCTTGGTTCAATGTGCGCGGATATCCGTCTAAAAGAAATCCATTTTTTGTATCAGCTTCTTGAAGCCGTTCTTTAACAATTCCATTTGTGACTTCATCTGGAACTAATTCACCGGCATCCATGAATTTTTTTGCTTCGAGTCCTAAAGCTGTTTCGTTTTTAATTGCTGCACGGAACATATCTCCAGTAGAAATATGAGGAATAGAATATTCATCAACAATTCGTGCGGCTTGTGTCCCTTTACCAGCTCCGGGTAATCCCATTAAAATAAGGTTCATTTGAGTTCCTCCCTTAAATTGGCAGAATGCACGTGCTGAGGCGTTCCTCAACACTGCCTTCTTATTGAATAAAGCCTTGGTAACTTTTCTTACTCAATAATCCTTCTAATTGTCTCATCGAATCAAGTGCGACACCGACAACGATAAGTAGACTTGTACCACCTAAAGCAACAGATGATGGAAGATTCCATATATTTGATGCAATGATGGGGATCAGAGAGATACTACTTAAGTAAATCGCTCCAACCGTGCTTAAACGTACAAGTAACTTACTGACGAAATCTTCCGTTGGTTTCCCAGGACGGACACTTGGTATATATCCACCTTGTTTTTGCAAGTTCTCAGCAACTTTTTCAGGATTGACCTGAATAAATGCGTAGAAGTAAGTGAATACAACAATTAAAACAGTATAAAATACGGCCCCTAGAGGCTCTTCTAAATTAAAGACTGAATTAAGTAATTGATACCAAGCAGTATCAGCACTCCCTTGAGCAAAATACCCAAGAATAATTTGAGGTGTCATTAAAAATGAACTAGCAAAGATGACCGGAATCACCCCAGCAGAATTCACTTTCAAAGGTAATAAAGCTCCCTGCTTAGAACTAGCAACACGTTTTGTATACTGAACAGGAATGTTCCGACGTGCATTTTCCACGTACGTTACTAAAACTACAAGAAGCACGACTCCAATTACAATAACAATTGAGAAAAGGATAGCTCCTAATAATTCATCACCCGCATTACGGATCTGTGTACTATAAAAAGTCATAATATCAGAAGGCAAACGTGCAATTATTCCTGAAAAGATAATTAATGATGTCCCATTTCCAAATCCGTGGACAGTAATTTGTTCTCCGAGCCACACTACAAACATCGTTCCAGCTGTTAAAACAACTGCAATGGATAAGTAAGTGCTAACTCCCGGATCACGAACTAAGCCAAGACCTGTTAAAGCATTAAAACCATAGGATATCCCAATTGCCTGAACAAATGCTAATACAATTGTCAGGTAACGGGTTGCTTGATTCAGTTTTCTACGACCAACTTCACCTTGTTCAGCCCATTCTTTAAACTTCGGAATAATATCCATCTGTAAAAGTTGGACAACAATGGAAGAAGTGATATATGGCGAAACACCAAGAGCAAATATAGAATAACTACTCAGTGCACCACCACCAAAAGTATCAAGCAAATTGAACAGACCAGTTCCGGACAAATTTTCTAAAGCACTAGCATCAACACCAGGAACAGTAACATGAGTACCTAATCGAAAGACAACTAAAATGCCTAAGGTAAACAAGATCCTGCTTCTAATATCTGTTTCTTTAAAAGCGTCCTTCAACAGTCTGATCATTAAATCACCTCGGTAGTTCCACCAGCAGCTTCAATTGCTTCTTTTGCTGCTTGAGAGAATTTATGAGCTTTAACCGTTAATTTACGATCAACTTTTCCTCTTGCAAGGACTTTGATTCCAGATTTTTCGTTCTTAATGATTCCTTGTTCAACAAGTAAAGCAGGAGTCACTTCAGAACTTTCTTCAAAGCGATTCAATGTATCTAAATTAATGATCGAATATTCTTTGCGGTTAATGTTAGTAAACCCACGTTTAGGTAAAGTTTGGAACAATGGTGTTTGTCCACCTTCAAATCCTAAGCGTACGCCACCACCTGAACGGGCTTTTTGACCTTTTTGTCCACGTCCAGAAGTTTTTCCGTTACCAGAAGAAGTTCCGCGACCAACACGGTTACGTTTTTTACGAGAACCTTCTGCAGGTTTTAATTCATGGAGTTTCATAAGCTTGGCACCTCCTTAAAATAATCTTAATACTATTAAACTTCTTTTACGTTTACTAAATGTGAAACTTTGTTGATCATACCTCTCACTGCTTCGTTGTCTGGTTGTACAGCTTTAGAATTGATTTTTCTCAATCCTAAATTTGTAACCACATCGCGTTGAGACTGAGTACGACCGATCAGACTACGTTTTAAAGTAATTTCTAAATTAGCCATTTTTTTCGATCTCCTTATCCAAGTAATTCTTCAACAGTTTTCCCGCGAAGTTTTGCAATGTCTTCCGCACGTTTTAATTGGCTGATACCATTAAATGTTGCGCGGATCATGTTAATTGGAGAGCTAGAACCGATAGATTTACTGGATATATCTTGAACACCAGCTAATTCTAGTACGGCACGAACTGGTCCACCAGCAGAAACTCCAGAACCGGCTACAGCAGGTTTCATGATGATTCTTCCGCCACCATGACGTCCGATTGCTTCATGCGGAATAGATGTTCCGACCATAGGTACTTGAACAAGATTTTTCTTAGCTGCTTCGATAGCTTTACGAATAGCTTCAGGAACTTCTTGGGCTTTACCTGTTCCAAATCCAACGTGTCCATTTTTGTCTCCAACCACAACTAGTGCTGCGAAACGTAGACGACGTCCACCTTTAACAACTTTAGTAACACGGTTGATAGTAACCACACGATCTTCTAAGTCAAGTCTTGATGGGTCAATATAAGTCATGTAAAGATTCTCCTCCTTTTCTTAAAAGTCTAATCCATTTTCACGAGCAGCTTCAGCTAAAGCTTTCACTCTCCCGTGGTATTGATAGCCTCCACGATCGAAAACTACTTTAATGATTTTGTTTCCTTTTGCACGTTCTGCAACTAAATTACCTACAGCACTTGCTTGGTCCACTTTAGACTCACCTGAAACTTCTTTATCTAATGTAGATGCACTTGCGAGCGTCACACCCGCTACGTCATCAATCAATTGAGCGTAGATATGTTTATTTGAACGAAATACATTCAAGCGTGGGCACTCAGCAGTACCAGAAAGATTTTTACGTACACGACCATGTCTTTTTTGACGCAGTTTGTTTTTATCTGGTTTTGAAATCACAATTGTCACCTCTTTTATTTGATTGTTAGGCAACTAGGCGTTTATTTCCCAGTTTTACCTTCTTTACGACGTACATATTCACCTTCATAACGAATTCCTTTACCTTTATAAGGTTCAGGTGGACGAACAGCACGAATGTTAGCAGCTAATGCGCCAACGCTTTCTTTGTTTGCACCTTTAATAGTAATACGAGTATTAGAAGGTACTTCAACAGTTAATCCTTCTTCAGCTTCAAACTCAACTTGGTGAGAAAGACCTACGTTCAAGATTAATTTTTGACCTTGTAATTGGGCACGGTACCCAACCCCGTTTAACTCTAGTGCTTTGGTGAATCCAACAGTTACACCTTCGACCATATTGTTTACGACCGCACGAGTTGTTCCGTGGATAGTTTTAGCTTGTTTTGATTCATTTGGACGAGTGAATGCGAGCTCATTGTCTCCAACATTCATCGTGATTAATGGACTAATTGAACGAGATAATTCTCCATTAGGTCCTTTAACCGTTACGTTTTCGCCGTTTTGTGTAACAGTAACTCCTTCAGGAATTGTAATTACTTTATTTCCGATACGACTCACAGTAAGGCACCTCCTTCATTTTGTTCTATTTTTACCAAACGTATGCGAGGATTTCTCCGCCGACATTTTTAGCTCTTGCTGTTTTATCTGTAACGACACCATTTGATGTTGAAACGATAGCAATACCTAAGCCATTTAATACTTTCGGTATTTCTTCTGCATTCACGTATACACGCAAACCAGGTTTAGAAATACGTTTTAAGCCAGAAATAACACGTTCATTATTTTGACCATATTTTAAGAAAATACGGATAACACCTTGTTTATCATCTTCTAGGAATTCGACATCTTTGACGAATCCTTCGTTTTTCAAGATGTTGGCCATCTCTCTTTTCAATTTTGAAGCAGGTATTTCTACTGTCGTATGACGTGCTGAATTTGCATTACGTATACGAGTCAGGAAATCTGCAATAGGATCTGTCATGACCATTCGTTATAAGCCTCCCTTGTACAAGTTTTCTTCTGTTTACCAGCTTGCTTTTTTCATTCCAGGAATTTGCCCTTTGTAAGCAAGTTCGCGTAAGCAAATGCGGCAAAGTTTAAATTTTTTATAGACTGAGTGTGGACGTCCGCAACGTTCACAGCGGGTATATTCCTGAGTTGAAAATTTGGCTGGTTTCTTGTTTTTTTCAATCATTGCTTTTTTAGCCATTTCTACAGTACCCTCCTTGTTTTATTTTTGGAATGGCATTCCCATTTGACTGAGCATTTCACGTGCTTCTTCGTCAGTTTGTGCAGTTGTTACAATAACGATATCCATTCCGCGGACTTTGTCAACTGTGTCATAGTCAATTTCTGGGAAAATCAATTGTTCTTTTACTCCTAAAGTGTAGTTTCCACGTCCGTCAAAAGCATTTTTGCTAATACCACGGAAGTCACGCACACGAGGAAGAGATACATTAACTAATTTATCTAAGAAATCATACATGCGTTCTCCACGTAAAGTTACTTTAGTACCGATCGGCATTCCTTCACGTAAACGGAAAGCAGCAATAGATTTTTTTGCTTTAGTTATGATAGGTTTTTGACCAGCAATCAATGTTAATTCGTCGACAGCCTTATCAAGATTTTTAGCGTTTGATACTGCATCACCAACACCCATGTTTAAAACAATTTTATCAACTTTAGGTGCTTGCATGATAGATGAATATCCAAATTTTTCCACCATTGATGGACGTACTTCGTTCGTATATTTTTCTCTGAGGCGGTTCATTCGGTAATTACCTCCTTCCTAATTTCATTAATTATAAAGCTTCACCAGTTTTTTTGGCGTAGCGAACTTTCTTACCATCTTCAAATTTATAACCTACACGTGTAGCTTCATTATTTGATGGGTCAATAAGCATAACATTTGAAACATGAATAGGTGCTTCAGTTTCTAAAATGCCGCCTTGTGGGCTTGTATTGCTCGGTTTGTTATGTTTCTTCATGATGTTGAGACCTTCAACGATCACTTTATCTTTTTTAGGAAAAGTTTTAATTACTGTTCCTTCTTTGCCTTTATCTTTACCAGTTATAAGTTTTACTTTATCTCCTGTTTTAATGAACATGTTTACTCGTACCTCCTTACGCCGGATGTTTTTATTAAAGAACTTCTGGAGCTAATGAAACAATTCTCATGAAGTCATTGTCGCGCAATTCGCGGGCAACTGGTCCGAAGATACGTGTACCACGTGGTGCTTTATCATCACGAATAATTACACAGGCATTTTCATCAAATTTGATGTAAGAACCGTCTGCACGGCGTTTTCCTGATTTTGTACGAACAATAACTGCACGAACGACTTCACCTTTTTTGACAACGCCATTTGGTGTTGCATGTTTCACTGTTACGACGACCTGGTCGCCAATGTTTGCTGATTTGCGGCCTGAACCACCCAATACTTTCACGACTAAGACTTCGCGTGCACCTGAGTTGTCAGCCACTTTCATACGACTTTCTGTTTGAATCACGTTGGGATCCTCCTCTCGTACTCAAAAAATTATACTCTTTTTTTTTTGAAAATCAAAGAACGATTGCTTCTTCTACAACTTCTAGTAGACGGAAACGTTTGTCTTTTGACAATGGACGTGTTTCCATTATTTTGACGATGTCGCCTATTTTAGCGGTATTGTCTTCGTCATGTGCTTTAAATTTAGTTGAATATTTCATGCGTTTACCATACATCTTGTGTTGTTTTTGAGTAGAAATTTCTACTACGATGGTTTTATCCATTTTGTCAGAAACAACGCGACCTTGATAAACTTTACGATTATTACGTTCTGCACTCATTGGGCTTTGTCCTCCTTTTACATTCATTCAAAGTCATGCAACTTATTTTTGCAATTCTGCTTGACGCAGTGCAGTTTTGATGCGTGCAATCGATTTGCGGACTTCATTAATGCGTGCGGTGTTTTCTAATTGACCAGTTGCTAATTGAAAACGTAAGTTAAATAATTCTTCTTTGAATTCATTTTCTTTTTCAATCATTTCAGCAGTGGATAAATTTTGGATTTCTTTAGCCTTCATTCGATTCACCACTTTCTTCGCGTTTTACTACCTTAGTTTTCATAGGTAGTTTGTGTGAAGCCAAACGCAACGCTTCACGAGCTACTTCTTCAGATACGCCCGCAATTTCAAACATGATTTTACCACGTTTTACTGGTGCGACCCATCCATCAGGAGCTCCTTTACCAGAACCCATACGGACTCCGATTGCTTTGGCTGTCACTGGTTTATGAGGGAAAATTTTAATCCATACTTTCCCACCACGTTTCATGTAACGATTCATTGCAACACGAGCTGCTTCTATTTGACGATTGGTTACCCAATGCGATTCAATAGCTTGCAAGCCATATTGACCGTAAGCAATTTCTTTTCCGCCTTTAGCTTCGCCTTTCATGCGACCTCTAAATTCACGACGAAATTTTACACGTTTAGGTACTAACATGTTTATTTCCCTCCTTTCTTATCATACTTTTCTGGCAATACTTCGCCTTTATAGATCCATACTTTAACGCCGATTTTACCATAAGTAGTATCAGCTTCTTCGTTTGCGTAATCAATATCTGCACGAATTGTGTGTAGAGGTACTGAACCTTCAGCGAAACTCTCACTACGAGCGATATCTGCTCCATTCAAGCGGCCAGCAACCATTGTTCTAACACCTTTAGCTCCTGAACGCATTGTGCGTTGCAGTACTTGTTTTTGAGCACGACGGAATGAGACGCGGTTTTCAAGTTGTTCAGCAATGCTTCGAGCTACTAAAGTAGCATCTAAGTCAGGGCGTTTAATTTCAATGATGTTCACATGAACACGTTTGCCTGTCATATCATTCAGTTTACGACGAAGTGTATCAACTTCTGATCCACCTTTACCGATAACCATACCCGGCTTAGCTGTGTGAAGAGAAAGATTGATACGGTTTGCCGCACGTTCAATTTCTATTCTAGATACTGATGCATCACTCAAGTTCTTATCAATATATTTGCGTATTGCTAAGTCTTCGTGTAAGTTGTCAGCAAAATCTTTTTCTGCGTACCATTTAGCGTCCCAGTCTTGAATGACGCCAACACGCATACCATGAGGATTTATTTTTTGTCCCACAGATTACCCCTCCTTCTTCTCTGTTACCACGATCGTAATGTGGCTTGTCCGTTTGTTAATGGGTGATGCTGAGCCTTTGGCACGAGGACGGAACCGTTTCAAGGTAGGTCCTTCATTGACATAAGCTTCGCTAACTACCAATTCTTCAATATCCATATCATAATTGTGTTCAGCATTTGCAATTGCCGACATGAGAACTTTTTCTACTGCTTCAGTAGCGCCTCGTGTTGTAAAACGTAAAATGGAAATAGCTTCTCCAACTTTTTTTCCTCTAATCAAATCAACGACCAGACGAGTTTTGCGTGGAGCAATACGAACCATTCTCGCAGTAGCAGTTGCTGCTGTATTTTGTTCTGCCATGAATTAATCCTCCCCTCACTATCAGCGTTTAGCTGTTTTTCTATCGTCTTTGGAATGGCCTCGGTACGTTCTTGTTGGTGAAAATTCACCTAATTTATGTCCAACCATGTCTTCTTGCACATATACAGGAACGTGTTTGCGTCCGTTATATACTGCAATAGTATGACCCACAAAATTTGGGAAAATGGTAGAACGGCGTGACCATGTTTTAATTACAGTCTTTTTTTCGTTTGCTTCCATCGCTTCCACTTTTTTCATTAAGTGATCATCGACGAAAGGTCCTTTTTTTAAGCTGCGACTCATGGATAAACCTCCTTCCAGGTTTTAAAGAGAATAGGTTGGCTTCCCAACCCTGTTACTTATTTTTTACGACCGCGAACGATCATCTTGCTTGATTGTTTTTTAACATTACGAGTCTTATAACCAAGTGCAGGTTTACCCCAAGGAGTTAATGGTCCTGGGCGACCGATTGGTGCTTTACCTTCACCACCACCGTGTGGGTGATCGTTCGGGTTCATTACAGACCCACGTACAGTTGGTCTTTTACCTTTCCAACGGTTACGTCCTGCTTTACCAATATTGATTAATTCGTGTTGTTCATTACCAACAGAACCAATAGTTGCTCGACAAGTTGCAAGGATCAAACGGCTCTCGCCTGAAGCTAAACGTACTAATACGTATTTTCCTTCTTTACCTTGAACTTGAGCGCTTGTTCCAGCTGAACGAACTAATTGTCCGCCTTTACCAGGTTTCATTTCAATATTATGAACAAATGAACCAACTGGGATATCTTTTAACTCCAAAGCATTACCTGATTTGATATCAGCATCTGGGCCAGACATGACTTCTTGTCCAACTTCGATTCCTTTAGGTGCTAAAATATATGTTTTTACCCCATCTTCGTATTGCACTAACGCAATGTTAGCTGAACGATTTGGATCATATTCAACTGTCTTAATAATACCTCTAATACCGTCTTTATTACGTTTAAAGTCAATTATACGGTATTGACGTTTGTGGCCTCCGCCTTGATGACGAACGGTGATTCTACCATTGTTATTACGGCCGGCACGTTTAGGGTTAGATTGCATCAAAGTTTTTTCTGGTGTTGTTGAAGTGATTTCAGCAAAATCAGAACCCGTCATGTTACGACGACCATTTGTGGTAGCTTTATACTTTTTAATCGCCACGTTAGTCCCTCCTTTTAATGTGTTTCAAGCTTAAATGCTTGAATGATTATTCGCTTTTTTCGAACAATGTGATGTCATTAGATTCATCAGTTAAAGAAACAATTGCTTTCCGACGTTTTTTTGTATAGCCAGAATATTTTCCCATACGTTTTAATTTACGAGGAGTGTTCACAATGTTTACTTTTTTTACTTTCACGCCGAATAATTTTTCGACGGCTTGTCTTACTTCTGTTTTATTTGCGCGTAGATCCACCTCAAAGGTATATTTCTTATCTTCCATAGCAAACATGGAAGCCTCAGTGATGATTGGGCGCTTTACAACGTCGCGTGCATCCATTATTGAAGTGCCTCCTCTACCTTAGTCAGAGCAGTTTGCGTCAAAATCATTTTGTTAGCAGATATTACATCTAACACATTTACGTTAGATGGGTTAATTACTTTAACTCCACCTAAGTTGCGTGCAGATAATGCTGCAAATTCATTACCGTCTTCAATGACGAATAACACTTTTTTGCCTGCTTCAAGATTTATTAGCATCTCTCTAAACTCTTTAGTTTTTGGTTTATCAAAGTTCAATACATCGACTACAAATAAATCATCACTTGCCACTTTAGCGGAAAGGACAGATTTAATAGCTAGACGACGAACTTTCTTAGGTAATTTATAGCTATATGAACGAGGTGTCGGTCCGAAAACAACTCCGCCTCCACGCCATTGTGGTGAACGGATCGAACCTTGACGTGCACGTCCAGTTCCTTTTTGTGCCCATGGTTTGCGTCCACCACCACGAACAGCGCTACGGTTTTTAACCGAATGTGTTCCTTGTCTCAAAGATGCGCGTTGCATAGTGACTGCATCAAAGATTACATTATTATTAGGTTCAATTCCGAAAATTGTATCATTTAAGGTAACTTCGCCTTTTTTAGTTCCATCTTGTTTAAATAAAGTTACGTTTGGCATTCTATTGCTCCTCCTTCCCTATACTTATTTAGCAGCCTTAGTAGCTGTTTTGATTTGTATCAAGGATTTTTTAGCTCCAGGTACATTTCCTCTTACGAGGATTACATTGCGTTCAGTATCTACACGTACAATTTCTAAGTTTTGAATTGTTACGCGATCTCCGCCCATACGTCCAGGTAATAACTTGCGTTTGAATACGCGGTTTGGATCAACGGGACCCATTGAACCAGGACGACGATGGTAACGAGATCCGTGTGTCATTGGTCCGCGGCTTTGGCCGTGACGTTTAATAACACCTTGGAAACCTTTACCTTTTGAAGTCCCCGTTACGTCGACGATGTCTCCAGCTTCGAACGCATCTACTTTTATTTCTTGTCCTACTTTATAATCTCCTAGCTCAACATCGACGATTTCACGTATGAAGCGCTTAGGAGTTGTTCCTGCTTTTTTAACATGACCTTGTGCGGGCCGATTAGACAATACTTCACGTTTGTCCTGAAAACCAACTTGTATTGCTTCGTAGCCATCATTATCCATTGTCTTCAATTGAAGAACAACGTTTGGAGTAGCTTCGATCACAGTTACTGGTACAAATTCTCCACTTTCGTTGAAAATTTGAGTCATCCCCACTTTTTTTCCTAAGATTCCTTTGGTCATGAGTACACCTCCATTATTTTTATAGTTTAAATTTTATTCCAATAAATTAAAGTTTGATTTGGATATCTACGCCACTTGGTAAATCAAGTTTCGTTAACGCATCAACAGTTTTTGGTGTTGGGTTAATGATATCAACTAAGCGTTTGTGCGTGCGAATTTCAAATTGCTCACGAGAATCTTTATATTTGTGCGGTGCACGAATAACTGTATATAAAGATCTTTCAGTTGGCAATGGTATTGGTCCTGAAACTTCAGCACCAGTTCTCTTTGCTGTTTCAACAATTTTCTCTGCAGATTGATCAAGCAGACGGTGTTCATATGCTTTCAAACGGATACGAATCTTTTGTTTTGCCATTTTATTCCCTCCTTCGCCTATTTTAAAAATGAGACATTGCTCCACGAAAATTTCCAACACACTCTTCCGTGACAAAGCGGCCGGGTGTGTCGCAACCTCTCGCTTCTTAGCCTTGGGTCCTTTAAGGAGACCCTCCCTGTGCGTTTTATATTCATAAACCGACACCTTTAACAGTATACAAAAAACCAGAAGATAAAGCAAGTTATTTTTGCTATGTTTTAATTTTTTTTATGTCGGCTACTGATATACTTTTTCTACTATATATATAGTAGAAAAAATATGCAACTATTTTATTCTTAAAAGAGAATAAATCGATTCCTTGCTTTTAACGAAAAAAAGAAGACCGGACTATAGTCCGGTCTTCTTCTCGTTATTCATTCAATCATTTAAGAAATGATTTATTTTACAACTTTAGATACAACACCAGCGCCGACAGTACGTCCGCCTTCACGAACTGTGAATTTAGTACCTTCGTCGATAGCGATTGGAGCGATCAATGTAACTTTAATTGATACGTTATCTCCAGGCATAACCATTTCTGTACCTTCTGGCAATTCAATTACTCCAGTAACGTCTGTTGTACGGAAGTAGAATTGTGGACGGTAGTTTGTGAAGAAAGGAGTATGACGTCCGCCTTCTTCTTTTGAAAGGATATAAACTTCTCCTTCAAATTCTGTATGCGGTGTAATTGAACCTGGTTTTGCTAAAACTTGTCCACGTTCAATATCTTCACGTGACATACCACGTAATAAAGCACCAATGTTATCTCCAGCTTCAGCATAGTCGAGTAATTTACGGAACATTTCGACACCAGTAACTGTTGTTTTCTTAGTATCGTGTATACCAACGATTTCAATTTCGTCACCAACGCGAACTTTTCCAGTTTCAACACGACCAGTAGCAACTGTTCCACGTCCAGTAATTGAGAATACATCCTCAACTGGCATCATGAATGGT
The DNA here is from genome assembly GCF_000425865.1 of Lacticigenium naphthae DSM 19658. GTDB lineage: Bacteria > Bacillota > Bacilli > Lactobacillales > Carnobacteriaceae_A > Lacticigenium > Lacticigenium naphthae. The sequence goes on from NZ_AUEG01000010.1 coordinate 33,405, forward strand.
TTTTCTGTGTCACGTTCTGGTGTTGGGATATATTCGTCAACAGCATCCATTAATTCTTGGATTTTAGCTTCATAGCCAGCGTCGCCTTCAAGAGCTTTCAAAGCAGAACCAGCGATTACAGGAACATCGTCACCAGGATATTCGTATTCTGTTAATAAGTCACGAACTTCCATTTCAACTAATTCTAGTAATTCTTCGTCATCTACCATATCAACTTTGTTTAAGAATACAACGATACTTGGAACACCAACTTGACGTGAAAGTAAGATATGTTCACGTGTTTGTGGCATAGGACCATCAGCAGCAGATACTACTAAGATAGCTCCATCCATTTGTGCAGCACCGGTGATCATGTTTTTAACATAGTCAGCATGTCCTGGGCAGTCTACGTGAGCATAGTGACGTTGTTCAGTTTGGTATTCAACGTGAGAAGTTGAGATTGTGATACCACGTTCGCGCTCTTCTGGAGCACCATCGATTGAGTCGTATCCGCGATTTTCAGCAAATCCCTTTTTAGATAATACGTAAGTGATTGCTGCTGTTAAAGTAGTTTTACCATGGTCAACGTGTCCAATAGTACCAACATTGACATGTGGTTTTGAACGGTCGAATTTTTCTTTTGCCATTTTATAATTTCCTCCTCTTAAGTGGGTGTTGATTTTTAATAGACATAAAGCATTCTATCTCTATTATTATGATAAAAAGTATATCGATTTCCTTTTAGAAAATCAATTATTTCAAATTATTCGGCAACTGTTCCGCCATTTTTTTTGATAATTTCTGCTGCAATACTTTTCGGTACTGCTTCGTAATGATCAAATGTCATAGTGAACGTTCCGCGTCCTTGAGTTGCTGAACGTAATGCAGTCGCATAGCCAAACATTTCAGATAAAGGAATCGATCCTTTAACGATTGTTGTAGGTCCACGAACTTCACTGCCTTCAATGCTTCCGCGACGAGCAGATATATGTCCCATAATGTCTCCAAGATAATCTTCTGGAATAGTAACTTCCACAGCCATCATTGGTTCTAAGATTACAGCACCTGCTTTTTTCGCAGCATTTTTCAAAGCAAGAGAAGCAGCAACTTTAAATGCTGTTTCATTTGAGTCGACATCATGATATGAACCATCATAAAGTTTAGCTTTAATGTCAACTAATGGATAACCAGCTAACACACCATTTTGCAATGATGCTTCTAAACCAGATTTAACAGCTGGGATATATTCACGAGGAACTACACCACCAACGATTGCATCTTCAAATTCAAATCCTGCGCCTTCTTCGTTTGGTCCAAATTCAACCCAAACGTGTCCATATTGTCCTTTACCACCGGACTGACGAACAAATTTACCTTCAGCTTGTACTTCTTTCGTGAATGTTTCACGGTAAGATACTTGCGGAGCTCCAACAGAAGCATCAACTTTAAATTCACGTCTTAAACGGTCAACGATGATATCTAAGTGTAATTCACCCATACCAGCAATGATTGTTTCGCCTGTTTCAGGATCAGTTTCTGCACGGAAAGTTGGATCTTCTTCTGAAAGTTTTTGCAAAGCATTAGACATTTTGTCTTGGTCAGCTTTTGTTTTTGGTTCGATAGCAACTTGGATAACAGGTTCTGGGAATACCATTGATTCTAAGATAACAGGGTTATCTTGAGCACACAATGTGTCTCCTGTAGTTGTATCTTTCAAACCAACTGCAGCTGCAATATCTCCAGAAAATACTTCAGGTATTTCTTGACGAGAGTTTGCGTGCATTTGTAAGATACGCCCTACACGTTCACGTTTATCTTTTGTTGCATTTAATACATAAGAACCAGCTTGTAATGTACCAGAGTACACACGGAAGAATGTTAAACGACCAACATAAGGGTCTGTTGCAACTTTAAATGCTAAAGCAGCGAACGGTTCATCATCTCCTGCATGACGTTCAACAACGGTTTCATCGTCGCCTTGTAAATGTCCTTTGATTGCAGGAACATCTAAAGGTGATGGTAGGTAATCAACCACTGCATCAAGCAATAATTGAACACCTTTGTTTTTGAACGCTGATCCACATACTACGGGGAAGAATTCTACATCTAATGTAGCTTTACGAATACCTTTTTTTAGTTGTTCTTGAGAAATTTCTTCTCCTTCAAGATATTGCATCATTAATTCTTCATCTAATTCAGCAACAGCTTCAACTAATTTAGTATGCCATGTATTAGCTAACTCTCTGTATTCTTCAGGGATTTCTTCTTCATCAACACGTGTACCTAAATCATCTTCATAGAAGTATGCTTTCATCTTAACTAAGTCGATAATTCCTTCAAAATCATCCTCTGCACCGATCGCTAATTGGATTGGGTGAGCATTTGCATGAAGACGGTCGTGTAAAGTGTGATTTGCATATAAGAAATCTGCACCAATTTTATCCATTTTATTTACAAATACGACACGTGGCACACCATAAGTTGTAGCTTGACGCCAAACAGTTTCTGTTTGAGGCTCTACTCCAGATTGTGCATCAAGGACTGCAACTGCACCATCTAATACACGCAATGAACGTTCAACTTCAACTGTGAAATCTACGTGTCCGGGTGTATCGATAATGTTAACGCGGTGATCATTCCATTCAGCTGTTGTAGCAGCAGAAGTAATAGTGATTCCACGTTCTTGCTCTTGCTCCATCCAGTCCATTTGTGAAGCTCCTTCATGAGTTTCACCAATTTTATGAATACGGCCAGTGTAATAAAGGATACGCTCAGTTGTTGTGGTTTTACCCGCATCAATATGCGCCATGATTCCGATATTACGTGTATCTTGTAACGGGAATTTTCTTTTGGCCATCTAGTTTGTACACCTCTCTTTTGTAGTTTAAACTGGGTAGATTAAGGTGTAATCTACCCGTTCGGAAAAATATTTTACCAACGGTAATGAGCGAAAGCTTTGTTAGCTTCTGCCATTCTATGTGTTTCTTCACGTTTTCTTACAGAAGCACCAGTGTTATTTGCTGCATCCATAATTTCTTTTGCAAAACGTTGTTCCATAGTAGATTCTCCACGAAGACGTGAATAATTTATCAACCAACGCAATGCTAAAGCAGTACGGCGTTCTGGACGAACTTCTACAGGTACTTGATAGTTCGAACCTCCCACACGGCGAGCTTTAACTTCAAGAACTGGCATGATATTGTTTAACGCTTCTTCAAAAACTTCCATTGGATCATTTCCTGTTTCTTCTTTTACAGTTTCCAACGCATTATATAAGATTGTTGCAGCTTTACCACGTTTACCATCAACCATAAGGCGGTTGATCGTACGAGTAACCAATTTTGAATTATAAATTGGATCTGGCAACACGTCGCGCTTAACGACAGGACCTTTACGAGGCATTAGGGATCCCCCTTTCAATTATATTTAGATTCAATTTTAAAATGTATTTATTTAGGTCTTTTAGTTCCGTATTTAGAACGACCTTGTCTACGGTCTGATACTCCAGCCGTATCTAAAGCACCACGAACGATATGGTAACGTACCCCTGGCAAGTCTTTAACACGTCCGCCACGAATAAGTACGACACTATGCTCTTGCAAGTTATGGCCTTCACCTGGAATATACGCAGTTACTTCAATTAAGTTAGATAAACGTACACGAGCGTACTTACGTAACGCTGAGTTAGGTTTTTTAGGAGTCATTGTTCCGACACGAGTACATACCCCACGTTTTTGTGGTGAAAATACTGTAGTTTGTTTTCTCTTTTTACTGTTATACCCTTTGTTCAAAGCTGGAGATTCAGATTTTTCTCCTTTTGATTTACGAGGTTTGCGCACCAATTGATTAATTGTAGGCATGAATTGTTTCCTCCTCCCTTAAATTATTGAAACTAGGTCCACACATCCAGGCGGTTCTTTTTTTCGCAAAAAATTATTTGCTGCATTTGAACAGCTCATGAATCGTGTGATATCAGCCTTTGTGCCACAGTCAGCATGACTGCTTGTTACAGGTATCTGCACACAAAAGCACCTATGAAATAATACCACGTATATTTTTCGATGTCAACCACTCTTAAAAAATATTCCTTATTTCTTTGCGTATCTTATATTCATAAGAATATGGAAAGGAGCTTTTCAAATGGCAAACCTCATTTATTTGCTCATAGGAAGTGTTTTTGGATCATTTTGTACAGTTGTAGGTTACCGTATTCCGTTGAAACAGTCAATAGCTTCTCCTCGGTCACATTGTTCCTCTTGTGGAAAAACTCTACAGGCAATGGATTTGATTCCTGTTTTTTCTTACCTGTTTCGTAGAGGGAAATGCCACTATTGTCACAGTCGGATCCAGCCAATTCACTTTTGGATCGAGCTTTTTGCAGCTTTTGCATTTTATTACTCTCTACAACAAGTATCTTTCCCTCCGCTGGTCCTTCTGGTTTTTTTCTTTTTTGCTTTTATTTTATCGGTTTCTGATTATTTATATTTCCTTTTGCCCAATCTGCTCTTATTCTTTTTTCTATTGAGTTTGACGATCCTTAAATTTTACTATTCACTTGGTGATCCCTTGATCGATTTGTTGAGTGCGAGCCTTCTCTTTTTATTTTGTTATCTTTTATTCAAAATATTTCCCCATTCTTTTGGCGGTGGAGACATCAAACTACTCGTTTTACTCACTTGGATATTTGGCTTCTCGATTAGTCTAGTCAGTCTCTTCATTGCCTCCGTTACTGCTTTGCTCTTCATCATGGGTATTTCCATAAAAAGAAATAAACTGTGGGCTGATCCTATCCCTTTTGCTCCTTTTATTTTTTTAGGCTACACTATTGGATTGTTGTTTCCTGATATCCAATCGCTTTACTTCTACTTTTAAGCACAAAAAAAAGCTGAGAGGATTCCTCTCAGCTTTTTTTGTGCTTATTTCGGATCATTTGAAAGTGATTCATTAGATGAAGCTGACATTTCATCATTAATGCTATAGACGTTTTCGCTTACTACGCCCACACCTTTAGGTTTCATTTTACGGTAACGCGGCATTCCGGTACCAGCTGGAATAGCCTTACCAATAATTACATTCTCTTTCAATCCAATTAATGGATCGTTTTTCCCTCTGATTGCAGCATCAGTCAAGACACGCGTGGTCTCTTGGAAGGATGCGGCAGACAAGAAGCTATTTGTTTCGAGAGATGCTTTTGTGATACCCAATAGAACTGGACGAGCAGTAGCAGGTAATCCGCCGGTTGACAATGATTTTTTATTTGATTCTGAAAAATCATCGATATCGAGCAATGCTCCTGGCAATACATCTGTGTCACCCGGATCCAACACCCTTACTTTTCGTAACATTTGTCGTGTCATAACTTCAATATGTTTATCCCCAATCTCTACTCCCTGACTGCGGTATGCATATTGAACTTCACGTAATAAATAGTTTTCAACTGTAAGAACATCACTAACGCCAAGTAGCTGTTTCGGATCGATCGACCCTTCTGTCAAGGCTTCTCCACGTTTAATGAAGCTACCTTCTTTAACTTTCATCCGTGCATTTGCAGCAACAGAGTAGCTTCTCGTATCGGTAGCACCTTTTATCGTTATTTCTTTAGCGTATTCAGCAGGATTTTCTTCGATAGAGATAACTTCACCAGTTACTTCTGTGATGACCGCCTGTCCTTTTGGATGACGAGCTTCAAATATTTCTTGAACACGAGGTAACCCTTGAGTAATATCATCTCCAGCAACCCCACCTGTATGGAATGTACGCATTGTTAACTGTGTTCCTGGTTCTCCGATTGATTGAGCAGCAATCGTTCCGACTGCTTCCCCAACTTCTACTTCACGACCAGTAGCTAAGTTACGTCCGTAACATTTCTTACATACACCATGACGAGTGTTACAGTTAAATACGGACCGGATCGTTACTTCTTCGATACCGGCTTCAATGATTTCTTTTGTAATATCTTCGGTAATCAATTCATTTTCACGAACGAGTACTGCACCAGTTTCTGGATGAATAACAGTTTTACGTGTATACCGTCCAATAATACGGTCTTCGAGCGGTTCAATAATTTCTTTACCTTCTGTAATAGAACGAGCAGCAAGCCCACGTTTTGTTCCACAGTCATCTTCACGGATTATAACATCCTGTGCAACGTCTACTAAACGACGAGTCAAATAACCTGAATCGGCAGTTTTCAAGGCTGTATCAGTCATCCCTTTACGAGCCCCATGGGTAGAAATAAACATTTCTAACACTGACAATCCTTCACGGAAGTTGGATGTGATAGGCAATTCCATGATTTGACCATTCGGAGCAGCCATCAATCCACGCATACCAGCTAACTGAGTAAAGTTAGAGATATTCCCACGCGCACCAGAATCACTCATCATGAAGATATTGTTGTGATCATCTAAACTTTTCATCAAGTGATTTTGGATGGTATCTTTGGTTTTATTCCAGATATCAATAACGTTTTCGTAACGCTCTTCATCTGTAATCAACCCACGACGGAATGTCTTATTTACACTATCCACTTTTTCATGCGCTTCTTCAAGGATCTCATCTTTTTCTTCTAGTCGCGCGATATCCGCAATTCCTACTGTGATACCAGAGCGAGTAGAATATTTATAGCCTAAGTTTTTCATTGCATCCAACATTTTTGAAGTTTCTGTAACTTTGAAACGTTTAAACACTTCTGCAATAATATTTCCTAAATCTTTTTTCTTAAATGGCTTGATAATATCTCGCTCTTTTATATAAGCAGGAATATCTGTACCGTAAGGAACGAAGTAATCATCTGGAGTTTGTTTCTCCAAATTGGTTTGAGTTGGTTCATTTAAATAGGGAAATTCATTCGGCATAATTTCATTGAAAATCATTTTCCCGACTGTAGTTATCAAATATTTATTTTCTTGTTCCGGTGTAAAATGTTTTCTTGGTAAATCGCTTGTACGGACCGCAACACGTGTATGCAAATGAACGTCACCATTTTGATAGGCTTGTTCAGCTTCATCTACACCTGTGAAGATCGCACCTTCACCAATTTTCCCAGCGACTTCCATCGTTAGATAATAGTTACCTAAAACCATATCTTGAGAGGGTGTAACTACTGGTTTACCATCTTTCGGATTAAGAATATTTTGTGCACCGAGCATGAGGATCCTTGCTTCAGCTTGAGCTTCGTCGCTTAAAGGAACGTGGACAGCCATTTGGTCTCCATCGAAATCAGCGTTGTATGCTTCACATACCAATGGGTGCAATCGGATTGCTTTCCCATCTACTAAAATCGGCTCGAAAGCTTGGATACCCAAACGGTGTAATGTCGGTGCCCGGTTAAGCATTACGGGGTGTTCACGAATGACTTCTTCTAAAACACTCCAAATTTCAACATCATGTGTTTCAATTTTACGTTTAGCTGCCTTGATATTATTGGCAATTCCTCGTTTAACTAATTCATGCATCACAAAAGGTTTGAATAATTCAATAGCCATTTCTTTAGGCAATCCACATTGATACATTTTCAATGTCGGACCAACCACGATAACAGAACGACCTGAATAATCCACACGTTTTCCTAATAAGTTTTGACGGAAACGACCTTGTTTCCCTTTCAACATATGAGAAAGAGATTTCAACGGACGATTTCCCGGTCCAGCAACTGGACGACCACGGCGACCATTGTCGATCAACGCATCTACAGCTTCTTGTAACATACGTTTTTCGTTTTGAACAATAATATTTGGTGCATGTAAATCTAATAATCGTTTCAAACGATTATTACGGTTGATTACACGACGGTACAAATCGTTTAAGTCACTCGTTGCAAAACGTCCACCTTCTAATTGAACCATAGGGCGCAACTCTGGCGGGATAACGGGTACAGCATCCATGACCATCCAAGCAGGATTATTGCCAGAATTTCGGAATGCTTCCAGGATGTCCAAGCGACGAATTGCACGTGTACGTTTTTGTCCTGTTGCTGATTGAAGAAGTTCTTTCAATTCAATAACTTCCTCACCCATGTCAACATTTTCAAGCAATGATTTTATCGCATCTGCACCAATTTCAGCACGGAAATCCGTACCATATTGTGCACGTTTTTCACGGTATTCACGTTCAGTCATTAATTGTTTTTTCTCTAAAGAGGTACTACCTGGATCAATTACAACATAAGAAGCAAAATAAATGATTTCTTCCAATGCACGCGGACTCATATCTAACACAAGTCCCATACGACTAGGAATTCCTTTAAAGTACCAAATATGTGTTACGGGAGCTGCTAATTCAATGTGTCCCATACGTTCGCGACGTACTTTTGAACGTGTTACTTCTACGCCACAACGGTCACACACAATTCCTTTGTAATGAATTCTTTTGTATTTACCGCAAGAACATTCCCAATCTTTCGTAGGTCCGAAAATACGTTCACAAAACAATCCATCTCTCTCTGGTTTCAACGTCCGGTAATTAATCGTTTCTGGTTTCTTAACTTCACCGTAAGACCAACTGCGCATCTTATCTGAAGAAGCTAAGCCTATTTGAATGCTTTCAAAATTATTAACATCTATCAAGGGGCCGACCTCCCTTTTGATTGTTGAGCTGCCCATGCTCATAGAGTAAACAGAGAAGGTTCCAAAAATGTTAGAACCTTCCTATTTCAATCTCTTTACTTGTTACTCTTCAGCATTTGTTTCTTCTGCTGCTTCCTTTTTTTGTGCAGTTAATTTAGCTTCTTTTTCAGCTTCATCCGCACGTCTTTCATCTTGTTCTTTTTGCATTTGGCTTAAGGAATCAACGCGTGACATGTTGTCGTCATCATCATCTGTGTCTTCTAAATCAATTGCGTTATGCTCTCCATCTAATACTTTCAGATCAAGACCCAATGCTTGTAATTCTTTAACAAGCACGCGGAATGATTCAGGTACACCTGGACTTGGAATTGGTTCGCCCTTAACAATAGCCTCATAAGTTTTCACACGACCGACAACATCATCTGATTTGTAAGTCAGGATTTCTTGTAAGGCATATGACGCACCATAAGCTTCTAACGCCCATACTTCCATTTCACCGAAACGTTGTCCACCAAATTGTGCTTTACCACCAAGTGGTTGCTGCGTAACTAGGGAATAAGGTCCAGTAGAACGAGCATGTAATTTATCATCGACCATATGAGCCAATTTAACGAAGTACATAACTCCTACAGAAATTTTATTATCAAATTTTTCACCCGTACGGCCATCATAAAGAACAGTTTTCGCATCATCATCCATGCCTGCTTCTTTGATCATAGCCCACACATCATCATCGCTGGCCCCATCAAAAACAGGTGTAGCAATGTGAATACCTAATATCCGAGCAGCCATCCCCATGTGTAGTTCAAGGACTTGACCGATGTTCATCCGCGAAGGAACGCCTAATGGATTCAACATGATATCAACAGGTGTACCGTCGGGAAGATATGGCATATCTTCTTCAGGAAGAATAAGAGAAATAACCCCTTTGTTTCCGTGACGTCCGGCCATTTTATCTCCGACATTGATTTTACGTTTTTGAACAATAAATACGCGAACGAGCATGTTCACTCCAGGAGATAGTTCATCCCCTGCTTCACGTGTAAAGATTTTAACATCATGAACGATTCCGCCGCCACCATGGGAAACGCGTAAAGATGTGTCTCTTACTTCTCTAGCTTTTTCACCGAAAATAGCATGAAGAAGTTTTTCTTCTGCAGATAGTTCGGATACCCCTTTAGGAGTAACTTTCCCTACGAGGATATCTCCATCGGTCACTTCAGCACCGATGCGAATAATTCCCATTTCATCCAAGTTTTTCAATGCATCGTCACCGACGTTCGGAAGTTCACGAGTGATCTCTTCCGGTCCAAGTTTGGTATCACGTGCTTCTGATTCAAATTCTTCAATATGGATCGAAGTGTAGACATCATCTTTGACGAGACGTTCGCTCATGATAACTGCATCTTCAAAGTTGTACCCTTCCCATGTAGTGAACGCGACTAAAGGATTTTTCCCTAGAGCCATTTCCCCTTTTTCCATAGAAGGTCCATCTGCTAAGACGTCGCCTTTGACTACAGTTTCTCCATGTACAACGATTGGAGTTTGATTATAAGATGTTCCAGCATTGGAACGTTTAAATTTCGCTAGAGCGTATTTGTCTAAAGTTCCATTTTCTTGACGAATACGTACTTGTTTCGCATCAACATATTCTACGATCCCAGGATTCTTACAAATCAAAGCTGCTCCTGAGTCATGTGCTGCCAAATACTCCATACCTGTTCCCACTAAAGGTGCTTCAGGTTTGAGCAAGGGAACTGACTGACGCTGCATGTTCGCACCCATCAACGCACGGTTTGAGTCATCGTTTTCTAAGAAAGGAATACTTGCTGTCGCAACAGAAACAACTTGTTTCGGCGATACATCCATATAATCGATACGATCTATAGCTACTTCTAAGTTTTCATCCACAAAACGCGCAAGGACCAAATCTGATTTAAAGGATCCATCTTCGTTTAATGGCGCATTTGCTTGGGCTACAACATATTGATCTTCTTCATCAGCTGTTAAATAATCAATGTGGTCTGTAACGATCTGATTTTTACGATCGATTCTGCGATACGGTGTTTCGATAAATCCATATTCATTGATTTTTGCATAAGTTGACAAACTATTGATCAATCCAATGTTTGGTCCCTCAGGAGTTTCGATCGGACACATACGACCATAGTGAGAATAGTGCACATCACGAACTTCATACCCTGCACGGTCTCTTGTTAATCCGCCGGGTCCTAAAGCTGAAAGACGGCGTTTATGTGTCAACTCACCCAATGGATTCGTTTGGTCCATAAATTGAGACAATTGAGATGATCCAAAAAATTCTTTAAGGGATGCAACAACGGGTCTGATATTGACTAATTGTTGCGGAGTTGTTGTGGTAGTATCTTGAATCGACATTCTCTCGCGCACAACTCTTTCCATTCTGGAAAGACCGATACGGAATTGATTTTGTAATAATTCACCTACGGAACGAATTCGACGATTTCCTAAGTGGTCAATGTCATCCGTTTTGCCTATTCCTTCTTGCAAGTTAAAGAAATAACTCATAGAAGCCAATATGTCAGCTGGACGAATATATTTTATATCTTTTTCGATAATGCCATTTCCGATCACATTGATCACACGTTCAGGATCGATTGGAGAAAATACTTTCACCACTTGAACTTCAACTGGTTCTGGTACTACACCTTCTTGTGACGGATAGTACGTGACGCTGTTCAATCCTTTGTCTAAATAAGGTGCTAGCGTATCGATTTTATCACGGTCTAGAACATCACCTTTTTCAGCTAGGACTTCCCCAGTTTCTTCATCTACTAATGTTTCTGCTAACGTTTGATTAAACAAGCGTGTTTTTAAGTTTAATTTTTTATTGATTTTATACCGACCGACATAAGCTAAGTCGTAACGTTTAGGATCAAAGAAACGAGCTGTCAATAAACTTCTTGAACTGTCTGCAGTTTTGGGTTCACCTGGACGTAAGCGTTCATATACATCTTTTAAAGCTTCTTCTGTTCTTGATTCGCTCATGTTTTTATGGACATCTTTTTCAATTGTTGCGCGAAGACTGTCGTTCTCACCAAAGATTTGTAAAATTTCATCATCTGATCCAAATCCTAGTGCGCGAACTAAAACAGTCAACGGGATTTTTCTAGTACGGTCAATACGTACATTTGAGAGAGCTTTAGAATCTGTTTCATACTCTAACCAAGCTCCTCGGTTCGGAATAACGGTAGATCCAAAACCTTCTCTACCATTTTTTTCGACTTTCGGATGAAAATACACACCCGGGGAACGAACCAATTGAGATACAATAACTCGTTCTGCTCCGTTAATGATAAATGTTCCTTGTTCAGTCATTAAAGGGAAATCTCCAAAGAATACTTCTTGCTCTTTTACTTCGCCAGTATCTTTATTTAAGAGACGTAATTTAACATATAATGGTGCAGAATAGTTTGCGTCATGCGCATGCGCTTCATCAACTGTATACTTCGGTTCTTGTAGTTTGTAATCCGTAAATTCTAAAGAAAGATTTCCAGAAAAGTCTTCAATCGGTGAAATGTCTTTAAACATTTCACGTAATCCATCTTTTAAAAACCAATCATACGAATTTGTTTGTATTTCGATTAAATTAGGTAACTCTAATACCTCATTAATACGCGAATAACTTCTACGTGTACGGAGTTTGCCGTAATTAACATTATGCCCTGCCAAGCTTTTCACCCCTCAATTATTGTTAATGTATAAGCTGTCTAATCGGACCATTACAATCCTGTAACAATTATTAAGAAAATGTTACAATCAGCCGCTTTTTGCTGTTTTAGACCAAAAAAAATACAAAAGATCGTGAATTCATCTAGCATTTCATTCACAATTTCTTTTGTTTTCTTTAAAAAACCGCGCCCGGACAATATTTCGGACGAAATCTTCACTCATTACATTAATAGCGTTTATTAAGTCTACACGAGATAACTATTTTTGTCAATAATTTATATTGTTAAAAAGGCCTTTAGCGTAGAGACTCCTAAAGGCCTAGACAGCACTGTTTTCAACACAGTGATCAACAATCTTATTTTGTGCTCTTTAAAATCCAATATCCAGCATCTAACGCGATCCGCTCTACATTCCCAAAGATCTCTGCCATTTTTTCCTGTGCGCTTGGTGCGCCTTGTTTTCTTTGGATAACAATATAAAGAGAACCTGTTCCTTTCAAATGCTCCTTTGCTTCCGTCAAAATCTGATGCACTACTTTTTTCCCTGCTCGAATAGGTGGATTTGAAATGACAGCAGCATAATCCGTTTTACTCACATTCTCATAAATATCGGATGAAAAAATCGAACAATTAGAAACATTGTTCATCTGGGCATTTTCCTTGGCTAATTCTATAGCTCGATGATTTACGTCCACCATATCAATCATTTTTTCAGGAAAAGCCTTTGCTAAAGCTATGCCGATTGGACCGTAACCACAGCCCACATCCAGAAGATCACCTTCGGGCATGTTCTCGTTCACTACCGTTTCAATCAACAATTGTGAACCGAAATCAATTTTATCTTTTGAAAAAACTCCTGAATCTGAGGTAAAACGAAAGGTTTGTCCAGTCAACTCATATTCCCATGTGTGCGGATTGCTTTTCGAATTGGGATCGTTTGTATAATAATGGTCGCTCATAGCTATCTCCTTTATTCTTTCGATTACTTTTATATTAGCTTAGGAAAAGGTGAGACGCAACCTTTCTTTGATGTAAACAACAGCACGCACCACACGTGATCATGTTAAAGTTGAACTGTTATAGATAGAAGAACGGATGATTATGGACGAGTTACTATTTTCCTCAGTATTGAACTTGTAGCGGGGATCAAGAATATATTTATTTGTTTTTACAATCGCACTATTACGAAAGTCGACACAGATAAGCGGACCCCATTCATTCTAAGAAAACCAAAAAGTCGTTCCGTCTGTTCCTTAACCGGAACGATCAGCATACTATCGTTTTTTCCATCCGATTCGGGACTTGATTTACTAATTATTCCCCGTAAAAAAACCTTGGTTTGATCTCTTTTGTAACATCAAAAAAAGTGAAGAGGCTGGGACAAAAGTCCCAGCCTCTAATCATTTTTCAAACATTACTTTCTAAAACGTGCTCCAAAAAACAGACCCGACAGCCACTTCACGAACACTCTTCGATAGTCTGCGACTATCTTTCGAGTATCCGCTCCAGTTGCTGTATCTGTTGACACTTTAGTGGCTTACGGATACAGTATGCGGAGCTCTATTCGGGTCTGAACGTTTTTTGTCCCACTCTCCTCACTTTTATCTAGTTTTAAGCTTGATTGTTTACTGAAGATTCAGCTATTTTTGCCTTTTTTTCTTTTGCGATCTCCTCTTGAAAAACTTCCTCTTCCGGAAGGAGCAAGTTTAATAGGATACCTGCTATGGCACTTAACGCTGTCCCTGATATAGAGACGATCGACCCTATATCTAGCATTGCACCACCAAGTCCAAGCACAAGCATACTACTTGCGATAACCAGATTTCGAGACTGATTGAAATCAATTTGGGCGTCGATCAAGACTTTTAAACCGTTACTGGCAATCACACCATAAAGCAAGATCGCCATACCTCCGATTACTGCTGTCGGAATCGTCGAGATGAGTGCAGTGAACTTTCCGAAGAAACTTAAACTGATAGCGATAAAAGCAGCGTTCCGTATTACAGAAACAGATGCGATTCGCGTCATCCCAATGACACCTGTATTTTCACCATACGTGGTATTGGCTGGTCCGCCGATCAACGCTGAGAAAGCAGTTGCTGCTCCATCTCCAATCAACGTTCTTGCTAGTCCTGGATCTTTTAAGAATTTTCGATTACACACTTTGCCTAACACGGTGTGATCTCCGATATGTTCAGAAATCGTAACTAAGGCTACAGGTAAAATAGCTAGAGCTTCCGGCCCAAAGTAAAGCGTGTACGAGTCAAATGTTGAAGTTTTAAATGGAAGATACAATTCTGGCAGCTGCAACCAGTTAGCTTGCAGCACCGGAGAGAAATCTACTAACCCTAAAACTAAGGCGAGTAAATAGCCTCCTATTATTCCAACAAGGAACGGAATGATTTTAAGAAAGCCAGTAGCTTTTGTGTTAACAAAAGCCGTTAACAAGAAAGTAAACAGTGCTACGAGAATGATCCTTCCGTCTCCACCCGATACTAGCCCTGCATTTTGTACTGCTGTACCAGCCAGACCTAACCCAATGACCATGATCATTGGCCCTATGACAATAGGGGGTAACAATCTATCTATCCACTTTGTGCCAATTACACGTATGACACCCGATATAAGCAGATAAGTTAACCCTACTAAAAGAATGCCCGTCTGAGCTGCTCCAATGCTTCCATCCATTTGTTCCATTGCCACCGACATTGCCGTAATATATGCAAAAGAAGACCCCAGATAGACAGGAACCTTTGCTTTGGTTGCCAGTTGATAGATCAACGTTCCTACCCCACTCGCAAATAAAGCTACCGAAATGGGCATTCCTAACAAAATAGGCACTAATATCGTCGCTCCAAACATGGCAAAAACATGCTGAAAACTCAGAAACAAGCCTTTCACCCGTGTCGGTTTATCCTCCACATCTAAAATAAGCGGTCTTTGATTAATCGCCATACCAATCTTCCTTTCTGGGCACAAAAAAATGCCCCTTCGTTTTTTTGCAAAAGGACCTTCGGTAGGTATCATAATGTTCGATTCTACCCTTCTTAACCTCTCAGGATTAAATTAAAGGACTTTGCTTTGGTCATCATAGCAAGAATCGACAGAATATTCAAGTGAATTCTATCAATCAGTGCCCAATATAAAAAAAGAGCCGGGGACAATTCCCAGACTCTTCATTTTCCACAAATACCATTTCCTAAAAAAGTGTTCCAAAAGTCAGAAAAAGCATCCTCTTCACGATGCTAACGTCGTTACTTTAGCAGTTTACAGCTACCATCCGACGAGGATCTGGCACCTTTCCGATAAAGTATACAGCCTTTTTGCCTGAGGGCTTGTTTTCTTTGGTTTTACATAAAGTTGTTCATATTTTGGATAGCTTTTTCTAGAATTCCAATTTGTTCAATCGTTTCTTCGTCTTTCACTATTTTTTCTTTGCCTGATACAATCGAATCGTGTACGCCTTTATATATTCGCCCGTAACTCCCCACTTCAGAAATCACTTTTTCCTCATGGTATTTTCCTTCAGCATCTTTATAATAGAGAGTGCCGTAATGTTCCGGTAAATCGATCCCAAAATCATCATTTTCAGGTGTATAGAATAATTTGAGGTGTTCTTCTTGACGGTCCTTCGTTTCTTTTATAAATGCTCCTTTTGTTCCATAAACGGTGAAACTTGGTCTTTCTTTCAAACGAAAGTAACTAGATTTAACAGAAACTTTCAGATTGTTCTTATAATTAAAATCTAAGTCGAAATAGTCGTTCATCCGATTCTCCCCTAATAACTGGCGGACGTCATAATGAATGGCTCGGGGACTTCCAAAGTAAGAGAGCACCTGATCGATCGTGTGACAAGCATGCCCGTACACAAAGCTTTCCAAACGATGGAACTCTTGCACACCTTCAGGAACTTCTGGTCTGAAGTAATCGAAATGCATTTCCACCTCTTTGATTTCACCTAAAATGCCTGAATCGATTACTTTTTGGGCCGTTAAGAAATCAGAATCAAATCGCCTATTCTGATAAGCTTGAATAAACAATCCTTTTTCTTTTGCCAACTGAAACAATTCTGTTGCCTGTTTTACCGTTTCGGTAAAGGGCTTCTCTACAAGAACATGTTTTCCGTTCACTAGCGCTTCTTTTGCAAGTGAGTAGTGCGCCTGAGGAGGCGTCGTGATGACAACTAAATCAACTTCATCATCTTGCCAAATCTTTTCAATCGTTTTGACGTAGTTGACTCCCGGTATTTCTTCCCATGCAGAGGGACGCCGTGATAAAATCGTTTTGATATGGATGAAATCCAGTTGACTGGAATAGGGGATATGATACCGATTAGTGCTCTTGCCATTACCGATATATGCAATTGTCAGCATGCTTTTCGCCTCTTTCTTGTTCTATTTTCTATTTTTTGTGCACTTTTTACGTGCGTTAACCTTATTTAATCACGTTAGCGTTTGTATGTAAATGAGTACGCCGAAAAGAGTAACAATGTTCCAAAAGAAAAATTAAAATCCTTCAGTATACGGAATAATTTATTAATTATTCACATCGATTAAGAGGAGTAACTACTATGTCTATTTTAACCGACTTAAAAGAAAAAAAGCGGTTCAATGAATCAGAAAAACAACTTGCTGATTTTGTTATCCAGAACAAAAATGATATGATCTATTTTTCTATTCAAGAACTTGCTCAAAAAAACTATACTTCAACTTCCACTATTGTGCGATTGTGCAGAAAAATCGGGTTAAAAGGATACAAAGATTTTAAGATCAAATTAGCTGTTGAACTTCAAAAAGAATACAACATCCCTGCCACAGTTGACCCTGATTTTCCTTTTAACGAAGACCTTACTTATCAAGAAATACAAAAAATCATTTTAGATTTGACTACTCGTTCTTTGCATGAAACGTATGCAAGTCTATCTGCTGAATTAGTCGAAGAAGCTGTAAACATGATCAGCGGAGCGCATCAACTAGCCATCTTTGGTTATGGAGATGCCTTTTTACCCGCGCTAAATTTTCAAAATAAAATGATGAAGATTGGCGAATACGTCCAGCACACTTTATTACCTGGTGAGAATAGACATCTAGCTAATAATTTAACTAAAGAAGATTGTGCCATTGTTCTATCTTATAGTGGCGAAAGTAAAGATACCTATTTTCTTACAAAGATTTTGCATCAACGAGGTGTGAAGATCATCGTTGTTTCCGCTCATCGCACTTCTCATATCGCCCAATTAAGTAGCCTGTTATTGCCCATTACCAAAAGCGAGAGTTCTTCTGTTAAATTAACGACTTTTTCTTCCCAGGCCGCTATTGATTATGTGTTGAATACAGTATATGGTTGTATCTTTGTCTCAAATTATGATAAAAATCAGATGAAACGAATAGATGCTGAGAAGCTTTTACTTGATACTCGTTTTCAAAAATAACAGAAGATTCCTTTCTAGCAATTCAAAGAATTCAGTAGATTTCTTATCTTCTAGTTCGATTTCAGTTATAGTATAGAAAGGGAAAGGAAGATTTATATGGAGTTTAACAATCCGTTGCATTTCACACAAACTCAAACCCAAAAGCAATCCTATGTACCTAATTTAGTACAAGGAGTGCAGCTATTACAATTTAATAGATTGGAGTTATCATCTTACTTAAATCAAACGATCCTAGATAACCCTTTCATAAAAATACCTGAAGAAGAAAACCAACTTATCAACAATTCACTCAGCGAAACGACTAACATCATTGAACAAACTGCTTCGTACCAACAGTCGATTTATGATTTTTTAATGGAACAAGCTTTTTTATTTTATCGAAAAGGCGAATTACGTAATTTAGTTTTTTGGTGGATAAATAACTTGGATGATAAAGGCTTCGTGACCGCATCAATGGAAGAAGCTCAACAAATTACTCAAGCTTTACAGACTCAATTGTTGGATTCCCTAACGTTGCTTCACCAATTAGACCCACCTGGAATAGGCGCTCGAAACATTCAAGAATGTCTAATGTTACAGACTGAACGCCTTGAATTTTCACCGCCTATTGCCTATTTGATTTTGGAAGAACATTTTGATGATCTATTTCACAAACGGTGGAGTCTGATTGCAGAAGATTATCGCATCTCTTTAGAACAAGTAGAAGAAGTGTACCAGTTCGTTCAGCGCTTATCTCTTTCTCCGATTGAAATGTATAATGCCCGCTCTGAAACAGTTCCTTTCATCATTCCCGAATTAGTCGTCTCCTTATCTGATGGCAATTTGACTATCGAAGAAACGCGTTACAAAACACCTTTATTATCCTTTGATCTGAACTACTTTAACGAGATGAAAACCATTGAAGACAGTGAAGTATCTAGCTTCTTAAAAGAAAAACGCCAAGAATTCGAGCAGTTACAAACCAGTCTTAAACGTCGGGGAGAAACGATTCTTCAAGTGGGAACAGCTATCGTTCTGCATCAACAGAACTTCTTTTCCCAAAAAGAACGATCGCTCGTCCCATTACAATTAACTGATCTGGCTCAAATCTGTAAACTGGATGTTTCGACGATCAGTCGGGCGGTTCGAGAAACTTATATCCAAACACCTCAAGGGGTGTTTGAGTTAAAATCATTTCTATCCCGAAGAACGCCAAATGGTGACCAATCCAAAGATACAATCACGCGACTGATTCAAGAGTGGATCCGCACTGAAGACAAACAACGTCCGCTTTCAGATCAAAAGTTGGTTGAGCTACTCAGCGAGAAGGAAATCAAACTTTCCAGACGGGCAATTACAAAATACCGTAAACAATTGAACATCGCTTCCTCTGTTAAAAGAAAAATCAAATAAAAAAACTTCCTCTGCTCATTTGCAAAGGAAGTTTTTTTAATAAATATTATCCAAAGATACCTAAAACATAACCAAGAATACCGATAACAAATAATCCGAAGATAATTGTGATAGGGCTAACTTTTTTACGTAATAACCATACACAGCCTAATGTTAGGAGTAATGGAGCAAGACCAGGAAGTAATTGATCTAAAGTATTTTGTAGAGTTGTAACTTGTTCTGGTTCGATACTCATTCCAGATTGGATTTGAGCAACAACACCACGTAGCATGTCTCCTGAGATCACACCTTCGTTAGCTGCTTCAGCGATACCACTAAAGTCGACCATCTCTTCAGCCGGGACATCCATACGACTTAATACCATTGGGAAATGCATACTGGTCCATCTTGGAACAAGTACCCCCATGATAAACATACCTAAAACAGATGCTCCTTGAGTCAATTTCTGCATCAACCCACCGGATAAGTTTTTAGTGATATTTCCTCCTTGAACATATCCAAGCTCTTGTGTATACCATAAGAAAGCCATACGGATAATATTCCAAACGAAGAAGAAGATGATGGGGCCTAACCAGCTTTCACTCAAAGCGAGCGAAGCAGCAAAAGCACCCAATACTGGACGAAGCGTTCCCCAGAAAACGGGATCACCTACACCAGCCAAAGGTCCCATCATACCGATTTTTACTCCTTGAATTGCTGCGTCATCAATATCTTTTCCGGCAGCTCTCTCTTCTTCAAGTGTCAATGTCACCCCGAAAACAGGTGAGGCTAAATATGGATGAGTATTGAAGAATTCTAAATGTCTTTTCAATGCTGCGGCACGATCTTCTTCAGTTGTATATAATTTTTTCAAAGCTGGAATCATTGCATAAGCCCAACCTACATTTTGCATACGTTCAAAGTTCCATGATGCTTGGAGGAATTGACTTCTCCAAAAAACGTTAAAACGATCACGTTTAGTTAATTTATAATTATTATTTTCAGCCATTATTCTTCATCGCTCCTTCATTAATAGTCATTTAAGATATCATTAAGTGGGTCTCCGCTGCCGGAGTTTCCGCCGCCACCGCCGCCTTGATTGAATTCAGGAGAAAATTGTAGGAAAAGTAATGCTAATACCACACCAATAATTCCCATTGCAATCAAGTTTAAATCTCCAACAGCTGATAAAGCGAAACCTAAAGCAAAGAATACCCATAATTTAGGAGTAGCCATCATATTGATAACCATTGCATAACCAACAGCAACGATGAATCCACCAGCAACAGCTAAACCACCTGTTAACCATGCAGGAATCGAATTCAATGCATCTGTCACAACGCCAGCTGGAACTGCTAAAATAATACCTGCGGGAATTGCAATACGCAATCCTTGTAACATCAAAGCACCGATATGGTACATTTCCACGCCTCTAAATGAACCTTCTTTTGCTTTTCTGTCGGCACCGTGAGCGATCCCCACTGTAATTGTCCGTACAAACATAGTCAATACTTGTCCAGCAATTGCTAATGGAATAGCAAGTGCGATCCCTTCGGAAATGCTTGCGCCATTAATAGTAACTAAAATAGCTGATGCAATTGAAGCTAAAGCTGCATCGGGAGCAACTGCTGCTCCGATATTCATCCATCCTAGTGCGATCAATTGTAGTGTTCCGCCTAATAATAGCCCTTGCAAAGGATTTCCTGTTACGATCCCGATTAAAGAAGCGGCTATGATTGGTTGATGAAATTGAAATTCATCCAAGATTCCTTCCATACCTGCTAAGAAGGCTACTAGAAGAACTAAAATAACTGTAAAAATACTCATAATTTATATTCCCTCCTCAAAAAATTATACTTAATTGACATACTCTGTTTTTTTCAATAAGTCCCACAAGTTTTTGCTTTGATCTGAAGGGACTTTACGAACGTCAAACTTCACACCCTGGTCTTTTAACTTTTTAAATGCGTCGACATCTGTTTTATTTACAGACAATACGTTATTGATCATCACTTTTCCTTCAGAGTGAGCCATTGATCCGATGTTCACTTCTGGCAATTCAACTCCACCCTCAACAACACGTAAAACGTCTGTTGGATTTTCAAATAACAATAAAGCTTTTGTTTTTCCAAAACGCGGGTCACTCCATATTTCGATCATCTTGTCGATCGGAATAACATTTGCTTTAACTCCGGGAGGTGCTGCTTGTGTGATCAACGATTTGCGCAATTCATCTTTTGCCACATCGTCAGATACAACAATGATCCGTGTTGGATTTACATCTTTTGACCACGCTGTTGCTACTTGACCATGCAATAAACGAGAATCCACACGCGCTAAGCCGATATCGATTTTACCATCTCCTACCACTGTTCCTTTAGGAAGTGGTTGACTTGGCTCTGTTTTAGCAACGGCTTCAGCTTCGGCCGGTTGCAAGCTTTCTGGTCTAACTTTCACACTATCTTTTGCTACTTCAAGAATGGTCGAAGCAATTTCATGCGCATTTTCACTTGAAAAACGTGCTGTCAATGATTCGATCAACATGGGTAAGCTTAGTCCTGCTACGATTGCCCATGTATCTTTGTGCTCTTCAAACAATGTATTTGCCTGATTAAAAGGAGTCCCACCCCATAAATCTACTAAGATGAGTATTTCATCTGTATTGAAAGATGCAATAGCACTTTCCATCTTGTTGCGGATATCGTCTGGTCCTTCACTTGGTTTTAATGTTACAGCTTTAATATTTTCTTGTTCGCCCACAATCATTGTTGCTGATTGTAAGATCCCTTCAGCAAACTCACCATGGCTTGCTAAAATAATTCCTACCATTTATGTCCCTCCTGTTTCTGGCATCTTGCCATGTATTTTCCTTTAAAGAAAATTGCCTTTTTTTAGTACATCCATCAACGATTGTTTTCGATCACTCGGAACTTTCCTTATTTCTAATTCAATTCCTTCAGAATCTAGATATTGAAAGGCATCTATATCCTCCTGATCAACAGACACAAAATGTGTGATCATTTTTTTTCCTTCAGTAAATTTCATCCCACCAATATTGATTTGTTTAAAATAAATTCCACTTTTATAGATGTGTGCTACATCCATCGGATTTGTAAATAAGAGCAAAGCTTTCACATTTATTAGTTGGGGATGATCAATCACTTGGATCAATTTATTTATCGTCACAACATGTGCTTTTATTTCAGGTGGGGCTGCTTGTATCAATAATAATTTCTGAATGGGGTTTTCTGCCACTTCATTACTTACGACAATGATCCGGTTTATTCCCAGTGTCTTTGCCCAAGTTGTAGCAACCTGCCCATGTATCAAACGATCGTCGATTCGTATTAAACGGATGTCCATATCCAAAGTCCTCCTTTTCTTCTGCACTCCCTTCTTCGTTTTTAGCAAAACAATACATTTCCTATTATTTTGCCTTCACTTATATATAAGCAAGAAGTGTGCCAACTTTTTCCGCGGGAAACCTTGCAAGAACACGTATCCTAGACAACACACTAAAAAGATACACTAAAACACAGTGTCTTTAGTGTATCTTTTTTGTTTATTCTTCTAACAGTGTATCGATATCTTCCACAGTTCCTTGTTTTTTCCGAATAAAATAATCAATATAACTGTATTCTGCTGACGGGATGGTTATCGCTAAAGCCCGCTCAAATTTCTCGATGGCTTCTCTTACTTTCAGGGTCCAATCAGCTTCAGCCATTGATTCGCTTTGAGTTTCTTCAGACAAAGGATCGTGATGGACCAATCTTTCGATCACACCGGCCATATGGAGAGAAAGATTGATATGAAAAGCAAACCCCTTCTCAGGATGGGGTTGCAATGTGGCACACTCTTCAACAAATTCCCATAAAGGATTCAGTACTTTTTTTGGATTTAAAAATGTGTACTGTTTTTCTAAAAAGGAACGGACCAATTCTTTCGCTTGCTGTCCATGAGTGATTCCCTCTTGCGGTGCAGGCATAGTCAATTGATTGATTTTATCCAATAAAATTTCTGCATCTTCTTCAATGAAATTTTCTAAAGGGATAAATGGAGCAGTCAACTTAGGATTGATGACTCCAGTTGTCGCTACGATAGTGTACTTCCTTTGCCAGTTTTGAATATTTTCATTTAAATCAGCTATCGAACTCGTTAACACTTTTAATGGATTGTTTTTCTGTTTTGCTAAAGGTTTTTCTATGATCTCCTTCAATTTTTGAGCCGTTCCTTCACCACTGGCGCAAATCGCCACCATGATCGGTGTTTTATTCGTTTCTTCTGTAAGGAGTTCCCTTGGTTTTTTAACAACCGTGCTCCCATAGCCGTTGAACCGTGCCAAAGATTCATACAACATTTCTATATCTGCCTCCACCAAAGAAGCTTTTCGAGTGGCTTCCAATAACATAGCGGTAGAAACCATATCGATCGACCTCACATGAATTCCTGTTTCTTTGCGTAATTTCCCTTCAAAAGTAGCCAACGAACCCATGTCTACCAATAGGAAAACTCCACTTCCTTCATTGGCATCAATAACTGCTTGTTTCACACGATCATACACTACCGTTGGAGACATATCCAAGGGCATATCTACTGCTTTGATTCCAGAGGTGTCTAGTAATTCTTCTACCACTCGAGCCATACTACTCGCAGTCGAATTTCCGTGTGTAGCAATTACAACTCCGATCCTTCCCGTTATTTGTTCTACTTTTAATGAAACAAGAAGTACCGTTAAATAATACACTTCACTTTGGGGCACAGCTACAGAAAACTCTTTGGAAATTTTTTCGGTCACAACCCTTGCGATCTCAAATTCCTTTGTATACGTAACGGCCATTTCTTTGATACGACTATTTAGTTGCCGAATTTCTCCTACGTGTATTTTGCTGAGCAGCGAACTAATGTGCAGACTGATTGCATAAATGAAATTGTGTTTAAACAACGTTTCCAAAGCTGCTTCTATTTCCGGAGCTATTTCATGAACGAATTGGATGACTTCTTTCGAGACCACTTCACCTAATTTAGATTCTGTTTGTAAGGAGAATCCATGATTTCGATAAAACGATTTTAAGTGAACGTTAATGTCTGTTGAAATATATTGATTGATCGAATCGCGATCCAATCCCTCCGCTTCTAATAAAGTTGCTTTATCCCCTATAATGTCATATAAATTGTATGGCAATTCGTACGCATCGATTTCCATACGATAAAAAGGTTCGTTGGGCTTAACCGTGATTTGTGCCTCCGCAACTTGCGATAAAGCTATACGATGACTGCCATTTGAGGAAAGTCCAACCAGATGCGTTTGGATAGTTTCCGGTAAGTCTCTTACAGTCAAATAGATGCTTTCTTGATTAAGTTGGTTCATAAACCCTCTAGCACACACTAACTGTATACTTGATTTTAATTGTCCCACATTCCCATAGCCGACACTCGCAATCAATGCCTTTATTACATCTTCGGAAAGTGTGATTTCCTTTTGTATTCTACTCGCTTCTAAACTTGTCAACAATTTAACTAAATCTAGTTGTTCATTCACCGGACGTTCCTTAAAAGAAGGGAGCTGGATACTGATCGGGATCCTTCTCATAAAAGTATCAAGAAAAGTTGATTTGGGATCTTCTGTCGTTGCACAAACGATGCGGACATTCGCTTCCCGGTTTTTACCAGTCTCCCCTAAACGACTATATAACCCTGAATCCATAAAATAAAATACCATTTCCTGTCCCTCAGGCGGCAACCGATGAATCTCATCGAGAAAGAGCATCCCATTATGTGCTCGTTGAATCAACCCTTCCTTAGAAGTCGTCGCTCCCGTAAAGGCCCCTTGCGAATACCCGAATAAATGGCTCATTAATAATTGTGGATTGTTCGCATAATCTGCACAGTTGAAAATAACGAGTTCCTTTTCATCTGCAATCAGCTGATTTGCTTGAGCAAAATGAAACATCGCGTGCGCAAAAAACGATTTCCCAGAACCTGTCGGCCCCGTGATCAACGTGTTCAACCCTTTAGGAGGATACAAAACTGCAGCCTTCGCTTGTTCAACAACATTGTGCATGCTCCCATTTGCACCGATCATCGAACGAAAAACATCTTTTTTGTCAGCGATAGAAAGGGATGCTGCGGCTATTTGAGAACTACTCGGTATCTTCTTCTCTTTATAACTAGGTACATATTTAGTTAAGGGCGCATGCGGTTTTGAAACGGATGCAAAATAACGCACAGGCCTCCCAATCGTTTTATGTAGCAAGCCCTCTCTAACTAGCGAATTTAAATCTTTAGAAACATTGCTCCTTTGGATATCCAATGATTCTGATATTATTTTCGTGGTCAGACCTTTTCCTAACTCAACATCTTCTTCTGAATATGCTTGTGTTTCCTTTAATACGTAGTGATAGATACTTTTCTTTCGATTCACTTTTCATTCCCCCTTCTATCACTGTTCACGTTTCTCTGTTTGCATACACTATATTATTATAAAAGACACACTAATACAACACACTAGAGAAAATTACTAGTGTGTTGTATCGTTTTTAATTGCCACTACTTGCTGCGGCACTTTCAGAAGCCATCACACAGTCAATTATTATCATGATTGCTAATGCGGGCAACTCATTTTTTTCATCCATGACCGCCAATTCATAATAGTCACTAAAAGAAAACCATTCTTTTCGGATGGTAGCGACCGCCTGCGAACCAGAGACGATTTCATAATCATGTGCTGTAAAGCTTCCTTCCACATACCAATCCAATTGTTCGATCCGATACTTCGGTTTAATAAAAGACAGTTCTTTCCTTACAGTTGCGATTTCTTTTCCCTCTTGATAAACATTGTACGTAGGTAGCCAATTCATAAGTTTCTGCTCAATATAAATGAGTTCTTTTCCATTCATATCACAAAGCGACAATTTCTTGGCCCAAGAAAACAGTTTTCCTTCTACCTTATAAATATCCCTTTCTTGTTCATCTTTCACTCTAAATTCATCTTTCCAAGAAAAGACTTTTTGTTTGATATATAATTTTTTCATACCGCCACATCCCTCTACTATTCACTCGAGCATCTATTTTTCATCAAAAAGAAAAACCTTCACGCAGAGTAGAACTCTGCGTGAAGGTTTTAGCAAACGGAAAGAAGTTATTATTTAACTTCTACAGTTCCGCCAACTTCTTCAATTTTAGCTTTTAATTCTTCTGCTTCTTCTTTAGTAATGTTTTCTTTGATTGCTGCAGGAGCGCCATCAACTAAAGCTTTAGCTTCTTTCAAGCCTAAACCAGTAGCTTCACGAACTGCTTTGATAACTTTGATTTTAGCTGAACCAACACTTGTTAATTCAACAGTAAATTCTGTTTGTTCTTCTTCAGCAGCTGCGCCTGCACCTGCTGCTGCAACTGGAGCTGCAGCTGTTACGCCAAATTCTTCTTCGATTGCTGATACTAAATCGTTTAATTCCATGATTGTTGACTCTTTTAAGTCGGCAACAATTTTTTCAATGTCTAATGCCATTTTTGGTTTCCTCCAATATAATTTTTAGTTAACTTGCTATTTTTTTATTAACCGGCAAGTTTTTGCGGTTGATTAAATAAATTGACCTTAAGCTGCTTCTTCTTCTTTTTTCTCTGCAACTGCTTTGATTGCCAAAGCCGTGTTGCGTACAGGTGCTTGGAGTACAGATAAAAGCATAGATAGCAATCCTTCGCGATTCGGAAGTTTTGCAAGTGCATTGATTTTTTCAACGCTAGCTACTGTTCCTTCAATTACGCCACCTTTGATTTCTAAAGCTTCTGCATCTTTAGCAAATTCAGCGATGATCTTAGCTGGAGCAACAACATCTTCGTTACTAAATGCAACTGCAGTAGGTCCTTTAAAGACATCTTCCATAGTACCTAAACCTGCTGCTTCTGCAGCACGTCTTAACATAGTGTTTTTTAATACACGTATTTCAACACCGTTATCACGCAATTGTTTACGCAATTCTGTAACTTGTTCAACTGTTAAACCACGATAGTCGACTACCACTACAGATACTGCATCTTGAATTTTTTTCGTAATGTCATCTACGATGACTTGTTTCTTTTCTTTTGCTGCTTGACTCATTGACGTTTCACCTCCTGATCGATTGAATGAAACTTTTTATTCATTACAAATAAAAAACTCCATGCCACTGTAGACATAGAGGGATTAAGAGTGTATACACACAATATATCCTCGGTAGGAAATTTAAGGCTACGCCTCCTACTGTCTTCGGCATCAATGTAATAATATTCTTGACCTGAGGATTATAACAAAATAACGCTCTCAGGTCAAGACATTTTCAACAATTATTTTTTGCGAATAACTGTACTTGGGTCAACTTTAACTCCAGGTCCGAATGTACTTGAAATAGCTACATTTTTAATGTAAACACCTTTTGCACTCGCTGGTTTAGCTTTCACGATCACGTCATGAATAGCTGCCAAGTTTTCTTGTAATTTTTCAGCACTGAAGGATACTTTACCGATCGGAACATGAACGTTCCCTGCTTTTTCAACACGGTAAGTAACTTGTCCAGCTTTAATATCGTTGATTGCTTTAGTAACATCCATAGTAACAGTACCTGTTTTAGGGTTCGGCATAAGACCTTTAGGTCCTAATACGCGTCCTAAACGTCCAACTTCAGCCATCATGTCTGGAGTCGCAACAACAACATCAAAATCTAACCAACCATCTTGAACACGTTGAACCAAGTCGGAATCTCCAACAACGTCAGCGCCTGCTGCTTCAGCTTCACGTGCTTTATCACCACGAGCGAAAACGATAACGGTTTGAGTTTTACCTGTTCCGTTTGGCAATACCATTGCCCCACGAATTTGTTGGTCTGCTTTTTTAGGATCGACACCTAAACGGTAAGCTACTTCAATTGTTGCATCAAAATTTGCGAAATCCATTTCCTTAACTAGCGCGATTGCTTCGTCAGCAGGATAATTTTTTGTTCTATCTACTTGTTCAAGTGCTGCTAGATATTTTTTGCTTTTTTTTGCCATGTTTCTTTTCCTCCTTATTGTGGTTATAACGGATTTTCCTCCCACGTAATCCTCGTGCGGCAAAACGCGAGGATTAGCAGAAGCACGAAAGCTTAACCTTCGACGTTGAAGCCCATGCTTCTTGCTGTTCCTTCGACCATACGCATAGCAGCTTCTACATCTGCAGCGTTAAGATCTTCCATTTTTGTTTCTGCAATTTCTCTTACTTGGTCGCGTGTAACAGTTGCAACCTTTTTCGTGTTTGGTTCGCCAGAACCAGCTTCCACGCCAGCAGCTTTTTTCAATAATACTGCAGCTGGTGGTGTTTTTGTAACAAAAGTAAATGAACGATCTTCATAAACTGAAATAACTACCGGAATGATCATTCCTGCTTGATCAGCTGTGCGTGCATTGAATTCTTTACAGAATCCCATGATATTCACTTGTGCTTGACCTAATGCAGGACCAACCGGTGGAGCAGGACTTGCTTTCCCTGCAGCGATTTGCAGTTTCACGATTTTAGCGACTTTTTTTGCCACGTGACATTCCTCCTTGATGAGTCCGTGAGTGGTTGAATGGGGATAGTATTTCCCCTCCCACTTTTGTTCATACGCGTAAGCGTACTTATTTATACTAGCATCTCTGCCTTTATTTTGCAAGCTTTTTTAATTTTCTACCCTTTCATCTCCTGAAAGCTTGTGCCGTTCTTTGTAACGGCTGATTCCTTGAAAAGCCAAATAGAACAAAAAGAATAAACCACTGACAAGACCAGCAAGCAACAAAAATCCGATGAAACCAAATCCTAATACTGTCAGCCTGTTCTCCAACACTGAAAACTGGATTTCTTGAAAAGTTAAAGACAAGATAATGGAGAGGGTAAAAGAAATTGCCATAATGAAAGCTAGCAGATAATCTCCAAAAATAAGCTTTCTAGAAATTTTCACTAGGAGATAACTCCCTAAAAGAAAGAATACTCCCAACATTCCTATACTCCAAAAATAGGCTTCTTTTAAAGGCAGTATTTCAGTTCCGCTGGTAATTACCCATAAAACCAATTTGTTTACGATTGAAATCACTCTCCAAAACAGTTGTTCCATTTTTCTTTCCCCACTTTCCTCATTTAGTACTTAGTATACTGTATCGTATGTATGTTTTCTCTCTTATGAAGTATTTTCAACAGAAAGAAAACAAAAAAGCATCCCGGGATGTAAATAATTCCCGGAACACTCCTTACTTTTATAATTCGTATTTTTTTACTTGATCGTAGTCCAATTCTGCCGTTGTTTCCCGACCAAACATTTCAACTACTGCTTTTACTTTTCCTTTTTCAGGTTCAACTTCAGTAACTGTACCTTCCATACCACTAAAGGCACCTTCCACGATCGTCACAACTTCACCGATTTCTAAATCGATTTCTCGACGACGTGTATTGACTCCCAACATTTTCATTATATTGTCTACCTCTTCGGGTAAAAGCGGTGCAGGCTTACTTCCTGCTCCATGCGAGCCGACAAACCCGACTACTCCAGGTGTATTTCTTACAATATACCAAGCATCATCGGACATGATCATTTGCACTAAGACATAACCCGGAAAAGTCTTCGTCATTTTTATTTTTTCTTTTCCGTTTTTCACTTCTTTTTCTTCTTCTTCAGGAACGATGACCTCGAAAATATTGTGTTCCATCCCCATACTTCTTGCGCGTGATTCAATGTTTTGTTTTACCTTATTTTCATATCCAGAATAACTATGCAGAACATACCACTGTTTTTGGGTTTCTAATTCTTCCATTTTTTTCTCTCCTTAGTTCAATCTCTTTTTTAACATACACGATTTGTTTACACTCGTTTATTTTTTCCATATAAAAAAACCCTCTTCTATTGAAGGGTTTCTCTGCATCTCATTCCAAAAAGTATACCATAATTCCAATTAATTGTCCAACTCGATTTTCATCTTCCTTGCAACTCTTCCATGATTTCTCGCAACACATTTTGACTGCTCAACAAAGTAGATTGCTTACTCAACGAATGGTACTCTAAAAACGACAGCCTGTCTATACGAGCGGTGTTCCAACGTTTCTACAATCGGACGCCACTTTGTCGTTCCTCTCTTCAAAAAAAAGAGCTGAGACAGTTGTCTCAGCTCTTTTCCTCGGTTATAGTAAACCTAACAAAGCAGAAATCGCTGAGTCGACACCCAAGAAAAAGACTGCAAAAAGTGCGACTACAGTGAAGACAGTAAGTGAATTTTTACGTAACTCTTTACCTTTTGGCCACTCGACTGCTAGCATTTCATCTTTTACTTCGCTTAAAAAGTTTTTGATTTTGCTCATATTTCTACCTCCTCGAAGCTTTCGCTTACTTCGTTTCTCTATGCAATGTGTGTTTTTTACAATATTTACAATATTTTTTAAGTTCTAAGCGCTCTGTACGTGTACTAGCTCCTATTCCCGCATCTTTTGAATAGTTTCGTGATCCACATACGATGCAAGCTAATGCAACTCTTTTATTCGACATTATTTTTCCTCTTTTCTTTCAAATCATGATAAATTTACCACGTAGAATTCACTATGTCAATTAGTCTGTTGGGATCCCTACCTACTCTATGAATGAAAAATCTTCATTGGAAAGTTTAAATGAATCTGCATACCCCTGTGATACCTCGACTTTTTTATCTTTTGTGACGAATATCGCTTCCGTCTTTTCTTGCTTGTTGATATACTCTAGTCCCTTTTCTATCCCCATTGCATAGATAGCCGTTGACAATCCGTCCCCCTCAACTGAACTCTCTGTAACAATGCTGACTCCTGCTAAATCATTATCAAATGGATAGCCCGTTTGAGGATTCATCAGGTGGTGATACAGTTGGCCATCTACTTCCAGATTTCTTTCATACACTCCAGAAGTGACGATGGACCGGTCGATAACTGGCAAGATCCCAATAATTTCTCCCCGTGCTTCAAATGGATCTTGAATACCTACATTCCATGACTCCTCTTCGCCACGCGGACTATTTCCCATCACGAAAATATTTCCTCCTAAATCGATGATCGCAGTGTCGACACCATTGCTTCCCAATACTTTTACCACTTCATCTGTTATAAAGCCTTTGGCAATTGCACCCAAGTCTAGTCGCATTTCTTCAATCGGCAGAAAAACTGTTTGCTCTTCTTCATTCAATTCGACCAGCTCATAGTCCACTAATTCTAAAGCCGCATCGATTTCTTTTTGGTCTGGGAGTCGCGCATCATCATATCCGATATGCCACAATTCCGTAATCGGTCCAACAGTCAAATCGAACCCACCGTCTGATTCTTCACTATAGTAGTAGGCTTTTTCTATTAACTGAAAAATGTCCTCTGAAACTTCAACCGGTTCTATTCCCGCTTGTTCATTTATTTTTGAGACTTCGGATTGCTCATTATTAATGTCTATCTTTGCATCCAATTCTTTGACACGTTCAAAGGCCTTAGCAACTACTTCTTCTTTATCTTTATTGTATACTTTAATATTTGCGACTGTTCCCATTAAAAATTGTGTATCTTCATATGGATCTTTTACCAACTCTCGCATTTCTGCATCTTCGCAACTGG
Organism: Lacticigenium naphthae DSM 19658; assembly: GCF_000425865.1. Lineage (GTDB taxonomy): Bacteria > Bacillota > Bacilli > Lactobacillales > Carnobacteriaceae_A > Lacticigenium > Lacticigenium naphthae. The sequence goes on from NZ_AUEG01000010.1 coordinate 65,058, forward strand.
CTAATCCAAAAAACACAGGGATGATCGCTAACAATCCTATGATCTTTCTATTCATACTCCTAAACTCCTTCGTATTCTTTCAATTATGCAACATCCCTATTTTAACTGAAAAAAACGATTGATTCTACAAAAAAATAGAAGTTAAGACAATTGTCTCAACCTCCATAAACTCTTTTTATTTCGAAGAATCAATCTATAATGATGGCTTCGGTGTTTCCTTCTTCAGCTGCTTCAATCAACATTTCGCCATATTCAACAAATTTTTCATGTGAATGGGTTGCGCCCGAAACAACCTCTACTTCTTCAGGGTCTTGCGTATCCAACAATCCTTCATTAAATTGTGGAATATAGTCCTGCGGTCCTGTTCCCACAGCTTCTGTCATATTTTCTTGGTATTCTTCATCTTCAGTTTTAAGAGTGCCCTCTTCATTTTCATAATTATAATTGGATTCCGTGATCTCGCCATCTTCCACGGTTATATCAAAAAGAACGCGCCAACCATTTTCATCTAACTCTGCTTCTTCGAGAGAATACATACCATCTTGTAACTCTCCAACTCCTGTCATATCTTCCGTTTCTTCCTCGACGTCTTCTGTAACATCTTCGACAGCTTGTTCAGTTGTATCTACTGCTTCCTCAGCGTCATCACCACAAGCAGCTAATAAAAAGCTAGATGCAGTTAGTAATGATGCGTACTTCAACCCTTTGACAAATTTCATGACCCCAAAACCCCTCTTCACTCTATTTTTCTGCAAGACTCCCCTTGCTCAACTTACTTATAGTATAGCGTTAACCGGAAAGTTTGTCTATAGTTTCACAAGTTGTTTTTCTGTTTTATTTGCTTTTTTATTGCTTCAATTCTAAAAAAACATCTATTCACAGGTTTTATTGTGAAACATAAAACAAATCAAACAATTAGGTTCTCCTCATTTATAAGATACCTTCTATTGACTATCGAGCCAAGGTTCTTTAAAATTATGATTTAGTATACTTAGAAAATTTAAAGGACTGTCTTCTATGACTCGTACGCAGAAAAATGTATATATATCCTTGCTTGCTGCTCAAGCGGTTATCCTGGGATTGATCGAAAGAAGTATTCCTTTTCCGTTTGCATTTGCACCGGGAGCAAAATTGGGGATCGCTAACTTGATCACTATCGTTGCCATCTTCACTTTACCTTTTAAAGATAGCTTTAAAGTCGTCTGGATGCGTTTATTAGTCACTACGCTACTTGGAGGCACACTTTCTACTTTCCTCTATAGTATGGTCGGAGCCGTATTAAGTTATTTTGGTATGGTATTAGTTAAACTATTTGGAGGCAAACGTATCAGCATCATCGGGATCAGTGCAACTGGGGGAGTATTACACAATGTCGGTCAACTAACTGTAGCAAGCACCATCGCACAGACTTGGACAGTCATGCTTTATCTCCCTGTTCTTTCCTTCATGGGGATTCTTTCTGGTGTCTCTATCGGAATAGCTGCCAACTTTTTAATGGAACGTGTTCGCACACTCCGCATGTTTCGAAAAGATTTAGAAAAAGATAAGGTACACAAAAAGAGGAAGCAGTAATCACTGCTTCCTCTTTTTATCCTGATTTTCTGTCATATTGAATCAGATAGGTGAGCAATCTTTCTTCTTTTCCTTTGCTGTTTGGACCGCTGTTCATCCCTGAGGTACAGCGACTACGGACTATACGCAAAACAATCGAAAGCAACAATAACCATTTAAGAAAAAACTGACGTTAACTCATTCTATTTTCAGCTTTACTGCGCTGATTATGGTAACATAACATTACAATTAACGACGGTAAGATAGAATTCAGCTAGTAAAGAAATAAAAGAAATCAGTAGACTCAAAAAAATTCTTTATTTAAAGGAGGAAAACAAAGTGAAAACTGCAAAGATAGTTGCTTGGATTTGTTTGCTAGCAATGACAGCTGGGTTGGTCAATGCATTCATCAATGGTGATTTTCTTATTGATGGTGGAGCGTTACTCGAAAATCCATGGGGGATCATGTCCTTGATCGATTTATTCGTGGGATTCACCCTATTTTCCATATGGATCGTTTACAGGGAAAAAACCATGTGGAAAATTATCTTATGGGTTGTCACACTGATGATATTTGGATTTTTTACCGGTAGCCTTTATGTATTAAAAGCTCTCTACGAATCAAAAGGAGACTGGGCAATTGCTTTTCATGGAGTACACAGGAGTGATTTAGATGGAGAAGTTTAGAGAATGGATAGAACAACTTTCGCTTGTATTTGAGAAGAAAACCATCGATGCCCTTTTCCCACCTTTGATATTTTTTCTAGCTAATCAGTTCCTGTCTCTTGCGTTTGCTAGTGAATTAACTATTCTTTATCTTCTCTTCCTTATCCTGTATAGAATAGCAAAAGGGCATACCAAAAAATATGCCTTAGTCGGTACAGGAGGTGTCCTCCTTTCTATTGGATTTAGTTTCTTGTCTGGAGATGCAATCAATTATTATCTTCCTGGTTTAATTTCAACCGGGCTGATTGCCATCGCTTGTATTGTGTCTCTTGTTATTCACCGCCCGATGGCAGCTTTGTTGAGTCATTTATCTAGAGGATGGCCAATCGAATGGTACTTGCGCGATGATATTCGTCCAGCTTATAGGAACGTCACGCTTATTTGGGCTATTTACTTTCTACTCCGATTGATCATACAAGTTCCTCTATTTTTAATGGCCGAATTCTCCGTTTACTTTTACATCAATACTATTATGGGGTGGCCGATGAATATAATCCTACTTATTTCCACTTATGTATTCGGAATCAGAGGTCTGAAAAAATTATCGGGTCCAAGTGTTGAAGAATTTTTAAACGAAAAAAAACCCCCTTTCGAAGGCCAAAAAAGGGATTTTAACAAAACTGTCAAAAAGCGAGGCTGGGACTTTTGTCCCAGCCTCTACTTCCTACGTTTAGTCAAGGCAAAAGATTAACTAACAATACTATTTTCAAAAGAGTGATTGTTAATTCAGACAAAAATGCATACCAAATAAGCCTCAGCCTTTTTATATTTTTCTGAGAAGGTTCATGCTATACTACAGGTATATTATGGGTCTTAGAGACCGTGTGCGTGTAAGCGTACGAGGTATGGTTCCTTACCATGGAATGCATACATTTCAGGAGCTTGTTCATACAGGCAACTGTGGCAACCTTATCCTTCTTGGGGGTGGGTTGCCTTTTTAGTTTATAATAATAATC
>NZ_AUEG01000011.1 GCF_000425865.1 Lacticigenium naphthae DSM 19658
AAAAGTAGTTCATTAGCAAAATTATCATCTGGTTTACGTATCAATAAAGCAGGAGACGACGCAGCCGGATTAGCAATTTCTGAAAAAATGAAAAACCAGATATCTGGTTTGACACAAGCATCTCGGAATGCGCAAGATGGGATTTCATTGATCCAAACAGCTGAAGGTGCCTTAAGTGAATCTCATAGCATCTTGAACCGTATGCGTGATTTGACTGTTCAAGCAGCGAATGATACAAATACCAATGATGATAGATTAGCAATTCAAACAGAAGTTGATTCTTTAACGGCTGAAATAGACCGGATTGCCAAAAACACTGAATTTAATACCAAAACATTAATGGATGGAGAGCAAACATTTTCATTCCAAATTGGTGCAAATGGCGGACAAAGTATTGACGTAACCATAGCTGATATGTCTGCAAATAGTTTAACTGGTGCTACAGTAGCAGCAGATGAAACTGTTACTGGTGGAGTCAAAGTGAGTCTAACAGCAGCAGAGGTTGCTGCTAATGAAACCACACCTGGTACTAATGTATTAGATTTTGATACACAATTAAGTGATATTGATGATGCTATTAATGCAGTCTCAACTCAACGCGCTGATTTGGGTGCTGTTCAAAACCGTTTGGATCACACTATTTCTAACCTTTCTACAACAAAAGAAAACTTGTCTGAAGCAAACTCACGTATTCGTGATGTTGACATGGCTGAAGAAATGATGAGCTTTACGAAGAATAACATCCTTTCTCAAGCAGCTACTTCCATGTTGGCTCAAGCAAACCAAATGCCTCAAGGCGTTCTTTCTTTATTACAATAATTTTTATTTCGGAATATCCAAGCCGAGTTCGCTTGGCTTGGATATTTTTATTTTATAATTAAGTTAAACTATTCTTTTTTTTCATCATGACGGAGGGAAATCTATGGGAAACATTCCACCTATTCAACCAACACACACTGTTATTCCAGCTAAACCAATAAAAGAGGAAGTCGTGAAAGTCTTCGATACTTTTATGCAAGCGGATCAGTCAAAATCTGAGCTTGGCCATTATGATAAAGAAAAAGAAGGGTCTATCACAGAACCTATTTCTGAAGCCATCGAAGAGGTCAATGAATACTTATTGGGTGTGAATGCGCAATTGGAGTATCGTATTCATGAAGGAACCAAACGAGTGATGGTTCGTCTCGTCAATTTGGAGACACATGAAACATTGCGTGAGATGCCGCCAGAAAAAATGCTTGATTTAGTGGAAGCAATTTGGGAAAATGTAGGCATCATTGTAGATAAGCGAAAGTAAGGAGGAGAATCATATGTCTTTTAGTATCATGGGATCTTATTCCGGAATAGATATGGCTACGATCGATCAAATGATCGAAGCTGAATCAGGAAAATTAAGACAATTTCAAAGTAAGCAACAAAATCTGACGGCAGAAAAAAATGCCTGGAAAGATGTGAATACACGTCTGGATTCACTACAAAAGAAAATGACAACGATGAAAGAAGCACCACTGTATAATTCAAAAATAGCAACAATAGATAATAGTGAACTAGCTAGCGTAACTGCGGATTCAAGTGCAGTGAGTGGAGATTATTTTCTACATATCGAGCAATTAGCGACTCGTTCACAAGTCAACTTCGGTAAAATTCTAACTGCAGACCAAACAACTTCTTCAGAATTGACTCTTACTACGAGTTTGACCTTGGAAGATGCCGACGGGAAATCATTTAACGTGGATGCAGAAGCGACAGATAGCTTGAAAGATATCGTCGAAAAAATAAATGCGCAATCAAAAGAAGCCGGAACTTCTGTATCGGCAACGATCATCAATGACCGGTTAGTCTTCATGGACCAAAAAACGGGTGACCGTGCAATCAATGTTACGGGAGACTTGGCTACTTCTTTAGGAGTTGCTGCTGCAGATGCTACTACCAACCCTGGACAGAAAGCAGTTTTTACGATAAATGGTATTCAGATGGAAAGTGACTCCAATACCGTCGACGATGCTGTAGAAGGATTGAGTTTTACTTTGAAACAACAGAGTACAACAACGCAGGCAACCAACCTAACTGTGAAAGAGGACTTTGAGAGTACGACAAAAGCGGTGAAAGATTTTGTGGACCAGTATAATTCGGTCATGTCTTTCGTGGATGAGCAATTAGATGTCGGTGACCCCTCGGCTGATTCCAATAAAACGGGTAGTTTGGTGGGGGACGGCACTTTGATACGAGCACAATCCCAATTACGTTCCTTGATGACGAGTACCAATCAAGATGAAAATGGTGCGTTTACTCAATTAAAAGAACTGGGGATCACCGTTGATCGAGATGGGAAAGCGACGCTAGATGAAACAAAGCTAACTGAAGCCTTGTCGGAAAATGCTGATGGTGTGAAAAATTTCTTTACCGCAACAGTTTCAGAAGTAAACGCTGCTGGTGAAACGGTTGAGAAAGAAGTTGGATTATCTGATCGCTTCACAACTATCATCGACAGCTACATCCAAAAAGATACCGGGATCATCTCGTCTCGTTCGAGCAGTATCGAACGTACGATAGAAGATATCGATGACCAGATCACAACCTTTAACCGCCGCCTGGAATCAAAACGGCAACGCTACATCAAGCAGTTTACGGCTTTGGATACGGCAATGATGCAAGCCGAATCGCAACTGGATTACTTGATGAGCACAATGGGCTCTATGAATACACAATCTAAATCGAATTAATAGAAGGAGCCCTGTGCGATGAGTGATAGCCAAGAAAGCGTACTGATGCAACTGGAAACGAATTTAGCCGATTGGGATGGTTCCAGCGAACAAGCGATGGAAATCATCTCGAAAAATCAGACCTTGTTTGATCAATGGACGGATATGCTAGAAGGACGAGAGAAAATAATGCCGTCTGGTAATCAAGCAGATCGCATGCAGCGCATTATCCAAAGACAACGTGCAGTGATTCACTGCCTTCAAGAAGACAAAGAGCAACTTCAAAAACGGTTCAAACAACTCAATCAGAAAAATAAAGTGACCGATAATTATTATCGCATACAAGAGTCTTCAATTTTTGTCGATCGAAATATGTAAAGAAGGGAAATGACTTCATGGCTTATGCAAAACCAGCATCTGTATACAAAGAAAATCAAGTAACGACGGCTTCCCCAAAACAATTAGTTATCTTATTGTATCAAGCTGCTGTTAAGAATATGCGCTTAGCCGAACTGGCTATCGACAGCAAAGAAAATGACAAGGTGAATAAACACTTGATCAAAGCGCAAGACATCATTCAAGAACTTGCTTCCACTTTAAACTTTGAACAAGGCGGAGAAGTGGCCCAAAATTTAGCTGATCTGTATGCCTACCTGCTTCCGCAACTGATTCAAGCCAACATCAAAAAAGACAAAGAGAAAATCGAACAGTGTCGTAAAATCATGAACGAACTGCTCGAAGCCTGGAACGCTATCTAATCGATAGTGTTCTTTTTTTTGCATCATTTGTCCCAGTGTTTTTTTGCGTATATATCAATTAGACCACTAAATAAATATTGAACTATTTGGAGGTGTACATTATTATGTGAAATTTTTTTGCATATTTACATAACAAACGTAATATATTTGTATAATTTTTCTTTACAGTTTAATGACGAAATGTCACAAAATTGTCATAATTGGATAAAGGGTCAATAATATGTGAACATTAGGACTATTTTAACATATGACTTTCATTACAAAATTAAAAAATAGTTGTTATGGAATGAACAAAATCAATTAATTTAGTACTAAACTAATCAAATTCCACAATTTCTTAGATTGTTCTTATAGTCCTAATTGTTTGATAATCGAAGTGACGCACCTTTTTCACCATAAATTTATGTGTTGTCTAGGCTTTTTAAAAACCTTATACTTACTCTCGTGGTGTATTTTTATTAAGACAAGTTTAACCTGAATACATATTAACTATTTCCTCATATAGTAAACCAATTTAAAAAGGAGTGGGTCTGATGGATCATACCTACCAATTATTGCAAAAGGGATTACAGACGGCTTCGTTAAGACAAGAAGCGATCTCAAGCAATCTCTCCAATGTGAACACGGCAAATTATAAAGTGAATAAAGTGGAATTTGAGTCTCTGTTAACGAATGCACTAAATGGAGACGGAATGAGCGTTACCCATCAAGGTCATATCGGCTATAAAGATGCGCTCGGTATTGAACCTGAAGTGAGTAAGCGAACAGGTACGACAGTGAAAGAGGACGGAAATAATGTCGATGTCGATTTAGAAATGACGGAGATGGCTGCCAACTCGATTTACTACCAAGCATTGATCCAACAAGTCAATGCCAAGTATTCGATGATGCGCAGCGTGATGAAATAAGAATGAGGTGAAGCGGAATGTCCATGTTTGATTCTATGAAAATCAATGCGAGCGGGTTGTCGCTGGAGCGGTTGAAGTTAGATGTGACGTCCAGCAATATTGCGAATGTGAATACGGTGCGAACGGAAGAAGGTGGTCCGTATTTAAAGAAACAAGTACTGTTTGAAGAGAGTTTAATGAGAGAAAAATCAGGTATCCATCAAGGACTAGAGCTGAATAGTTTTGGTGTGAAAGCGACGGGGATCGCGGAAGATCCGTTGAATACGAAGTTCATGTATGAACCGACTCATCCGGACGCCAATGCAGAAGGGTATGTGGAATATCCGAATGTGGATATGGCAGATGAAATGATCGAAATGATGACGACGCTGCGGACGTATGATGCCAATGCAACTGCTTTGAATGCCAGTAAAGAGATGTTGAAGAAGGCTTTGGAAATTTCTAGATAGATGAGGAGTGAATAGATGAATACAGAAGCATTGATGCGTAATGTATATTCGAATGTGGGCTTAGATTCATTAGGTCAATTGAACGAACAAGCGAATCCGGCAGCGGACAAGCTAAAGGGTCAAGATTTCACCGGCATGTTAACGAATGCGATGGAAAATCTAGAAGCGAAACAAGCAGATTCCAACGCGGCTATCGAATCGATGATCGTGGGAGAAACAGACGATCTACATACAGTTATGATCAAATCAACGGAAGCGCAACTATCTTTAGAACTCGCTGTCCAAATGAGAAACAAAGTGATCGAAGCCTATAACGATGTAAAAAATATGCAATTTTAAATGGGCAGTAAGGGGAGTTAAGTTGCGATGGATGGAATAAAAAACATAGTAGCACAGGTGAGCGCAGGCTGGGAAGCCTTGGGAAGAAAAAAACAAGTTCGGCTAGGGCTCATCGTCATGAGTGTTGTGAGTGCGTTGGTTTTCTTAACGTATTTCACTCAGCGGACAGCTTACGCGGTATTATTTTCCGATATGGAATCCGCTGATGCCGGACGCATCGTCAATGATTTAGAAGCGAAGGGTCTGGCTTATAGACTAGAAGATGCAGGCACGACCATTTTGATCGATGAAGAACAAGTGGATGCTTACCGCATCGATGCAGCGGTGGAAGGTATGCTGCCGGCAAGTTCCGTTGGATTTGAAATTTTCGATGATACGAGCATGATGTCGACGGATGCGGATAGAGAAATCATGTTCCAGCGTGCGGTTTCTGGAGAATTGGAGCGGGCCATCAGTTCGTTAGTAGAAGTGGAGTCAGCGAAGGTCATGGTATCGATCCCAGAAGAATCGGTATTCCAGAATCCAGATTATCAAAAAGAAGCGAGTGCCTCTATTGTGATCGAACCGCGCGGAACACAAAGGTTAGGCGGACAAACGATTCAGGGGATCGCTTCTTTAGTATCCGGTTCTATTGACCATTTACCAGTAGCCAACGTCCAAATCGTCGACACAAACGGGAATCTCTTGAGTCAGTCGCTACAGGCGAATGATTTCATGCAGACGACCGACAGTGTCACCCAGTATCAAAGCATCCAACAAAATGTCGAAAATGAAATGGAACGCAAGATTTTGCAATTATTGACGCCGATTTACGGTATCGACAATATTCAAGTTTCTGTTTCAGCTGAAATGAATTTCGATGCCATCGAACAGGAAATCACACGCTATGAAGGCATCGAAGATGAAAATGGCGAGATCAAAGGGATCCCGCGTAGTGAACAACGCAGTGCTACAGGAAATGCGGAGTTTGTCCAAGGCGTTCAAGATGGAAATATTGGGGACAATGCTGGAGCTGTAACAGGTGATGAGGGCGACGCGTCGAACTCCTACGATGAAACGATCAACTATGAAGTAGATTCATTAGTCGAGCGTGTAATCAAAGCACCTGGGTCGCTGAACCGTATCGGAACATCGGTCGTCATCAACGGAGAAGCCATGAACCAAGATGGGATCGAGCGCTTGATCGAAGGTGCGACCGGGTATGATCCGGAAAGAGAAGACTACTATACAGTCGAATATATTCCTTTTGCCAATGGCGAAGGGTTCAAAGACTTAGAGGAGAACGCACCGCTCGACGAAACCATCACCGCTTTCCTAGAAGCTTATTGGATGTACGTCTTGGGGATCGGTGTCAGTCTGATCATCCTGATCACGGTACTGGTGCTCTTCATGCGAAGAAAGCGGAATGATTTTGATGAATTTGCTGATTTAAACGACAATGAGGACTATCTAAGTGAAACAGACAAGATGCAGAGCATTCTAAAAGAAAAAGAAGAAGCTACGAAAGCTCAGCAGCACCAGGTCGCAAATGAACGGGAAGATACGACACGCAAATATGCACAGGAAAATCCTGAGATGGCAGCTGAATTGATCAAAATTTGGGTGAACGATAAGAAAAAGTAGGTGACAGAGAGTGACAGAAGTAAATGGAATTAAAAAAGCGGCTATTTTATTGATATCTTTGGGACCGGATATTGCATCTAAAATCATGAAACAGATGCCGGATACGTATATACAAAAAGTGAGTTATGAAATCGCGAATATCGAATTAGTCAAACCCGAAGAACGCGAAGAGATCATGACGGAATTTATGGAAATGTCCCAGGCACGTGAATATATGCTAGATGGCGGGATCGATTACGCCAAAGACTTGCTAAATAAAGCATTGGGATCGAGTCGTGCCAAAGAAGTGATCGATATGTTGAATCAGATCCAATTGCGCGAACGTCCGTTTAATATCGCACGGAAAGCAGATACGCAACAATTGACTAATCTATTGTTGAATGAACAGCCACAAACAGTGGCGCTTATTTTATGTTATATGCAACCTGAAAAAGCGGCCCATGTATTGTCCGCGTTCCCGTTGGAGTTGCAGGCAGAAATATCGGAGCGCATCGGAACGATTTCCCAGACATCGCCTGCGGTCATTGAGCGAATCGAAAAAGTCATCGAAAATAAATTCTCTTCGTTTGTAGAAAACGAAACCGAAAATGTCGGGGGTGTGCATACGCTGGTCGAGATATTGAACGCGATCGGACGGAGCTCCGAGAAGAAAATCGTGGCCGAGTTGGAAGCCAAAGAACCGGAATTGGCCGAAGAAGTCAAAGCCTCCTTGTTCACTTTCGAAGATATCATCACGTTATCCAAAGAAGATGTCCAGAAAGTGTTGCGCCAAGTGGAAAACGACGATTTGGTCATGGCCCTCAAAGGCGTTACCGAAGACTTGCGCGACTTTGTCTTTGACAACTTATCGAGTCGTGCGGTGGAAACGATCAAGGAAGATATGCAATTCTTGGGACCGGCACGCTTGTCTGTCGTGGAAGAATCCCAGCAAAAAGTGGTCACTGTTATTCGCCGCTTAGATGATAAAGGCGAAATTTACATCCGACGAGGTGAAGCAGATGAAATCATCTCCTAGGATCATCAAAGCAGGACAGGCTGCCAATGGGGCAGACCGGTCAACGATCGAAACAGAGATTCAGCTCCTGGAAGAAAAAATAGCTTCTGTGGATGAATCGACTGAATTTCAAGACGAAGAAGTTGCCGATGCGTTAAGGAAAAAACAAAGCATCTTAAAACAAGCGGCTGTCGAACGCGCTGAAATGCTGGAACAAGCCGAAGCAGCAATCGAGCAGTTGCGAAAAGAAACTTTCGCGCAAGCGTTGGCTGACGGCCAGCAAAAAGGCTTTGATCAGGGGTATGCAGATGGATACGACCAAGGTTTTACCACTGGCCAGACAGAATCCCACAAGTTGAAAGAGGAAGCCTGGCAACAACTGACCATCGCCCGCACTGAAATCGATGACTACGTCAAAGATAAAAAGCAAGAATGGATGGAACTGGCTATTCACATGGCTGAAAACATCCTACATGATCAACTTGCTAAAGATGATAAAAAGTTACTGAACCTGATCCATCCGGTCGTTCAAGAACTGGACCGCCAAGAAGATTTCGTTGCCTTGAATGTCCATCCCACGGAGATAGAGAAAGTAAAAGCTCTCCTCCCTACATTGAAAGAGACCTATTCAGATAAACGCTTCGTCGTTTATCCAGACAGTGAAATCGAACGGAACGGATGCGTGATCGAAAGTACCCGCGCCGTCGTCGATTTGCAGATCCATCAACAGCTAGCCAATGTATTGAAAGAAATGAAAGAAATGGAGCGCGCATAATGTTGAACTTACCCATCCAGGACTACCACCAACTCCTTGAAAAAAAACAATTTACCTTAAAAATGGGAAAAGTTTCCCAAGTGACCGGCTTGATCATTAAAGTAGAAGGCCTGGATGCGTTCATCGGAGAAGTCTGTGAAATCAACATCAAATCCAACGGCAAAAGGGTCCTCTCCGAAGTGGTGGGCTTCGTGGAAAACACCGTCTTGTTGATGCCACTGGATGAGTTGGAAGGAATTGGACCTGGGTGTCTAGTGCGACCAACTGGGAAAGCTTTTCAAGTCGACGTGAGCGATGCGATGCTGGGCAAAACATTCGATGGACTGGGGCGACCGTTGAACGGTGAAGCAGCCGACAATGGAAATCCTGTCGCAGTGCATCGCGCTCCCCCAGATCCGTTTACACGGCGCAGGATCGCAGAGGTAATGGCCACCGGTATTCAGGCGATCGACGGAGTGTTGACTGTCGGAGAAGGCCAGCGGATGGGGATCTTTGCCGGAAGTGGAGTCGGGAAAAGTACCTTGCTTGGAATGATTGCGCGCAACTGTCAGGCAGATGTCATTGTGATCGGCTTAGTCGGAGAGCGGGGACGCGAGGTCAATGAATTTATTGAAAACGACCTGGGGCCAGAAGGCTATAAAAAATCCGTCGTCGTCTGTGCTACATCCGATACACCGCCACTTGTCCGCTTGAAAGGTGCCTATGTCGCGACAGCGATCGCCGAATATTTCCGCGATCAAGGTAAAAAAGTCGTTTTGATGATGGACTCGGTGACCCGGGTGGCAATGGCGCAGCGAGAAATCGGCCTGGCAACTGGTGAACCGCCAACTACCAAAGGGTATACCCCTTCCGTTTTTACAACCTTGCCCAAACTGCTGGAAAGAAGCGGGATGGCGCAAACCGGTTCAATCACTGCTTTTTATACCGTATTAGTTGAAGGAGACGACATGAACGAACCGATCGCGGATGCCGTTCGCGGGATCTTAGACGGGCACATCATCTTGTCACGGAAGATCGCTTCAGAAAATCAGTATCCGGCCATTGATATTCAAAACAGTTTGAGTCGGTTGATGAAAGAAATCGTTCCCGACCAGCATTACCAGTTGGCTGGAAAATTAAAAGAAAATATGGCCATTTATGCAGACTCGAAAGACTTGATCGACGTGGGGGCCTACCGCAAAGGAAGCAATCCGATAGTGGATGAAGCGGTACTGAATCACAAGCCGATCCGAAACTTCTTGAAGCAAAGTGTGGACGAGAAAGTTTCTTATCCCCAAACGATTGAACAGTTACACGAACTTTTTGAACGGACGAGTCGAATAAGTTAGGAGTGATTGAATGAGTCGGTATCAGTTTTCAATGGAAAAAATATTGGATTGGCGAAAAGACAAAGCAAAACAAGCGCAACAGACGGTCTTAGAAGCTGAAGCCAATTTACATAAAGAACAAGCAACACTGGAAAAATTATTAAGAGAGAGTTTGCAGCTGAAGTATGCAGACTTGAAATCGAACGATATCGATGGACTGCGCCACCATGATCTCTATAAATCGCTAGTGAGTGAAAAAGTCGTGACCCAGAAGACCCGGGTGAACCGTGCCGAAGAAGTCGTGCGGGAAATGCAGGCGGCTTTAGCGGAATCACACAAAGAAAAACGAGTACTGGAAAAGTTGCAGGAGAAGGAAGAATCTGCTTATTATTTGGCTGAGAAAAAAGAGGAACAAAAGGAATTGGATGAAATGGCAACTATCCAATTCGGGCGTTTTCTCTATTAAAAACAGCAGCCATTGAGAGGAGGTGAAATATGAACACGGTGCAATCAATGAAGCAAACTGTAAATGTGAAAACGGTGAAGATACCACAAAAGAATCAGACAGAAAAACTGGAAACATTCGAAGCATTTTTACATGGACTGATGAAAGAGAGTGAAGTTGTTGGGAACGGACTGACTGAAGAAGGAAAACTCTCACCTGAAGAGGAACAGGAAATTTTGCAGTTGCTAAACCTACTGTTTACGCAGTCTGAAGGGACAGATGGGGATTTCTTAGGAGAACTGAAAGAGATGTTATCCAAAGACCAGCAAGTGCTCCTTCAAAAACTCTTTCCAGAACACGATCGAAATGCTTCGATAGATACTGAAACCAGCATTCCGCTTACTGAGCTCTTTACACCAGAAGAAATGACAGAAGTAAAAGCGCTGTTGAGCCAAGTAAAAGAAGCAGTAGTAGATAGGTTTCAAGGTTTACCGATCGAACAAGTCGAAGAGAAATTAGCTCTGTTAGGCGATCAGCTCAAGAAACCGGCAACGGTAGACGAAATCAAACAAATCATCACCAGTCTAGTGGAAACGGAAGAAAGACTGAGCACTATAGAAATAGAGAATACAAAAGAAATGTCTGTGATGATCAAGGAACCGACCCAAAACTTAGCAGTCCTTTTTAGAAACTTTAAAGCACAAATAGATGCATCAGCCAAAGGTGCTGAAAACGTGCAGGCAGACGAAAGTTCAGAAGCTACCCATCCAATACTGGAAACAGTACAGAATGTGGAAGGTGTTGAACAGCCGACCAACACAGAGGTTATAGAACAAACCGTTCCTACTATCCTTCCTCACGCTGGATCGCTAAAAGAAGTGGAAGAATTGGGGAAAGAGACGGATGGAAAAAAAGTTTCTTCTATAGAAGAAGGCGCACGGTTTGCGGTGAGCTCCAAAATAAATCCGGAAGCGGCAACTCCAAAAACGACACAGTCTATAGCAACTGCCTTTAAAGAAACAATGACAGTGAACGAACTGGTGACGGCTCAAGAAAAACTAGTCGTAGATTCGCTTGTTCGATCAGGAGAAAAAATGACGGCTAAGATCCAACTCACGCCGCAACACTTGGGCAAAGTATCAGTGGAAATAGAAATGATCGATGAACTATTGACGCTAAAATGGGTAGTTGAAAATAGTGAGACGAAACACATTTTAGATCAACAATTCAATCACTTCAAACAAGATATGGCGAGCCAAAAAATAGCGGTGAATAGTTTTTCAGTAGACGTCCAAACCGGTCAAGACCAAAGCCAGCAACAATCGTCTTTATTCCAGCAGGAACAAGACCTAAAGCTAAATAGGTCAGGTATGGAAGAAACGGAAGAAGTCATCCAAGACAGAGAAGAAACCGACTCAACAGGAGTCAGCTTACTGATTTAAGGAAGGAGAGACGCAATGGAAATGAACAATGCATCTTTAATGGGCATGCGCTCACAAGTGAATGGCGTGGAAAAAACCCCAGAAGTTAAAAATCCAGGAACACTGAGTACAGACGATTTCATGAAAATCATGGCGGCAGCTATTAGTTTACCTTCTTTGCCAGGTGATGATGGTGGAAGTGGCGGCGGCGGTGGAGAAATGGATTACATTTCGCAAATGGCTCAAATGAATACGTTAGATCAGATGACGCAATTGACCGAAGCAATGAACATGACACTGATCATGTCTCAGCAACAACAAGCCATTCAAATGGTCGGGAAAAATGTGACAGTAATGGGAGAAGAAGCGGGATTGGTTACAGGAGTTGTTGAAAAGGTAAAATTCAACGATGGTCTTGCTACGATTTTGATCGGCGGAAAAGAATACGGGATGAACGCAATCACCGAAATGGGTGGAAGTGAATGATTCAGGACTATTCCATTCATTCAGTGAACAAACAGAACACGCAGACGCCCCTTAAACAGGTTTCAAAGCTTAAAATCGATCACCAATTCGAAAGTTTTTTGAATCAGGCGTTAAAAAACGAAACAAAAACCGGAGAGCTGACCATTTCCAATCATGCACAGAAACGACTCGAGCAGAGAGGTCTCACGCTGGAAGCAAGTGATTTAAGCAAAATAAGCGAGGCAATGGAAACCTTAGAAACAAAAGGTGCCCAAAACTCTTTGATTTTATACGATGAAATGGCACTGATCGCGAGCATTAAAAATCGTACCATTATTACCGCATTAAAGACAGATGAAATGAATGAAGTCACCAATATCGATAGTGCCGTAAAAATTTAAGCAAGACCTAGCTGGACTGAAAAGAGGCTAGTTTCCTATTGACTGATCGATATAGGAAAATCGAATGGAGGAAAATATAAAATGTTAAAATCAATGTATTCTGGAGTTTCTGGAATGAAGAGTTTCCAAACAAAGATGGATGTCATTTCAAATAATATCGCAAACGTCAGTACAGTCGGATTTAAAACCGGGCGTGTCCGTTTTGAAGATATGATCAGCCAAATCAATCAAACTGCTCAAGGCCCAAACAATAATGGTGGCGGTGGGGTCAATACTCAACAAGTCGGATTAGGTGTACAAGTAGGATCGACTGATACGGTTATGAGTGGCGGTTCGCTTCAACCTACGGGACGTAATTTAGATTTTGCCATACAAAATGGAGATAGCTCATTTTTCGTTGTCAGTAAAACGGGTGATGGTGCAAATGTTCAATTTACTCGCGACGGTGGTTTTTATGCTGACCAAGATGGAAATTTAGTTACAGCTAGTGGAGCACGTTTAATGGGATACAATACTGATCCGATAACTGGAGAAAGTTTAGCTGTAGATGCTGGTGTCGTGACTTTGTCTATTCCTGAAGATGTAGATGGTGAGGATATTCAGAACTACACGATTGATAATACCGGATTGATAACAGCTACATTAGCTGATGGAAATACGGCTACTTTAGGGCAGGTTGCTCTAGCTAGCTTTGCCAATCCGGATGGGTTAGAAAAAGCTGGAGGGAACTTATATAATAATACCGCAAACTCTGGAGAGGTTATCTATGGTCTTCCATCAGATGCAGGTTATGGTGTGATCCGTTCTGGATTCCTTGAAATGTCGAACGTCGATTTAGCGAATGAGTTTACAGAAATGATCACCACTAGCCGTGCATACCAAGCAAACTCACGAAGCATCACGACATCAGACGAGATGCTACAAGAATTGATCAACTTGAAACGTTAATAAAATTGTAAAAGGTTGATCAGGTAACTTTCCGCTCTTTTCCGACTAGAAGTTGCCTGAATGGAAGTCTTGCAAGCAACTTCAATGGGTGAAGGCTAGTAAGGTTGACTGAATCGAACTGATTCAAGCAAGTTGAGGGCTGAGTAGTAGCTGAAGTTACCCGAACGGAGCCCGTATTGGACACTTTCCGCACTATTCCGACTAGAAGTTGCCTGAATGGAAGTCTTGTAGGCAACTTCAATGGGTGAAGGCTAGTAAGGTTGACTGATTCGGGCAAGTTGAGGGCTGAGTGGAAGCTGAAGTTACCTGAATGAAGCCCGTAGTGGACACTTTCCGCCCTTTTCCGACTGGAAGTTGCCTGAATGGAAGTCTTGCAGGCAACTTCAATGAAGAAAAGTGAATAAAGTTACCTGATTCAATTGAAAAAATTCAACACAACACAAACTGTTTGTGTAAGGAGATTACCACATGATTGAATTGACCTCTATTGTAGGTGAATCGTTTTTATTAAATAGTGAATTGATCTACCGTATTGACTGGGCACACGATACTGTCATTACATTGATCGATTTAAAAAAAATACGTGTCAAAGAAACACCAGATACTGTAGCTGAAAAAGTTTTAGACTATAAAAGAGAAATATATGCTTATCAAAGGGAGGCAGAAAATTGAAAAGAAATATATTCCCTTTAATCGGGTTGGTAGTAGGAATTGGATTGATCCTTTGGTCCATGAGTTCGAGTGGACCGCTGATTGGATTTTTTGACGGCCCCTCTTTAATTATTGTGGTTGCGGGCTCATTTAGTGCATTGTTGATCAGTTTTCCTTTTACCGTTTTAAAAAAAGTTCCTTCATTACTTAAAAAAATGTTTTTTGCTCCCAATGATGATCGCAGAGAATTGATCGATCTGATTACAGGGATCTCCAAAAAAATGCGTCGCGAAGGTGCGCTCGCAATTGAAGATGACATTGCCAGTTTAACCAACCCATTGTTGATATACGGTTTACAAATGGTTGTAGATGGAGTCGACGGCGAAACCATTGAAGAATTGATGGAATTGGAATATGAACAGATAACGAGTCGGCATAGTGTCGGTCAAATGGTCTTCTTAAAATGGGGAGAATACGCTCCAGCTTTTGGGATGATCGGAACATTGATCGGATTGATTGCGATGTTGAGTGATTTGGCTGACCCGACAAAAATCGGTACCGGAATGGCGACAGCTTTGTTGACAACATTCTATGGTTCTTTCTTGGCGAACATGGTTTTCTTACCGATCGCCAAAAATTTGGAAGAACAGTCCCGTGAAGAGATGAAAACCTTCGATTTGATCATGGAAGGTGTTATGTCTCTACAAAAAGGACAAAATCCACGTGTTATCGAACAAAAATTAGTGAGCTTCTTGTCAACTTCTGAAAAAGGGTTGGATGAAGAGGCTTCAGTAAGAAATCCAGCAGTAAATGAGGGATAATACATGTCTAAAAAGAAAAAAAGGAAACAGAAAAAAGATAATGCTTCGGGGCCAGCTTCCTGGTTGACCACCTATTCAGACATGATGTCTCTCTTACTTGCCTTTTTCGTCTTATTGTTTTCGATGTCAGTCATCAGCACCGAAAAATTTGAAGCAGTCAATTACTCGATGAAAGATGCTTTTCTGGGAACCAACGGGGCGACCATTCTGGAAGGTCCTTCATCATTAGATGAGGGAGTGGTCGATGAAGAAAGTCCTTTTGATGAAAATAAAGAGGACATTACTGAAGAAGTTGACCAGATCCCGAAAGAGGTCATCCTTATGTACGACCAGGCAATGGATTACATTGATGTAAAAGGATTAAATACCGAAATTTCTTTAACGAGAGATGAAAAAGGGATCTATCTGTATATCCAAGAATCGATTTTGTTCAGTTCGGGTAGAGCAACCTTGACCAGCTCAGGAGAAGATACGCTAGAAAGTTTAGCGGGATTATTAAAAATATTTGATAATAGTTTAGTGGTCGAAGGTCATACGGATAATGTTCCCATGTCTAGTGAACGTTTTCCGTCAAACTGGGAGTTGTCTACAGGCAGAGCCGTTTCTGTACTTCGCTATTTAAGTGAGGAAGAGGAGATCGATCCGAAACGACTTTCCGCTAAAGGATATGGGGAATTTCAGCCACTGGTTTTGAATGATACCCAAGAAAATAAAGCAAAAAATCGACGTGTGAATATCGCCGTTGTCCATGAAAAGGAGGAGATACCGGATGGCTTCTAAAGAAAATAATGAAAAAAAATCAAAAAAAGGGATACTCCTTTTATTGCTTGTCCCTCTATTGTTAGCTGGGGGTGTGTTTATCGGCATGCAATATGTTCAATCGGCAGAAGGACCTGAAGAAGTTGTTGAAACGAAAGTTGCATTAGATGAATTTATCGTGAACCTCGAACAAGGAGAAAGTTCACGAAATGATTCCTATGTAAAATTGGAGATCACCTTGATGAGTTACGATGAAGAAGTGACTGCAATCATTGAGAACAATCTACCTAAAGTGCGCGATGCTGTGATACATGTCGTGCATAAAAAAACACCCAATAGCTTGTTTACAGAAGAAGAAGGTAATTTAGTAATAAAACAAGAATTGAAAGAACGCATCAATGCGGATTTACAAGAAGTAGTGATCGAAGAAGTCTACGTTACTAATGTGCTGATGCAATAAGAAAGGAAAAAGGTTTATGGATTTCTCGACAACGTTACTGTATCTCTTTCGAATGATCGGCGCTCTCCTATTGATCGTCTGGCTAGCCCATTACTTGTTAAAAAAATTAAATCGTTCGATGCGTCAGCCAGGGAAATTGATTCATGTGCTTGAACGCCAACCCATAAACAAAACGGCTTCCTTAAACATTGTTGCTGTTGGGAGTCATTATTATTTAATGAGTTTCAGCGAAAAAGGCATAGAGTGTATAAAAGAATATACAAAAGAAGAAGCAGATGAATTACGCTTACAGATCATACAATTAAAAGAACAAGAAGAAACAGATAAAAAAATCACGCACAAAGAAGGGCTGTCTACAGAAAATTGGCAGGCAGCACTCAAACAGGCGATTCAAAAGAAACACGATGGAAACAAAAAGTAAAGTGAAGAAAGTGGTGAGAAAATGGTAACCGATGTAATGGATGCACTCAACAATTCAGCCGGTGGCTCTTCAGATATACTCAATACGTTTTTCTTGTTCACCGTCATTGCATTGGTTCCTACCTTGCTCGTATTGACCACAAGTTTTACACGTATCATCGTTGTTCTTTCTTTTACACGTAACGCTTTAGGTACACAGCAATCTCCACCCAATCTTGTCTTGACGGGGCTAGCCTTGTTTTTATCGTTCTTTATTATGCGTCCGATATTTGATGAGATAGCTGAAACGGCACTGACACCTTATATCAATGAAGAAATCACGGTGACGGAAGCTTTAACAGAAGCCCAAGCACCACTAAAAGGGTTTATGCTTGAAAATACCCGTGGCAGTGACTTAGAGCTTTTCATCGAATTAGCAGAAGAACAACCGGACAGTCCAGAAGAGGTCGCGTTTCTTACAGTGGTGCCGGCATTTGCAATCAGCGAACTACGGACAGCCTTTACCATCGGCTTTCTCATTTTCATTCCTTTTCTGGTCATTGATATTGTCGTAGCCAGTATTTTGATGTCGATGGGGATGTTCATGCTGTCTCCGGTCATGATCTCGTTGCCATTTAAATTATTGTTATTCGTTTTGGTCGATGGCTGGTACTTAGTGGTCGAGTCACTCGTCAACGGATTTTTATAAGAGGAGGCCGAAAATGACAATTGCTGAAATATTAGACGTCATGCAAGACGCCTTTCTTGTCATGATTCAAGTGGGTGGGCCCATCCTGATCGTCGCATTAGTGGTAGGGCTGGTCATCAGTATTTTGCAAGCGACCACCCAGATCCAGGAACAAACACTCAGTTTTGTTCCGAAGCTCCTTGCCATTCTCCTTTCACTCGTTTTGTTGGCGAATTTCATGCTCAACACGCTACTATCATTTACCGAACGTATCTTTGATATCATAAGCACTTTGTAAAGGAACGATTTTATGAACACGTTGCAAACCTTCTTTCTTATATTTACCCGTGTAGCCAGTTTTATCGTTATCGTTCCCGGTTTTTCTTACAAAGGAATGCCTGCAATCAGCAAGATCATGCTTTCGGTAGGACTTGCACTAGCTGTTTACCCCGGCCAACAAGAGCTTGCGACGGTACTGACTCCATTTGTCTTTGGACTCTTTATCATAAAAGAAGCGTTGCTCGGATTGGCTATTGGTTTCGTAGTACAACTAATATTTTCTGCAATCGAAATGGCCGGTCAATTTGTTGACTTTCAAGTTGGTTTTTCAATGGGCTCACAATATGATCCAAGTTTGGGGATTCAAGTCTCAAACTACGGCAGGCTTTACTATTGGCTATCGATACTGCTGTTTTTTTTGACAAATTTGCACCATACAACTATACGGGTTTTTGTCCGTTCGTTTGATGATTTGCCGATAACCCAAACCAGCTACAACTATTTGGGGACGGAAGGGATCGTCCAGATGATCGGCTTCATTTTTGAGTCGGCTATTTTACTGGCTATTCCTTTAATGATCGTTGCATTGTTATCTGAACTGGTCCTGGGATTGATCTCAAGAACGGTTCCGCAGATAAATGTATTGATATTAGGGATGCCGATGAAGATTTTAGTCAGTCTGATATTTATGTTTTTTTTCTTGCCCACGCTGATCAGTAACATTGGAGCATTTATGCCCAAAATAGTCGAAATGATGAGTGAATTTATGTATGCTTTAGGAACGGATTAGGAGTGAAGAAATGTCTGAAAGAGATGGAAAAACAGAAAAGCCCACGGCCAAAAAACTACGCGATGCTAGAAAAGATGGTCAGGTTGCTAAAAGTCAGGATCTCTCTTCTGCAATCTCTTACCTTGTATTTCTTTTGCCTGCCACATTTTTAGGAAGCTATCTACTCGAGAACGGAATGGGCATGATGCGCTCATTCTTAACAGAAGGATTAGCTGTATACACACTGAATGAACAACTCAATTACATAGGAACGCGTGCCATATTATTTGTTCTGGTGCTCACCGTTCCATTTTTAGCCATTGCCTTTTTCGCCGGACTGCTTGCAAATCTACTCCAAGTCGGCTTCATTTTTTCCACTAAATCTATGAAACCGAGTTTTGGAAAAATGAATCCCGTCAAAGGGATCCAGCAAATGGTTGGAAAAAAAGCATGGTTTGGTTTAGTGAAAAATTTAAGCAAGTTAGGCGTTGTTTTGTATTTGATGTTTTTGACTCTCCGCGATTCCTTTCAACTGATTTTGCACTCGAGTCAAATGGGAGTGGAAAAGTTATTTCCATTGTTATTATCGCTCATTCGAAGTTTGGGAGTAAAATTAGGCATTTTTCTTCTCCTTATAGGTGTGGCCGACTACTTATTTCAGCGGTATGACCACAAGAAAAACTTGATGATGTCCCAGCAGGACATTAAAGATGAGTTCAAACAAATGGAAGGCGATCCGCAAATGAAATCGCAGCGGAAACAAAAATACCGTGAAATGTTGAACGGAAAGCTTTCCGACGTCGATTTTGCCAATGTCGTCATTACCAATCCGACTCACTTCGCTATTGCTATCCGCTATGACCGTTCAAAAGATGCTGTGCCGATGGTAGTGACGAAAGGGCAGGATCACATGGCGCAAAAAATCAAAGAACGCGCTCGTGAGAATAAAATCGTGATCGTTGAAAACAAACTAGTCGCACGTAGTTTGTACAAAGATGTAAAAGCCGGAGAGCCTGTTCCGGAAAAAATGTATCAGGTGATCGCTGAAATCTTAGCTTTCGTTTACCAGGTGGAAGCACAACAGAAAAACAAAATTTAAACGAAAGAAGAGAGGATCATCATGACCAATTCCATGCGCACTACATTGAACAAATTCTCCACTTATCTAGATAGTCTGGTCGCTTTTGTCGTAGTAGCTGTTATCGGCATGATCATTGTTCCTCTGCCTGCATTTTTATTAGATATCCTCTTAGTCATGAACATTGCTTTAGCTATTCTGATTCTCGTATTGACGTTATTTACTAATTCCGTACTGGACTTCTCGTCTTTTCCGACTTTACTCCTCTTGACGACTATGATCCGCTTAGCCTTAAACGTATCTTCAACCCGGTTGATTTTAAGTGAAGGAGAAGCTGGACAGGTGATCGATACCTTTGCAAACTTTGTAACTGGAAATAATTACATAGTCGGAGCGGTCATCTTTATTATTATTGTTCTGATTCAAATGCTGGTAGTCACCAATGGATCCAGTCGGGTCGCAGAAGTATCGGCTCGTTTCACTCTGGACGCCATGCCCGGAAAACAGATGGCCATTGATGCCGATTTGAATTCTGGCATGATCGACGAAGCTCAAGCAAAGCAACGACGCAGCAATTTAGAAAATGAAGCCAATTTCTACGGAGCCATGGATGGAGCCAGCAAATTCGTCAAAGGTGACGCCATTGCTGGGATCGTCATCACGATCATCAACCTGGTCGGAGGGATACTGATCTTTTCTATCAACGGAAGCTACACCGTTACAGAGGCATTGGCCGAGTTTGGGAAATTGACCATCGGGGATGGCCTCGTGAGTCAGATACCTTCCTTACTGATTTCAGTTGCTTCTGGTATTTTAGTCACACGGACAGCAAACGACAAAGGTTTTGGAGATTCGTTAGGAAAAGAATTATTCCGGACACCCCAAGTACTGTACATTGTTGCAACGATTTTATTCTTATTTGCGTTTATTCCTGGCTTTCCCTTCTTTCCCTTTGCGTTGATCGCAGTCTTGTTGGTGACCACTGGATACCTATTGACACAAAACGAAGCCGATCAGCAAAAAGTATCAGAAGCAAAACAAGCCCAGGCAGACACCATTCACAAAAAAGAACGTTCAGACGAACCGATCACCTCTTTCCAGGTGGATCCGATCGCCATTGAAATCGGCTACGGGCTGATCCCGCTAGCCAATGAGGAACAAGATGCCAACTTGACGAGTCACATTCAATCTGTACGCAAGCAGCTCTCACATGAGAAAGGGATCGTATTGACACCGATCCGCATTCGGGATAATCTGCAATTCACTCCGAACCGTTATGCAATCAAAATCAAGGGCAATGAAGTGGCCAGTGGAGAATTGTATGTAGACAAATACATGGTAGTGGAACCCGAATTGATCGATATAGACATCAAAGGTATTCCGACAAAAGAGCCCGCGTTTGGGCTGGATGCTTTATGGGTAGACGAAAAAGATCGTGAGCTGGCTGAACTGCATGATTTGACAGTCGTCGATCCATTGACTGTCTTGGTCACCCATTTGAAAGAAGTCATTCACCAGCATGCGCATGATCTACTGGGACGCCAAGAGGTGAAACAGTTACTGGAAGGCATCAAAGATCAGTACAATGTGGTCATCGATGAATTGATACCGGATATATTGCGCTTAGGTGAAGTTCAGAAAGTGTTGCAGAATTTACTGAAAGAAGATATTCCGATCAATGACTTGGTGACCATTCTGGAAACCTTAGCCGATTATGGCACATTGACCAAAGACCCTGAAACCTTGACTGATTATGTACGCCAGTCGTTAAAACGGACAGTCGTTAAACCCCATCTGGATGAACGGGGACAATTGAATGTCTTGACGGTACATCCGGATACGGAAGAACGGATCACAGAAAGCATTCAAAAAGCTTCCGGCGGATCGATTCCGGTTTTGCAGCCGCGGGTGATCACATCGTTTTTCGACAGTCTGAATCAGCAGCATAACCAGCTGGAAGCTCAGGGCGTTCCGCATGTACTGCTTACTTCTCCAAAAATCCGAGCAGCGACACGCAATTTGTTGGCTTTTAACTTCCCGGATATTGCCGTGTTGTCTCTAAATGAAGTACCAAATGATACGCAGTTGGAAACACGCGGAATGATCGAAGCGACTCTCTAATTTTTTTAAAGAAAGTGGGTGAAGTAAATGGATGAAACAAAAGCAACCATCGATATGCTTGAGTATATGCCGCTGGTCGAAAAAGCCGCACGCAATACGAAAGTCAAAAGTCATTTGTATGATCAAGATGATTTGATCAGTATGGGAACACTGGGGTTGATGGACGCCATCGAAAAGTACAAACCAGATACCAATGTCCCGTTTGAAAAATATGCCTATGTCCGCATCAAAGGGTCCATCATTGACGAGGTAAGAAAACACGCCCGCGTTCCGCGTACACGGGTATCTAAATTAAATGAATTTTACCGGGCCAAAGAGGAACTGGAGAGGAAACATTTACAGACCCCATCGGAATTGGAGATTTGTCAGGCAATGGGCATCGACAAAAAGCAGTTGAGCGCGATCCATCAAACGATCCACAGCTTGGCCGCTATCTCATTAGAAGATATATTATTTAAAGATTCGGATAATGACAGAGAATGGAAAGATTCTGTAGAAGATAAAAAGTCCATTTCCGTTGAAGGTGCCTTACTGCAGTCAGAGCAATCCGACTATTTAAAAAAAGCCATTGGGTCGTTAACAGAAAGAGAACAAACGATTTTACAATTATATTATGTAGATTCATTGCCATTGAAAGAAATCGCCTATATCTATAACTTGTCCGTTCCACGTATATCCCAGATACATGCCCAACTATTACTGAAACTACGTAGCTTTTTAAGGAGAGAATACCATGATTAGAAGTATGGACGTACTCGCGCGCAACTTTAACGTGTTACAAGAAAAGCAGAAAACGATCAGTGTCAATGCTGCCAATGCGACCACACCCGGGTACAAAGCGCAACGACTCATTCAAAGTACGACCGCAGCTGAAGATTTACATAATTATATGGGTGGCCGTGAACTGGAGGGTCGCCGTCAACTGGGCGGCTTCACTTTTGGAAATCAGCTAGATGAAATGATTCGTTCATTTGATCCCGGAGCATTACAAAGCACAGGCACCGTAACGGCTGTAGGCTTACAAGGAGAAGGGTTCTTTACCCTCCAAGGGGAAAATGGACAGCAACTATTTACCCGTAACGGCGATTTTACAGTCGACGAGCAGAATCAGCTCGTGACCCAAAACGGAGAATTGGTCCTCGCTACGAATGGTGGGGCGATCACTGTAGATGAGCGCTTGACTATCGATACAAAAGGACGCATTTTAGAAACGGGACAGCAATTATTGATCACACGCTTTGAAGATGTGAATCAGCTGGATTCTGTCGGGGAAACGACTTTTACGGGTCAAGGCGGCATTCAGGACACTGCACAAGTTTCTGTTTACCAAGGGTTTCTAGAGACATCCAATTTGGATATGGCCGATGCTATGGTGGATCTGATGCAGGTGACCAGAGAATTTGAAGCCAATCAGAAAGTACTGTCAGCTGCCAATGACACGTTAAAAAAAGCCACCAATGAGCTAGGCAGAGTCTAAAAATCAACGATCAATCAAGAACAGGAACTACAAGCAGAAGTGGGGAGTGACAACAATGAACGGGATTCCTTTTAATATCAGTAAAAATGGCTTGAAAGCCCAACAGATGAAGCTCAATGCATTAGCAAATGATATTGCCAATGTCCAGACAGCCGGCTACAAACGAAAAACAGTCAGTTTTCAAGATTTGCTTCAAAATCCCCTGACTGAAGAAGATGTACGCTTACGTGATCCGTTACAAGGAGGCGGCATCGGTGCAGGTGTCAAAGCAACGGTGACGGGAACTGATTTCGGGCAAGGTGCGTTGATAGGAAGTCAACGGCAACTTGATCTAGCCGTAGCAGGCGAAGGAGTATTTGGATTGATAGATGACCAGGGAAATAGGTTGTATAGCAAAGAAGGCAGCTTTTTCGTCGATGCCAATGGATCATTAGTCAATGGTTCAGGCTTCCGTGTCGAAACCATTCCAGGAAATATTGCAGTGACTGGAAATGAGAGACTCTCCGTTTCTGCTGAAGGGGATCTCACTGCTCAAGTTGGCGAAGAAACGATCCAACTTGGAAGAGTTGCACTGTATCGTCCCCAAAATCCGCAAGCACTCCTACCTGTAGGAGAAAATTTGTTTGCCAGTCCAGAAGAGAATGGGATGGTGGAACGAGCTGATGCGATTGAGGGATTTGGAAGTATCCAACAAAGCTTTGTCGAAACGGGAAATGTTGATTTAGCTCAGGCAATGACTGATATGCTGGTGACGCAACGGGCTTATTCTTTCAACGGAAAGGTTTTGTCGAGTACCGATGATATCTATGGGATTATTAATCAGTTCAACCAGTAACCGGGTGATAAGATGATCGTGATGAAGCGCGTGTTCAAAAAATATACTCGTGGCCCGCTGGCATTGGTGAATGTCTCTTTGTTGATCGAGCAAGGAGAGTTCGTTTATTTGATGGGGGAAAGTGGTTCGGGGAAAAGTACGTTGTTGAAGACACTTTATCGGGAAGAGAAAGTCACTAAGGGGTATGTCGAAGTGTGTGGCCAAGTGGTCGCAAAAATGAAAAATCGAGAAGTACCGAATTTGCGGCGGAATATCGGGATCGTTTTTCAAGATATCAAATTATTGACCAATCAAACGATTTTTGAAAATATCGCCTATGCTTTGAGAGTTATTAAGTGTGATGAGCGCCTGATTGAAACGCGTGTGTTAGCTGTGCTGAGAGAAGTTGGGTTAGAGCACAAGGTCAATGAATACCCCGGTGACTGTAGCGGGGGCGAACAGCAGCGCGTAGCCATCGCACGGGCACTGATCAATAATCCTTCCGTTATTTTGGCAGATGAGCCTACAGGGAATTTAGATCACGAAACGTCGGTTGCTATCATGCGCCTATTTTATCGGATCAATCAAAAGGGAACGACGATTCTGATGGCGACCCATGACAGTCAACTGATCGAGCAGATTCCGTATCGTGTGATCGAATTAGCTAAAGGAAAAATCAAAAGTGATCGTAGTCAAAGCCATGTCGCATTGTTGTCTAATGAAAAAGTTAAAGAGTACACTACCGAATAAAAAGAAATGAGAAGAGGCTGGGACAAAAGTCCCAGCCTCTTCTCATTTCACGAACGAATTTTTATCTACTATATAAGACCGATCAACTAAAAAAGGTGTCCTCAGTTTTGAGGAGACACCCTTTCGATTTTCACGTCACTATTTAGGTCGATACGAAAATCATGTGAAATAAACCACCGTTTTATAAGATGGATCTGTATTAGCCATTGCCTCCGCACACAAAACTGTTAACTCAGTAGGCTCATGAGATAACCAGCAATGAAAGCTCCAGTAAATCCGGACAGAACAACAGGCAATGCGGGTTTGATTTTGCCGCCTTTTAAGGCACTGGCGGTAAAAACTCCCACAAAGGCAGCTAGCCCCATATCGATCCAAATGACACTTGATTGGTAAATGAAAGCCGTTTGAGTGCCATGATTAACTACCCACATACCCCCGACTATCAACAGTGCGGCTATCCAGCCACCAATAGTTCCAAAAATATTGGTTAATTTTCCCCAGAACAAACGTAAAAACAAAGGGAAGAGTAAAGCACCGGTGAATGTAGTGATTCCTTGCAACAAGCTCATTTTTGCCCCTCGCTTTCATTGAAATTTATATCAGGTTCCCTTTGAGTGATGGAAAGCTTCTTCTCGTAATGAATCTCGATTTTGTACGCGAGAGAGCCTCCGATCACGGCACCGACTATGACCAAAAGTATTGTAGGAACAGCTTCACCTAAGGCATTCCAACCAAAAATGAACGTATCTCGAAACAGTGCGGTCATTGAAATACCGAGTCCCATGTCTACAAAGGCTGCATACGGCTGGTTTCCGATCAGACCCAGATGATGATTGAAAAACCACATAGTCCCAACACCCAAACCGGCCGCTAAAACGCCTCCAAAAATACCCAGGTGAAGAGTTAGATAATCCCATAAGGAGATCACGATGAAACCGGCTAAACCAAAAAATAATGCATTGCGTAAAAAATTCATTTAGAAATCTCTCCTTTTGAGATAGTTATTAAAAGCATACTGAAATATTATATCACAAAAGGTGTTTTATACGGTAGGGGGTTACAAAGAAAATTCGAATCTGGACAGTACAACCATAGGTTACACAAAGAGAAGCCCACTTGTTGCTTGTTTATTTTCTGTTTTTTTAATGCATGGATCGCATCCTTATCGTTATAATAAAAAAAGAGCCCAAAACAGGCAGTTTTTTTGTTATAATGAAGGATAAGACAAAAAGAGAAGGAATGGAATCATGATAAGAAAGCAATTTTTTCCTGAAACAACCATTCAACACTTAGCTTCAAATGAAGTGGTCATGCAAAAAGGAACAGAATTATATGACCACAATAAAGTTAGTCACCCTTACGGAAATAACGAAAATAATTCCGTTCATTTCGAAGTGCAAGGCGAAAAAAAATATGATGTCAGTATTCGTTTTTATAAAAATGGCGTAGCCAAACAATACCATTGCAATTGCCCTCTATTTGAGCGCTATCAAGGAGCCTGTGAACATGTCGTGGCAAGCATGCTTAAACTGAATACGCTCACTGAAGAGGAAATTCCGTTAGATAAAAACACACAAGTGGAGCCCGGCCCTCATTTTTCGGGTAAGATGTCGCGACAAAATGATGAAGCCATCAATTTTTTGCTGACGCAGTTTGAAAAAGAAACCCAGTTACAAACGGCACATTATACGAAGCCATCCGTTTTCTTTGAATATACATTGACGTTACAGGGAAATCGCAGTCATCGAATCTACAGTCTGACAATGAAAGCAGGAAACGATCATCTATATGTGTTGAAAGACATCAAAGCAATGATCAAAGACTTTGTCCTTGGACATACGATAGATTTTGGAAAACGATTGACGTATTCTCCTGAAAAATATGCTGTCCCGTATGCGGATCAGAAGTTTTTAAAAGTTTTATATGATATCGTCCAAGTGTTAGAAGCGACCAATCCGTATGGACAAGTGGGGGATAAAAAAGAACTCATCATTCCACCACAGTTTTTGAAAATGGTCTTAACACAGTTAGAAAAGGTGGATGCCGGATTCATCCGCATCATCTCCAAACGACTTAAAACCGAACAAAGAAATCAAAACTATCATATCCAAACTGATTGGAAAAAATTACCCTTGCAGTTTCATCTCCGCAAAGTTGATGAGCGCTCAATTGAATTTGGACTTGAAAAAGAAAACGAGGAGCTCGTTCAGTTTCATTCAGGAGCAAATATCATCTTGATCGCTGACGCATTTTATTTTTTGTCAGCTGAAGCATACCGCCTGGTGAAAACAGTGTGGGAAACAGTCGAGAAAAACAATTTTGCACCACTTCGGTTCAATAAAAAGAATGCTTCAGCTTTCTTTTCTTCTGTGCTCGGCCAACTTAGCCAGTGGGTAAACTTGACTTTAGACGAGACACTACAAGCGGAAGTCATCCAACCCGACTTACATGCGCAATTGTATTTAGATTGGAATGAAGAAACACTGCATGTTCGGCCCGTATTTCGTTATGGAAGTGAAGTTTTTTATCCATTAGAAAACGAAACCCAAAAAGAAGTGAAACAGACAGCATTGGTTATTCGCAATCTGATGGAAGAAAATCGATTGCTGAGTCTGTTACATGAACAGTTGCCATTAGCAACTATCGGTGAAGGAGTCTACCAACTGGATTATACTGAAAGTGTAGCCGCTTTTCTTTATGAAAGCTTACCAACACTAAAAGATCAGTTTGAACTCTTCTTGACTTCCGAAGTCGATCAGCTTTTCTATTCCAAAAAAGCTACTCCAAGAATGGAGTTAGAAGCCAATGAAGCCACCGGATTGTTAGATGTCTCATTCCAAACCGACGATCTTTCTCTGGATGAATTGAAAGAATTGATGCAGCAATTGCGCTCGCAAAAAAAATATTACCGTCTGAACAACGGGAAATTGGTCAATTTAAAAGAAGAGGGACTGCAACAGTTCAATGAGTCTCTTGAGAAAATGGATATGGCGCCTGAGACGATCGATGCCTCGATGCACGTTCCACTAGTCAAGGGACTAGCGGTTGCCGAAGATTTAGAAATTGAAAAAGGGGAACGGTTCAAATCTATCGTAGAACGCTTAACGACCCCTATCAAGAAACCATTTGCCTTGCCTATTGGATTAGAAGCAGATTTACGTCCTTATCAAAAAGTTGGGTACAATTGGATGCGAACGCTAGATCATTATGGATTTGGAGGAATTCTCGCTGATGATATGGGACTGGGCAAAACAGTCCAAACCATTACTTTCTTGTTAGGTATTCTCGAAAATTCAACCGACCCCGCCCTGATCATCTGCCCGTCAAGTGTCTTATATAACTGGGAAGCAGAATTCGCTAAATTCGCTCCGGGAGTATCGACCATTTTATTGAATGGACCGAAAGAAGAACGCAGTGAAAAAATGAAGGAAGCACGGAAAAATGGTGTTTCTGTATGGATCACTTCTTATCCATTGATTCAACGGGATACAGATATTTTTGAAGAAGAAACTTTCCAGACAGTTATCCTTGACGAAGCACAAAATGTCAAGAATGATGCTGCCAAAACAACCAAAGCGGTGAAAGCATTAAAGACAAGAAATAAATTTGCATTGAGCGGTACACCTATCGAAAATAATTTACAGGAATTGTATACACTCTTTTCAATCGTGCAGCCGGGAATTTTCACTACGAAGAAAAAGTTTTTAGCAATGAGGAAAGAATGGATACGCAAAAAAATTACGCCGTTTATCTTGCGCCGTATCAAAAAAGAAGTCTTACAAGACTTACCTGAAAAAACGGAAACAACAGAATTGATCGATTTGTATGACTCGCAAAAACGGGTTTATCGTGCACAATTAGCGTTGATCCGTGAACGCGTGGAAGGAATAACCGATCAGACAGAATTCCAAAAAAACCGCATGCATATTTTAGCGGGGATGACCCGCTTAAGACAAATTTGTTGTGATCCACATCTTGTCTTACCTGATTATGAAGGGGAATCAAGCAAGCTCGATCGCTTGATGGAATATCTTGAAGAAGCTCGTTTGAATGGAAAACGCGTTGTCCTCTTTTCTCAGTTCACGAGTATGCTGGCAATCATTCGGAAAAAGCTGGATAATGTGGGAGTAGACTACCATTATTTGGATGGTTCCACACCAAATGAAGATCGGTTGAAATTAACAACACGCTTCAATACTGGTGAAAAAGATTTGTTCTTGATTTCTCTCAAAGCAGGGGGAACAGGGCTGAATCTTACCGGAGGAGATACCGTTATTTTGTACGATTCTTGGTGGAATCCGGCTGTTGAACAACAAGCTGCTGACCGTGTTCATCGTTATGGTCAAAAGAAATCTGTTCAAGTTATCCGGATGATCACGAAGGGGACGATCGAAGAAAAAATCAGTCTCATGCAGGCTGAAAAACGTGAATTGATGGATACCGTTATCCAAACTGGTGAAACGAAGTTGGCTAGTCTATCAAGAGAGGAAATACTCTCTTTACTATCCAGCGAATAGTTAGGCGAAGAAAGAGTCCTTGTTTGTACACCGTCCCTTCTTATTTATAATGGATCACACACCCTTAAGTAAAGAGCTGCTTTAAATAAAAAATGGGGAAAAGAAGAAGTAGGGCGGATAGCTTGCTTCTCTCTTTCTTCTTCCAATTCCAAAGAAAAAAGGAGGGAGCAGTATTCATAAGGAGAACAGATGGACTGGTTTATCTTCCTTAGAATTTAAGCCATATAAAAACTGGATCAATCGGAAACATCCAGGTGTATGCGGAACATATGCAAGTGCTGTACTTTTGCATTATACTGTAAAAAAAACATTTGCTAAGTCAATGGACCAAACGATGTTGCTTGATGGGTTAGAACCCATCATTGAAAACAGGTTGCCCTATAAAGGTACGTTTCCATGGGATTTGGCTAATGGATTGAATGAAGTCTTAACAGTGTATCCAGATTGGCATGCACGATGGGGAGCGATTCCGGATAAACGAGTAGTAAAATCTCTATCCGGGAAAAATCCCAGGCCTGTAGGCGTTGGGACCACGAAGGTGCTCAACAGTCGCTACAACAATCACTGGCTTGTTGTGTATGCTTACCGATACAATCAGCACAATCAATTGTTATTTAAAGCATATGACAATCATGGACGGTACCGAACAATTGTCAAAGCCTCGCAAACGTTTGGTTATGTATACATTGACCAGCCAATAAAATAAGAAAAGGAGATCCCGACACAAATAATAGAAAATTTCTATTACACATGTCGAGATCTCGTTTTTTTTATACTATTTTTCAGGGATTTGTTTAATGTAATCTGTCGGCGTTTCATTCGTTATTTTCTTAAATACTTTTGTAAAATAGGAATGACTATTGAAACCGGATAAATTAGCTACTTGACTGAGTTTGCGCATATCCTGGTTAAAATAATATTTGGCTAAATATATTCGTTGGGCATTTACATAGTTGATGAATGTGTCACCCGTTTCCTGCTTGAACTTGCGGGCTAAATGAACCGGGTGCATGCCGAACAAACTAGCTACTCTTGTTAAAGACAAATCATTCGTTAAATTCTCTGTTATGTAGGTCACGATTTCCTTCATTGCTTCAGAATAAGTAGTCACAGAAAACTGATCCACAGCTGTTCCATAATCAATAAACATTTTGGAAAGCACGTGGCGATTTAAGTATTGAATGTTCGGAGCATTTTGAATCACATTTTGGTATTGTTCAAAGATCAAATATTGGAACAGCGGCATCAATCCGCCTGTTTTCGCCGCTAACCGGCTATATGTATTGCATACGATCAACCGATTCTTTGCTGCGGTCAAAGTGCGTTCGGTCGAACGACGCGGAAGTTGCTTTAAAAAAGATTGATCAAGTAACCATTCAGTTAAAGCATGAACACTTTTCATGTCACCAGCACCAATGGCTTCTGTCAGCTGATCATCAATTTGATATTCTTGTGCCAATGCCTTTCTATGTAATTCATTGAGTAAACTGATTCGTTTTTCTTGAGAACTCTCTTCTTGCATAAACAAACCTCCTACAAATTTTCTCTTCTTAATCCTTACTATAGCATAAAATGAAAAAGAAGAGAAAATTAATTGATAAAATTCGTGTTTAAAATGCATAAAAATTTAAAAATAAAGAGCGTTATTCATTCAGAGAGTTTCGCTTTTTATTTCAGTGCTAAACTGACAACGGCTTCTACACGGGCTGTTTGGGGAAACAAATCGACAGATTGAATATATTGAACTTTATAAATTTTCGTCAAAACGGTTAAATCTTTTGCTAGAGTGGAGGGATTACAAGATACATATGCAAATTTTTTCGGTTTTATTTTGAGAATAGTCTTCAATAAAGTCTGATCTAAACCAGTTCTTGGTGGATCGACCACAAATGCATCTGGAGAATAGCCATCTTGTACCCATTGAGGAATCACTTCTTCTGCTTTGCCAGTTTCAAAGGTTGCATTTGTGATACCTGAATTTTTTGCGTTACTTCTTGCATCCTCGATGGCTTCCGGGATGATGTCAACACCACGAACTTCGTGCACATATTTGGCCATGCTCAATCCGATGGTTCCTACTCCGCAATAAGCATCGATCAAGCGATCTTTTTTAGTCAATTTCATCGCTTTTCTTGCTTCCGCATACAAGACAGAAGTCTGTTGTGGGTTGAGTTGGAAAAAGGCACGAGCTGAAAGCGTGTAGGTTGCCTGGTTCAATTTTTCATCGATCGTTTCTTTTCCTGCTAAATGAATTGTTTCTGATCCCATAATGATGGATGTTTTACCTTTATTGATATTTTGCATGATCGATACCACTTGAGGAAGGGTAGCTTGTATTTCTTCTATTAATGCATTTTTATGAGGCAGTTTTTCACTATTAGTCACGAGGACCAACTGTACTTCCCCTGTTCGTACACCCACACGCGAAACAATCGTTTTGATGATCCCACTATTTTTCCGCTCATCATAAACAGGGATCGCATACTTTTCGATTAGTTTTTTCACGAGGCGAATCGTCTCAGTCGTTTCAGGCTGCTGGACAATACATTCTTCAATGTCAATAAGCTGGTGTGTACCTACTGCATATAAACCGGCTATGATTTTGCCATTTTGATCTTTGCGCACAGGGAATTGGGCTTTGTTGCGGTAATGCCAGGGATCGCCCATACCAATCGTTTCTCTTACCTCGATATCTTTGTATCCAGTTGGTTTATATTTTTCTAGAGCTTGTCTGATGACATCTGTTTTGTAATCTAATTGTTTGGGGTAAGCCAAGTGTTGCAATTGGCATCCACCACAACGATCATAATAGGGGCAAGGAGGTGTAACACGATCTGGAGAAGTTTTTCTCAACTTCTGAATCGTGGCTTCAACGAATTTTGGGTATGTTTTTGTCACATTTGCGACCACAATTTCTCCTGTAATAGCTCCTTGTACAAAAACAATGGTCCGCTTATAGTAACCGATGCCCTCTCCATTGATCCCCATTCTTTTTATCGTCAACGGAAACTGTTGACCGACTGTAATATCATGATTCATTTCCATAAACTTTTCCTCCTTTGTTTTTTTTAAGAAAATCGATTTGTGTAATTTGTTTTTTAAAGCTCTTCTTTCTATAGTATAGCACGTTTGAGATAGAGCACAGTGCGTTTTTTTTGTGAAATAGAAAACCCTTTGCTATCATTAAAGTATAAGTGCGATAGGTATAAACTATAAAATAATTGATGGAAATAAGGAGAGAATATAATGGAGAGAATAGTAGAAGGAACATATTTAACAATGAAAGAAGTAAGAGAAGCAATCGAAAGGTTAGAAGAAGATAATTATTCAGTAGATGAAATGATGGTCATTACAGATAAAGAGAAGCAGTATGATGAGACACAAATTGC
Organism: Lacticigenium naphthae DSM 19658; assembly: GCF_000425865.1. Lineage (GTDB taxonomy): Bacteria > Bacillota > Bacilli > Lactobacillales > Carnobacteriaceae_A > Lacticigenium > Lacticigenium naphthae. The sequence goes on from NZ_AUEG01000011.1 coordinate 32,508, forward strand.
CTCTTATGCAGTAAATATCGATTCGGTAGAAGTGAGCGAAGAGGAAGAATCTTTCTGGGACAAAATAAAAGAAACATTAAGTTTTGATCAATACAGTTCCAATGATAGTGATTCATTATTAACAGAGTTTGGCGTTAACGAAGAACGAGCAGAACATTTTAATGAAGCCTTAGAAGCTGGCGAGATCATTTTGCTTGTGGATAGCAATGCACCTAAGAAAATTGATGAATTATCTTCTGTAAACGAAGAGGTAATGGATGGTGAATTTCCAGGAAGTGAAGAAACGGTTCAATTGAGCCATGCGGGTAAGGTACATTCAACTAAAGAAGAAAATGCATATGAGACAGTCGACCAGTCAAGTGACCAGGTTGAAAAGAACCAAACTATGCCTGAAACAAAAGAAACGGATGTATCTCAACTTGAAACCGGAGATTTTGATGCAAGTCAGGCTGAAAACACACGAAAAGAAGAAGAAAAAGCAAAGGAAAAAAAGGGTACAGAAAAAAGGGATACAACGGATAAAAAACCAACAGAAATTTCTACTTCAGAAACAAGTGACCAAGCGATGGATGAGGATATGGATCCAAGTCAAGCACAGCACACTAGAGATGAAAAAAATGATGCAGTCAAAGAAGAAACTAAACCTGATTTGACTGGAGATGAAAAAACGGTGGTCAAAGATGAACAACCTCACCACTATCCAAAAAATATCAACACCTCTGTCATCAATAGAAAAGAAAAAGAGTAAACGTGCTTGCGTACACCTCCAATTCAGGCGTAGAAAAAAGCAATATGTTAAATTTCCGTCAACAGAAAAGAGGGAATAAAATGAAAAAAGAGAAAAAAGAGAAAAAGAAAGCAGGTAAACTGCATTCAGAAAAAGTGCCTTTAGGATTTTTAACAGAGAACGACGGTAAAGAAAAGCCAGATAAAACTATACCACCCGAAGTATCAAATGAAGTAGAGAGCTTTACAAAAAAAGCAGATAAAGAATCACATAAATAAATTTTGCTGCTTTTTCGAAACCTTTTTGACTTTAACAAAGGACTTTCATCCCTCAGTAGGGATGGAGGTCTTTTACATATGAGTTAGGGATTTTTTTCAGACTGTAGTATACTTAAGAGGAAGAAAATGTGATGTTTAGATAGAATTAATATAAGAGAGAAATGGGGAAGATAGATGTCAGAAGATGTTCAAAAGCTAGAAAATGAAAAATTGGTATTGGAAGAATCTCTCTCTATTCTTAAAGAAAAATTGGAAGAATTGACTCTTTTGAACAAAGAGTTGCTGTCAGAACGTGAAGCGGATGTCAATTTAGAATATAGTTGGTCGGGTAATCTGGGACATTGGTACTGGAACGTTAAAACCAATAGCGTTGTGTTCAATCTCAAGAAAATAACGACTTTAGGTTATTCTCTGGATGAAGTCCCAGAGAAAATACCGTATGATTTTTTTACAAATAAGTTACATCCAGAAGACCATGAGCCGACTATGAATAATATGCGGGAACATTTGAAAGGTGAACGGGCCGTTTACGAGGTCGAGTACCGAATCAAAGCTAAAAATGGAAAATATAAATGGTTTTATGATAGAGGAAAAGTCACGCAAAGGGATCAAGAAGGACGACCTCTCTTCTTATCAGGAATCGTTTTTGATATTACCGAGCAAAAGCAAAAAGAGAAAAAACTGAATTCCGAACTCATTCGTGTAAAACAACAGGCATCAATTGATGATTTGACGCGTATAAAAAGTAGGCGAGCGATTTTATCTGAGTTAGATGAACGAATGTTAGAGGCGGGATTATACAAAAAGCCTTTAGTGGTTGCTATGTTTGATATTGATTTATTCAAAAATTTAAACGATCAGTTCGGACATTTGGCGGGTGACGATGTGCTAAGGAGTATTGCGCGGGTGATGAACAAGAATTTTCGGGCCATAGATTCGATCGGCCGGTATGGTGGTGAAGAATTTATTGCTATTCTTCCTTATACAACGATAGAAGAAGCAGGGAAAATAACGAATCGTATTCGTGAGAAAATTGCAGAAACTAAATTTATTGCAGACTATCCAGTGACGATCAGTGGAGGGATCGCATTATTTGACGGAGACAGTCGTGAGGAATTTATTCAGCGTGCCGATGCTAGTTTGTATAAAGCAAAAAATGAGGGCAGAAATCGGGTCGTTTCAGAATAAGTGTAAAGGAGAGAATTTTTGTGCCGCATGAATTACCTAAAAAACTTTCAGAAATTTCAATTGAAAAAAAAGATAAGCCAAAACAGAAGAAACAGTTTTTAGAAAACAAAAAAAAGAATGAGGGTTCTGCAAAAGGAATCATTACTATGATTCAATCCCAAAAGAAAAAAGGGCGTTACAATATTTACTTAGACGACACCTATGCTTTTCCGGTAGACGAGTCTCTCTTGGTCAAATATCGATTATTTAAGGGAATGGAAGTTCCATCAGATTTACAAAAAACACTACAACAAGAAGATACTACGTATAAAGCATACCATCGAGCTTTACATTATCTGAGTTATGCTTTACGTTCAACAAAGGAAGTAAAGGATGATTTGAAGAAAAAAGATTTTGAAGAACAGATCGATGATGTTATTAAGCTGTTGGAAAAACATCGATTGGTAGATGACTTGGAGTATGCAAAAAGTTATGTTCGAACGTCTTTGAATGTGAATCGAAAAGGCTCACGGGTGATTCGTCAAGAACTCAAGCGAAAAGGAATTTCAGAAGAGGAGATTACTGAAGCGATGAATGAATACAATGAAGAAGACAAATTAGCAAATGCAATTATGCTGGGTGAAAAAATGGTGAATAAATCAAAACGTCGTTCTTCCAAAGATACAGAGCGAAAAATCAAACAACACTTACTCCAAAAAGGGTATGAAATGGAGATAATAAACCTGGCTATCGAAACAATTGATTCCGAAAAAGAGGAAGAAGATGAAATGGACGCCTTAGAAATTCAAGGTGAAAAAATGTGGAGAAGATACAGCAAAGACGATATGTATAAACGGAAACAAAAAACGAAATCAAATTTATTTCAAAAAGGATTTTCAGGGGAAATGATTCAGCAATTCATTGACGAGAAAGAAATGGAAGAAGAATGAGAAAAAGCACTAAAAAGACTGTGGATTTAAAAACATATGGAATTGAAATGTGGTCACAGCCAAAAATCGAAGAATTTAGAGAAACTTTATTAAACTGGTACGACAAAGAAAAAAGAGATTTGCCGTGGCGTAGACGCGAGGATGCGTATGCTATTTGGGTTTCAGAAATCATGCTCCAACAAACACGTGTGGACACAGTCATTCCTTATTTTAATCGCTTTTTGAAAGAGCTCCCTACGATCAAGTCTTTAGCAGAGGCAGAGGAAGATGGGCTGTTAAAATTGTGGGAGGGTTTAGGCTATTATTCACGTGTGAAAAATATGCAGTTTGCGGCCCGTCAAATCATGATGGACTTTGGTGGACAGTTTCCAAATGAACCGAAGGATATACAAAAACTCAAGGGCATCGGTCCTTACACAAGTGGTGCGATAGCGAGTATGGCTTTTCAATTGCCCGAACCGGCAGTAGATGGAAATGTTATGCGTGTGTTGAGTCGCTTGTTTGAAATCGATTTGGACATTGCTAAACCATCCAATCGAAAAGTTTATGAAGTGATGATCAGGGAATTGATCGATCCAGTCAGGCCGGGAGACTTTAATCAAGCTTTAATGGATCTGGGTGCCACTGTTTGTACTCCGAAAAATTATCACCCAGAAAAAAGTCCAGTCAAGAACTTTAATCAATCCTTTTTAAATGATACCTGGGAAACGTATCCGATTAAAAGTAAAGGAAAAAAAGCGATAAAAGAAACATATATTGGATTACTTGTAGAAAATGAGAAAGGACAGTGGCTTTTAGAAAAGAGGCCATCAAAAGGATTATTAGCGGATATGTGGACATTTCCATTGCTGTCAGAAACTATTATGTATACTGAGGAAAAGTGGAAATCGTTTGATTTGCATGAAAAAAAACCGAATTTTCTTTTAGATGAAATGAAACAAGACAAATTCAAAGAATATGTCCAGTTTAAATATGGTATCGAGCCAAAAGTTGAGTCGTATACTTATGAAGAGATAAAACATGTCTTTAGCCATATCATCTGGTCGATTCAATTAGTGAAAGCTTCTGCAAGTGAAATAAGAGGAGTTATACCTGATCGATGTGAATGGGTCGATGCAGCTAATTTTGACCAATATGTCTTCCCCGTTCCGCAACAAAAAATGTGGAATCATTATAATAGTAGTCAAATGAATCTTTTCAGACTTTCTTAGTACTCACTATTTCTCATTAAGGCAAAGAATGTGTTATACTGTTTGATGATATCACATGATGCAGTGAACGCATCAATAGGAGAGAAAGTTGGGTAGGGATGGATTTTCCAAAAGAAGGAGAGTACATCACCATCCAAAGTTATAAACATGATGGCAGTTTACACCGTACTTGGCGCGATACCATGGTTTTAAAAACTACTGATCAGTCCATCATTGGTTGTAATGATCATACGTTGGTGATTGAATCAGATGGAAGGCGATGGGTCACGCGTGAACCTGCTTTGGTATATTTTCATAAACACTATTGGTTTAATATCGTCACGATGATCCGCCAAAAAGGAACTTCATATTATTGTAATTTAGCTTCTCCTTATGTTATTGATGAAGAGGCGTTAAAATATATTGATTATGATTTAGACATCAAAGTGTTTCCTGATGGAGAAAAAAGATTATTAGATGTTGATGAATATGAAGAACATAGTGCAAAATGGAATTATCCAGATGATATTGACTTGATTCTTAAAGAAAATGTGAAGATTTTAGTTGATTGGATCAACGAGGAAAAAGGTCCGTTTTCTAAGGAATATGTTGATTTATGGTATAAACGGTATCGTGAGCTATCTGGGAAATAATTTTTTTGGATGAAGTGATGGAAAGCAAAAAGAAAGAGACCGGAATCGATTCCGGTCTCTTTCTTTTTGCTTTTTAAGGAATAATGTGGTGAGGGTGAATCGTGTTCGTTACGTTTGGAGCAGTTTTACTATCTGATTCTATTCATTTGGCATCCATTCTTGAAATTCGTCGTCCTTTTCATCGTGGTGTTTTTTCAGGCTGCGTACAAGTACATTTAAATGTTGAAGATTTTCTTCATATGAGAGTACAGCTGACATAATGTGCAAGACAGAATTACTTTGACCATAATCGTTTTGTGTATAGGCTTCTAAACTTGCTTCATTAAAAAATGAATCCATGAATTCTCTGCGCAAATCGGATTTATAGGCGATGAAATTCACTTCATCTGGAAGTATTCTACCATCAAATTTCAGCAATATTTGTTCATGGGCGCTCATCAATGTCTCTAAGCGTTCACGCATAAGGATGCGTAATTCTTCAGGGAAATGATTGTACACATTTTCTGAGTAATGGAGCGTCTCTATTAAGTTATAGGCAGCTTTTATTGTTTCGATAAACTGTCGGAAGACAACGATTTTTCTCGCGTGAACTCGGAATCTTTCCGATTTTAGGATCGTATACCAAGTCGTTTCATCATTCAATAAAGAGAGAAGGTTTTCCATTTGGCTGATTTCCTTTTTCATCCAAGCTAAATCTTTAGAAATAATAGGGTATTGAACATTTTTTCTGAGGCTTGTTCGCAAATACTTTGTGATCTTATCGGTTGTCAATTCAATCGATGAATACAGTCGGTCATCATATTTTGGCGGAAGTATGAGCGAATTGATAACAAAGGTAACGAGGACACCAATAATAGTGCCTAATACGCGCACGCTGGCTTCTAATACAACAGACTGAGTTTGAGATAACATGATCACGATCAATGTAACACCGGCTAAGCCGATCACATTATTCAGATTCATCTGGTGTAAAATTGAAATCAACAGAGCGGCAGCGAGCCCGATAAATATATAGTGATTCCCAAAGAGCAAGGTGATTGCGACTGCGACTAATCCCCCAATGGCATTAGCTAAAATTCGTTCCTTCACAATGGAAAAAGATTTCCTGACTGAAGGCTGCATAGAATAAATTGACGATATACCAGCTAAACTGCTCGCATCTGGTATGCCCAGTAAATAGGGAATAGATAAAGAAATAAAGATTGCTAATCCAGTTTTTAGTGTGCGTGCACCGATTTTCATAAAAACCTACCCTTGTATTTTTCTTTAAGTGTAAGTCACGTTTCAAATATAAGCAATTCTTTTAGGTGATATGGAGAAATCTTTTTAGTTGAAATTCTAATTGAGAAACGTTATCATTGTTTTATAAGAATCTTTCTAATCAACAGAGAGAAAAAAACAGTAAAAGGGATCTGACAATTATGAGTTATGTTGTTGACCAGGCAATAGAAAGATTGAAACAAGCAGGTGTTCGTATCACTCCACAAAGATATGCCGTGTTGGCATTTTTAATTGAAGAAGACTCACACCCGACGGCTGACGAAATTTATAGAGAACTGGCAATCAAATTTCCGAATATGAGTGTTGCGACAGTTTACAATAATTTGCGCTTGTTCACAAAAATGAAGTTAGTCAAAGAACTGAAATATGGGGACTCTTCTAGTCGGTTCGATTTTTCCTCCACGGAACATTATCATGCAATTTGCTCTATTTGTGGAAAAATCGAAGATATCTATTATCCCGGTCTGGATGATGTGGAAGTAGTTGCCCACAATTTAACTGGATTTGATGTAGATACCCATAGGTTAGAAATTTATGGTAGATGTCCAAGCTGTCAACAGTCACATGCTTAGATAATCAAAAGAATAAAAACAGCTTATCCATTCCTCTTTTCAATTAGAAGAGGTTTTTTTTTTAGATATAATAAAAGTGAAACGAGAGTCTGACAGTTCAAGAGGAGCCCTCGTATGCTAATAGAAAAGGTACAAACAAACAGTCGTCATTTCACAGAGTGAATAATTATTTATTGTATAGTGAGAATAGTCTGAACTCCCATTGTGTCTGACAGAATGCGATTCAGTGTTCTGATTTGTGGGGAATATCAATAAATTTTGTTCTCTTTCGTCTTGTTTTTTTAATTGATCAATAGGATAATTGCTTTAAGCTGTTTTTAATTCAAGTTAGAGGAAAGAGGGTGGATCAATATGGTGACGCTAAGTGACGTGGCTAAAAAAGCAAACGTCTCTAAAATGACGGTTTCCCGGGCAATCAATCATCCTGAAAAAGTAACGAAGGAATTAAAAGAATTAGTTTACGTAGCAATGAAGGAATTAAACTATAAACCGAACTTGGCTGCCAAAGCATTAGCAAATAACCGTACCCAGATCATCAAGGTATTTATATTAGAAGAAATGGATACAACGGAACCTTACTACATGAATTTACTTACTGGGATCGCGAATAAGTTGGATGAAGAATATTATTCTTTACAGCTGGTCACACGAAAGAATGTCAATATTGGACATTCTGATGGTTATATAGTCTGTGGCGCTCGCGAAAGCGACTATGAAACGATCAATAATTTGGAGAAGCCCGTTGTGCTTTTTGGGGAAAATAAACACAGTTTTGATTATGTAGATACTAAGAATCAAGAAGGGATCGGCATCGCTACCGAATATGCTTTATCTTTAAGGTATGAACATATCGTGTATATTGGTATCGATGTAGATGAGCCATTCGAAATGTCTCGAGAACTAGGGTACCGCAAGGCAATGTCTGCGGCTTTGAAAAAAGAATATTTGTACCGGTTTGAAAATCGTTCTCGGTATACAGGTCGCTTTATTGAGGAAAACTGGAGTGGTTTTGAAAAAAATACGTGTTTTGTCTGTAGTTCAGATCGCTTAGCAATTGGGATATTAAGAGGAATACGTGAAAAAGAGGGGAAAGTCCCAGAAGAATTTGGCATTATTGGACATGACGGGGTATTTCTTGATCAAATTGCTTACCCGCAATTGACAACAATGAAACAATCCGTTATGGATATGGGCGCTCTTTGTGCAGCAATGGTACTGAAAAAAGTTCGTGAAAATGGGAAACCGCAAGGGAATATTTTATGTGATTCTCAACTTATAGTACGTGGAACGACTCGATAGAAGGGGGGAGATCCTCGATGACGACAGTTCACATCATGGTCAATCCTCATTCAGGTAACCACGAAGCAGAAAAATATGCACCGGTATTAAAAAACAAACTGCAGAGTTTAGGCGTATCCTCCAAGATATTTGTATCGAAGTCCGCAGAAGAGATGGTCGAATCGGTGAAGTCAGCGGTTGATAATAAAATAGATCATATATTCATTCTGGGCGGCGACGGGAGCGTAGCAATGACGGTGCAAATCATTGCAGAAGTGCATGAGGGTCCCGGATTGGGAATTATCCCGTGTGGAACCGTCAATAATTTTTATCAGAGTTTAGGTGGAACGAATGATCCTAGACGAGCAGTCGACAGGCTCGATAATTTGAAGACCACCAAAATAGACTTAGCTAAAGTGAATGACCAATATATATTGAGTACTTTATCAGCTGGGACTATACCCGAAACGACGTGGAAAGTAAGTACAAATAAAAAGGAACTTTTCGGGAAGTTTGCTTATATCATGGATGGATTTAAAGCTTTGGGAGAAGAGGTTCCGCATACCTTTACAATAAAAACAGAGGAGCGAACTTTAGAGAAAACGTTTAGTCTGTTCGTTATCGGTCTGAGAGGATTTGTTTTCGGGCTACCTGATTTTTTTCCGGAAGCAACTTCTAATGACGGAAGATTATATTTCTTTGGTCTCGACCCAAGTAGCCTTTCTCAAAAATTGAAAGTGGCAAAGGATGTATTATATCCTGATGGTCCAACAAATGCAAAAGAGCAACTAACAACAGAACTGCAATTTATCCATGCTACTATTACTTCTGATTTTGAAGGTTTCGTTACGCTAGATGGAAACAAAGGACCACGGTTTCCACTTGAAATCAAAGTGATCCCCGAAGTGTTAGCGGTCATTCTACCGTGAGACCGTAATAATGACTAAATCGTTCCCAAAGCTTTTGATTGCTTATCGTATAGCAATTGAAAGCCTTTTTCTTGTTACCGGTAACTTGTAGATAAAGGCTTGATTGTTTAAAAGCAACTGTTAAACTAATGGAGGGAAAGAAACAAAAAGTAATGATAGAAAAGGATGAAATAAATGGAAACCTCAGCATTGTATCATAGACCAGAGAGCGAATACGCATATTTATATAAAGATGGTCATTTTCATGTACGCTTGCGGACAAAGACAGGAGATGTAGAGGAAGTAGAATTACTAAGTGGTGACCCGTATACACTGCATTCAGAAAGATGGCATCACAACGGACAATCAATGAGAAAAGTCGCGAGTACAAATATACATGACTACTGGGAAATTGATACATATGAACCTACACACCGTATGTCTTATGGCTTTCACGTAATTGGAAAAGACGGTGTGGAAGTATTTTATTCAGACCAAGGTGTGTATCCATATCATGAATCGTATTTAACAGAAGCTAATTTTTACTTTAGAATTCCTTACATTCATTCTATCGATGCATTTAAGGCACCTGACTGGGTAACCAAAACTATTTGGTATCAAATCTTTCCGGAAAGATTTGCCAACGGAGATAAAAGCAATGATCCCGAAGGAACGTTAGCTTGGGGAAGTAAAGAGCACCCTTCTCGAGATGATTTTTTCGGTGGGGACCTTCAAGGCGTACTAGATAATTTTGATTATTTAGAAGAATTGGGCATCAACGGGATATATTTCTGTCCTATTTTTAAAGCAACAAGTAATCATAAATACGATACGATCGATTACGAAGAAGTGGACGAAGCTTTTGGAGACAAAGCATTATTTAAAGCGGTTGTTGACGAAGCACATAGAAGAGGAATACGTATTATGATCGATGCAGTATTCAATCATTTAGGAATGGATAGTCCCCAATGGCAAGACGTTTTAAAAAACCAAGAAAACTCGCAATACAGAGACTGGTTCCATATCCATGACTTCCCTGTTAAATCTTTTGCAGAATTGACTGTCGAAGAATTGGAAGATGTAGGCGGAGCAAACTATGATACATTTGCTTTTACAGCTCATATGCCAAAATTAAATACAGCTAATCATGAGGTCCAGGAATATTTACTTGGTATTGCAAAATATTGGATCCGAGAATTTGATATCGATGCGTGGAGACTGGATGTAGCTAATGAAGTCGACCACAATTTTTGGAAAAGATTTAAAAAAGAAACGACGGCAATTAAAGAAGACATCTATATATTGGGTGAAATTTGGCATTCTTCTCCAAATTGGTTAAAAGGAGACGAGTTTCACGCTGTCATGAATTATGCTTTTAATGACAACATCAAAAATTATTTTTTCAACAAATTGACTTCTGCTAGCCGCATGGTTTCAGGGCTGAATTCACAATTGATGTTGTATCGCAAACAGACGACTGAAGTGGCATTTAATTTGCTCGATTCCCATGATACAGCCCGACTCTTGACAAAAGCTGGCGGAGACAGTGATTTAGCTAAAACAGCCTTAACATTTATGTTTGCGCAAATTGGGTCTCCTTGTATATATTATGGTACTGAAATTGGAATGACTGGTTTTGATGATCCGGATTGCCGGAAATGTATGATTTGGGATAAAAAAGAACAAGACCTCTCAATGCTTGAATTTACAAAAGAATTGATTGCGTTCAGAAAAGAATATCAAGAATTCATCACTTACGGAGAAGTGATCTGGCATGACGTGCGGGATGATGAACAAGTGGTTGGATTTAAACGTATTTTAGGCGATGAAGAACTTGTCTTTTATTTTAATCAAGACGAAGAGTCTTTTGAATTAGATGGGCTACCTGAAAGAAGTCTATCTATTTTTTCTCAAGGTGCAATCAGAGATGGTAACACTGTTTCCATTGAACAAAATGGCTTTTATATATATAAATCTGTGCTGGTCGATGCACACAAAAAAGATAAAATCGCCGCAAAACGTGCACGTGCTCGTCGCCGTTTCAATCCAACGACTTTGGACAGTATCAAAGAGGGAAATACAGATCCGATAGAAGTTTGAACTGATCTCAATCTATAGGTGGGTGAGAATAGAAATATGATCCATAAAGAAAATTTAATGCACATCCCCAAAAGCAATATGGCCTATGCGAAGAATAAGAACACGGTATACATTCAGCTTAGAACAAAGAAAAATGAATTGGAATCCGTTGAATTGATAAAAGATCATCCGGATGGTTGGGTACAAACGGATGCAGGGTACGTATGGAAAAAAGAATCCATACCAATGAGAAAGCACTATACAACGTCCTATTTTGATTATTGGCAAATAGAAGTTCTGCTCGGCGATCCTTCTATGCGTTATGGATTTATAGTGCATACAGAGAAGGAAAGCAAGCTATTTATTGAACGAGGGCTATTTGATAGAGAAGATCCTTTTATAGAAAATGATATCAACAGTTATTTTGCTTTTCCCTATATTCATGAAATAGATATCTTTTCTCCACCCACGTGGGTGGAGAAAACTATATGGTATCAAATTTTCCCCGATCGTTTTTACAAAGCAAATGCAGAATCAGATTCAGCTCATTTACAGAATTGGAAGGACCCTAAAGAACTCGGACAATATGCTTTTTTAGGGGGCAATATTACTGGGGTGACACAAAAGCTGGATTATTTAGAAGAGTTAGGCGTAAATGGTCTCTACTTGACACCTATTTTTGAGGCTCCAACTGTTCACAAGTATGATACAAGTGATTACTTCAAAATCGATGCAGCATTTGGAACGAAGCAAGATTTAAAAGAGTTGGTCAACTTGGCACATGAAAAAGGGATGCATCTCATATTGGATGGAGTATTCAATCATTGTGGGGTGGAATTCGCTCCTTTCCAGGATGTAATGTTAAAGGGAGCGGAATCTAAATATAGAGACTGGTTCTATATCCATCAGTTCCCCATAATTGATGCTAGCGGAAAACTGATCCCCACCCATTATCGCCATTTTGTGCCGACAATGCCAAAACTCAACACGCAAAATAGGGAAGTCCAAGATTACCTAATAGAGGTTGCAGTTTATTGGATGAAAGAGGCCGATATAGATGGCTGGCGATTAGATGTAGCCAATGAGATCGACCATCATTTTTGGAGGAAGTTTAGAGAAGCCGTTAAAAATGTAAAAAAAGAAGCCTATATCGTTGGAGAAATATGGCATAATGCCCAACCCTGGTTGGATGGGAGTCAATTTGATGGTGTAATGAACTATCCGCTCACCAAACCCATCTTAGAGTGGATGGCAGCAGAAAGAATCGATACAGCAACTTTTTGTGATTCATTCATAGAATCAGTGGTGCAGTATTCCAGTAATCAGCATGCAGGTATGTTTAATCTTTTAGACAGTCATGACACCGACCGGATCGTTCACTATGCAAAGCATGATTTGCTGAGAGTGAATGCTTGTTACGCTTTGCTGTTTATTCTTCCCGGTTCGTTGTCACTTTATTATGGTAGCGAAAATTATTTAGAAGGTGGAGAAGATCCAGAGAATCGTAAGCCAATGCATTTTGACTCTATTAAATTAAAGGAATCTATTCTGCCTCAACTGATTCACGCAAGAAGAGAGAACCAGCCTTTATTTAATCAAAGTACGTTTGCTTTTATTCAATGTGAACGTGACAGTGTGATCATCCAGAAAGAATTTCAAAATAAGAGAGTCTATTTATTTGTATCAAATAAAAAAGACACAACGATCGGAGTCCCCTTAAAATTGCAAGGAACTAAAATGAAGAACCTCTTAACAGGCGCAATTGAGACTATGGCAGAAACGATCAAGTGTACCGATACGCTTTTTCAGCTATATTTACAGGCCAGGGATGTAAGCGATTAAATGATGTGTGAATCCTGATACCGGTAACAGTCGGAAAACGTTTGCAAAAAGTGGCAGGTTCTTTCATAATAAGGATTGTAATTTGGTTTCACAATAAGGAGGAATAATAGATGGAAAAAAGTCAATGGAAAAAATATGCTTTAGGATTTGTATCTGCTAGTGCGTTAGTTTTAGCTGCCTGCGGAGGAGATACAGCTGAAGATACTGGGACAGATGGAGAAGATACAACTGAAAGCACAGAAGCTACAGGTGGATCATACGATGGACAAACTCTTGAAGTAGGAGTTGGAGCAGATTATGTTGCTTATGCAGAAGATATCGCTGCTGATTTCGAAGAAGAATTTGGTGTCACTGTTGAAGTGACCGAAAGAGATATGTTTGATACATTAGAAGCTCTTCCATTAGATGGACCTGCTGAATTAGCACCAGATGTCATGTTATCACCGTATGATCGTATTGGTGGACTTGGACAACAAGGTCATTTAGCAGAAGTGACATTACCGGATGACGAACGTTACGATGAAACAGATGCAACGCAAGTAACAGCAAACGATACAATTTATGGCGCACCTTTTGTAATTGAAGCATTGGTCATGTACTATAACAATGACTTAGTGGACAAAGCACCCGAAACATTTGAAGAATTAGAAGCGTTAGCTGAAGAAGAAAGATTCGCATTTGAAGGTGAAGAAGGAACAAGTACAGCTTTCTTAGCTAACTGGGTAGACTTCTACAATTCATATGGTCTGATTTCTGGTTTCGGTGGATATGTATTTGGTGAAAACGGAACAGACACAAGTGATGTTGGCTTAAATAATGAGGGAGCAATCGAAGGTATCTCTTATGCAGCTGATTGGTTCCAAAATAGATGGCCTGAAGGTATGCTTGATGTAACAAGTGCTGGAGATTTCATTGATGATCAATTTATTCAAGGAAATACAGCTGCTATCATCAACGGACCATGGGGAGCTGGAAATTACAATGAATCCGGCATGGACTATGGTGTTGCTAAAGTTCCAACGTTACCAAACGGCGAAGAATATGCACCATTTGCTGGAGGTAAAGGTTGGGTCATCAATAGTTACTCAGAAACAACTGGTTTAGCTCAAGAATGGTTGGACTTTGTAACAAACGAAGAAAACATGATGTTATTATTCGATGAGTATACAAATGAAATTCCAGCTAACCAAATGGCTCGTACACAAATCTCTGATGCTGGAGATAACGAATTAGCTGCAGCTGTTATCGCTCAATACGATACTGCTGTACCAATGCCAAACATTCCAGAAATGGCAGAAGTTTGGACAGGTGCTGAAACAATGATGTTTGACGCAGGATCTGGCAATAAAACGCCTGAAGAAGCAGCAAACGATGCAGTTCAAATTATTGAAGAAAACATTGAACAAAAATATTAAGACTATCGTTTGAACGAATTTAAGAGAAAAGGAATCGGCGGAGATGAAATTTATCTCTGCCGTATTTTCTGAAATAGAGGTTTCTCTTACAAAAGGAGATGCAGTTCGATGGAATACAAGAAAAAAGAGATCACATATACTCCGGAACAACAACAGGATATCAAAAAAGCTACCTGGCTATCCGCCATTCCTGGGTTAGGACAATTTTATAACAAGCAGAATTTTAAGGGATTATTATTTTTAGGAATATTTATTCTATTTATTATAGAGATGATCACTTTTGGTGCGGGAGCATTCGAAGGATTGATCACATTGGGAACTGTTCCTCGCGAAGATCATTCGCTATTCTTACTGATCGAGGGAACATTACAGATCCTTGTTACACTGATTTTCTTGATTTTCTTGGGCGTCAATATGATGGATGCACATCGTGTAGCTAAAATCAAAGCGTTGAATCCAAAAAATGTCAATACGACCATTCAAGCTACATTTAAAAATGCAATGGATGACGGGTTTCCTTACTTATTAACTATTCCAGCTTATCTGGTTATGCTTTTCGCTATTGTTTTCCCGGTCTTGGTAACATTATTTGTTGCCTTTACGAATTATGATTTTTATCATATTCCACCTGCTACCTTAGTAGATTGGGTTGGATTGGAAACATTCATAAATATTTTCTCATTGAACACATACCGCGATACATTCTTTGCTGTCTTTTCCTGGACAGTCATCTGGACACTCACGGCTACGACATTGCAATTAGTTATTGGTGTAGGAACAGCGGTTGTGTTAAATCAACAATTCATTAAATTTAAACGGGTATTTGGTGTGGTCATGTTACTGCCATGGGCTGTACCAGCCTTTATCACTATTTTGACATTTTCTAATATGTTCAATCCGAGTGTAGGCGCGATCAATACACAAGTTATTCCGTTCATAAATTCGATCATTCCATTTTTAGAGATCTCTTCTATTTCTTGGAAAGTAGATCCTTTTTGGACAAAAGTCGCTATCATTACAATTCAAGGATGGTTAGGATTCCCATACATTTATGTGTTGACTTCCGGGATCTTGCAATCTATTCCAAATGACTGGTATGAAGCTTCCGTTATCGATGGCGCTTCTTCTTTTCAAAAATTCAGATTTATCACCCTACCACAAATATTTGCCGTTGCAGCTCCCATATTTGTGACGCAATACACGGGTAATTTTAATAACTTTTCTATGATTTACCTCTTTAATGAAGGAGGTCCAGGAAGTGTCGGAAGTGGAGCGGGTTCGACAGATATCTTGATTTCCTGGATATATAAATTGACTACAGGGACGTCTCCACAGTACAACATAGCTGCTGCGGTCACATTGATCATTTCAGTCGTAGTAATTACGATATCAATGTTAGTGTTTAAACGTACGCGTGCCTTTGATATGGAGGACTGAGAAAATGGCTAAACAAAAGAAAATTAGAACACAAAAAAGTGCACGAGCCTGGAATAAGTTTTTCACTTATTTTTACCTCTTGCTATTGTCTGTGATCATTATTTATCCATTGCTTATCACTGTGACTTCTGCCTTTAAGGGCGGGAATGTAATTGCATTCGACTTAAGTTTCAAAGCAGATTGGACGTTGGATAACTTTGATCGGTTGTTCAATAATACATTGTATAGCACGTGGTATTGGAATACTTTGAAAGTGGCTGTTACAACCATGGTCGTTCAAGTAGCAGCGATCACACTGGCTGGATATGCCTATAGTCGTTACCGCTTTATCGGGAGAAATCAATCACTGAAATTCTTCCTGATCGTGCAAATGGTTCCAACAATTGCTGCTTTGACCGCTTTTTATGTTATGGCATTATTGGTCAAAGGATTAGATACACATTGGTTCCTGACCTTCATTTATATTGGTGGAGGGATCCCGATGAATACCTGGCTGATGAAAGGGTACTTCGATACAGTACCAATCGAACTAGATGAATCAGCCCGCTTAGATGGTGCTGGACACATCCGTACTTTCTGGCAAATCGTGTTACCATTAGTTAGACCGATGTTAGCTGTACAAGCTCTATGGGCATTTATGGCGCCCTTCGGTGAATACATGCTTGCACGCTTCTTACTCAGAAGTCCAGAAAACTATACGGTCGCCATCGGATTGCAGACATTTATCAGTAACCCAAGAGAACAACGGGTGACATTATTTGCTGCCGGTGCGATCTTGATTGCAGTTCCGATAGCAGCTCTGTTCTTCTATCTTCAAAAACACTTTGTATCTGGCTTGACTGCTGGAGGAACCAAAGGATAAGAAAGTAAAAATCAGATTGGATGATAGACATGAAAACTACTTCATTTCCACTAAGTTATTTCAAAAGCACACTGACTCCTACGCGCATGTTTGAAGGAAGACATCAATTAAACTGGTTCACACTACTCATTATATTGGTCTTCTTGAATGGCTTACTTTCCATTCCGACTACGTTGAATTATGCGACTGGCGACAGGGTATCCATACAGGGGTTCTATCCGGATACATTTGATCTCATCGATCAAGAAGTCGTGGACTCTTTAGCCGCATCTCCTCAAACTGAAGAAGGATTTACGTTTTCAAAACAGGAGAAATGGGAGAATGAAAATGGAGTAGTTGTTATTGGAGACAGTGAAGCGGAAACCATTTCGGCCGAATCGTATCTTTTATTCAAAGAAAACGAATTTAGCTTAAAAGGGGAGAATGTACCTCAAAGTAATACTCCTTACACCATGGACTTCAAGGTGTCTGAGGGAATGAGTGCGGCAGAATTGATCGAGGAACTCAATCGACAATGGTTTATAGCAAATCGGGTATTTATCGTGGGGGCTTTCTCGTTTATGATAACAGCGATGTTGTTCATAATGATGACGCTCATGGTATTCGGGTCAGCTGTTTTCTTGTATTTGACGAAAAAGAGTTCGGTCACCTCGATCGGTAGTTACAAAGAATCGGTAACGGTTATATTGAATGCACTCGGGTTGCCCACGTTTGCGGTAACGATCATCGGACTACTTTATTTTGATATTTCTCTGATGATCACGTTGCAGATGTTTGGGTTAGCATTAATGTTAGTATTTATTTATTATAAGACGCAATTCTTAGATGAAGATGAACGCGTCCAAGTTCAGGAGTGATAAAATGAAACGTTTATTTGAAATCGATCCATGGAAAGTACAGACAAACGAAATGGATAAAGAAAACAAAAGGCTCCAAGAAAGCTTGACTTCTTTAGGTAATGGCTATATGGGTATGAGAGGAAACTTTGAAGAAGGCTATTCTGGCGATACACATATCGGCACTTATTTAGCAGGCGTCTGGTATCCTGATAAAACGCGTGTTGGCTGGTGGAAAATTGGCTATCCTGAGTATTTTGGAAAAGCCATCAATTCGACTAATTACTTGCCAGTTTCAATTGAAGTAGACGGGAAACGTGTCGATTTAGCTACGGATACATTCAGCGATTTCTCTCTTTCATTAGATATGAAAACAGGAATGCTCGAGCGGTCTTATATCTGGGAAAATGAGAACAAGCGTATTCAATTTTCTTTTGAACGATTTGTCAGTACTGCAACAAAAGAACTGGCTGTAGTGAATGTAAAAGCTAAAATGTTAGCTGGATCGGCAACCATCCAATTCATTCCGGCTATTGACGGGGATGTAAAAAATGAAGACAGTAATTATGATGAAAAATTCTGGCTTTCGCTTGACCATAGCACTCGAAATAAAAGTTATATCACAACAAAAACAAAAGAAAATCCTTTTGGAACAGAACGCTTTACCGTTACGACCATGATGAGTAACTTAACGAACATGGACTTGACAGGAAAAACAGATCATGAATTTTATGTGGAAGAAAGATACGAAATTGCTTTAGCAGAGGGTGAATCAACGGAAGTCACGAAGGTTATATCCGTCGTGACAAGTCGGGACATCGAAGCTGTTAAGCAGGTGGATAAAGCAACCGAACTAATCGAAATTGCTGAAGGAAAAGGCTATATTACCCTAAAAGAAGAACATGTAGCTGGATGGGCAGAAAGATGGCAGAAAGCGGATGTAGAAATCGAAGGTGATGCTGAAAGCCAACAAGGGGTCCGTTTCAACATCTTCCAATTATTCTCAACTTATTATGGAGAAGATCCACGCTTAAATGTTGGACCAAAAGGCTTTACAGGAGAAAAATATGGAGGGGCTACGTATTGGGATACTGAGTCGTGCATCTTGCCGATGTATCTGTCTGTAACTGATGAAGAAGTATCAAAACAATTACTTGTATACCGTCACAATCAGTTGGAACAGGCGTATCACAACGCTAAGCAACAAGGACTAAAAGGTGCTTTGTATCCGATGGTGACCTTCAATGGAGTAGAGTCGCACAATGAATGGGAAATTACTTTCGAAGAAATTCACCGCAATGGCGCGATCGCCCATGCCATCTTTAATTACACCACCTATTCAGGTGATGAAGAATACTTGAAAACAAAGGGCATCGATGTACTGACAGGTATTGCACGATTCTGGGCTGACCGTGTGCATTATTCAAAACGAAACAAGAAATATATGATCCACGGTGTCACAGGACCAAATGAATACGAAAATAATATAAACAATAACTGGTATACGAATACCATGGCTACTTGGACTCTGCGTTATACGATCGAATCACTTGAAAAAGTTTCTGCAGAGAAAAAAGAAGCGCTAGACATTACCAAAGAAGAAACAGGGCACTGGAAAGATATTATCGAAAACATGTATTATCCATATGATGAGGAATTGGATGTGTTTATTCAACACGACACGTTCCTAGACAAGGATCTTCGTCCGGTTGAATCGCTGGCACCTGAAGAAAGACCGATCAATCAAAATTGGTCATGGGATAAAATTTTGCGTTCACCGTTCATTAAACAAGCGGATGTCCTGCAAGGTCTTTATTTCTTGAATCACGAATACTCGATCGAAGAAAAAGTGAAAAATTTTAATTATTACGAACCAATGACTGTTCATGAGTCATCCTTGTCTCCATTGGTCCATTCCATTTTAGCTTCTGAAATAGGAAACAAAGAAAAAGCGTATGAAATGTACTCTAGAACTGCACGTTTAGATTTAGACAACTACAATAACGACACGGAAGATGGTTTGCATATCACTTCTATGAGTGGCGGATGGTTATCGATCGTGCATGGCTTTGCTGGTATGCGTACACAAACAGAGGCATTGATCTTTGATCCTTATTGTCCACAAAAATGGAACAGTTATTCCTTTACAATCAAATACCGTGGACGGCTGATCAAAGTTGAAGTTGATCAACAAGAAGCAACCTTTGTCTTACGTGAAGGTAAAGAGCTGAATATTGTCGTTCACAACGAAACCATTGAATTGAAAGATACAGTTACCATCCCTAACAAATAACAAATGAAACGAAAGGGCTTGAGCTCAGAGCTCAAGCCCTTTAAAATAGGTATAGAGGATAATACAAAAAAGGAGTGGGATTTAATGATCAAAGGGTTCGTTTTCGATTTAGATGGCGTATTGACCGACACGGCAGAATACCATTATCAAGCATGGAAAAATTTGGCAAAAAAATTGACTATTGAAATTGATAGAGAATTTAATGAACAATTAAAAGGCGTGAGCCGTATGGATTCTTTAAATAGGATTTTGGCATATGGGAATAAGGAAAATGATTATTCCGAGGAAGAAAAAGAACGATTTGCTCATGGTAAAAATGAAGAGTACAAAAAATTGATCGAACAGATCACTGAAGAAGATCTGCTTCCGGGTGTGACTGAATTCCTTGATGACTTAAAAAAACGGGGATATAAATCAGCTTTGGCTTCCGCCAGTAAAAACGCCCCTACTATTCTGAATCGCTTAAAGATCGCTGATCGATTTGAGGGCATTGTCGATCCGGCGGAACTGAAAAATGGAAAGCCGGATCCAGAGATATTTATTAAAGGAGCAGAAATCCTGGGACTCGACACTACCGAATGTGTAGGAGTCGAGGATGCTGAAGCCGGTATTTTGGGCATCAACTCCGCAAATATGTTTTCTGTAGGAATCGGCGATCCAATGGTCTTAACAGCAGCAGATTTGAATTTTGAAACAACCAGCGAGTTATCCTTGGATAAAATTATCGAAGCAGCTGAAAAATAAAAGAAAGGATGAAGAGCAATGAATGGATCCTCTCTTGCAAGTGGAGAAATAATTTATCAAATCTATCCTAAAAGTTTCCAAGACACCACTCAAGATGGAATGGGTGATTTAAAAGGCATTATAAAAAGACTGGATTACATTAAAAAACTAGGTGTCACAACAATTTGGTTGAATCCTATTTTTGAATCACCACAAGTCGACAATGGGTACGATGTTTCTGACTACTACACTGTTGATTCAATGTATGGGGATGCTTCAGATTTAGAAGAGCTGATTGAAAAAGCACATGAAAGAGATTTGAAGATCATGTTTGATATGGTTTTGAATCACACTTCAGAAGAACATATGTGGTTTCAGGAAGCTATTAAAGGAAAAGGAAATCCATACCGCGATTATTATCTATGGGCCAGTGAAGAAACCCAAACAGGCCGCCCAAATAATTGGGCTTCGTTTTTGAAGGAATCCGCCTGGCAAAAAGAACCCAACGGAGAAGATTATTACTTCCACTTATTTCATAAAGAAATGCCTGATTTAAATTGGAAAAATCCGAAAGTACGCGAAGAAATGTATGCTGTAGCTGAATATTGGTTAAATAAAGGTGTAGACGGCTTACGTCTGGATGCGTTTATTCATATAGATAAAGAACCGGGGTATCCCTCTTTACCCTATATAGAACCAAGAGAAATAGCTATTGCTGAAGAGTTTTGTGCCAATTTACCTAATGTGAAAATTTATCTCAGTGAATTTGTTTCAAAATTAAAGGAGAATTATCCGGGAACCTATATAGTAGGAGAAGCCTCATCTGCTTTGCCCGATCTTGCTTTAGAATACACCTATCCCCGTGAGTCTAAATGTGATTCGATCGTGTCCTTTCGATATTTCCCCGAAAAAAAAGTAGAAGGGGATGGTCCTTCTTTGCCGTTGGATCTAATGAAAAACCAACTGGATCACCGGGAATTTAAAAAAGTAATGAGTGAGTGGCAACGTGTGCTTGAACCCATGACAGAACCGACTCTTTACTTAAATAATCACGATATGCCACGGATAGTTTCCCGTTATGGAGATGAAGATAAGTTTAGAGATGAGAGCAGTAAAACTTTCGCTACACTCATGTATCTTCAAAAAGGTGTTCCGGTCATCCTGTACGGCGAAGAAATCGGAATGAAAAATTTGATTTTAGAAACCTTAGAAGAAACAAAAATAGGTACGACCCCAGAAATCCGCGAATTTTTATTTGAAAATTTAATCAATCATAATTATTCAGTAGAAGAAGCCTTGAAATTTTTAGAAATGAGAAACTTGTATGCTAGTCGGGGAGCAATGCAATGGACTACAGAAAAGTTTTCAGGCTTTTCAGCTGTTCGCCCGTGGTCCGGAGTCAATAGTGAAAAGAAGTATACAGTTGAAGAACAAGAAGAAGATGATAATAGCATCTTAAACTTCTATCGAAACTTGTTGGTATTGAAAAAAACTGACCTATTTACTCGCGGAACGTTTGAAATGCAATTGAGTCCTGATAATATTTTTGCTTATAAGCGTGAATACGAAGGAGAATGTGCCTTGGTTTTTGCTAATCTTTCAGACCAAGATTGTTATATGGATGTTTCTGAATACATTACAAAACAATCAGAAGTTTTGTTTGAAAATGGTCAGGTAAAAGTTTCAGACGAGATTTTGACTTTCTCCCCCTATGCGTCTATCGTATGGAAATGTAATAAATAAGTGATCAATATACTTTTAAAAATAAAAAAACTACTCAGCTAGTAAAAGCGAGGGAGTAATTTTTCAGCAAATTATCTTTTGACTGTTTAAAGTTGCTCCACAAACTTTTCGTGAGTAGTTTTTTCTTTTTTTACATAGACCGGGAAAGAATCTACTCTACTGGATAAATAGAAGAGGCCCGTTTTCTTCAAAGGAAGTGTGGGGCAAGTAAATAGATAAAACTAAAAAAGTAGGTACGAATGGTGTATTCTTGTTTTTGTGTGTCTTATTGTTTGCAAACGTACGAGTTATATGTGAGATGAAAAAAGTGTGTCTTCCTTTAGCCGTGTAAGCGAAGAAAAGACGATCTGCTGCTCAAAACAGATTCTTTATTGTTAAAGGAGTCAGCAAAGTAAAGATAGAAATCAAGGGAATCGAGAGTTGCATTCGTGTGCGCAGGTATTTTTGCTGCTAAAAACACTGTTAATAGTGACTTTTAGCAGTTTTGGTTTATTATTTTGGTTTATTTTGAAATAATTATGTAATAAAGGTTGACCGACGTTTCAATACTATGGTAAGATATCTCTTGTCGGCAGAAAGAACAACAAATGAACAATGAGAAATTCATTTTCATTTTAATTGCAAAAACTGTTGACACGATAACGAAATATTGTTATGATATAAGAGTTGCTGGTAACGGCGACGCTGAATTGACCTTTGAAAACTAAACAAAGCAAACACAATCAAATGTGCAGGTGTCTTGATTTTTAATTAAGACAACACAGGCAAAGTAAAATTTGCAAAAGAAATAACGTAACATTCAAATTGAGTCACAAACACTTTAACGAGAGTTTGATCCTGGCTCAGGACGAACGCTGGCGGCATGCCTAATACATGCAAGTCGAACGCTGAAGCTCTCTGCTTGCAGAGAGTGGAAGAGTGGCGAACGGGTGAGTAACACGTGGGGAACCTGCCCATGAGAGGGGGATAACATCCGGAAACGGATGCTAATACCGCATAACTAAAGAAACC
>NZ_AUEG01000012.1 GCF_000425865.1 Lacticigenium naphthae DSM 19658
CTCCATCACCGAATCAGGCAACTAATTTTAAAGAGATGGAAAAATCCACGTACTAAGATTAGCAGATTAATGCGCTTAGGTCTAGATATGGACAGTGCTAAGCGTATTGGCTACTCCAGAAAGAAATACTGGAGACTGTCAAAAACACCTGAGGTTCATTGGGTGCTTACAACGAAAAGACTCTACCGGTGGAACGTAGTTTCACTACGTAACCTGGCAGAGTCTGCTTACTTAAGATATTGAACCGCCGTATACGGAACCGTACGTACGGTGGTGTGAGAGGACGGTAAATAAATTAATTATTTACCTCCTACTCGATTCGAAAAATGAAAATAAACAGTGATTATTTTCAAGAAATCTGATTGTAACCGCCAACACGACTTGAAATTAATAATATTGAGCGTATGATTGAGGTTGGACAGGGAAGGAGGACTAATAAATGGAAGAGAATGTATTATTTGTAATTGTATTAAATCGATTAGAATTGTTGGATGATTTGTTACTTGCGTTTAATGATAATGTTGGTCAAGCTGCGACAGTGATCGATTCTGTCGGAATGGCACAACGTTTGTCTCAATTAAGTGAACCGCAAATAATTGCGACCTTGAGACCATTAATTATTTCCGATCAAGCGGAGAACAAAACTATCTACAGTGTGATTCCACGCGCGAGTTTGCAGGAAGCACGGAAAACAGTACGGAAAGTCCTGAGCGACATTGAAAAACCAAATACAGGGATTATGTTTGCTTTACCCTTAATATTTCAAGAAGGCATTCAATTATAAAAAAATAAAATGAAGAAGGTATAAAGTTGGAAATATCGATTGTGTTGTATATTGCTATTATTCTTTTGGTTGGGTTATTGTTTGGCCGTTTAGCGACGATAATTCATTTACCAAGTGTAACAGGTTACTTAATAGGTGGATTGATAGCAGGGCCCTCATTTTTTAATGGATTAACTACAGAAATGTTGGAACATTTTGGGGTTGTTTCGGAAATGGCATTAGCGTTTATTGCCTTTACAATTGGTCTATCGTTTAAAAAAAGTTACTTTAAACGTGTAGGATTTAAGCCAGTGGTTATTGCTTTTTCTGAAGCTACTTTTGCTGTTCTTATTGTTACCAGTGGACTTTTATTTATCGGATTGGATCCTGCCTTTGCCATTGTTTTAGGAGCGATTGCAGCCGCAACCGCACCAGCCGCAACGATTCTTGTTATTAAGGAATTTAAGGCAAAAGGTCCTGTTACTGACATGTTAATGAGCGTTGTTGCATTAGATGATGCAATTGCTTTAATTCTATTTGGTTTCGCAGCTACTTTAGCAAAAACCTTTATGCAGGTTCAAGGAGAATTTTCAGTCTTCTTTTCAATATTGCAACCGTTTCTTGATATCTTTTTAGCGGCTATATTGGGCGGGCTATTAGGATGGGCAATGAAATGGCCATTAAAGGTTTTTCAGTCAAATGGAAATCAATTAGGTATTCTCATTGCTTTTGTATTCTTGTCTAGCGGAATATCATCATTGATGGGTATATCTGAATTGCTTACTACGATGATGATGGGTGCAATTTTAACAAACGTTTCTTCAGTCTCGAACACTATAGGAGACTTGGCAGATCGTTTAACGCCCCCGTTATATCTGATGTTTTTTGTAATTGCTGGAGCAGAACTCAATATTGCAATTATTCCTTCAGTAGGATTAGTCGGTTCGGTGTATATTGTTTTAAGAGTTGTCGGAAAAATGTTAGGAACTTATGTTGGTGCACAAGTTGCTCATGCACCTAAAGAGGTAAGTCGCTATCTGGGAGCTACATTAATTCCTCAAGCAGGGGTCGCCATTGGGTTAACTTCTGTTGCAGAGACGCTTATTCCTCTTTATGCTCCACAAATAAAAGCAGTAGTTTTAGTGGGGACGTTAGTGTGTGCAATCGTTGGACCATTGGCAACAAAAATTGCATTGACTAAAGCGGGAGAAATTGATTCTCCTATTAAAAAAACGCAAAGTGTACATCAGTCAATTTGATTATTCTAAAAGAGTAAAAACAAGAAATACAGTAGTAATTTTATAAAAAAGCGTCTGGTTGGATAGGAAAACTATTTACTCAGACGCTTTTTGTATTTTGTCTGGTTTGAACGGAATCACAGTATATTTGTGTGAAATATATGCTATGATTATACACATAATGAGTGATTAAAGGGAGGAAAAAGAAATGGTACGAAAATATATCGATGACAGTATGGCGTTACATACTGATCTATATCAAATCAATATGATGAAAACCTATTGGGAAAAAGGAAATGCGAACAAGAGAGCGGTGTTTGAAGTTTATTATAGAGAAAATCCTTTTGGTATCGGCTACACCATTTATGCGGGACTAGAACGAATAGTTGATTATTTGAAAGAGTTACACTTCTCTGAATCCGACCTAGCTTACTTGAGAGAAGAAGAAAACTTCCCTAAGGATTTTTTGGATTATTTACGGAATTGGACATTTAAAGGTACAGTACGTTCGTTTAAAGAAGGTGAAGTAGCATTTGCCAATGAACCCATTATACAAGTTGAAGGGCCTTTAGCCGACTGTCAATTAGTAGAAACAGCCATTTTAAATATTGTGAATTTTCAAACATTGATCGCCACAAAAGCTGCGCAAATCAAAAGTGTGGCTGGGAAAGATTCAGTACTAGAATTTGGTGCCCGCCGTGCGCAAGAAATGGATGCAGCTATTTGGGGTGCTCGAGCTACTTTCATAGGCGGATGTGATGCAACAAGTAATACACGGGCAGCGAAAATTTTTGGCATGAAAGCAAGTGGAACCCATGCACATTCTCTTGTGCAAGCTTATCGAGATGAGTACAGTGCTTTTAAAGCGTATGCGGAAACTCATAAAGATTGTGTTTTCTTAGTAGACACCTACGACACTTTAGAAACAGGTGTCCCGAATGCCATAAAAGTTGCTAAAGAAATGGGAAATCAAATCAACTTTTTGGGTGTTCGCTTAGATAGTGGAGATTTGTCTTATTTATCCAAACGTGTACGTCAACAGTTAGATGAAGCAGGATTTCCAGATGCAAAAATTTACGTTTCAAATAGTTTAGATGTTGAAACCATCTTGAACTTAAAGATGCAAGGAGCTAAGATAGACGTTTGGGGTGTAGGGACCAAACTCATTACGGCATTTGATCAGCCGGCACTAGGAGCGGTATATAAATTAGTCTCCATAGAAGATAATGAAGGTGAAATGCAACACACATTAAAGTTGACCAGTAACGCTTCTAAAATTTCTACTCCCGGTAAAAAACAAGTCTGGCGGATAATCAATAAAGAAGATGGAAAGTCTGAAGGAGATTATGTTGCACTAGAGGAAGAAGAACCAGAAAAACAAAAAGAAATCTTTATGTTCCACCCTCAATATACGTATATCAATAAAACTGTTTCCAATTTTGAAGCAAAACCATTAATGGAGGACATAATCATAGATGGAGAAATTGTTAAGGAGTTACCTGATTTACTTGATATCAAGGCTTATGCACAAGCAAGTCTTTCTGCCATTTGGGAAGAACACACGCGCATTTTAAATCCAGAGCCATATCCAGTTGATTTATCGCAAACGCTATTTGATGTCAAACTGGAAACTATTCAATACTTTAAAAATAAAATAAAAAATTACAAATAATTTTTATCCTCAACTTCTAAGGAGTGAATGAATCCATGATTTCAGAAACGCAAAAGAAAATCATTGCGAAAATGAAAGTTTCTCCTCAAATTGTTCCAGCAAAAGAAGCAAGAAATACAATAGACTTAATGAAAGAATATTTAAAAAAGCATCCTTTTTTAAAAACATTTGTACTCGGGATCAGCGGAGGACAAGATTCTACCCTTTTAGGTAAACTGGCTCAAATGACAATGATAGAAATGCGTAAGGAAACGGGAAATAGCGATTATCAATTTATCGCCGTTCGCTTACCCTATGGGGAACAAGTGGATGAGTCTGATGCAATGGATGCAATTGAATGGATGCAAGCAGATGTAACTTACCGTGTGAATATCCAAAAAGCGGTCGATCATACGACAAAATCTTTGCAGAATTCAGGAATAGTGATCAGTGATTTTAATGAAGGCAATATCAAAGCACGCCAACGGATGATCGTTCAATATGCAATAGCAGGCGATAAAAAAGGAATTGTTTTAGGTACCGACCATTCAGCTGAAAGTGTTACCGGATTTTACACAAAATATGGGGACGGTGGAACAGACTTAAATCCATTATTTCGCTTAAATAAACGTCAAGGAAAAGAAATACTGCGTTATTTAAAAGCACCAGAACATCTGATAGATAAAGTTCCCACAGCAGATTTAGAAGATGATCGACCTGGACTAGCTGATGAAGTAGCCTTGGGAGTTACGTATGATGCCATTGATGATTACCTAGAGGGAAAAGAAGTATCCGAGAAAGATGCAAAGATAATTGAGAAATGGTTTGAACAAACGAAACACAAACGACATATGCCGATTACAATCTTCGATGATTTTTGGAAAACTTAAAATTGTAAATCAGTTAAGGATTAGGAAGTGTGAGTATATGCTCACGCTCCTTTTTTGAAAGGAATGAAAAAATGCAGGAATTGAGAAATCTATTTAAAAAGCCTAGATGGTTCGTGATACTGGGAACGGTAATCGGGATAGTCACCATTGGACATCTATTGTTGCAAACCTTTCAAAACGATTTCGATTTCTCTGTGGCAGTAGCTTTTGCGTTCCAATGGCATGTGGAACTTTTTTTGTTAAGTTCATTTATCCTTTTTATAGTATTTATATGGCTGTACAGTCTAATAGGTCACATTGTTTTAACAAGTATGATCTATTTGATCACAACGCTCGTCATTGGAATAATAACATTACAAAAAATGTCAATGCGTGGGGAGCCCTTGTATCCTTCTGATATAGAGATGATCAATGAAGTTTCGTTTTTATTGAAGATGGCTGGTCCTCTAACAACAGTGATGTTAGGAATAGTATTAATGAGTATATTTATTGGAGCAATACTGTGGAAAAAGAAGACTTCAGGATTACAGCAAATAACTTTTTATAAGAAGCATAAAAAAAGACGTGTTCTCTTATTCATACTCTCTACACTGTTACTTTATTATGTGGGTCAGTTCAATAATCAAACAAATAAAGTTAGAGCTGTCTACGATCAATACGCATATTGGATACCCTATTCTCAAGATATGAATTATTATAATAACGGATTCGTTGCTGGGTTTCTTTATAATTTATCCGGAGAAAGTATTGGAAATCCTGATCAGTATTCGAAGAAAACAATAGCAGAGATAGCCAGTACTTATCAAAAAGTGGCAGAAGAAGTAAATCAAGATAGAATGGAAACCTTAGATGATACAAACATCATATTTATCATGAATGAAAGTTTTAGTGATCCCTATGAAATTTCAAAAATGACCAAATATAATGATCCTATTCCGTATTATCGAAAAATAGCAGGAGAAACAGTTAGTGGATTTACATTGGCTCCGGCTTATGGGGGCGGAACAGCAAACAGTGAGTTTGAAGCATTGACTGGTTTCTCTTTAGAACCATTAGCGCCAACTATTTCGACACCGTATACCCAATTAGTATCGGAACTAGACAATATGCCTTCTTTAGCTAAATCTTTTAAAGAGAAAGGGTTATATGCAACAGCGATTCATCCATTTAATACTACAATGTATAAACGAAGAGAAGCCTATGAAAAACTAGGGTTTGATGAGTTTATTTATGATGATACGATGACGCATACTGCTACACTATCAAAAGATGGCTATATTTCGGATCGTTCTGCCTACAAAGAAATTTTCCATGTCATGGAACAAACTGTGGAAAAAGACTTTATTCATTTGGTAACAATGCAGAATCACACACCTTATGCTAATAAATATGATGAAGAAGAACTCGTGTTTGAATCTCGTTCCAATCGGAAACAAATTGAAGGCTATTTTCAAGATTTACATCATAGCGATTTAGCTCTCAAACAATTAATTGAAGCCGCTGAAAGCTATCCAGAAGAAATGGTCATCGTATTCTGGGGAGATCATCTTCCGAGTATCTATGGAGAAGAAGTGAAATCTGCAATGATTCAAGAAGAACAGTACAAGACACCTTATTTTATTTTTTCTTCAGAAAAAATAGAAAAGATAACCAATGAAAATAAATGGATCAGTCCACAGTTTCTCTATATAGAACTACTGGATATGAAAAAACAAAAGATAACTCCTTACCAGGCATTCTTAAAAACTTTATCTAAAGAAGTTCCTGCTTTTGAAAAAGGAATGTATTATGATAAGACAACCAGTAGATTCGTGGAAGATGAGTCTTTGCTGAGTGGGAGAGGACAGCTATTGTTAAAGCAGTTGCATGCTATTCAATATGATGTAATAAAAGGAGAAAATTTTTTACACCGCCTTCACTTTTTTGAGTGAAGAGGTGTTTTTTTTGTTTAGTGTAGAAAAATCCCTCTGGTGCATTCTTATGAAAAAAATTAACTATACGTGATTGTAACTATTGCTAATTTGGTATAGACCATTTATACTATAAACGAAGTCTATTTCGCAAAGGAGAATGCAAAATGGCAAGACTAATTACAAATAAGACGATTTTTACAGGAATAGAGAAAATAGAAAATGGATATATTCGATTCGATGATAAGATAGTTGCACTAGGAACAATGGAGGACTTCGTGAAACATTCGGATGATGAAGAAATTTCTAGCACCGCTACTTCGATTGTCCCGGGTTTCATAGACGTCCACAGTCATGGAGGATATGGAATTGATAGCATGGATGGAGATCCCAAGAAAATCAATGAAATGATACAAAAAATGTTTCAAGAAGGAATTACGAGTTACTTTCCTACTACCATGACACAATCTTCGGAAGCGATAGAAAAAGCATTAGCTGGAATTAGGGAAGCTGCCCAAACAAACCCCGTCATACAAGGGATTCATTTAGAGGGTCCGTACATTTCACCTGTACATAAAGGAGCTCAATCTGAACAGTTTATCAAAGTTGCTGACGCTGAACAAATGAAAAAATGGGTTGAAACAAGTGGAGGTTTGATTCGTCTAGTTACTTATGCTCCTGAAACTGGGGATGTAAGTGATTTTGAAAACTACTGCCAAAACAATAATATTGTCCTTTCTGTTGGGCATTCCGATGCCAAACGCGAATTATTAAAGGATTCAAAAGTTAGTCATGTGACACATTTGTATAATGCTCAGAGGGGGTTACATCATCGCGAACCGGGTGTAACCGGGCATGGATTACTTGAAAATTCAGTAACTGTAGAAATGATCGTAGATGGATTTCATATCGATCCCGATATGGTTCGTTTAGCTTATTTAGCCAAGGGTGCAGATGGCATTGAATTGATCACTGACTCAATGCGTGCAAAGGGTCTTATTGAAGGTGAAAGCGAACTTGGTGGTCAAAAGGTAATCGTGAAAAACAAACAAGCCCGCTTAGAGAATGGAGTATTGGCTGGAAGTGTATTAGAATTTTCTGATGCATTTAAAAATATGATCAAATTTACAGGCTGCAGCGTTGAAGAGGCTGTAAAAATGAGTTCGGTAAATCAAGCAAAAGAATTTTCTTTAATTCAGAAGGGAACATTGGAGATAGGGAAAGATGCTGACTTAGTATTAATGGATTCTTTATTTACGGTCCTCGAAACAATTAGTTTAGGAAAAAGAGTGTTTGACCGATCAAATCTGAAAGGTGATGAAAGATAATGGAAGTAATTATAATGAAAGATAAAATTCAAGGTGGAAAAAAAGCCTGTGACATAGTGAAAAATGAACTAGATAAAGGAGCAGGTGTTTTTGGATTAGCAACAGGAAGTAGTCCGGAAACTTTGTACGAGGAATTAAGAAAGAGTGATATTGATTTTTCTGATTCTATTTCTATAAATTTGGATGAATATGTAGGAATACCTGCAGATCATCCACAAAGTTACCATATGTTCATGCAGAAGCATTTATTTAACGACAAACCCTTTAAAAAGAGCTATTTACCGGATGGCATGGCTGATGCAAAAGAGGAAATTGAACGGTATAATGAGATCCTGGAGAAAAATCCAATCGACTTACAAATTTTGGGGATCGGAACAAACGGTCATATTGGGTTTAATGAACCCCATACCCCTTTCAATTTGAGGACACATAAAGTCAAATTGACAAAGGAAACGATTGAAGCAAATAAACGTTTCTTCGAAAGAGAAAAAGATGTTCCGAAAGAAGCATACTCAATGGGGGTCCAGTCTATACTTGAAGCAAAAAAAGTGATTCTACTAGCTTATGGTGATCAAAAGGCTGATGTTGTAAAACAAATGATCGAGGGACCCGTTACCGAAGAAATACCCGCAAGTGCTCTTCAAACACATCCGGATGTAACGATCATTTTGGATGAGCAAGCAGCGAAATTGTTGAGTTAACAATTAGGAGGAAAAAAAGTGCCAAAGAAAACGCCTGTTTATATACGAATTCATAACGATATCCGAAACAGAATTGAATCTCATAAATGGGAAGTAGGCGATAAAATCCCTTCAGAAAGAGATTTAGCAATTGACTTTGGAGTTAGTAGAATGACTGTACGACAAGCCGTACAGTCCCTTGTTGAAGAAGGGATTCTGGAAAGAAAAGTCGGTTCGGGAACCTTTGTTTCTAGAGAAAAAGTAAAAGAGAAAATGAGCGGGATACAAGGATTTACTGACACTATATTACAGCAAGGAAGAGTACCATCAAGTAAAGTAATGGCATACCACGTAAAACCTGCAAGCTCGAGTGAGAGCGATAAACTTCAGATAAAAGAAGGGGCAGAGGTGTTGAAAATGGAACGTATTCGTTTTGCTGATGATATTCCCATCTGTTACGAGGTCGCCTCGATTCCTTTAGCCATTATTAAAAACCTGAACAAAAAACAGATAACTCAATCACTGTATCACACACTCAAAAATGAAAAAAACATCAGTATTAAGCGTGCAGAACAAACGGTATCTGCCATGTTGGCTTCAGAAAGTACTGCAGAATTACTTGATTTAAAGAAAGGTGAGGCCATTTTACGCTTAAGACAAGTTAGTTTTGATCAAATGAACCAGCCAATAGAATACGTTCGAACACAATATGCAGGTAATCGCTTCGAGTTTTATTTGGAAGCAAAAAAATAAAAAAAGACTGAGAATTTTTCAGTCTTTTTTTTGTGCAGTATATAAAGATAGTATCCTGTTTACTATTCGTATAATTTGTAATATCTATGCATCAGGATCTCGATGAACATGAGCAATTTATATTTACCACTTTGCTCTTTATCATGGTTACCTAATTGAACTATTTCATCGAATAAAGAGGCCATCTTCATTTCGGGATTTTGTGTGATCAATAAAGATGTGGCTTTCGATGAAGTTATAGCTAGTGTCAGATCCTTCTGCATGACATATGAACCTTCTAAAGAAATAAAAATAGCTAAATCATTTTTATCTAAAGATCGACTAGCAATCAATTGATTGCTTAATTGGGGATAATATTCAACTAGTTTACCATTTGTTAAAAGCATGTGTTGCAATATTTCAGCCATGGTACCCGGAATAAATGTGGCGTAGATATGCACTCTTTTTGCAGAGTGTATCTGATTGCAGATGCCATCTAACTTTTCTAAGGAAATTTTCTGAATGAAATCTCCTAAATCTTCAGTCACTTTTTCTAAATCTTTTTTAAAAGCTTGAGGATTAGTATAAGAATCGGTCTGACTCGCTTTTAAATCAATTTTCATTTCTTCTCTTTCAATAAAAGTTTCCATATAGCTTTTTTTAAATCCGCTGAAACCGTCGAATCCTAAATTATGCGTGAATCTTGTAACGCTTGCTTTAGAGATATGACATTCAGTTGCAATTTTATTTATAGTTAAATCCTTTAAATACAAATTATTCAAAAGATATTTGGCGATGATGATATCGATATCAGAGTCAGTAGGTGAAACATTTATAATATTTTGAAGTATAGATATTAATCCTCCACTCATCCACTATTCTCCTTTATTTATGTTTTGAAATCCTGTTTTTTTAGATAGCTCGATTATAACATATTTCAGTTGGTCCTGTTTTTACATGAAACAAATTTCATAATAAGATACCGCTTTCATCTATTGAAACAGTACAGTGTGGAATCACTGGTATACTCAAGACAAGGAGGGGATATACAATGAAAAAAGATTTTTATTGGGGTAATTCTGTATCAAGTATGCAAACTGAAGGAGCATGGGATACAGCAGGTAAAGGCAAGTCGGTTTATGATATTAAAAAAGCTACTGAAAATTCATCCGATTGGAAGGTAGCTATTGATGAGTACAATCGTTACGAAGAAGATTTTGATTTGATGGAAGATTTGGGCATGAATATGTATAGATTCCAAATATCGTGGAGCAGGGTCAATCCTACTGGAGACGGTGAATGGAACGAAGAAGGTATTCAGCATTACGATAGATTTATTGATGCATTAATTGAAAGAGGTATCGAACCAATGATTTGCCTCTATCATTTTGATATGCCACTTGATTTAGCCGAGAAAAACAATGGATTTCTTTCAAAAGATACAGTGGATGCTTTTGAAAGATATGGCATTGAAATGGTTAAAAGATTTGGACATAAAGTGAAGCACTGGTTAACTTTTAATGAGCAAACCGTTTTTTATATTTTACCAGAAGTATTCGAAGCTTCAGGTTATCTAAAGGGTGAAAAAACTACGCAAGAAGTCTATCAGATTCAACACAATACGATGATGGCACACACATATGTGGCAAATTATATTCATGATCATACGGATTGTAAGATTAGTGGGATGTTAGCCTATCAAGAAGTCTATCCGCTCACCTCTCATCCAGAAGATGTATTCTTAACTAGGGAATTTGATGAGTATGTGAATTTTAATTTGTTGGAAGCCTTCGTCAATGGTAGATATCTGGATTCGTACCATGCGTATATAAAAAATAATAATATTGAAGTGGACACTTCAGAAAAAGAATGGAATGCATTGAAACGATTGCGTTCAGACTATTTAACGTTTAGTTATTACGCATCCAATGTTCTCGATCACACTAAAATACCCAAAGATGCTCTGCCAGGAGAATATTTGGAATATGGGAAAGTGGATAATCCCTATTTGGAATCAACCGAATGGAACTGGCAAATCGATCCAAAAGGTTTTAGAAATGTATTGAACAAAATGTATTCAAGATATCATGTACCTGTTTTTCCTACTGAAAATGGTATCGGAGTAATGGAAGAATGGGATGGGAAGAACGAAATCCAAGATGATTACAGAATTGAGTATCACCGTGAACATATCCAAGCCATGAAAGATGCTATACAAATAGATGGTGTTGATGTATTAGGTTATCTAGGTTGGGGGCTAATAGATATATTGAGTTCCAAAGGAGATATGCGGAAGAGATATGGAGTCGTTTATGTGAACCGGGACAATAAAGATTTGAAAGACTTAGCACGTATCCCTAAAAAGAGTTATAAATGGTTGAAAAAAGTTATTCATTCAAATGGAGAAGAACTATAAAAAGGAGTGAAAGAAAATGAAAGAAAAGCTCAAAAAATTTATGGAAGCTTTTGTAAATATAGCAATTAAAATTGGGAATCAAGTACATTTAAGATCGATTCGGGATGCTTTTGCCACAATTATTCCGCTGTTTATTTTAGCAGGGCTAGCTGTTTTAGTTAATTGGGCAGTTTTACCTTGGTTTTTATCAGAAGATGCACTCGTTACTGCGCAACGCTTTGGTACCAGCATAACGCGAGGAACTTTAGACATTGCCGGGTTATTACTTGCACCTACGATAGCCTATTTTTTAGCGAAAAACAAAAAATTTGATAATCCTATTTCTGTCGCAGTTATTTCTTTGGCAACGTTTATCGCCATGATGCCTTTGCAATTGATGGGAACTTCTACAGCAGGGGTCGAGGTGGAACTTGATGGTTACCTTAGTTTCTCTAATTTAGGAACTCAATCCATGTTTGCCGGTATTATTATCGGGCTATTAGCAGCCGAAGTATTATTGAAATTCAATAAAATAGAAGCAATAAAAATTAACTTGGGAGAACAAGTACCTTCCGCTGTAGCGAAATCATTTAATGTGTTACTTCCCGCTATTTTCACTATATCGTTATTCGCAGGAGTATCCTTATTCTTAAGTTTAGTTTTTGGAATGGATCTAATTTCGCTTATAGTAAACTTGATACAAGAACCATTGCGTAAAATCGGGACAAGTTTAGGAGGATATCTATTACTTTATAGTCTGGGTAATTTACTTTTCTCCTTTGGCATCCATCAATCTGTTATCAATGGACCTTTTACAGAACCATTTATGACACAAAACATCAATGAAAATATGACGGCATTTAACGAAGGACTTGAGGTACCTCACATTTTAACGTTGAGTTTCCAGACAGCTTTTGCTCAAATGGGTGGAACAGGTTCTACCATTTCGCTTATCATTGCTGTATTTATATTCTCAAAAATTTCCGCATACAAAGAAATTGCAAAACTTTCTCTTGCGCCCGGTATATTTGAAATCAATGAACCGATTATTTTTGGGCTTCCGATCGTTTTTAATTTACCGATGATGATTCCCTTTGTATTACTTCCAATAATACAGACATTGATCGCTTATGCAGCTACTGCAGCAGGCTTGATCAGTAGAACGGTTGTGTATATTCCCTGGGTCACCCCACCAGTCATCAGTGGCTGGCTAGCAACTGGGGGAGACTGGCGGGCCTCGGTGTTGCAAATAATCTTAATCACACTGGGTGTTCTAGTATATTTACCATTCTTGAAAATTAGCGAACAAGTACTTGTTCGTCAAGCAGAATTGGAAAATAAATAAAACAAACAAGAGATTTCACAAACCAATTTAAAATAATAGGTTTGTGGAATCTCTTGTTTTATAATTCAAATAGAAGGGGGAGTTAACGTGGTGAAATTAAATTTAAATAGTTTGCAGGAAAAAGCAAATTGGCAAGATAGAGGATTTGAATTACCTCAATACGATGTGAAAGAAATAAGGAATAATACGATTCAGAATCCTACTTGGGTTCATTTTGGTGCCGGAAATATATTTCGTGCATATCAGGCAAGGTTAAACCAAGAATTACTAAATCGAGGCTATACGGATACTGGCTTGATTGCAATAGAAGGATATGATACAGAAATCATACCCAAAGTATACGCACCCTACGATAATTTAAGTATTGTCGTAATATTGAAAGCAGATGGGGATTTTGAAAAGCATGTATTGGGGAATGTCGCTGAAGCATTAGATATGCAAAGTGCAGACTATCAACGGGTAATTGAAGTTTTTTCTAAGCCCTCTCTACAGATGATCAGTTTTTCCATTACTGAAAAAGGATATAACATAAAAAATAATCAAGGGGATTATATTGCTCAAGTTAGGAAAGATATAAAAGAAGGCCCGAATAAAGCCAAGAGTTACATGGGAAAGATTTCTGCATTATTGCACAAGCGGTTTTTGGAGGGTGCGTACCCGATATCTTTAGTTAGTATGGACAACATTTCTAAAAATGGTTCTATCTTAAAAAGAAATGTAATCGGAATTGCCGAAGAGTGGGAAAAGAGAGACTCCGTCTCTCGTGCATTTGTGAATTATATAAAAGATGAAAGCCAAGTATCTTTTCCATGGACAATGATCGATAAAATCACACCTTATCCGGATAGAAATATCCAAAAAATGCTAGAGAAAGACGGGATAGAAAATATGGATCTCGTTGTAACAAGCTCTCACACAACGACTGCTCCGTATG
Source organism: Lacticigenium naphthae DSM 19658 (assembly GCF_000425865.1). Classification (GTDB taxonomy): domain Bacteria; phylum Bacillota; class Bacilli; order Lactobacillales; family Carnobacteriaceae_A; genus Lacticigenium; species Lacticigenium naphthae. The sequence goes on from NZ_AUEG01000012.1 coordinate 13,867, forward strand.
TTAATACAGAAGAATTAGAGTATCTAGTGATAGAAGATAACTTTCCAAACGGAAGACCACCACTTGAGAAAGTAGGCGTCATATTTACTGATCAAGAGACAGTTCATAAAGTTGAAACTATGAAAGTAACGACTTGCTTAAATCCTTTACACACGAGTTTAGCTATTTTTGGTTCTTTACTAGGCTTTACTTCGATTTCAGAAGAGATGAAGGATCAGGACCTAAGAGGCTTTGTTACCAAAATGGCCTATGAGGAAGCTCTGCCCGTGGTAGAAGATCCAAAAATAATTGATCCAAAGGTGTTTTTGGAGGAGGTGTTATTAAGATTTTCGAATCCATATATTCCGGATACTCCGCAAAGGATAGCAACAGATACTTCTCAATTAATGGCTATTCGTTTTGGTAAAACGATTCAATCTTATGTGGAAAGAGAAGATAAAGATGTAAGAACTTTAGATTTCATTCCGCTCGTAATAGCTGGATGGTGTAGATATCTAATGGGTGTGGATGATAATGGAAACGTATTTGACATAAGCCCAGATCCCTTATTGAATGATTTGCGCCCTCACCTTAAGAATCTGAAAGTTGGAAATAAAGGAAATGTTACCGAACAACTCCGGCCTATTTTGAGTAGAAGTGAAATCTTTGGTGTCGATTTATATAAGATTGGATTGAATATTACAATCGAAAAACATTTTGAAAAAATGATCAAAGAATATGGAGCAGTTCGAAAAACTATTCAATCTGTTTTGACAGAGTCATAAAGGAAAAGCCAAAAGAGAGCAGAAAAAAATTCTGCTCTCTTTTTAATTGTATAGAATAACTAGTTCATTCGCTGGAGGAAGAATCTTGGGTTCCGCGAATTTCTAAAGATTCTTTTAGGATTGCCTGAATGTCACCTAAACTATCGGGCTCTATTTGTAGCATACTTGCACCATAAACTTCTATAGGATACCATGCAAACGTATGAGTAGAAATAGACAAATCCTCAGATAAAGCTACTTTAGAAACAGAAACGATTTCGTTGAAAGTTAAATCAGTTTTAATATTCTTGCCGGCTGCTTCAATTACTTTTGTATAGTTTGGAACGGAGTCCAAGCGAGCCATTTTTTTGAGAATGGCTTCAATAATCAACTGCTGCCGTTCGCCTCGTTTTACATCATTATCAATTTTTCTTGTGCGAGCAAGCGCTAAAGTCTGTTCTCCAGTTAGTTCTTGAGTTCCTTCTACTAGTTTAAGAGGGTTAGGATTGTTATGCGTATTTTTCTCAGAAAAAGTTATCGGAACATACATTTCCACACCACCGATAGCATCTACCACATCAATAAAAGCATCAAAGTTCAAAGTTATATAGTAGTGGATCGGAACATCCAATAAATTTTCTACGGTTTCAATTGTTGCTTGTTCTTCTCCTTCTTGGTAAGCAAAATTCACTCGGTTTTCTCCAATTATTTGTCCGTGAGAATAGATATCAGTTAGAGTATCTCTGGGTATACTTACCATATTCAATTCGCTGGTCTGTGGATTAATGACGACATAAATCAGCGCATCCGCTCGAGTATTAGGTAGCTGGCGTGATTCATTATTGTCGATCCCCATGATCAAAAAAGAAGTGGGTTCCTCAATTGGATTAACAACTACCTTCGTTGATCGCTCAACTTCTTGATAAGAATTGGATACGGTCTTTTGAGCGGTGGCCAACATTATTGCTACATAGATAGCTGATACTAAAATAATTATGAAAAGGGGAATAAGGATCCATGACCACATTGTTTGTGTATATTTTGATTTTTTTGGCATTGTAATTAATCCTTTCAACTAATGACTTCCTTCAATAGTCAGACTATAAGATTTAAATTGGGATCTCCATATATTTTTTCTCTTTTAATTGATAGTTTCCCTGATCATTTAGCCACTGAGTCGTTTCTGAAATGAAATTTTGGGTTTGAACAATAGGAACGTAACAGACAAATGTTACTTTGTCTGTGTATTGGATATCACGTAAAATATAAGAAGACTCTTTCAAAGAATTTTCTGTTTTACCGCTCAGAGTATAAGGAACGGTTAAATGGATTTCTTGATAAAGAGAACGTTCCACTACCCCAAGTTCCTTTACTGCTTCACTGACAGCTGTGCTGTATGCACGAACCAAACCGCCTTTGCCCAATTTTATTCCACCAAAATAACGTGTAACTACTGCCGTCACATTTTTTAATTCTTGTTTTTTTAATACATCTAGCATAGGAACTCCAGCAGTCCCACTTGGTTCTCCATCGTCATGAGCACGTTGATGCTCATCGTGTTCACCAATAATGTAAGCAGAACAATTATGGTTGGCTTTCTTTTCCTTTTGCTTGATTTGTTGAATAAATCTTGTTGCTTCTTCTTCGGTTGCTGTTCTTTTTAAGTGACAAATAAAACGAGATTTTTTTAAAATTATTTCATGTGAGCCGTCTGTTCTGATAGTCTTAAATTTTTCTAACATCCGTTTGTTTTCCTCCATATAAAGAATAATCTGTGCTATAATCATACCATTGCTGTCTAGGTAAAAACTAGGCGAAAAACAAAAGAGGAGGTGACATCTAGATGAAAATTGCTATTGTCACTGATAGTACGGCTTATTTAACTACTGAACAATATGAAAAATATACTATCTTTAAGCTACCTTTGTCTGTCATTCTCAATGAAAAAGTCTATAAAGAAGAAGTAGATATCACAGCAAAAAGCTTCTTTGAGCAAACACGAACATTAGATGTTTTGCCAACGAGTTCGCAACCTTCTGTAGGAGAAATGGTTAAATTATATACTCAGTTATCGAAAGAGTATGATGCAATTATTAGTATACATTTATCAAGTGAAATTAGTGGAACTTATCAAAATGCTTGCAGTGTTGCAGATATGTTAGAAGAAATCAATATTTTTCCATTTGACTCTGGATTAACCTGTGCTGCGCAAGGATTTATGGCTCGAACAGCCTCATTGATGGCCGAAAAAGGAGCCACAGTTGAAGAGATTTTAGTAACTCTTACGGAATTAAAAGAAAAAACAGGAATATATTTTGTGGTAGATGACTTAACTTACCTCGTTCGAGGTGGACGTCTATCGAATGCAGCCGGTGCAATGGGGACATTATTAAAAATAAAACCAGTATTGACTTTTGAAGAAGAGCAAATAAAAGTTTTTGAAAAAATTCGGACAAAGAAGAAAGCTTTAGCTCGAATCGAAAAGCAATTGGCACAAAACCTTAGTGAGGTAAATTATCCCATTCGAGCGGCTATTGTGCATGCAAACTGTCTTGAAGAAGCAAAAGAATGGAAAGAAAAATTAGAAGCTAGCTATCCTGCCGTTCATTTTGAAATTAGTCATTTTGGACCAGTAATTGGTGTGCACGTCGGTGAAAATGCTCTTGGATTAACATGGACTGAAGATAAAGAGTAAAAAATTGAGGGATAAAAAGGACTTCAGCAAAATTTGCTGAAGTCTTTTTTCGTATATTTTTTTATCACACTATGGAGGAAATAGTATGCAAAAAAATCTGCTCATGGGCCGTCAATTATTAAAAGAAGAAATAGAGAAAAATTGCGTAAATGAAGATAAATGGGAAGACAATGCCATTTTAAAAAAAATATCTGGATTCACAAAAATAGAGGGAAGCTGGAAATGCAATCGCTGTGGTGAAGAAAAGGAAAAAATGCGTGGAAATGTCCCGTGTACATGTGGAAAGGACTGTTTTTATTGTAAGAACTGTATTCAAATGGGGAGGGTGAAAAAATGTAGTATGTTCTATAGTCAAGAGGAAAAAAATGATTTCTTCGTTTCTGCCCCCTGTTTAACATGGATAGGCAGCCTGTCTAAACAACAATACCGAGGATCACAAATCATAAAAAAAGCAATTCAAGAAAACAATGAGCAATTAGTTTGGGCTGTGACCGGAGCAGGGAAAACAGAGATGCTGTTTGAAGGTATCGAATGGGGCTTGATACACAACAAACGGATATGCATAGCTTCTCCCCGTTTAGACGTGTGTTTAGAATTAGCCCCCAGAATAAAAGAAGCTTTTAAAGAGGTTCCGCTTAGTGTTTTGCATGGAAAAATGGAGGGAAATTATCAGTATACCCCACTTGTAATTGCCACCACACATCAACTATTTCGATTTAAACAAGCATTCGATGTTCTGATTATTGACGAAATGGACGCATTCCCTTATGAGAGAGATGAGAGTCTACACTATGCAAGTCAAACAGCGAGAAAAAGCATCTCTGCTTTGATTTATTTGACAGCAACTCCCAATCAAGCGGTTCAAAAGCAAATCTTTGCTCATCAAATGGATTCCGTCCAACTTCCTGTGCGCTATCATCAAAAGCCACTGGTTGTTCCGCAAGTAAAATATATAAGAAACTTAGATCGAAAATTACTAACTCGAAATACGAATCAATACTTATTCAAATGGATGCAGATGAAAATGGAAAACAAAAAGAAGTTTCTCATATTTTTTCACTCTATTGAAGTGATGGATACGTGTGCCAAATATTGGGAAACAGTTTTTCCGGAAGCGGTTTTTAAAACTGTGAGCTCTGAATCTACTGAAAGAAAAGAAACGGTAAGGATAATGAGAGAGGAACAACTAGATTTTTTAATGACAACAACTATTCTCGAGAGAGGAGTTACATTCAAAAATATTGATGTAGTTGTACTACATGCGGAAAATCATCTCTTTACAGAGTCCTCACTGGTTCAAATCGCAGGTAGAGTTGGAAGAAATGCGGATTTTTCTACAGGTGAGATCGTATTTATTCACGAAGGGATGACAACGGCTATTCGAAAAGCTATTAAACAAATTAAAAGAATGAATGCCTTGGCTAGGAAAGAAGGATACTTAGAACAATGATGGATTGTCTATTATGTGGAAGTATTATTCAAGAAAAGTTAAGTATAAGTAAGATTGTTTCATTTTATTCATTTCCGGAAAAACAATGTTGTGAACGGTGTTCAAAATTATTCCAATCCACGGAAATGGTACAGGTAGATTTAAAAAAGCGAGTGTATACTTCTTTAGATCAATATGATCACACCGCTGAATCGGACAGATTACTTTGTTATCAAGAAGTACACGATCGGAAACTGATACTGTACCAAAATAATTCATTCTTTCAAGATTGGCTCTATCGCTATCAAATTCTAGGAGATTATGAAATAGGAAAAGTGATGACTGAACAACTCAACGCTGTCTTTTTTAAAAATAGAGATAGTTTGCTTTTCCCCGTTCCTAATCCATTTAAGAAATACGGAAAAATTGGTTACGAACTTAACGAATCTCTTTTAAATTTTGCTCAACTGTCTTATGTAGGAATAAATCATCAGAAAGAAACAGAAGGGGCAATCGAAGACACATTTTATATTATGAATAAATCCAGCCAAACAGAAAAGAAATCAATTGATTTAAAGGACCGATCCCTTATCCTCTTTTCTATAGAAGGTGAAAATAGTGAAGAATATCAGGCGATTATTGATTTGTGTTTTGAGAAAAAAGTAAAGCAACTGATACTTTTTACTTTAGCATGAAATGAGAAAACTGAAATTTAACATTTGGATTTCTTGAGTTATAAAACGCTATCATATATAATGAGGTTAAGCATAAGCAATCGAGTGGTCCGATTGCCAATGCTTGACCTGATGAAAAATCAGTGAAAGGGGAGATCGTGATGTTAAGATACAATATCCGCGGAGAAAATATAGAGGTGACACAAGCTATAAGGGAATATGTTGAGAAAAAAGTCGGGAAAATTGAAAAATATTTCCATGATGTACCAGAAGCAAATGCTCACGTTAATTTAAAAACATATTCTGATAAAACAGCAAAAGTCGAGGTCACAGTTCCGCTCCCTTACATTGTTTTGCGTGCGGAAGAAACTTCTCCAGATTTATACGGGAGTGTAGATTTGGTTGTGGATAAATTAGAGCGTCAAATGCGTAAGTATAAAACAAAAATTAATCGTAAAGCGAGAACTACTGGATTGGTTGAACAACCCACTTATGAATTTGATAATCTCGGAGATGAAGCTGAAGGTGAAGAAGATTTTGACGCAGCTATTGTAAGAACAAAACGCTTATCTTTGAAACCCATGGGTGCAGATGAAGCTGTTTTGCAAATGGATATGCTCGGGCATAATTTCTTCATTTTTGAAGATGCCGAAACAAATGGGACAAGCATTGTTTATAAACGTAAAGATGGGAAGTATGGTTTAATTGAAACAGATTAAACAGACATTTATTCCAAAGAAATGAAGGTTGAGGCGAAAGTCTTGACCTTCTTTTCTTTTTTACATAAAAAGGAGAGTTGATTTCACGGAATATCGGAGAAAGAATGGATTCCGTTCTTTTTTTTAACTCGTGAAAGTGTTAGAATGTAACAGTATGAAAAAGTGGGTCAGTTTATAGTTTGACCCAAGTACACGACTGTAGATAATTTCAGTATAGAAAGTGATGAAAGAGGAGAATTTAGATGGCTAATTTTTTGCGTAGGCTATTTGAAAACGATAAAAAAGAGTTAAAGCGCTATGAAAAAATATCGTTGAAAATAGAAAGTTTTGCAGATGAAATGGCTGCATTGTCAGACGAAGAATTAAAAGCAAAGACACCTGTATTTCAGCAACGGTATCAACAAGGTGAAGATTTAGAACAATTATTGCCAGAAGCATTCGCTACGATTCGAGAAGCTGCGAAACGTGTTTTAGGTATGTATCCATTCAAGGTCCAATTAATGGGTGGGATTGCTTTACACGAAGGAAATATTGCAGAAATGAAAACTGGTGAAGGGAAAACCTTAACTGCAACCATGCCTGTGTATTTGAATGCTCTTTCCGGGGACGGTGTACACGTTGTAACGGTCAATGAATATCTTGCTACACGTGATGCAACGGACATGGGAGAGTTATACCGCTGGATGGGGATGAGAGTGGGATTAAATCTCAACTCTAAATCAACAGATGAAAAACGTGATGCTTATTTAGCTGACATCACATACACCACAAACAATGAGTTAGGTTTTGACTATCTTAGAGACAACATGGTCGTCTATAAGGAACAAATGGTCCAACGCCCCTTGAATTTTTCGATCATCGATGAAGTGGACTCCATATTAGTGGATGAAGCACGTACTCCCTTGATTATTTCTGGTCAAGCAAGTAAATCGACAACCTTCTATACACGCTGTGATTTTTTCGTCAAAGGCTTGAAAGAGGAAGACGATTTTATGATAGATATCCAATCTAAAACTGTTTCCTTAACAGAACAAGGAATTGAAAAAGCTGAAAAAACATTCCGTGTAAATAATTTATATGATATTGAAAATCAAACGCTTGTTCACCATATTGATCAAGGTTTAAGAGCGAACTATATTATGCTTTTGGATATTGATTACGTAGTTGATGAGGATCAAATAAAAATCGTTGACCAGTTTACTGGACGTATTATGGAAGGCCGTCGTTATTCAGATGGGTTACATCAGGCCATCGAAGCAAAAGAGGGCGTAGAAATCCAAAATGAATCCAAGACAATGGCAACTATTACCTTCCAAAACTTCTTTAGAATGTATCGGAAATTATCGGGCATGACCGGAACAGCTAAAACAGAAGAAGAAGAATTCCGCGAAATTTATAATATGAATGTGGTCGCTATTCCCACCAACCGTCCGATTATTCGTGATGATAAACCAGATTTACTTTACCCAACATTAGAAAGTAAGTTTAAGGCAGTAGTAGAAGAAATAAAAAAACGACATCAAAAAGGACAGCCAATTCTGGTTGGGACCGTTGCCGTAGAAACATCAGAATATATCAGTAAACAATTGGACAAAGCGGGGGTTCCGCATGCCGTATTGAATGCAAAAAATCACTTTAGAGAAGCAGAAATCATTACTAGTGCAGGTCAAAAAGGTGCAGTAACAATAGCGACCAACATGGCCGGTCGTGGGACTGATATCAAATTGGGTGCAGGAGTAAAAGAACTAGGTGGCCTAGCTGTCATAGGCACAGAGCGTCATGAATCACGGAGGATCGATAATCAGTTACGTGGTCGTTCGGGTCGTCAAGGAGATCCTGGTGCTTCTCAATTCTATCTTTCCCTTGAAGATACATTAATGAAACGATTTGGTTCTGAACGCATTCAAAATGTATTGCAACAATTAAAAATTCAAGAAGACGATGCAGTCATTCAAAGCAAAATGATCAGTCGCCAAGTTGAGTCTGCACAAAAACGTGTAGAAGGAAATAATTACGATACACGGAAAAATGTCTTGAAGTATGATGATGTCATGCGTGAACAAAGGGAAGTTATTTACGGTGAAAGACAGACTGTAATCATGGAAGAAGAATCTCTTAAACATGTATCGATGCCTATGATTAAACGAACTATTGAACGAATCGTTCAGTTGAATACACAAGGTGAACAAAAACAATGGAACTTGAGACACATCGCGGATTTTGCACATGCGTCTATCTGTCTTCCGGAAGATTTAAAGGAAGAAGAGCTACAAGGTAAATCTGCTAAAGAAATAAATGAGTTGCTCGTTTCTATTGCCGAAGATGTCTATGCAGAGAAAGAAAAACAACTAAACGGCCAAGAACAAATTCTTGAATTTGAAAAAGTAGTCATCTTGCGTGTAGTTGATAGTAAGTGGACAGATCATATTGACCAAATGGACCAATTACGCCAAGGAATCGGACTTCGTTCATATGGACAAACAAATCCATTGACCGAATACCAACAAGAAGGATTTAAATTATTCGAAGAAATGATTGCGGCTATTGATTTTGAAGTTACTCGTTTGTTAATGAAATCTCAAATTAGACAGAATCTTCAAAGAGAGCAAAGTGGTAAACGAACAACTAGACCGGTGCATGCACAACCAACAGATAACCAACGGAAAAAAGGCCCGATTTTAAATCAAGAACGCAATTCAACAATGGGTGGATAATATTGCAGAATAAAAAGAAAGAGAAAAAGCAAATGCTCTTTCTCTTTCTTTTTAATACACTTTAGGAGGATTTTATTAATGGAAATGAGCGAAATTAGAAATTTATTGGAAAATGCCGAAAAAAAAATAACTGACTTTAGGGGGTCTCTTTGACTTAGAGAAAATTGAACAAGATATAGATGAGTACAATCAACGGATGGCTGAGCCAAGTTTTTGGGATGATTCCCAACATGCTCAAGAAGTTATTAATGAAGCTAACGTCATCAAAGAAAAACATCAAGCATTCAAAAAATTAGAAAAACAAATAGAAGAACTAAATATGTTAGTAGAAATGCTAGCTGAAGAAGCAGATCCGGAATTAAGAGATGAATTGGAATCCGGAATCAAAAAGTTAGATCATGAAATCCAAGAATATGAATTAGATATGTTATTAAGTGAGCCGTATGATAAAAATAATGCGATCCTTGAATTGCATCCAGGAGCTGGCGGTACGGAATCGCAAGACTGGGGAAGTTTATTGTTGCGTATGTATATGCGCTGGGCAGATAAAAAAGGATTTAAGGTTGAAACTTTAGATTATCAAGACGGTGAAGAAGCTGGAATAAAATCGGCTACTCTTTTAATAAAAGGGCATAATGCCTATGGGTTTCTAAAAGCTGAAAGGGGAGTCCATCGTTTGGTGCGGATATCTCCATTTGATTCTGCTGGTCGAAGACATACTTCGTTTGTCTCGGTTGATGTTGTACCCGAAATTGATGATGACGTCGATATAGAAATTAATGCCGATGACTTACGAGTGGATACGTTTAGAGCAAGTGGTGCTGGAGGACAGCATATCAATAAAACAGATTCAGCCGTACGCTTGACACATATTCCGACTGGATTTGTGACTTCCAGTCAAGCCGGTCGTTCTCAGTTGAAAAATAAAGAACAAGCAATGAGTATGTTAAAAGCAAAACTTTATCAAAAAGAAGTAGAAGAACAAGAGAGAGAAATGGCTGAATTACGTGGAGAACAAATGGAAATAGGTTGGGGATCACAAATCAGGTCATACGTATTCCATCCGTATTCAATGGTAAAAGATCACCGAACAAACGAAGAAACGGGTAATATTGATAATGTAATGGATGGAGATTTAGATCCATTCATAGAAGCATTTTTGCGAAGCAAATTAAATTGATTCTAATTTGTCGAAAAACTGTCAAACATTTGTTTGTCAGTTTTTTGCTATATATATTTTGTGTCAGTGCTCAATTCCCAATAAAAATACTAAAAAAACAATAAATTAAACACGAAAACCCAAAAAAAACAGTTTTTAGCGGTGAAATGGTGAAATGTTAGTTAGTTATTAAGGGCCAAGATTTACTTGCCGAAAATATAACAGTTGCTTTTTATACTGAAATAAGAATGTAATATGATTTAAACAGATTTTCTTTTAAAAAATGATATAATTAGAAAGGTTAAGGGAAGAGTTTGTCAGTCGATCAATTGCAATAGGAAGAAAATTGTAGGATAGAGAGAAAAAATCTAAAAAGTAGATAGGTGATAGAATGATTGAAATGTCTAATGTCTATAAAAAATATTCAAATGGTATTACAGCAATCAATGGATTGAATATTAAGATAGACCAGGGCGAATTTGTCTATGTAGTTGGACCCAGCGGAGCAGGGAAATCTACTTTCGTCAAGATGATGTACAGAGAAGAAGTACCCACCCAAGGAAAAATTCAAGTAGGTAAATTTAATTTAGTAAATATGAAACAAAAAGATATTCCATATTTAAGAAGATATGTGGGAGTAGTCTTTCAGGACTTTAAATTACTTCCCCGTTTAACAATTTATGAAAATGTAGCATATGCCATGGAAGTAGTAGAAAAAAATCCTAAAGTCATTCAAAAAAGAGTTTTAGAAGTTCTTGAATTAGTCGGTCTGAAGCACAAAGTTCGCATGTTCCCAAATGAATTATCTGGGGGAGAACAACAACGTGTTGCAATAGCACGGGCCATCGCAAACATGCCAAGTATTCTAATTGCTGATGAACCAACAGGAAACTTAGATCCTGAGACAGCCTGGGAAATTATGGAAGTTTTAGAAGAAATCAACAATCAAGGCACAACGATTATTATGGCTACACATAATAGTACCATTGTTAACCGCATGAAGCATCGCGTTCTTGCAGTTGAAAATGGACGTATTGTCCGAGATCAAGCGGAAGGAGAATACGGATATGAGAGCTAGAACATCAGGAAGACACATTAGAGAAGCGTTTAAAAGTGTGAAAAGGAACGGTTGGATGTCTTTAGCCGCAGTTAGTGCAGTAGCAGTTACATTATTATTGGTCGGAAGTTTTATTGCGATTCTTTTTAACGTTAACAAGCTAGCATCCGATATAGAAAATGACGTCAGTGTAAGAGTGTATGTCGATTTAGCTGCTGACGAAGAACAACGAGTAGCTTTAGGAGAAAATCTTGAAAAGATCGAACAAGTAGAGTCAATCGAATACTCTTCTAAAAAAAATGAACTGGATCAAGTAGTAGGTTCATACGGAGATGAATTTAATTTATTCGAAGGAGACGACAATCCATTGCGAGATGTCTATATTATCAATACGCTTAAACCGGAAGACACAGCTGAAGTTGCCAGTGAGGTAGCAGAAATGGATAATGTGGCTGAAGTAAATTACGGCGGTGCTGAAGCGGATAGACTCTTTGAATTAATGGGTACAGCAAGAAATGTAGGAGCAATTGTTGTGTTAGCGTTGATCCTTACAGCTGTGTTCTTAATCTCGAACACGATCCGAATCACAATCTTTTCTAGAAGAACTGAAATTGAAATCATGAAATTAGTAGGAGCTACGAATTGGTTCATTCGCTGGCCATTTGTTATCGAAGGCGCGATAATCGGTTTAATTGGAGCATTGGTTCCCGTGAGTATTATAACTTTCGTTTATATTAATGGGTTTGATACCATTATGAAATATTTAGCCGGGACTTACTTTTCGTTGCTCAATCCAGCTCCTTTCCTTATTTATTTAAATGCACTCATGCTAGGGATAGGAATATTAATAGGAGCTATTGGATCTATCTTATCGATCAGAAAATTTTTAAAAGTATAAAAAGTGTGAAAGTAGACTCACTCAAGATTCATTTAAGGAGGGATCCAAGTGAAACTGTCAATTGCCAAATCGCTTATCGTTTTAGCTTGTAGCGGAATGTTCTTTTTCCAAACAGTTGAATCTGTTCAAGCTGAAGAAAATCAGACGAATTTTCCAAATGGAGTTGAATACTTTTGGGATCTCTCAACTGAAGAGCAAGTTGAAATAGATAAAGATGTAAAATTACAGCAGTTAGTAGAAGCAAAGAACAAAGTAGAACAACGGCAAAAAAAATGGAAAAAGCACTACCATGAAGCAGAAGAAAGACATACCGAATTGAAAAAGGAAAAAGAACAGTGGAGCCAGGCCCAAAAGGCCGCAGTTGAAGCTGAAAAAGAGGAAACATTCTTATCCAAAATCTTTTCCCAGTTTCCTTTAGTTCCAGAAAAAGAAACTGATGGAAAAGAAAAAGAGGACATGACGCTAGAGGACTTTGATTATCAACTCACTACAATAGGAAACGAATTGAGGATCATTGCAGCACAGTTGGAAAGAGTCAAGAATCAATCGGATGAACTTACTCAGTTCAGAGAAGATATCATTACTAATTCTGCTATTGAAAAAGCTGCTTATGAAGAAATGAAAAATATTTCCGAAGAGATAGAAGAAGAAGATATCGAGATAGAAGAACAGACTGAAGAACAGATCGAAGAAAAAAAAGATGAAGTATCTTCCAGAAAAATATTTGATGAACCACAATCAAATGAGTTAGTAGCTCAGGCAGTGAACCTTATTGGTATAGAGTATGTATTCGGAGGGTCATCGCAAGACGGATTTGATAGTTCCGGTCTGGTAGAATATATATTTAAAGAAACAGGTTTCGATATGCAATCCACTGTTTCTTCCCAACTCATGCAAGTCGAGAAAGTGAACCAAATAGAAATGCAACCCGGAGATTTAGTTTTTTTTAATCAGACGGGAAGAATAGATCATGTAGGCATTTATTTAGGTAATGACGAATTTATTAGTGCACAACCGACAAAGGGTGTCGTAGTGGAAAATATTCAATCGGATTATTGGTTTAATAATTTAAGTTCTGTTGGCCGAGTTTCATAAAAATCCCCCTAAAAAATGAATGAGTAGAGCGATAAAAAGAGCAGACATTAAATCTGCTCTTTTTTTGTTCTTGTCGCATAGTAATAAATGAAATCAGGAGAATAACTTTGTTGTTTTAATTCTATTTATTTATGGGTACAATAGATTAAGAAGAAATGTACCTTAAAAAGCAATTCAGATTTTTATAAATTATGAGGATGGTGCAAGTAATGTTTGGAAATATACTGACCGCAATAGGATTATTTTTTATTCAACCTACATTTATTGTGGGAATAGTATTAGCGATTTTATCAGCACAAAGAAGATTGAAATATGAACGATTAACTATGCGTACAGCTATTTTTCGGGAATATAGAGAAGTGAGACTGTTTCTAATGGGAGGTTTGGTAGCTGGATTGGTTGGGTCACTTATTGCATTGGGCATTGGGATGCCGTTCACACTCGACTGGATCATATTGTTTCAGATCATTAATATTCTTTTACTTGGTATGGGATATAGATTTATCCATCCACTCTTTAGCTTTTCGTTGACTACACTGATACTGGCAAGTGCCACATATTTGATTGAACCAAATAGTCTACAGTTTATAGCCACAAGTTGGTTTAGCCCGATCAATCAGGGAATGGCTACCCTATTCACTTTGGGTCAGTCTACAGGTATACTCACTTTGGTGTTTCTACTATTTTCATTAATGATATTAAAAAAAGTAGCTTCTCAAAACTATACCCCTCATTTTCGCTCTTCTAAACGTGGGAAAATCATTGCGAATTATCAAATGAAACCTTTTTGGTTGATACCGTTACTCTTAGTTGTTCCAGGCGAAAGTTTTGGTGCACTCTTTGATTGGTGGCCAGTTTTCTCTATAGGAAATGAAACCTTCTCATTTTTCTTTTTACCTATATTAGCAGGATTCCGCTATACGGCTCAAGCACAACACCCAATTGAAGCCACAGATAAAATCATCAAAGAATTAATTCCCACAGCTTTAATAAGCGGAGCACTATTAGTCGCTTCTTACTGGATGCCGATACTCAGTCTAGTTAATGCCGGAGTGGTATTTCTGTTAACGTTTATTATTTTTTACCGTCACCGTTTACGCGAACGCGAATGGAGTTTTCGATTTGGACCTCCTGAAGAAGGTGTAAAGGTCATTGCCATAAGACCAGATACGCCCGCTGCCAAAATGGGACTACAGATTGGGGATACTATTGTCGTCTGCAACAACCAGAAGGTATATGATGCCGACTCTTTATACCAAGCACTATCTCAAACAAGCGTTTATTGTCATTTGAAAATCAAGCAAGCCGATGGAGAGTTGCGATTAGCAGAGACCGCAGTTTACGATGACGCCCCTCATGATATGGGAATTGTTACACTGTCTCAAATAACTATACCAAGAAAGTAGGAATGACATGAAAAAAGTACTGATTGTTGATGATGAGCAGTCGATTCTCACTTTATTATCTTTTAATTTAAAAAAAGAAGGGTATGCAGTAGATACAGCTTTAGACGGACAAGAAGGCTATCAACTTGCTAAGAAAAATCAGTATGATTTCATCATTTTGGATTTGATGCTCCCAACAATGGATGGCATGGAAATTTGTAAAAGTTTGAGACAAGATAAAATTGAAACACCCATTTTGATGTTAACCGCAAAAGATAGTGAAATCGATAAGATAATCGGTTTGGAAATTGGCGCCGACGATTACATGACTAAACCCTTTAGTCCCAGAGAAGTATTTGCACGTATGAAAGCAATTTTGAGGAGAAGTAAAAACAATTCTCCTTCCGATGAAAGCAAACCGGAAGAAGCAGAGGATCAGCAAGAAGAAATTCGTGTAGGCGATATCGTTATTTATCCGACCCAGTATGAAGTGATTGTACGTGGAGACAAGATTGAATTTACGCCCAAAGAATTTGAACTGCTTGTGTATTTAGTGAAAAGGAAAAATCGCATTCTAAGTAGAGAGCAACTCTTGAATGCGATTTGGGATATCGATTTTGCTGGTGAAACACGTATAGTTGATGTGCACATCAGCCATCTTAGAGAAAAAATCGAAGAGAATACGAAAACCCCCCTATATATTAAGACTGCACGAGGGTTTGGTTACAAATTTGAGGTTCCAAAAGAATGAGACAACTTAGAAAAAGGATTATATTGATTTCTTTAGGTATTTTTTCTCTGTTTGCTATTTTATTTGGTTTTTATGCTATTTCTCTCGTTGAGGAGACATCTTTTCAACAGCAGAAAGAATCTGTGCAAAATCAATTAGCAACATTGACGAGTCAATTAAACTTGGAGTTAGATAGTGGAGCGTCGATTTCAGAATTAAATAAAAATCTGGAGTGGGCTTCTCAAGCCATTTCAGAGCGAGTAACGCTAATAAATTTGGCTGGAGTCGTTTTGTATGATAGTCACGCAGAAGTGGCTACTCTGGAAAATCACTTCGACAGAGATGAAGTACAAGATGCATTGAATACAGGTGAAAAAGGAACGGATACAAGAATAAGTGAAAGTACGAATGAGCAACTGTATTATGTAGCAGAACCTCTTCGGGACGTGGAAAATCAAATTCAAGGAATCATACGATTATCTAAGCCGATTGATGAGATGAGTGAGGTCGTGTCTCAAATTGAACAATCACTAGTTTTATTCGTTGGAATCTCTTTAGTGGTTACTACTCTCTTTACAACACGCTGGACCAAAAAGATAGCTGGTCCCATTGAAGAAATAAAAGATGTAGCAGAAGACTTAGCTAATCATGACTATTCTTCACGCTATATGGGAAGGTCATTTGGAGAAATTGATGCTTTAGGAAACACTGTGAATGAATTGGCTACGAGTTTAGATAGTCAATTAGAGGAAATCACACGGAATGACGAACAGTTAAGAGAATTGATCAACCATCTGGTTATTGGCGTTTTACTGATAGACGAAGAACGAAATATTGAAATGGTCAATCCTGCGATGAACGGGGTTCTTACAGAAAATGCATACGATAAAATCGGTAAATCTTATGTAGAAATTATTAAAAGTTCTGGATTGGCTCGTCTAATTGAGGAAGCATATACTTCCGGGGAAAATCAGCACGATGAAATCTATTTTTACTATCCAAATGAAAAAATTGTGGATGCAAATGTGCTGCCTATCTCTGATCGAGAGAAAAACACAGTTCAATTAATCGTTCTGCTTTATGATATTACTCAAATCAGGCAGTTAGAAAAAGTGAGAACTGATTTTGTTGCGAATGCTTCTCACGAATTGAAAACACCCATTACAGCTCTAAAAGGATTTACAGAGACTCTGTTAGATGGTGCTCTTGAGGATCGTGAAACATTGATTGAATTTTTAAATATCATATATAAAGAAAGCACACGGTTAGATTTAATGGTGAATGATATTCTGCAGTTATCTAAATTAGAACATCATCAAATACCTTTAAATAAACA
This sequence comes from Lacticigenium naphthae DSM 19658, assembly GCF_000425865.1. Taxonomy (GTDB): domain Bacteria; phylum Bacillota; class Bacilli; order Lactobacillales; family Carnobacteriaceae_A; genus Lacticigenium; species Lacticigenium naphthae. The sequence continues at coordinate 30,501 of NZ_AUEG01000012.1, forward strand.
ACAAGTATCGATAAAAGATTCGGTGGAATCAGTTTTTGAGATTGTAAAACAAAAAGCAATGGAAAAGCAGATTTCTCTCCAAGTACGGGAGATAGAATCTTTTAAACTGCGAGTAGATCCCAATCAACTAAACCAAATATTGATGAATTTAATTACGAATGCAGTTACGTACACTTCAGAAAATGGAACGGTAACAGTTGTCATTGATAAAACCTCAACAGAAGCCATAATTGAAATCAGTGACACTGGGATGGGAATACCTTTACAGGAACAACCGCGTATATTTGAACGCTTCTACCGTGTGGATAAAGCAAGAAGTCGAAATTCTGGAGGGACAGGGCTCGGACTTTCAATTGTTAAGTATTTAGTTGAAAACCTAAGAGGTGAAATCGAAGTAAAAAGTCAACTTGGGTTAGGCTCGACGTTTACTGTGCGATTACCTCTGGACTAATAGAGTTAAACTGCGTTGCCATACAAAAATGCATAATAAAAAAGACTGTGACACAAAAATGTGTTCAGTCTTTTTTTCTTGTACACATTTAAATTAGTCAATTAACTATATTTTTACAAATGTTTACAGAATGTTTACAGGAAATTCGTTCGATATTTATAACAAACCTTTAGTATAAGAGTTGTGGACGAGAGAGTTGTCCGAATCTAAAATAAAAGGGGTATGAAAAATGGAATGGAATAAAATTGCAAAATTGACAACAACCTTAGGAGTAACTTTGGTGTTAGCAGCATGTGGAAATGAAGCGACGAATGGAGACACGAACGAAGCAGAAGGCGAAACAACAAATAGCCTTTCTGGTTCAGTACAAGTAGATGGATCATCTACGGTATTTCCTATTATGGAAGCTGTTGCAGAGGAATTTTCAATGGAATACCCTGAAGCTCAAGCGACCATTGGTGTATCCGGAACTGGCGGAGGAATGGAAAAGTTCATCGCTGGAGAAACAGATATCAGCAATGCTTCTCGTCCAATGAAAGAAGAAGAGGCTACGATGCTTGAAGAAGCAGGAATCGAGTCTACAGAATTCAGAATTGCTCTTGACGGATTATCCGTAGTTGTTCATCCTTCCAACGACTGGGTCGATTATCTTACTGTAGAAGAATTGAAATCCATTTGGCTTGAAGAAAGTGATGTAGAAACTTGGGCAGATGTGAGAAGTGAATGGCCAGAAGAAAAAATTGAATTGTTTAGTCCTGGAACAGATTCTGGAACCTATGATTATTTTGATGAAGTAATCTTAGATGGGGAACAAATTGATAGAGAAGCTTCTTTATCCGAAGATGATAACATTTTAGTTCAAGGCGTAATGGGATCTGAAAATGGATTGGCATACTTCGGTTATGCATATTACGCAGAAAATGAAGGAAATGTAAAAATTGTTCCAATAGAGAATGGTGAAGGCGAAGTAGTGACACCTAGTAGTGAAACTGTTCAAGATGGATCGTATGAACCATTATCAAGACCTTTATTCTTCTATGTGAATAACGAATCCATAAAAGATGATACAGTATATGAGTTCACTAAATATACCTTAGAAATGGCAGGAGATATGGCTACGGAAGTTGGCTATGTTGCCTTGGAAGATTCCATTTATACAGAAAGTTTAGAAACTCTCGAAAACTTAAGAGAATAGAATGGATCGAAACAATTAAGCGAATAAAAAATATAGAATGAAGACCAAATGAATCGATGAGTAATGTAGAGAAAAATGTCCATCGTGGAGTTCCTCGTTGGACATTTTACTTATCTTTAAGGAGTGTTAAATTGTGCAATCACCCATACGAGAAAGGATCAAACAAAATAAAGCCAAACAATCATCTCTGAACAAGATCGAAGTGATCATGCCAAAATTATTTTTATTGATGGCATCATTTTCAATTCTTGTTACGGTTGGAATCATATTCACATTATTTAAAGAAACCGTATTGTTTTTTTCAGAGGTTTCTTTTATTGATTTTATAACTGGGACAGAATGGTATCCTTTTTTTGGAAATGATCCAAGCTATGGTATTTGGCCTTTACTATCAGGTACATTTACAATAGCTGCAATCGCAATGTTAGTGGCAGTACCTGTTGGTTTAGCTTCGGCAATTTATCTTAGTGAATATGCGAGCGAAAGAAAAAGAAAAATATTGAAACCCATTTTAGAAGTGCTGGCAGGCGTACCAACGGTTGTTTACGGTTTGTTTGCATTAACTTTCGTAACACCTCTTCTTCAAACATTTATAGAAGATTTGTCTATTTTTAATGCATTAAGTCCAGGAATTGTGGTAGGAATAATGATCATTCCTCAAATCACATCATTGTCTCAAGAATCAATGAATGCTGTTCCTCAATCCATGCGCGATGCTGCCTTCGCTCTTGGAGCAACAAGATTAGAAGTTGCCTTAAAGGTTGTTATCCCGGGCTCGTTCAGTGGGATTGTTTCTTCGCTTGTTTTAGGTTTATCTCGTGCAATTGGTGAAACAATGATTGTGTCAACTGCTGCAGGATCAACTCCAAATTTGGGCTTTACTCCAACAGAATCTATCCAGACAATGACTTCATATATCGTTCAAGTAAGTATGGGCGATGCTACGTATGGTTCGACGATCTATTACAGTATTTATGCAGTCGGAATGACGTTATTTATATTTACATTGGTAATGAATGTGCTGGCCAACCATATTTCGCGTCGATATAGGGAGGTTTATTGATGAAAAATAAAATAATTGTACCAAATGAAAAGCAAATCTCAAAAAGGATTTTAAAAAATAAATTTGCAAAAGGAATCTTTTTCGCCGCAACACTCTTCGGGATGGTTGTTTTAGCGACATTGATCATTCGGATTTTGACACAGGGAATCGGCTATTTGAATATTGATTTCCTTACCAACTATGCTTCCAGAAGACCAGAAGATGCTGGAATTAAAGCTGCTATCATGGGAACTATTTGGGTCATGTCTATTACGATCCCCGTCTCCCTGATATTGGGTGTGAGCACATCAATTTATTTAGAAGAATATGCTCCAAAAAATAAGTTTACACGTTTTATTGAATTGAATCTAGCTAATTTGGCTGGAGTTCCATCAGTAGTCTTCGGTCTGCTCGGTCTGACTATGTTTGTTCGCTTTTTCCAAATGGGTAGAAGTATTCTTGCTGGAGGATTTACAATGGCTCTGCTCATATTGCCCGTCATCGTTGTGGCATCTAAAGAAGCAATACGGTCTATCCCTCAGGAACAATATGAAGCTGCCTATGCAATGGGTGCTACAAAGTGGCAAATTATTCGAACTGTTGTGATTCCTGCAGCTACACCAGGAATTTTAACTGGGGCTATACTTTCCTTATCTAGAGGAGTAGGAGAAACAGCGTCATTACTCATGATTGGAGCAATGACATTCATAGCCTATGTTCCTGATTCGGTGTTAGACGGATTTACTGTCTTGCCTATTCAAATATTTAATTGGGCAAGTAGACCACAAGCTGAGTTCCAATCTGTCGCAGCAGCAGGGAGTATTGTTTTACTCCTGATTCTAATTATAATGAATTCCTTGGCAATTTTGATTCGCAACAAATACTCAAAACGTTATTAATAGGAGGAAGAGCATGAATGATGTAAAAAATACCCATCCAGTATATACGATTAAAGATTTTAATTTGTGGTATGGAGAGACGCAGGCTCTAAAAAATATCTCGCTAGAAATTCCAGAAAAACAAGTCACTGCAATAATTGGACCTTCCGGATGTGGTAAATCTACTTTTATTAAAACTTTAAATCGAATGGTGGAACTGATTCCTTCTGTTAAGATGGAAGGTTCCATTCACTATAAAAATGAGGACATATTTAAACCCAATGCAAAAGTTGAATCATTACGTACGGAAGTAGGGATGGTTTTTCAAAAACCAAATCCTTTTCCGAAATCAATCTATGATAACATTGCATACGGACCACGCATTCATGGAATTAAAGATAAAAAAACTCTTGATGAAGTTGTTGAAAAAAGTTTGAAAGGCGCAGCCTTGTGGGAAGAAGTAAAAGATCGATTAAATGAAAATGCATTCGGTCTTTCAGGTGGCCAACAGCAACGGTTATGTATAGCCAGAGCTATGGCAGTTGAACCAGAAGTCATTTTGATGGACGAACCAACTTCAGCGTTAGATCCCCTATCAACCGCTAAAGTGGAAGAATTGATTCATGAATTGAAGAATGATTACAGTATCATTATCGTGACACACAATATGCAACAGGCTGCCCGTATTTCAGATAAGACAGCATTCTTCTTAAATGGAGAAGTAATAGAATTTGATGCGACTGAAAAAATGTATTCAAATCCTCATGACAAACGAACAGATGATTATATTTCAGGAAAATTTGGTTAGGAGTGAAAATGTGAGAAAAACTTTTGAATCAGAACTAGATGCGTTACACGAAGGCTATATACAAATGAGTATGAATGTAATTGAGGCAATACACATGGCTGTAAAAGCTTTTGTAAATCACGATAAAGAATTAGCTAAACAAGTGATTGAAAATGACCCGCTAATTAACCAAAAGGAATCACAATTAGAAAAAAGAAGTATCGAGCTGATTGCTTTGCAGCAACCTGTATCTTCGGATTTAAGAAAAATCATAACCGTGATGAAAGCTAGTGCAGATTTGGAACGAATGGGAGATCATGCAGTAAGCATTGCAAAATCAACTATTCGAGTGAAAGGAAACAAACGTACTTTTTCAATTGAAGAGGACATAGCTAATTTATCTGAAATAGTTACAAACAGAGTTGAATCAGTTGCGGAAGCTTTTATACAATATGATGAAGAAAAAGCGAAAAAAATTGCTTCTAAAGATAAAGAAATAGATGATTTAGCTTACTCTATCTATCACTCTTCCATAGAAGAGATGAAACAAGATAACGAAATTGTTTTAGGAGCAACGGATTACATCCTTGTATCCGGATATTTAGAACGGATTGGAGATTATGTGACGAATATTTGCGAATGGATCGTCTTCTTGCGTACTGGAGAGATCGTCGAGTTAAATACACATAATTATATAGATAGAAAATAATAAGCTAATTATTCTATAAAGAGTAAATTAATAGGTATCTTTGCTTGTCGTTGGTATACTAATGATAAGCGAAGATATTTTTTTGATTTCCCCTTACTTTTTGCTCACTTTAATATTCTTTACATAAAATTTACATTCTTTATATAGATAATTTACAAACTTTTCGTACACTTAAAAAAGACTGCAATAATATAGCTCACAGGAGGGTTTTTATATGAAATTAAAACGGATGATTACCACGACCACAATTACTATAGCAGGACTATTTCTCGGTGCCTGTGGACCGGTTGTTGAACAAGAATCTATCACAGTAGTAGGGTCAACAGCGATGCAGCCTTTAGTTGAAGCTGCCGGAGAACAATTTTCATCTGAAAATCTAGGTAAATATATAAATGTGCAAGGTGGCGGAAGTGGGACAGGGCTAAGCCAAATTTCTGCTGGAGCCGTTGATATTGGGAATTCAGATGTCTTTGCTGAACAAAAAGATGAGATTGATGCCTCAAAATTAGAAGATCATCTGGTAGCAGTTGTAGGGATTGGTCCTATCGTGAATCCGGAGGTAGATGTCGACGACGTTAGCTTAGATGAACTGGCAAAAATTTTCACAGGGGAAATTACAAATTGGTCGGAATTAGGTGGAAAAGATCGAAAAATAGTCGTAATCAATCGCGCAAGTGGAAGTGGCACACGTGGGGCTTTTGAGTCTATCATTTTTCAAGAAGGCCAAAAAAGCATGATCACTCAAGAGCAAGAAGCCAATGGAACTGTGCGTTCGATCGTTTCTTCTACCCCAGGAACAATCAGCTATGTTGCTTTTCCGTATTTTGATGACTCCATCAAGGCGTTACATGTTAATGGATTTGAACCCGTTGATGAAAATGTTTATACGAATGATTGGGTGATTTGGGCCTATCAACACATGTATACTAATGGTGAAGCGGAAGGATTAACAAAAGAATTTATAGACTATATGCTAAGTGACACGACTCAAGAGAATCTAGTCCCTCGTGTGGGGTATATTCCAGTTTCTAAAATGGAAGTGGAACGTGACTTAGATGGGAATGTAACAGATATTGAGAAATAACAAGCAATAATTTAGTTGATCGTTAACAAAGGAGGAATTTGATCATGGAAGAAACAGTACAGCATTTTAAAAAACGTTCACCTAAAAGAAAACAAGAACGTTTTGGAAAAACGATTAGTTTAGTTGCCACGATATTTATAGTAAGCATTGTTTTTTCAATATTATTTTTTGTAGCCAGTAGAGGGTTACGCACCTTTACCGAACACGGAGTTTCTGCAATTGATTTTTTTGCAGGAACTGCTTGGCGCCCAGGAGAAGTGAGTGATGCAGGTGAACCTTTAGTCGGAGCATTCCCTATGATTGCTGGATCATTTTTAGTAACTATCTTCTCGGCATTACTAGCTACTCCTTTTGCATTGGGTGCAGCCATATTCATGACCGAAATTTCTCCGAAAACCGGGAAAAAATATTTGCAGCCGGTCATTGAATTGCTTGTGGGTATCCCTTCTGTAGTATATGGTTTTATTGGATTAACAGTTATTGTTCCTTTTATAAGACAAATATTTGGCGGAACAGGGTTCGGGGTTTTGGCAGCTACTTTAGTGCTATTTGTTATGATTTTACCTACAACGACCAGTATGGCTGTAGATACGTTGAATGCAGTTCCTAGATATTACCGAGAAGCGTCTTTTGCAATGGGAGCCACCCGTTGGCAAACGATCTATAAGGTTGTTTTAAGAGCAGCAAGTCCAGGTTTGCTGACAGCTGTGATCTTTGGAATGGCGCGTGCTTTTGGAGAAGCTTTGGCTGTCCAAATGGTTATTGGGAATGCGGCGCTGGTCCCTGATAGTCTCACAACACCTGCTTCAACCTTGACAAGTATTTTAACTATGAACATGGGGAATACTGTGTTGGGAACTTTAGAAAATGATGTCTTGTGGTCTTTAGCCACTATCTTACTGTTCATGTCATTGTTCTTTAATATATTGACAAGATGGATAGGCAAGAAAGGAGCAATGAAGTAATGACACCTAAAAAAGCTGATAAAATTGCGGTAAATGTATTGTATGGCTTGTCAGGAATCATTGTTCTGATTTTAGCGAGTTTACTTACTTATATACTAGTTCGCGGAGTCCCTCAATTTTCAATAGAATTTTTTACTCAACCTGCTAAAACTTTCGAAGTAGGAGGAGGGATCATTATCCAATTGTATAATTCCTTTTATCTACTCTTGCTTACGCTATTAATTAGTACACCTGTAGCAATGGGTGCTGCTATTTATCTTTCGGTATATGCACCTCAAAATTCCTTTACGACATTTGTGCGTACAGCGATTGAAGTATTAAGTTCTCTCCCTTCAATTGTTGTGGGACTTTTCGGATTTTTAATGTTTGTAGTTCAGTTTAAACTTGGTTTTTCAATATTATCTGGTGCGTTGGCATTAATGATTTTCAATCTCCCCTTATTGACGCGCACCATTGAAGATTCCCTCACGGCAATTCCTTCTTCTCAAAGAGAAGGTGGGTTAGCTTTGGGGTTATCAAAATGGGAAACAGTCACACGCATAATCCTCCCGGCAGCAATGCCTGGAATCATTACCGGTGTAATTTTATCTGCCGGACGAATCTTTGGAGAAGCTGCTGCTTTGATTTATACTGCAGGGCAAAGCGCTCCAGCGCTAGATTTTACAAATTGGAATCCAATGTCGATTACAAGTCCATTGAATATTATGCGTCCAGCCGAAACATTGGCAGTCCATATTTGGAAAATCAATAGTGAAGGATTGATGCCGGACGGACCTGATGTCTCAGCTGGAGCTTCAGCCGTATTAATATTGGCTGTGCTCTCATTTAATTTACTTGCGCGTTATTTAGGGAAAAAAATACAGAAAAAAATTACTTCAGCATAGAAGTAGACTAAGGAGGAAATGGGATGGCGGTCAATCCGGAAGAAACTGATTTAAATAAAAAACATATTGTTACGTTGAACGAGAAGGAACCCTTAGCTATTTCGACTAAAGACTTACATGTTTATTATGGGAAATTTGAAGCAATTAAAGGGGTATCATTGGAGTTCGAAAAAAATAAAATCACCTCTCTAATTGGTCCTAGTGGGAGCGCAAAGTCGACATATCTGCGCTCTTTAAACCGAATGAATGATGAAATTTCAAGTGCAAAAGTAACAGGAGAAATCTTGTATAAGAATGTGAATATCAATGATCCAGAAGTGGATGTCTATACGACTCGAAAACAAATTGGAATGGTATTCCAAAGTCCGAATCCATTTAGCAAGTCAATTTATGAAAATATTGCTTTTGGTTTAAAAAGACATGGAGTAAAGGGGAAAGAAACACTTGATAAAGCTGTGGAAACAAGTCTGAAACAAGCGGCTCTATGGGACCAGGTTAAGGATAAACTCAATCAAAGTGCCTTAGCTTTGTCAGGCGGGCAACAGCAACGGTTATGTATTGCTCGAGCTATCGCTTTGAAACCTGAAATCTTGTTGTTAGATGAACCAGCTAGTGCGCTTGATCCGATTTCAACGAGTCAAGTAGAAGAAACTTTAATTGAATTAAAAGAAAATTATACTATTATTATTGTCACACATAATATGCAACAGGCTTCACGGATAAGTGACCGAACAGCTTTCTTCTATTTGGGGCACGTACTTGAATATGATGAAACAAGAAAAATCTTTACGAATCCGACTATTCAGGCAACAGAAGATTACGTGTCTGGACATTATGGTTAGAAAGGAGGAGGCAGATGAATGAACAAATCGTTTCTACGGAAAACGTACATTTATATTACGGTGATTTTGAAGCATTAAAAGGAATCTCAATGGAATTCTACGATAACCAAATCACCGCATTAATTGGTCCATCTGGTTGTGGAAAGTCTACGTATCTAAGATTAATCAATAGAATGAATGATTTAATACCAGGAGTGAAGATAACCGGAAAAGTAAATTACGATGGTAAAAATGTGTACGATGAAGGCACCGATACAGTAGAGTTAAGAAAAAAAATAGGAATGGTATTCCAACAACCCAATCCTTTTCCTTTTTCTATTTATGAAAATGTGGCATATGGATTAAAAATTGCTGGAATGAAAGATAAAAATAAAATCGATGAAATTGTCGAAAGAAGTTTAAGAAAAGCAGCGATTTGGAATGAAGTAAAGGATAAACTGGATGAAAATGCGTTAGCCTTATCAGGCGGACAACAACAAAGAGTCTGCATTGCTCGGGTGTTGGCTATTGAACCTGATGTAATTCTTTTAGACGAGCCGACTAGTGCGTTAGATCCCATTTCTAGTGGAAAAATTGAAAGAATGCTTGAAGAATTAAAAAAAGAATATACAATTATTATTGTTACGCATAACATGCAACAAGCTTCACGTATTTCCGACCGAACAGCCTTTTTTTTAGATGGGAATTTGATTGAGGTTGATGATACCCGGAAAATTTTTACGAATCCTGAAAAGAAAGAAACCGAAGATTACATTTCTGGAAGATTTGGATAGTTGAGGTATAATAGAAAAGAAAAGGTGGTAGAGAATATATGAGACGAGCGTATGAAGAAGAATTGAATCGACTCCATGCAAGCTTCTTCCGTATGGGGCGTGCAGTTAATGAAGCCATTCACCAATCTGTCAAAGCTTTTGTTAATCACGATAAAGAACTAGCTAAAAAAGTCATTGAACAAGATAAAGAAATTAACGAAATGGAACATGAATTAGAACAAGCGTGCATTGAATTAATTGCTTTACAGCAACCGGTAACAACCGATTTAAGAAAAATAATTACTGTGATGAAAGCAAGTGCGGATTTAGAGCGCATGGGAGATCATGCAGTAAGCATTAGTAAATCTACTATCCGAGTTAAAGGGAGCAAACGGATTTACGAAATAGAGGCAATGATTTCTGAAGCAGGCGACAGAGTAGAGAAAATGGTCCAAGAAGTTTTAGATGCTTTCGTCGATTCTGATGATGAAAAAGCTATCCGAGTAGCAAATGAGGACCTGGAAATTGATGAATTAACGCGAGATATTCATCGGATATCTATCGAAGAAATGAAAAAAGATCCAGATATTGTGCTTGGAGCTACAGATTACATGTTGGCAAGTACGTATGTTGAGCGAATAGGGGATTATGTTACGAACATTTCTGAATGGATTTTGTACTTAAATTCTGGAAAAATACAAGAATTGAATACACACCATAATATTGATGATTTAAACAACTGAACAAAGGGGCGAAAAGGGTAGTTTATACTTTTTCGCCCCTTTTTATTTAACTATCCGTCTAAAAATACTTTGGATTTCATACGAACTAATATATATTAAAGACGTTCTAAGTAGATCCTGGAGATTCCAGATAAGCATCTACTTATCTTTTGTTGCAATAGGAGCAAATACATTTTACACATGATTAACAAGAAGAGTATCTTCTACGAATGAAACTACACTCGACCTGTACACGCTTGAAGAGGTTGTAGCCTAGATGGAAATGTGTTTTATCGGTATTGTCTCAGCGAAAGTGAGTGTCAGGGAGACAACGGTAGACAGTCATGAGAAAGTCAAAAAATAGCGGGCTCCTTCTTCCTTACAAAACGATGCACTTCACAAACGAATAGATTGGGGATGATGAAGAACGGACAAAGTGATCCAGAGTAGAATAAAAGGTGAATTACCAGTATTATCCAATGAAAACTTTGCTTTATTTCTGTACGTGTGCTAATATTGTAAAAATTTACTCATGAAGGGGATGGAGCAATATGGGAATGCATCATTACATTAAAAGTTTAAGTGATTTGGAAAATATTTACCGGTGTCCAGGGAAGTTTAAATATGAAGAACACTCTGTAGCGGCTCATTCATTCAAGGTGACGCAAATAGCCCAATTCCTTGGTACAGTTGAAGAGCGAGAAGGATCAGAAATTAACTGGCGTAGACTCTATGAGAAAGCTTTAAACCATGATTATACAGAATTGTTTATTGGAGATATCAAGACACCTGTAAAATATGCAGACCCTGCGTTAAGAGAACATTTGGCTAATGTAGAAGAGTCGATGACCCAGTCTTTTATTTATAATGAAATTCCTACTGAATATAGAGCGATCTATACTAAACGGTTGAAAGAAGGGAAGGATGAAACATTAGAGGGGAAAATTTTATCTGTCGCAGATAAAATCGACTTGCTATATGAATCCTTTGGAGAAATACAAAAAGGAAATCCTGAAAAATTATTCACGGAAATTTTCCAGGAATCGCTCACTACAATATTATTGTTTAAAAGCATGAATAGTGTTCAATATTTTTTAAAGAGTGTGTTGCCAGATTTGTTGAGTGGAGATTTCACTAATCAAGAAGAACTCCACACTCTTTCAAAGCAGATCCTTTCAGATCACGAAGTGGAACAAACGTTCGCAATTGATATTTGATTATGCTAAAATAACAATAGATATAAGCAGGGACCGGAGTGGAAAAAGCTTTCAGACCATCATAGGAATCCCCATACTCTGTCCGAAAGTTTCCAGATCCGGAAACTTTACTTCTGCGAATATATGGTTATCTTTGAACTGCTAAAGCAGTATCGTGAAGCGAACGTAAAGTCTGCTCTATAGAGCACATTGTGAAGGGACAACAGTTGTAAAATAACTAGAAGTTGTAAATTTTTTCAACTTTGCTCTTTCAGCAATGAATAAAATTTATATAAAGTAAAGGAAGTACAGGAAATGGCAAATGACAAAATAGTAGTGCATGGTGCCCGCTCGCATAATTTAAAAAATATTGACTTAACAATTCCCCGAGATAAACTAGTGGTCATGACAGGTCTGTCAGGTTCTGGGAAGAGTTCTTTGGCTTTTGATACATTGTATGCAGAAGGCCAACGCCGCTATGTGGAAAGTTTGTCTTCTTATGCACGCCAATTTTTAGGCCAAATGGATAAACCTGATGTTGATAGTATTGATGGGCTCAGTCCGGCAATTTCTATTGATCAGAAAACAACTAGTAATAATCCACGTTCTACCGTGGGGACCGTTACAGAAATAAATGATTATTTTCGTTTGCTGTACGCTCGAGTCGGAACACCAATATGCCCCAATGATGGAATAGAAATTTCCAGTCAATCAGTCGAACAAATGGTCGATCGTTTAATGGAATATCCAGAACGTACGAAGGCTCAAATATTAGCGCCTATTATTTATGAAAAAAAAGGACAGCACAAAAAAGTTTTGGAAAAAATCAAAACAGGTGGCTATGTCCGTTTAAAAATTGATGGAGAAATGTACGATATCTCAGATGAAATTGAATTAGATAAAAACAAAATGCATTCCATATCCGTTGTCATTGACCGGATCGTTTTGAAAGATGGAATACGGTCACGATTATTCGAATCCTTGGAAACAGCTCTGGGACTTGCTGATGGCTATGCCATTGCCGATATAGTCGGCCAAGAGGAAGTTTTATTCAGTGAACATTACGCGTGTCCGTATTGCGGATTTACGGTTCCGGATTTAGAGCCACGCCTATTTTCTTTTAACGCACCTTTTGGAGCTTGTCCGGAATGTGATGGGTTGGGGACAAAATTAGAAGTAGATTTAGAACTTGTCATCCCCGATTCAAAATTAAGTTTAGAGGAAGGCGCTTTACTTCCATGGAATCCGATCAGCACACAGTATTACCCACAAATGTTAAAACAAGCGTGTGAAACTTTTTCTATTGATATGAGTGTTCCATTCAAGGAGTTACCAAAAAAAGATAAAGATCTCGTTTTATATGGTTCGGGCAATAAAAAATTTCATTTTTTTTACAAAAATGAATTTGGCAATGTTCGAGATACAGATATTCCATTTGAAGGTGTCATTCACAATGTACATCGTCGCTACCATGAAACAAATAGCGATTATACACGTAATCAAATGCAACAATATATGACCGAACTAAATTGTCCAAGTTGTCAGGGACTACGCTTAAATCCTCAAGCACTTTCTGTAAAGGTTGAAGAAAAAAGTATAGGTGAAGTCAGTTTGTACTCTGTTGATGAGGCAATTTCATTTTTCGAAGGACTTGACTTGAGTGAAAAAAATCAGACTATTGCTCAACCCATTCGAAAAGAAGTATTGGATCGGTTGCACTTTTTGAAGAATGTTGGATTAGAATATTTAACATTAAGCCGCAAAGCAGGAACTTTATCTGGTGGAGAAGCCCAAAGAATCCGATTAGCCACCCAAATCGGGTCAAATTTATCCGGGGTATTGTATATTTTGGATGAACCATCCATTGGTTTGCATCAACGTGATAACAACCGCTTAATTGATTCTTTGAAAAAAATGCGTGATCTAGGAAATACGCTGATAGTTGTCGAACACGACGAGGATACAATGCGGGCTGCAGATTTCCTTGTTGATATCGGACCAGGAGCCGGGGAAAAAGGTGGAGAAATTGTTGCCATAGGCTCCCCTAAAGATGTTGAAAAGAATAAAAAATCTTTGACCGGTGCCTATTTGTCAGGTAAGAAATTTATTCCAGTTCCTTCTGAACGTAGGAGAGAAGACCTAGGTACGATTCGCATTGAAGGTGCAGAAGCTAATAATCTTCAGAACATCTCTGTCGATTTTCCATTGGGTCGTTTTATTGCTGTGACCGGTGTAAGCGGTTCTGGAAAAAGCACTTTGGTGAATGAGACGTTGAAAAAAGCGTTGGCCAGAGAAGTCGGTCGCTCGAAACAACGTCCGGGTAAATTTAAAAAGATTACCGGATATGAAAATTTGGAAAAAGTGGTCAGTATCGATCAAAGTCCGATTGGAAGAACACCGAGGAGCAATCCGGCTACGTATACAAGCGTATTCGATGATATCCGCGATTTATTTGCTAAAACAAACGAAGCAAAAATTCGTGGATATAAAAAAGGACGTTTTAGTTTCAATGTTAAGGGTGGTCGTTGCGAGGCATGTAAAGGCGATGGCATCTTGAAAATCGAAATGCACTTTTTACCGGACGTCTATGTTCCTTGTGAAATTTGTCATGGGACGCGGTATAATTCTGAGACATTAGAAGTTCGTTATAAAGGGAAAAACATTTCAGAAGTATTGGATATGACTATAGAAGAAGCGGTAGACTTTTTTGAAAACATTCCAAAAATTCACCGGAAATTGCAAACGATCATTGATGTTGGCTTAGGGTATATGACACTTGGTCAACCTGCGACTACCTTATCAGGTGGAGAAGCTCAGCGGATGAAATTAGCGAGTGAATTGCACAAACGTTCCAACGGACAAAATTTCTATATCTTAGATGAACCAACGACTGGCTTACACACTGATGATATTGCAAGATTGTTACAAGTATTAGATAGACTAGTTGAAGCGGGTAATACGGTCTTAGTAATTGAGCATAATTTAGATGTGATCAAATCAGCCGACTATTTAATCGATCTGGGACCTGAAGGCGGAGCAGGTGGCGGAAAGGTTTTAGCTACTGGGACACCAGAAGAAATAAGTGAAGTAAAAGAAAGTTACACAGGTCATTATTTAAAAGAAGTTTTAGAACGAACGTTAAGAAATCAGGAACGAAGCAAGAAAAAAAAATAAACTTACAATACAAACGGAGATGGACCAATGGTTCATCTCCGTTTGTATTTTATTGTAGAAAAAATTTAATATCCAAAAAATAGTCCTATAAAATAGTAATTATCATAGGCAGGTAAAATAATTCTAAAATTTATCATTCTTAAGACCTATGACAAAAATAATAATTTCCTCCATACTGTATATAACGATAAAATAATGGCTAGATTGAATTTTTTAAAGGAGGAATCATCCATGCAAGAACGTGAACGGATTTTGGAATTAGTAAGAACGGGCGTATTGTCGACTGAGGAAGCCTTAGATTTACTAGAAAATTTAGAAAAAAGTAAAAAAGCTTCTTCAAATGGAACAACAATGAAGAAATCAAAAACAAATGTTGAGGACGAGTTTGATTCAAGTGATGTTGAGAAAGAAGAAATGAAGTCTGAACAGTCAGTTGAAACGAAAAAGAAATTGCATGATTATGAGAAAGAAATTGAAGCATTAGCAAATGAGGCATCTGCCTATTCAGTTGAATTGGATCGTCTAAATAGAGAGATCAATCAGGTAGAAGCAGAACGTATGGAAATTCAAGAGCAGATACTTGTTTATGAAACAAAGGAAGATTTAGATGATGGTCAGGGAAAAGACTCATCAGAGATGGAAGAATTAACGGAACAGTTGGAAGATTTGGATGAAAAGAAAGATGATCTGCTAGAAGAAAAAGAGGAGTTTGTGGAAAAATTGCATTCAGTAAAAATGAAGCAGTGGAAAACACAAGCAAAACGTTTTTCTGAAAAAGTAGATATTCCAACTGAATGGAAAGAAACGGCAAACGAAACAGTAAGCCAAGTAAGTGATAAAGTAACTAAAGCCGGAACAGAATTTTCAAAAGTCATGAAAGAGACCTTTGGAAATGTTGTGGACAATGTTGATTGGAAAGAAATGAATATACGCGTCCCTAAAATAGCCACAACAAAGTTTTCTAAAACATTTTCATTCAAGGATACAAAAGCTACCATTTTAGATTTCAAAATTGCAAATGGAAATGTAAAGTTTTTTGCACATGATAGCCAAGAAATAAAAATTCAAGCAGATGTAAAATTGTATGGAAAAATGGAAGAAGCCACTCCAGAAGCGGCTTTTGAAGAGAGAAGCACGGTGGAAGTGGATGAAGATAAATTTACTTTCTATGTTCCTAATAAACGGGTCCGCGTCAACCTAACTGTGTATCTTCCTAAACGTATATATGACTATACTGCAGTAAATATGTTGAACGGAGATGTTTCCTTTAAAGAATTTGAAGGAAAAGACGTTTATGTCAAGAGCACAAATGGAGATATGAAATTCGAAGAATTTTCTGTTGTCATGCTAGAAACAAAAGGGACAAATGGAAACGTAGTGATAGTGGATAGCGAAATACGTGATTTACTCGTTAGTTCGATCAACGGGGATATCGTGTTGAAAGGATCCTCTATAGGTAGCCAACTTTCAACAATTAATGGAACAATTCGAGCAACGTTAACTGGTGAAAACCTTAAAAGATTGGAAGCTACCTCAGTCAATGGAATGATAAAAATTGCAATTCCTAAAGAATTTGAAGTTGAAGGAGAAGCCAAAACAAATTTTGGTAAAATTTACAATCGTATTAGTGACTGTGAAATTGTAGATGAGAAGAAAGAAAAAACGAATCAATATATGAAATTTAGAAGAACAACTGTTGGTGACGTTTTAAAATTAGAGCTAAAAACAACAGCAGGAAATATATTATTAAAAGATGCGGATAAATAAAATTTTGAAACCAAACTTCTTCGGAGAATACAGACTCGAATTTTTTTGGTATACTAATTAACAGAGGTGAATAAAAATGGGGAAAAGATTAACAAAATCATCAGATGATCAAGTGTTTTTTGGAGTAATTGGAGGAATTGGCGAATTCTTTGGTATTGACCCAACCATTCTTCGTGTGATTGTAGCAGTAATGACTTTTATTGGAGTAGGTTCCACTATTCCATTGTATATATTACTGGCGATCTTATTGCCTGAAGATAATATTTCTAAGAAAAAATCAAATAAAAAAACAGCTTTTACTCAAAAAGATTCTACAGAGAGAAAACGGAAAGAAGTTAAAGGCGTCGACGAAGACGACTGGAGTGATTTTTAAGTGAAATGGTGGCAAAGGATTTTAATTAATGCAATCTTGTTTTTAACGCTAGCTGGATTGTACGGTGGATTTTATGTAGAAAGCGTCTGGGTAGCTATCGGAGCAAGTATTGTCTTAGGGATCCTAAACTTGGTTGTAAAACCGATTTTGTTTTTACTCTCTTTGCCAATTACACTCATTACATTTGGGCTGTTTAGTATTGTGATAAATGCAATCATGTTAAACTTAACCGCCTTTTTTGTGGGTTCCGGTTTTGCATTTGCATCCTTTGGGGCTTCGCTTTTTGTAGCCTTATCATTGTCTATCTTGAATACCTTCATACAATCGATGAAAGAGTGATCGTCAGGCGAACAGAATATAATAGGGAGACTTGAGGACATGTCCTCAAGTCTTTTTTTAATTTAATACGACCATTCTAATTGATTGAATGTCAACTTGAAAAAGCGAACAGGGATCAAAAGCACAATACAATCGAAGCTAAGAAGTTCGGCTATAATCGACCGATGGAATATGATAGAATGGATTATGTATACGATTTAATCAGCAGATAAACAAGTAAATAGAGAAGAGGAATTAAATATGACGAATAGTGTATCCGTCAAACAACTAGTGGACGCAATGGAAGACATCACTGTAATAAGTGGAGAAGAATATTTGAATCGCAATATACCCGTCAGTGATTTATCGCGACCAGGGTTGGAATTGACTGGCTATTTTTCTTATTATCCCCAAGACCGCATTCAATTATTGGGGAAAACAGAAATCTCATTCACAGATAAGATGACGAGTGAAGAGCGGACAATTGTCATGCGGAAAATGTGTCAAGATGAGACACCTGCTTTCCTCATTGCTAGGGGAATGATCCCACCAGAAGAATTGATTAAAGCTGCTAAAGAAAAAGAAATCCCAGTACTGTCATCCCCTCGTTCAACAACTCGTTTAGCAAGCAATATCACAAATTTTTTAGAAGAAAAGTTAGCTGAAAGATTGTCTGTTCACGGGGTACTGGTAGATATTTATGGAATGGGTGTTATTATTACAGGAGATAGTGGAATAGGAAAAAGTGAAACAGCCTTGGAACTTATTCAACGTGGACACCGTTTAGTTGCAGATGATAGAGTCGAATTGTATATGTTAGACGAACGCCGGATCGTGGGAGAACCACCTGAAATTTTAAGAAATTTAATTGAAATTAGAGGAGTTGGCGTCGTTGACGTAGTCAACTTATTCGGAGTGGGAGCAGTACGCTTAACTAAATCAGTCGACTTGGTCGTGAATTTAGAATTATGGGATCGCAATAAAGAATACGATCGGTTGGGTTCGAATTTGGATAGTCTACGGGTCTTTAATGTGGATGTTCAAAAAATAAACATACCCGTTAGGACTGGTCGCAATCTTGCTATTATTATTGAAATGGCAGCAATGAACACGCGAGCAAAAGCGATGGGTTACGATGCTACACGGACATTTGAACGCAACTTGGAAAAGTTGATTCAGAAGAATTCTATGGAAAATATATAATTTTGGAGGACGTTGATTCATGCAAACAATTTTAGGAGCTATTGATCCAACAGCATTCACCTTGGGCCCACTATCGGTTCAATGGTATGGCGTTATTATTGCTCTCGGTATCTTTTTAGCTGTATGGCTAAGTATTCGCGAAGCAGAAAAATTAGGATTGGAAGAAGACAGTATAATCGACTTAGCCTTATGGATCATTCCATTTGGATTCGTCGGAGCGCGATTGTATTATGTCATTTTCGAATTGGATTATTACCTTCAAAATCCAAGTAGTATTTTAGCTATTTGGGAAGGTGGTATTGCCATTTACGGAGGATTGATAGCTGGATTCATCACTTTACTCGTATATAGTAAAAAGAAAAATTATTCACCATGGCTGATTGTTGATATATTGGCCCCTCATGTTTTACTGGCACAAGCGATTGGAAGATGGGGAAATTTTATTAACCAAGAAGCTCACGGAGGCGAAGTTACCCGTGATTTCTTAGAAAGTATATTCTTGCCAGAATTTATTATTGATCAAATGAATATTAACGGGACATATTACCATCCGACTTTCCTATACGAATCTCTGTGGAGTTTGATAGGGATCGGTTTACTGATCGTCTTGCGAAATCGCGAGCACTTCTTTAGGAGGGGCGAAGTTGCGTTGGCTTATGTAATGTGGTATTCCTTTGGACGTTTCTTTATCGAAGGAATGCGTACGGATAGCCTATATTTCTTCAGTACTTCTATACGGGTATCTCAAATCCTCTCAGTATTCTTGTTTATTGGAGCAGCAGCGATTATGTACTATCGCAGAACACAAATGTATCCGCCCGTGCCCTTTTATGAAGAAAAGGCAAAAAAATAGTTTATGAATGAGGAGAAGAAATGATTTACGACACGATATTATTTGATTTTGATGGCACATTGGCTGATAGTAATGAGTTAATCAATCGAACACATCTGAGAGTGCTAAATGAACGGTTTCCAGGAGTATACAATGAAGAATCGGTTCGGCAGTTCAATGGTCCTTCTTTGGACGATGTTTATGGCCTACTCGACCCCGATCATGCAGAAGAGTTGATCCGGCGTTACCGGGAATACAATGCCGAATTACATGATGACATGATTCAATTATTTGATGGTGTAGCAGAGGAATTAGCCAGGCTAAAAGACCAGGGTGTAACCTTGGCTATAGTTTCTACTAAACGTAAAGACGTTCTACAAAAAGGAATTGATGTGCTAGGACTACATGAGTATTTTGCTGTAGTTATCGGGGGGGATGATTATACGTATTATAAACCGAACCCGGAACCTATCTACTGCGCTATGGCTGAATTGAATGCCTTACATGGACGAACAATCATGGTGGGGGATAATGGACATGATATTCAAGCGGCTAAGAATGCCGGTATTCCAGGTGTTTTTGTTCGTTGGTCACAAAAAACAGTGGCAGAAATAGAACAATTTCAACCGGATGCAGTCATCGAATCGATGGCCGATTTGTCCGTTTTAATTGAAAAAGGACTTTCCTTTACCCACAATGAATGAGATGAAAAGGGGAAATATAATGAAAAAAACAATTACTGTTTTAGGAGCAGGGTCTTGGGGAACAGCATTAGCTACTGTTTTACAGGCAAATGGACATATCGTTCGCTTGTGGGGAAATAATACTAAACAGATAAAAGAAATAAATGAAAAACATACCAATACACACTACCTAAAAAACTTTACGGTACCGAAAGAAATTAAGGCTACAGTGGATTTGAAAGAAGCATTAGCAGATACGGATGCAATCTTGTTCGTTGTTCCAACAGGGGCAATGCGTTCAGTTGCTCAGCAAGTGCAAGCACTATTAACTGAACCTAAACTGATCATTCATGCGAGTAAAGGCTTGGAACAAAATACGTACTTACGGATTTCTGAAATCTTAAGTGAAGAAATTCCAGCAGCAAAAAGGAAAGCAATCGTTGCCTTGTCTGGACCTAGTCATGCTGAAGAGGTTGCAAAAAAAGATCTTACAACCATTACAGCCGCCTCAACTGATAGTAAAGCAGCAATAGAAGTACAAGAACTATTCATGAACGATTACTTCAGAGTGTATACGAATAAAGATATTGTAGGGGTGGAATTAGGTGCCGCGCTTAAAAACATTATTGCTATAGGAGCTGGCGCCCTTCATGGACTCGGGTTCGGAGATAATGCAAAAGCAGCTTTGATGACTCGAGGCTTAGCAGAAATCAGTCGCCTAGGTGTGGCATTTGGGGCAGATCCCATAACGTTTTTAGGCTTAAGTGGCGTAGGTGATTTAATTGTTACCTGTACAAGTATCCATTCGCGCAACTGGCGAGCAGGAAATATGTTGGGAAAAGGGAAAAATCTGGATACAGTATTAGATGAAATGGGCATGATCGTTGAAGGTGTGTACACAACTAAAGCCGTCTATGAAATGGCCCAAGAAAAAGAAATTGATATGCCAATCACGACCGCAATTTATAATGTATTGTATAAAGACGCAGATGTGAAAGACACCGTATTAAAATTGATGCAAAGAGAAGGAAAATCAGAATAATTCATGGAGGGATTTAGTTATGCAAAAAGTAAGAAAAGCGGTTATTCCCGCAGCCGGACTTGGTACAAGATTTTTACCTGCCACAAAAGCGATGGCAAAAGAAATGTTACCTATTGTGGATAAACCAACTATTCAGTTTATTGTAGAAGAAGCCATAAATTCAGGTATAGAGGATATTTTGATCATCACTGGAAAAAGTAAACGTCCGATTGAAGATCATTTCGACTCGAACCCTGAATTGGAAGAAAACCTAAGAGCAAAAGATAAACTGGACTTGCTTGAATTAGTGGAAGAAACTACTGGGTTAAACTTGTTTTTTGTCCGTCAATCTTATCCAAAAGGTTTGGGTCATGCAGTTTTACAAGCGAAAGCATTTGTAGGCAATGAACCTTTCGTGGTCATGTTAGGTGACGATATCATGAAAGACGATGTGCCATTAACAAAACAATTAATTGATAGTTATGAAAAAACGCATGCATCCAATATTGCTGTAATGAAAGTTCCACATGAAGAGACTTCTCGTTATGGTATTATTGATCCTGAAACAGAACTGGAAAACGGATTGTATAACGTGCGTAAGTTTGTGGAAAAACCAAATCCAGATGATGCACCAAGTGATTTGGCAATTATTGGAAGGTACTTGCTTACTCCAGAGATTTTTGATATCTTGGAAAAACAAGAACCCGGTGCTGGAGGAGAAATCCAGTTAACTGATGCGATAGATACCTTAAACAAAACACAGAGGGTTTTTGCTCATGAATTTAAGGGCGACCGGTTTGATGTTGGGGACAAGTTTGGATTCTTGAAAACGAGTATTCAGTACGGATTAACTCATCCACAAATCAAGGACGATTTAAAAGCATTCATCCTAGAATTATCAAAAGAATTAGAAGACAAAGGGGAAATCGATACCCATTTTGACGGCATAACACAACTGAATGTGGACGAGAAGGCAAAAAGTCATAAAAGCACAAAAAAAGATAAAAAGTAATTCTTGCGGGAGAATCGGTGCAATAGAGCTGGGAAAAATTAAACTTTCCCAGCTCTGATGCTATCGTCCGTTTACTTACTTTTTGTAAAAAAGACTACCCTTGGGGGTATTTTTGTGGTATAATAATTTTGGGTCGACAAAGGAGAAAAAAGAGTGGTTAAAGATAATAAAAGCACAATTATTCATGTAGTCCCTTCAAGTAGTCTTTATTATGACCGCGGGCTAAAAGCCTATGATGAAAATCATATTGATAAAGCGCAAAAATATTTTGAAAGAGGCGTCTCGCTGGCAGAAACAGAAGACGATAGAATTTTCGGTAAGTGTCAACTTGCATTATTATATCAACATAATGGTAACTTTCAAGTATCCATTGATATGTTAAATGAATTACTAGAAGAAAAACCGACTCGGTATCCTGAGTTGTATTTTTTTCAAGCAAACAATTACGCTTTTGTAGAAAATTATGAGAAGGCACTGCATTTAACAGAGTTATATATTCGTACCGATCCGGATGGACAATATTTAGATGAAGCAAAAGAAATTAAAGAAATGATTGAATACGAAATGTCCGGAATGTAACCAGAGCAATCCAAAAAATATAAGTAGTAGGTAGACTGAAAGGAGATTTTTGTAAGAATGGAAACAGTAGAAACAATTTATGATGTTATCGTAATCGGTGCAGGACCAGGTGGGTTAACAGCAGGATTGTATGCATCTCGCTCTAACTTGAAAACCTTAATGCTAGAAAGAGGTCTTCCCGGTGGTCAAATGAACAATACTGCTGAAATTGAAAACTATTCAGGGTTTAAAAGTATTATGGGGCCAGACCTTTCAACAAAAATGTTCGAAGGTGCGAAACAGTTTGGAGCAGAATATGCCTACGGTGATGTGAAAGAAATCATCGATGGAAGAGAATTTAAACAAATTGTAACAAGCAATAAAACTTTCAAGACTCGTTCAATCATCATTGCTACAGGAGCAGAGCATAAAAAACTGGGTGTTCCTGGAGAAGCTGAATTCAATGGCCGTGGAGTTTCTTATTGTGCTGTTTGTGATGGTGCTTTCTTCCGCAACAAAGACATTGTAGTTGTGGGTGGAGGAGATTCCGCAGTCGAAGAGGGAGTCTATTTAACACAATTCGCAAACAAAGTGACAATTATCCATCGCAGAGATGCATTACGTGCACAAAAAATCCTTCAAGAACGTTCATTTAATAATGATAAAGTTGAATTTGTTTGGGATACGGTTGTAGAAGAAATCAAGGGCGACGTTATCAAAACCAATGCAGTTCATTTGCGTAATGTAAAAACAAATGAAACAACAGAATTCCCAGCTGATGGCGTATTTATCTACGTTGGATTGTTGCCAAATTCAGATCAATTCCGTTCTTTAGGTATTACAGATGCAGAGGGTTGGATTGAAACGAATGAGACGATGGAGACAAAAATCCCAGGTATCTTCGCTATTGGAGATGTTAGAAAAACTCCATTACGTCAAGTCGCCACAGCAGTGGGTGATGGAAGTCTTGCAGGAAATGCAGTCTTTAATTATGTTGAAGAATTAAGTGAAAATTTACAAAAAGAAAAAACTGTTTCAGTAGATTTACCAATAAATTAAAGTGAAAGAGCTGGGGAAACCCCAGCTCTTTTTTTGGTGCGCCCGGCATGGGCGACAACTTGGTGGTGAAAGTCCACTACAGACTTGGCAGTAGGAACTGTTAGCGAAAGTCAAGGGTGTCCGCCGTGAGGCGGAATCTGAAGGAAGACGGACGCAAATGCTTGCACTGACGAACAGAAACTTCATACAAAGGCTGAATCAGGACGGATGAGCTTGCCAAACAAAGCGAAGTCCGATACTGCCCGAATCCTGTACAGTAAATGGAGCAGTGACATGAGCAGAAGGTTGTCGTTCTTACCCGGGGAGGTCTCGTCAGCGCTTAGTAGTAACAAC
>NZ_AUEG01000013.1 GCF_000425865.1 Lacticigenium naphthae DSM 19658
CTTTCTAAAACGTGCTCCAAAAAACAGACCCGACATCCACTTCACGAACACTCTTCGATAGTCTACGACTATCTTTCGAGTATCCGCTCCAGTGATTCGGGTCTGAACGTTTTTTGTCCCACTCTCTTCTTTTTATTGGTCTATCGGCACTGTTGTGCAGATTTCTTCTCTTTAATTCACAATGAGTTTAAATTGTGCAAACGGTAAAAAATGTGGAATAACATAGCGGTTAAGACGCAACGGGTGAGTTTGAAGATCATTTTTTGCTTGTTCACAGGTGAATGCTAAACGAAAATGTTGTTTGGCCAGAAGGTCGACATTGCGATCGGAAAAGAGTCCAAAAGGATAAGCAAAAACGTCTGTCGCTTCAACAAAATTGTTACAAGTAGCCAAATCACTTGCTAGTGCTTCATCAGTTGCTCCCATCATCATGCTCGTATTTTCATCGCTACGTTGGTGGAATCGATCCGTATGATTAGCGTATTCAAACACATCTTTCATCTCATTTAATTCAGACTGAGCTAAACAAACCGACTGCGTAGGATCAAATGGTTTAACGTGCTCGTGTAACCAGCTGGTCACGACAAACGCGGTTGCATGGAATCCGTACTCTTTTAATAGCGGGTAGGCATATTTTTTAAGTGATTGGAAACAATCATCGAACGTTAACAGTATAGAGTTTTCTGGTAAAGGATACTCTTCATAATAATAAGCTTTTACTTCATCCAGGGTCAACGTATGAAAATTATTGTCGTGTAAATACTGCATCTGTTCATTAAATTGAGCGTGGGTCACAAACAGAGCTGTTGGCAATCGATCGTCATAAGCTTGGTGAACATCGATCGGTGAAGGGAACTCTGGATCAAAATCGTCCGTTTCGCGAATTTCATGGTATAAGATAGTTGAAAATGTCATGGGATATCTCCTTTTAAGTTAGTCTTTTCACAAACAGTAGTAAAATTATAGCACTCTTTCAATCGCTAGACAATAAGGAAGAATACAAAAAGGTTTCTTCTGATGAGTGGATATGCAGGCAGTGTGCTTGCAAATAATCAGCTGAGTAAAATTAAACAGAGCGATCAAGAAATAGTCCTATTTCTTTTTTTATTCAAGTATATGTGAATAATGTAACTTATTGTTGCTCCCATTTGATTATAAAAATCTAATAATTTTAACATTGGATAGTTACGGGAACTACGGTAAACTTATGTTAAGCGCTTTCATACAGGAGGGGAAAAGATGGCTATTGTAGCGGTAGTGGGCGGTTCTAGACCAGAAATATTGGAACTTGTCCGTCAAAGCAAGAAAGAATTCGTGGGAACAGTTTTATTTAAAGTTTTCGATGTCCTGCCCAACATTGATACAGAACATGTGTGGGAATATATCCAGTGTGAATCTGAAATGGAGATGGTCCATCAAGCAGTTCACAGTGTGGCCCAAGGGGAGGCGGACATCTTACTTAAAGGTGGCGTTCAGACACACACATTACTTAAGGAAGTACTGAAAGCGGAACACGACTTAAAAAAACAAGCTGTCCTTTCACATGTAGCTTTAGTCAATTTGCCGGTTTTAAACAGACCGTTATTACTAAGTGATGCGGCTATGAACATTGATCCGAGTGAAGAGCAACTGGTTGGAATAATTGAGAATGCTATCGATGTGGCCAAACAGATCGGATTAGAAAAACCGAAAGTTGCTTTACTAAGTGCCGCTGAGAATAGCAATCCTAAAATGCCGTCTTCTGTCATGGCACAGTCTTTGGCAGAAACCTTTTCAGAGCGGTCAGACGCGCTAGTCTATGGCCCGCTCTCGTTAGACCTGGCTTTGTCTAAAAAAGCGGTCGAAAAGAAACAGTTCGAAGGACCTATTCAGGGGGACGCAGATATAGTGATCGTACCCACTATTGATGTGGGCAATGTCTTGTATAAATCCTTTCTTTTATTTGGAGAAGGAACAATTGGAGGAACGATCGTGGGTACGCGAGTGCCGATCGTGTTGACGTCTAGAAGTGATGAGGTCAAGAGTAAGGTTTATGCATTGAAATTTGCGTTGATGCAAATAGGTGAACAAACATAAAAAGGCAGGAGGATCCTATGGAACAGTTGATTTTAGCAATCAATCCCGGTTCGACTTCGACGAAAGTTTCTTTATTTGATCAGGGAATGGAAGTAACAACGCAGACCATTCGGCATACGACTGAAGAAATTTCTCAATTTTCTCGGATCCACAATCAAAAAGATTTTAGAAAACAACTCATCTTGGAATTTTTGGTGAAACAAAATATAACAGTAGCTGATTTGCTTGCGGTGGTTGGACGCGGTGGCTTGCTGAAGCCAATCCCAGGAGGAACTTATCTGGTTGGCGCGGATATGCTGGCGGACTTAAAAGAAGAGAAGTTTGGAAGTCATGCATCCAATTTGGGCGCACGTCTGGCTTATGAGATTGCCCAAGTAGCCGATCTTCCGGCCTATATTGTTGATCCGGTCGTCGTAGATGAGCTGATCCCGTTAGCACGGATATCTGGGTTAAAAGGAATCGAACGAAGAAGTGTCGCGCATGCGTTGAATCAAAAAGCAGTGGCCAGGAAAGTTCTCGCTCAACAAAATAAGGCTTACGAAGAAAGTACGGCCATTGTTGTCCACATGGGTGGAGGGACGAGTATCGGAGCACACTTGAACGGTAAGATGATCGATATAGTGAATGGTCTGGACGGCGAAGGACCTTACACTCCTGAGCGGACGGGCGGTTTGCCATTAATGGATTTTTCCGAAAAAATGGTCACCGAAAAATGGACCCTTGCACAAGCCAAAAAAATAATAGCAGGAAAAGGCGGGGTTTATTCTTATTTGCAAGAAACAGATTTGCGGAAAGTAATTGAGCAGATGCAAGCGGGGGATCAAGAAGCCCGATATGTTCTGGAAGGCATGTGCTATCAAGTGGCCAAGGGTATAGGGGAAATGGCTACAGTGCTGAAAGGAAATGTAGACGTTATCATCCTGACAGGAGGCGTCAGCTTTGCGGAATTTATTGTAGAGTCTATTCAAGATTCTGTTTCATGGATCGCACCTGTAGAGGTCGTTCCGGGTGAAATGGAAATGGAAGCATTGGCTGAAGGAGCTCTGCGCGTCATCCAAGGAAAAGAAACTGCAAAAGAATATACGAAGTAAGCGCAACAGGAAGGAGCTGATCAAATGGCAATGGAAACAGATTTAGTTGTACTGGGTGGCGGAACAGGCGGATATGTCGCTGCTATCCGTGCGGCTCAACAAGGAATGGCTGTTGTACTCATTGAACAGGATAAATTGGGAGGCACCTGTCTGCATCGGGGCTGTATTCCAACTAAGGCCCTTTTGAGAAGTGCAGAAGTGATCGATACAGTGAGAAAGGCAGCTGATTTTGGAATTGACCAGTCGAATGATCCGGTCGTACAGTACGGAAAAGTGCTGGCAAGAAAAGACAGGATCGTGGATCAGCTGCATCAAGGGATTCAAGGGTTGATGAAAAAGAATCAAATCAAGGTGGTGTATGGAAAGGGAGCCGTTCTGGGTCCTTCTATTTTCTCACCCGTCTCAGGAGCAGTAGCTGTCACATTTGCAGAAGAAGGGAAAGAAGAAGAAATCTATATACCGAAAAAACTCATCATCGCAACCGGTTCGAGTCCGAAAACGATCCCGCAGTTTCCGATCGATGAAGAACACATACTGACTTCAAATGGGATGCTGGAACTTGAGGAGTTGCCGGAGTCGATGGCTATAATTGGTGGCGGAGTGATCGGGGTAGAGTGGGCGTCATTGTTACATAGTTTAGGTGTAGCGGTAACGGTTATAGAAGCTTTGCCTTGTTTAGTCGCAAATGAAAGCGAATCCATTTCGAAAGAATTGTTCAGGCAATTGACTGATCGGGGTATTCAGGTGAAAGTGGATCAGCAAGTGGAAAAAGTGGAAATCAAAGCAGAGACTGTTGAACTGAGTTTCAAAGAACAAGACGCCGTAATTGTCGACAAGGTGATGGTCGCTATCGGGCGCAAGCCCACTGTAGATGGATTGGGACTACAAAATACGTCGGTCCGCTTTGATAAAAAAGGGATCCAAGTAAACAAACACTACCAGACGGCGGAAAGTCATATATACGCTATCGGAGATTGCATCGATACGCTGCAACTGGCTCATGTGGCGATGAAAGAGGGCGAATTGGCCGTAGAACATATGGTTCATGGAACGAGCGAACCGCTCGCTTACGAAAATGTGCCTCGGTGCACGTATACTTCACCAGAAATTGCCAGTGTCGGCTATACAAAAGAGGCTTTGCCGGCAGGACGAAAGGTTAAAATGGGGAAATTCTCTTTTTCCGGGAATGGCAAAGCGTTGATCCAAGGTGAAGCAACAGGTTTTGTGGAAGTGTTGAGAGATGCAGAAACAGATGATTTAGTCGGTGTTTCTATCATAGGTCCCCATGCAACAGAATTGATATCCGAAATGAGCACAGCGATCTATCTGGATGCGACTCCGTTAGAGGTAGGCGAAGCGATCCATCCGCATCCAACATTAGCGGAAGCAATTCAAGAAGCCGCTTTGGATACGCAAAAATGGGCCATTCATAAATAAGAAAGGAAGTGTACCAGATGAAAACATTGAAAGAATCTGGTTTAAACAAAGAAGAAATGATTCAAGCCTACACGCATATCTTAAAAGGACGGCGCTTGGATGAACGACTCTGGCAACTGACCCGGATCGGAAAAGCATCATTCAACATCTCCGGTCAAGGACATGAAGTGGCGCAAGTCGCCATGGCAATGGCTTTCGAACCTGAAAAAGATTTCTTTCTACCGTATTACCGCGACATGACAGCCTGCCTGGTTTGGGGGATGTCCGCAAAAGACGTTCTGCTCGGTTCTTTCGGGAAAGAAGCAGATCCTTCTTCTCATGGACGGCAGATGCCGAACCACTACGGGTCCAAAAAACACAACATCATTTCCCATTCGTCTACCGTTTCTACCCAATTCCCACTCGCAACTGGTGTGGCCTATAGTGCCCTCCTAGCGAAAAAAGATTTTGTGGCGTTAACAGCTACCGGTGAAGGCTCCGCCAATCAGGGCGAAGTCCAGGAAGCGATGAATTTTGCAGGCGTCAAGAAACTCCCCGTCATTTTTGTCATTGAAAATAATGGTTATGCGATATCTGTTGGGATAAAGGAGCAATACGCCAATGAAACAATGGCTATGCGCGGACCGGCTTATGGTTTTCCGGGTATCCAAGTAAACGGAAATGATTTCACCGAAACTTATTTAGCTTTCAAAAAAGTAGTCGCCGATGCACGTGAAGGGAAAGGTCCAGCATTGATCGAAATGATGGTGCAGCGTTTGACCTCGCATTCGGCAGATGATGATCATACAGTCTACCGCTCCCAGAAAGATATTGAGAACTTGAAAAAGAACGATGGCTTGTTGGTGATGGAAAAACAATTGATCGAAGAAGGCTACCTCACACGAGAAGAAATGAAAGACATCGACAGTCGATTGAAAGCAGAAATCAACCAGGCAACAGATGAAGCAGAGGCGATGGCGGATCCCGATCCCGAAACGATTTTGGAACAGGTATATGCTGACTAAGCGACTGGAAGAAAGGACGATGGAAAATTATGGCAATGATGACTTACTTAGAAGCCATTCGCAAAGGAATCGAAGAAGAAATGACTCGCGATGAAAAAGTAGTGATTTTTGGAGAAGATGTCGGAGGTGTCAAGGGCGGCGTTTTTGGTGTAACCAAAGGATTGGCAGAAAAATTTGGAGATGAACGGTGTTTCAATACACCTTTAACCGAAGGACAAATCGGCGGCTTGGCAGTCGGATTAGGAACAATGGGCTATCGAGCTATTGGGGAATTTCAGTTTGCGGATTATATCTTACCAGCAGTCAATCAGCTGATTTCTGAAGCAAGCCGGATGCGTTACCGGACCAAAGGCGACTGGACGGCTCCGATCGTCTACCGCGCACCGTATGGCGGTGGGGTCAGAGGCGGATTGTATCATTCGCAATCCACTGAAAAAGTGTTGTTTGGCCAACCGGGTTTACGGATCGTGACACCCTCTTCTGTTTATGATGCCAAAGGATTGATCAAAGCAGCTATCCGCTGTGATGATCCAGTCTTGTTTTATGAACACAAACGCTTGTATCGTCTGTTAAAAGAAGACGTTCCGGAAGAAGATTATGTCGTGCCGATCGATAAGGCGAACGTTGTCAGAAAAGGGGACGACATTACCGTCATTGGTTACGGTATGGTCCTCAATCATGCTTTAAAAGCAGCGGATGCATTGAGTGAGGAAGGCATCGAGGCGGAAGTGGTGGATGTGCGTTCACTGTATCCATTGGATAAAGAAACACTCATTAAAGCAGCGAAAAAAACAGGAAAAGTCTTGCTGGTCACAGAAGACAATAAAGAAGGGAGTATCATGAGTGAAATTGCCGCCATCATTGCAGAAGAAGCATTGTTTTACCTAGATGCTCCGATCAAACGATTGGCTGGACCGGATTCTCCCAGCATGCCGTATGCGCTATCTTTGGAACGCGAGTTTCTGGTGACTGAGGATAAAGTGTTGGCTGCTATGAAAGAACTAGCGGAATTTTAACAAGAGGAGGAAAGCAATATGAGTTTGGAAACGATTGAAATGCCCCATTTAGGCGAAAGCGTGACCGAAGCTTCCATTTCCCTCTGGTTAGTGGAAGTGGGGGACCAGATCAGTAAATACGATCCAATCGCAGAGGCGATATCGGATAAAGTCACGACCGAGATCCCTTCGAACTTTTCGGGAGTGGTGAAAGAAAAGCTGGTGGATGTGGATACGAATGTTGATGTGGGCACGCCCATTTTGATTATTGAAACAGAAACGAAAGCAACTGAAGTGAAAGAAGACCCACAAGTGGATGTAGCACAATCGAAAAAAGAGGAAGAGGAAACAGCAAATGAAGTGTCCCCTCGTTTTTCGCCAGCGGTGATGCGGATCGCTCAAGAAAAAAATATCGATCTATCCCATGTGACAGGGAGTGGGAAAAGCGGACGGATCACCCGTAAGGATGTGTTGAACTTTGACGGGGAAACTCAAAAAGAAACACCGCCTGCTTCCCGACCGAATCCGCTAAAAGAATTGGCAGCTGTTCAAAGTGAAGCACGAAACGAACCGGAGACAAGCGAATCTCGGTTTAAAGATGGAAAAGACGAAGTGGTGCCAGCAGATGGTATCCGAAAAGCCATCGCCAAGAAGATGGTACAAAGTGTCACAGAAATCCCACATGCCTGGATGACGGTCGAAGCCGATGTCACAAACATAGTGAAACTACGGGATGCAGAAAAAGCAACGTTCAAACAGCAGGAAGGGATCCCGTTAGCGTACTTCCCGTTTTTTGTAAAAGCGGTTGTGCAGGCTTTGAAAAAACACCCCATCATCAATGCATCCTGGGATAATGGAAACATCATTTACCATAAGGCGATCAATATATCCGTCGCTGTCGCCACAGAAGAACACCTTTTTGTCCCGGTCATCCATGAGGCAGATAATTATTCTGTAAGCGGACTGACCAAAGAAATCGATCGCTTGGCGAAATTAGCCCGGACTGGCAAACTCGAAACGAAGCACATGCAAGGGGGGACCCTGACTGTAAACAATACGGGAACATTTGGATCGATTCAATCGATGGGCATCATAAACCATCCGCAAGCAGCGATTTTACAAGTGGAAACCATCCAGAAGCGTTTTATTCCTACACCGGATGGGGGCTTTAAAGTAGCAGACATGGTCAATTTGTCGCTATCAATGGACCACCGGATCATTGACGGGCTCCAAGCCGGTCGCTTCCTGCAGACAGTGAAAGAAAACCTGGCTCGTTTTTCAGATAAATCAGTACTCTATTAATGAAGGAAACGCTGGACGATTAGAAACACAGCCATTGGACAAAAAAATGAGGAAGAAAGGAAGTTAGCAGAATGGATATTTTTAAAGCCTTAGAAGAGTATGATTACGAACAGTTGGTGTTTATGCAAGATAAAGAAACGGGGTTAAAGGCTGTCACCTGTATCCACGATACGACTTTGGGACCTGGTCTCGGCGGCACGCGGTATTGGACCTATGAAAATGAAGAAGATGCGGTCATTGATGCTCTGCGTTTAGCAAAAGGGATGACCTATAAAAATGCGGCAAGCGGCTTGCCGATCGGTGGAGCAAAAACGGTCATTTTAAAAGATCCTGAAAATCAGATCAATAGAGAAGCCCTGTTTAGAGCTTTTGGACGATTTGTCGAAGGCTTGAATGGACGCTACATTACGGCAGCCGATGTAGGCACGGGAGAAACTGAAATGGATCATGTATACCAAGAAACGAATTATGTAGCCGGAACAGGCTTGAAACCGGGGACTTCTGGAAACCCGTCTCCATCTACAGCTCACGGTGTTTACGTAGGTATGAAAGCAGCAGTGAAGAAAGCGTTCGGGACCGATTCATTAAATGGGCGAACGATCCTACTGGAAGGTGCTGGAAAAGTCGGACTCACAGTAGCTAAAAAAGCATTAAAAGAAGGCGCAAGAGTGATCGCCACAGATATTTTTGACGGTCCCCAACAACGGGCAAAAGAAATTGGATGTGAAATCGTCGAACCGGATGAACTGTTTTCAATCCAAGCTGATATTTATGCTCCGTGTGCACTGGGTGCGTCCATAAATGATGAGAGCTTGAAAAAAATGGAAAAAGCCGGCATTAAAGTTATCGCAGGGGCTGCCAACAACCAGTTAGCAGAGAATCGCCACGGAGACAAATTAGATGAAATGGGAATCGTCTATGCACCGGATTATATCTTGAATGCTGGTGGTGTGATCCAAGTAGCGGATGAATTTAATGGAGGCTACAATGCAGAAAGAGCCCGCAAATCAGTAGACAATATCTACAATCAAATTGAAAAAGTATTCAACATCGCCGATCGAGATGGCATCCCTACTTACCTCGCAGCTGATAAATTGGCAGAAGAACGTATCGCTGCCATAAGAAAAACAAAAAGTGTCTATGTACGAGACGGAAAATCGATATTGAATCGATAAATTAGTAGTATGAAAAAAGTGGAAAATCCATCTTTTTATAGATGGCTTTTCCACTTTTTTATACTATTAAATAAGGTCCCGTAACAGACTGGCTATTGTTTTTCAGTTCTTTTGGCGTACCGGTAGCAATAATATTTCCACCTGCATCTCCTCCGCCAGGTCCCATATCGATAATATAGTCGCTCGCTGAAATCATGGGAACATTGTGTTCGACCATGAGAACCGTGTTTCCTGAATCAACTAGGCGTTGGAGTAATTCATAAAGATGAATGAGGTCAGATGTATGCAATCCGCTAGTTGGTTCATCGAGCAAGTAAAGGGTATGTCCTTTTTGAGAACCGCTTAATTCCTTGGCAAGTTTTAGCCGCTGACCTTCACCACCGGATAACGTCGTCAACTCTTGACCCAAAGAGAGGTAACCCAGTCCGACAGCGATCAATAGCTGCAATCGTTTTTGGATTTTTGCTATGGGAAGGAGTGGCTGGACATCCTCAATATTCATCTCCAATATATCCGAAATGGAATGGCCTTCTAGCGTGACTTCGAGAATTTCGTCTTTAAATCTTTTCCCTTTGCAATCAGGACAAGTCACTTGCGTGTTGGATAAGAAATGAAGATTGACAGCGACTTTCCCCATTCCTTCACACGTATCACAGCGTCCGCCCTTAGTATTAAACGAAAAGTGATTTGCTTTGAGTCCTTTGTTTTTAGCAGAAGGCTGTTTAGCAAATAGATTACGGATATCCGTATACATATCACTATACGTAGCAACAATGGAACGCGACATACGGGCTAATGGACTTTGACCGATGCTGATGATCGAATCAATGGCTTCTAATCCAGCAATGCTTGTGCATCCCTCTTGATCGGCCAACACATCGAACAGCAACGTTGATTTTCCGGAACCCGATACACCTGTAATAGCAGTGAGGGTCTCTAAGGGGAAATCTACTGTAACATTATTCAAATTGTGCTGCGTTGCCTGATGGACAGTCAGATACTGTCCGTTTCCTTTTCTCCCTTTAGAGGGCAAGTGGACCTCGTTGGCCAACGTTCTTCCCGTGATGGATCCTGGTGTATGGATCAAATCAGCAATAGTCCCTGTAGCAGTTATATAGCCACCCATTTTTCCAGCTCCTGGTCCCATGTCCACTAAATGATCGGCAGCTTTCATGACAGTTTCATCGTGTTCAATGACCAAGAGTGTGTTGCCGATGTCCCGTAATTTTTCCATGACCGTGATCAGTCCATGAGTGTCTTTGGGATGCAGCCCGGCAGTTGGTTCATCCAAAATGTACAATACTCCAGTCAGGCCGGAACCTAAAATGGAAGCTAAACGTAACCGTTGAGATTCTCCACCCGATAAGGTGATTGCTTGGCGATCTAGAGTCAGATAGCCTAGTCCAATTTCAAGTATCCGGCCTAATCGTTCATGCATATCATATAGCACAGTGGTCAGCACTTCGTTTTCTTCTTCGCCAATGAAAGTGTCCATCATACTTTCTAGCCATTCGTTCAGTTCGGATAAAGGCAATAGGGATAATTCAGGGAGTCTTTTTCCATGAACTATACTTGCTCGTGCTTCTTCTCGTAACCGTTCACCTTGACAGGTCGGACAAATTTTCGACTCAAAAAATTCCGCTGCTTGAGCTTTTTCTCCGTTTTCTTTGTATGAACGCCACATGGCTGTGAGCAATCCTGGATATTTTCCTTTTGACACTGTTTTAGGAATTTTTTTGTCCGGAAAATGTCTGCTAAACCGATCGTCCTCTGCTCCATAAAAGAGGTAATCTAATTCAATAGCCGTAAAATCTTTGAGTGGTTTTGATTTTGAAATAGCTAAAGAATAATACTCACTTCCAACAGCTAAAATGCCAATGTTATAGTCGACCCAGGCTTTGTTCCAGGATTTTACTCCCCCTTCATCAATAGAGAGCTCCCAGTCGATCAGTTTTTCAAGATTGATTTCTTGGGCTATCCCTAATCCCGAACAGGTAGGACAAGCTCCAGAAGGTTTATTGAAAGAGAATTCTGTTCTTGTTAACGGTTCGTTGGCCGTACCACAGCCAGTACACACGACCGTTTCTTCCATACGGTTTGTGGTAGGGATGAGCTTCCCGCAATTTTTACACGGTCTGGTCCCCGCTTGTTCAAATAATTTCCGTAAATACGTGTACAAATCGGTGACGGTCCCAACGGTCGAGCGGGGATTCCGGTTCGTCACGGTCTGTCCGACTGCGATCGAAGGAGAAAGGCCATCGATTTTGTCAACTTTTGGACGTTCAAAAACATCTGTAGCTAGGCCACTGGATTCTAGAAACTGTCGGTTACATTCTTTTTCCAGAATATCAAAAGCTAACGTTGATTTACCCGAACCTGAAGGACCGGTGACCACCACGAGTTTGTTTTTTGGGATGGCTAACGAAATATTCTTTAAATTATTTTCTCTAGCCCCTTTGATCGTGATTGCATCTTTCATGTAAGAGCCTCCTTATTCCTATTTATTCGCAACAATGATTTTACTTCTGTTCTGATACTTCTATCATACTACATTCATGCAACCCCCCTACTTAGGACGGGGCATAGAGTCAACAAAAGGTTTTCCATACACAAACATGCTCAAATACTTTAATGTTGTACTTTACTGTTTTACAGTAGATAATAGAGTGGAGGTGATGGAATGAAAGGGATAGATGTCGCTCGTATTTGTGATGTTTCAACAAGTTCGTTGAAGCACTATGAAAAATGGGGCTTAGTACCAGCTGTACCAAGAGCAGCAAACGGTTACCGTGTTTATTCGACGATCCATGTCTACTATTTTCAATGTATTGTTCAAATGAATAGCGGGTTTGGATTGACTTTTGTAAGACAGATCATGCCTCTGATCCAAGAAGGCGAATTTTTGCAGGTCCTGTGGTTGGTAACTGAAGAACAAGCTCACTTATTAACTCAGCAGAAAGCAACAAAGAAAGTCAATGACATTTTAAACGAAGAAGGGCTGGAGCAATTAGAAAAACAGTTTGTTCAGAATAAGCTGTACAAGATCGGTGAAGTGGCAAGGGAAGTAGGGGTCGCATCATCGGCCATCCGTTTTTGGGAAAAAGAAGGACTCATTCAACCAAAGCGAGATGGAGGAAGTGGCTATCGATTGTTCTCGAAAGCAGACGTTAGACGTGTGCTGATTTTACGTACTGTTTCACAGACCACTGGTTCTTTAGAAATAGCCAAAGAAATTTTATTAGAAACAGAACACAACAATTTAAAAAGAATGAAAGAAATTGCACAACAATCGCTAGACTTTTTGGATGAAACACTGATCATGCGCATGAAAGCACTCAGTCAATTGAACGCTTTATTTGACGTGCTTGCGGAAGAAAATGATGGATGGAGCAAAAAAAACATTGGACACTATGCATATTACCGTGAGAATAAAAAAGAGTAGCCAAAGAGATGGGGGGAGCATTATTTTGCTGAGAAGTTCTCTTCATCACGAGCAGGCGATCAGTTCTATTTGTTCAGACAAGCACAAACTATTTTGGTATACTGAATGAACAGAGAATTCTTTTTCATCAAGATGGGGTACATATAATATCAAAAGAAAGTAGGGTGCTCAATGAAACGATATATAAAACAACTAACAGCATTAAGCGTGTTGACGTTCGTTGGTTTGGGATGGACGGATACGGTCTCGGCTGAAAATGAACTGACCTCTATTGAAATAGATGTTCAACTTCAGCGAGATGGTTCAGCTATCATTACAGAAAATCGGGATATGAACATGGATGACGGGACAGAATTGTACATCACATTAGAAGAGATGCAAGACTCAGAGCTCCTGGATTTTTCTGTGGTCGGGTTTGAAGAGGATACCGATTGGGATCTGGACGCTTCTCGTGAAGAGAAAGCTGGGAAATATGGTGTAGTAGAGACAGATGATGGACAAGAATTGGTTTGGGGAATCGGAGAATATGGTCAAAATAATTACGAACTGTCCTATACGTTGTCCAATTTAGTGCGCGAGTTAGATGATGGGCAGGCACTATTGTGGAACTTCGACACTTTCTCCAGCATTCCGGCAGATAATTTGACGGTGACTATTTCCGGTCACGAACCATTCACCCAGGAAGATGTCCGTTTTTGGGGATTTGGTCTGGAGGGCGACATTCAACTAATTGATGAAGAAATCGTGTGGCAGGCGAGTGAAGTAGTGGATAGCAGCAATGATGTGACCGTACTCGCTCAATTCCCGGAAGGTTTCTTCAATGCACAGGTCTATGTGGATAGCACGCTCGAAGAACAACGGGAAATGGCGATGGAAGGCTCAGCTTACAATGAAGAGACTTCATCGGATACCATTTTGATCATTCTTTTCACTGTGTTGGGAATAACGGCAGGAGGAGCGGGACTTGCCGCTATTTTGTATAGTAGAAAACTTTCCCAAGCAAAAGCCGATGCAGGTCAAATGCTTACGGGAACCAAACGCGTGCAAAAGAATAAAGGCTTCGTCTATGAAACGATTCCGTTTGAGGAAGAAGATCTGGCAGGGATCGCCTTCGTACTACAAGAATTTCAAAAAGGGTACTTTGAAGATTACTTTACAGCCTATTTATTGAAATGGGTCGAAGAAGACCGTATTTCTATGGATACGACTGTCAAAAAAGTGTTCTTCAGTAATCAATATGAAACACTCATCCAAATCAAGCAGTTTGCGGAAGAAAAACAAAAGCATCCTTATTCGTTCACGGAATTTGCTTCAGGTTTCAAGCCTAACCAAGGTGACACGTATGAAAAAGGGCTATGGGTGATGTTGCTGGACGCTGCGGATGCAAGTGGAAAAGTGGACAATGACCACATTCAACACTGGGCTAAAAAGAATGCCAAAGCTGTCGAGAAGTTTGCGGATGCTTTAATAGAGTATTCAAAAGATTATTTAGAAAGAAAAAATCTGATCACGTTTAAAGAAATAAAAGTATGGGGCAGTAAACAGGAAGTCACAGTAGCCAGTGCAGAGGGTGAGCAGCTGCTGGACCGTGTCGTTCAATTTGATAACTATTTGAAACAGACGGATATCAAAGAGGCTAAACGACCAAACAGCCCAATAGATTTTTCGGATTATCTGATTTGGAGCATTCTCTACTTTAGAAAAGATGATATAACCAAACAGTTGGATTCCATGGTGCCTGAGCCTACGCAGTATTATGACAATAGTCTGGTCGGTCCTTATTACTGGTATTGGTATGGCACTACAGGGATGCGAAATAATTGGTCGACCGGATTATCTTATGGAGGATTCCATTCCAAAGCGTCTTCCGCTGCATCAGGTATGGGTGGAGCAACAGGAATTGGTGGCGGCGGGGGAGCCGGCGGTGGCGGTGGCGGGGGAGCCCGTTAATAAATTTCTCAAAGCAACCGAGGAATAGAGTTTTTATTGTATAATGAATTGTACGAAAAATTGAAAAGGTAGGTATTCAAATGACTAAAATTGGAATTATTACAGGAAGTACCCGAGATGCCCGTGTCAACTTACAAGTGGCACACTATATTTTAGAGAATGCAGAAAAAATGGGGGGCGCAGATTTTGAAATCGTAGATATCAAGGATTATGATCTTCCTCTTTTAAATGAAACAGTTCCGGCAGCAATGGCCGATCGGAACTATACTACTGATGATGTAAAAAGATGGTCAACTAAGATCGATTCATTGGATGGCTTCATTTTTGTGACACCTGAATACAACAAAAACATTACCCCTTCTTTAAAAAATGCTTTGGACTATTTGAGTCCTGAATGGAGCAACAAAGCTGCAGGGATCGTTGCCTATGGTTCTACATTAGGTGTGGGCGCAACCATGATTTTGCGCATGACTTTATCAGATTTCAACCTGGCAACTGTTGGACCATTTGGAGCCTTTAGTTTATTTACAGACTTTAAAGACATGTCAACTTTTGCACCATCTAAAGTTCACCTGCCTACGATCAAAGCGGTCATTGAGACCACAGTCGCGTGGAGTACGGCCTTAAAAACTGTTCGCAATTAAATGCGAGAATATGGATAGGATAAGTCTCCTATCGTCAATTGTTTTTTGAATGGTCTTTTCTAAAATATGCTCCAAAAAGTAGACGACCAGTCTACTTTTTGGAGCTATAGCTGTTGTTGCTTGAAGATCTTACGGATACAATAGGCGGGTCTGAATGCTTTTTGTCCCACTTGGACTTATGTTATACTGATAAAAAATAAATGATGGAAACAGAGGAGAGATCATCCTGGAACTATTAAAAGAGATCAACTTGATCGATGATAAAGAAATGGCACGAAAACTCAATGGTTATGCCTTAGTAGCTACAGTTATATTTTATTTATTATTTGCAGCCGTAAGCAGATTTATTTCTGGGTCGGAAGAAATCGAGACAGGATTCAGTGGGGTGATCATGGGGCTCTTCTTATTTGTAGTATTGATCGTCATTCATGAACTCATCCATGCAGTCTTCTTCAAAATTTTTAATCCGACTGGGAAAATCAAATTTGGCTTCAAAAATGGAATGGCTTTTGCCTCCAGTCCCCATTCAATGTATTCAAAAAGACAATTTACCTGGATCGCTCTAGCTCCATTTCTTTCGATCACCGTGATGATGATCGGACTTTACAGCGCAGGCTGGTTCAGTAGAGAATTGTTTACATTGCTGACTGCCGTTCATGCGGGGGCTTGTGCAGGAGATTTTTATTATGTTTATCTCTTCCGACAATATCCGGATGATATAAAAATAGAAGATACGCCTGTTGGCATCAACATTTTACGAGACGAACAACAAAGGTAGGTGAGGCAGACAATGCAGTCTACATTATTAGCTGAAAAAGGGCTGATCAATCAGGTCGCCGGGAGCGAGTATAATTTTCGTTATCAAATGGTCGGAAACAAAGTTGTGGAAGACGTCGAGCGATTGTTGGAACGCATGGATATCCAACCCAAAGAAATATATACTGGACAACAAGTGCATAGCGCGAATGTTGCTTATGTGAATGGTCAAAATGGCGAGCCGTTTATCTTTGGTCGGACACTAAAAGAAACGGATGGACTCCTGACAGACAAGCCGGGGGTCGCTTTACTGATTAAATACGCTGACTGTACGCCCATTATTTTATACGATCCAGTAAAAAAAGTACAAGCCGTTGTTCATTCAGGCTGGCGTGGAACAGTTCAAAAAATTTCTTTGAACGCAATAAAACAAATGGAGGCAGACTTTGGCTGTGCCCGGCACAATATACTAGCGTACGTTGGCCCCTCCATTGATCAAGAACACTATCAGGTAGGACCCGAAGTCTATGCAGCATTTGAAGGGTTTTCTGAGAGAGACAACTTTTTCAAACCAGACGGCGAGCGGTACCGAATGAGCATGAGCGATGCGAATGTGAGTATCCTAAAAGAAGCCGGGATAAAGGACGAAAACTTAGACATTGAACGGACAGCGACCTACACAGATGACAGCCTTCATTCCGCCAGAAAAGAAGGAAAAGAGTACCAACTAAATGGCTTATTGACTATGATTCCAGAAGAGTAAAGGGAGATATGTGTATCCTTTAGAGTTATAGGAATCAGAAAAGGCGATCCTACTAGAAAAGGGGATCGTCTTTTTTTATCTCTTTCAAAGGGATAAATTCCTGTAAAAGGCATATGCCGTTCTATTTGATTAAAAAATAAAATCATTTAAAATAGAAGAAAGGCAATAGAAAAGGAGAGAAAAGTATGGTGCAAACCGTTTATACGAACTATTGGCAAAATCGACTCAGTGGAGTGAAAAAAGAGCACGGGAGTTACAAGACTGAAGAGGAAGCAATCGATGGAATCAAGGCGTGGTGGGATTTGCACAAAGAAAACTATCCGCATGCGGAACATATTCGAACCCAGTCCGGTGCATTAGAAATCGTGTATAAGGATTCCGACCATTTTTATCGAATCGAAAAGCATGAAATTGAAGGGAAACTGCCCAGTCGCAGTTATAAAGTGAAATCCCGTGGAGAAATCGAAAGTCTGCGAAAGAAATATAATTTAAATGAAGCTTCGTATTTATTCGATGAACTCGCCGAGCCATACCGAGACCGCTTGATCATTGCCATGGCGGATAGTAAAAAAGTCCGTCAATATATTTACGATCAAGATGGAAGTCCGATCAGAGAAATTCCTGAGAGGTAAGAGATCTATAGGGGGATCCTGAATGAAAAAGCATGCTGAAAAAATATTTGTCGTTCGTGAAAGCGACACGGCCAAAGAAATTGGATCGGGGCGTTTAGCCGTCTTATCAACGCCCCACCTGATCGGCTATATGGAAAATACAGCTATGCTCCTGCTGGAAAAAGATTTGGAAGCAACAAGGAGTTCAGTCGGAATAGAAATCAACCTGAAACATATAGCTGCGACTGCAATCGGAAAAGAAGTGGTCGTAAAAGTATCATTAGGCGAAGCAACAGATAAGATTTACACTTTTAGTATTGAGGCGTATGTAGAGGATAAATTAATTGGAAAAGCGAACCATAAACGGGCAGTTATCAATAGAGAAGAGTTTCTACAAAACAGTAAATAGAGAGAAGCGGTCCAAAATATGCTCTGACCAGATTGGAAATACAAAAAGGCCAGTTTTGCTTGGTGGAACGCGTTTGAGTAAAGGAAGTCACAAGATAAGTCGAGGGAGGGGTTCTTAACCTGACCGTTCATTCAGCAGTAGAGATGGGGAATAGTAATGGAGTATCGCCAACTATCAAAAAGAGATGAAAAAACTCTTAACATGAAAAATGAACCTTTTGATTTATTTGGGCGTTTAATAATAGAAAGGGAACAGAATCGGTGGATCCACAAAGAAGAATTATTTCAAAAAAAGGAAAGAATGACGTTTCCTGATGAAAAAATGAGTATCGAGGAGATAGAAAAAAAAGGATTTGCGATCGGAGCCTATCAGGAGGATGAAATTGTCGGTTTGGCTATCTTTCATGATGATTGGACCAAGTATGCTTATCTTCATGATTTAAAAGTGAAAGGATCTTATCGTCAGCAAGGCATAGCAGGTAACCTGATTGAAAAAGGATTATGGCAAGCAAAAAAACAAGGGTATGCTGGATTGTATACGATCGCCCAGGATAATAATTTAGGTGCATGCAGATTTTATTTAAAAGAAAATTTTGTAGTGGGTGGGTTGAACACACATGGATATAACCATACTGCCCAGGAAGGAAAAGCGGATATCTATTTTTACAAAGAGTAAACTTTGCCACCAAAAGAGAAAGCGCTTAATTAAGAGTTCTATTTTCGTGGATTGTTGTGTATACTTAGAGTCAGAACTGCAATGCTAGAGGAGGAAGAATCGTATGAAGGTAAATGGAAAAGTTGTTGTTGTCACAGGTGCCGGTTCAGGCATGGGACGTGCGTTAACGTTAGATTTAGTGAAGCGTGGGGCAAGAGTAGCGGCCATAGATTTGAACGAAGAGACATTGGCTGAAACAAAAGAATTAGCCGGAGAATCAAAAGGTAAAATCTCTACACATGTCATGAATATCACTGACCATGAGGCAATTAAAAGGTTGCCGGAAGAATTGAAAGAAATTCATGGACCGGTAGACGCTTTGATCAATAACGCAGGAATCATTCAACCGTTTGTAGATGTGAATGATTTAGATTTTGAGAAAATCAGACAAGTCATGGATGTAAACTTTTATGGAACGTTATACTTTGTAAAAGCATTCTTACCTGGGTTTCTTGAACGGCCAGAAGCACATATTGTAAATGTGTCGAGCATGGGAGGATTCTTGCCTGTACCTGGACAATCGATTTACGGGGCCTCCAAAGCGGCAGTGAAATTGATGACGGAAGGTCTGCATTCTGAACTGAAAGACACTACTGTTCATGTGACAGTTGTTTTCCCAGGAGCTACGAATACGAATATTTCGGAAAACTCTCAAGCAGAGCGCGAAATGACACCGGAAGATTTAAAACGGATGGATGATATCACTTCTGCAGAAGAAGCTGCACATATTATTTTAGAGGGCATGGAACACAATGATTACCGTATCCTAGTTGGGAAAGATACCCGTATGATGGATAAATTATATCGTTTAGCTCCTAAGAAAGCAGCAGAGATGATAGCTAAGAAGATGAAAAGATAAATATAGATAA
The DNA here is from genome assembly GCF_000425865.1 of Lacticigenium naphthae DSM 19658. Taxonomy (GTDB): domain Bacteria; phylum Bacillota; class Bacilli; order Lactobacillales; family Carnobacteriaceae_A; genus Lacticigenium; species Lacticigenium naphthae. Next base: position 19,239 of record NZ_AUEG01000013.1, read on the forward strand.
AAAAGAAGCTGAGACAACAGTCTCAGCTTCTTTTCATTTCTCAAACTTTACTTTCTAAAACGTGCTCCAAAAATCAGACCCGACATCTTCAGGATAAAGTATAGGAAGCTTTATTCGAGTCTGAACACTTTTTGTTCCACTCTGTTTGTTTAAGTGCCTATTTTTTATAAAACACCAAACAATTGAGGCAACCAAGTAGTTAACATTGGGATATAAGTGACAAGAATCAATCCGGCCAGAATAGCTCCATAGTAACCGATCATATACGGAAGGACTTTTGCTAAACTTGTTCGTCCAACTTTAATAGCTACGAATAATGTATTTCCTACCGGCGGTGTAATGTTACCAATACAGAGGTTATACACGAGCATAATACCAAAATGAACAGGACTCATGCCAAATGCGACAGCAATAGGCAAAAAGATCGGTGTGAAAATTAGTATCGCAGGTGTAACATCCATGAACGTTCCTGCAAGTAGTAAAATCACATTAATGATCAGCATGATGGCAATAGGATTTTCGGTTACTCCAAGTAATGCCGCAGCAATTGCTTGGGGAATACCTGTGAAAGCCATAACCCAACTTAAAATATTCGATACCCCAATAAGGAATACGATCATTCCACTTGTTTCAGCACTGTCGACCAGAATATGATATATATCTTTCAAGTCGATTGAACGATAAATAATCACAGAAAGAACTAAAGCATAGAGTACAGCGATGGCAGATCCTTCTGTTGCGGTAAATATCCCAGCAACGATCCCACCAATAACAATGACGATCAAAGATAAAGGAAGAATAGCCTCTATAGAAGTTTTTCCTAAACGTTTCCAATCAAATGGTCCCGTTTCTCCAGTATAGCCTTTTCTTTTTGCAAAGATAAACCCAACGATCATGGCTCCCAAAGTCCAAATCAATCCGGGTATGTATCCACCTAAAAACAAAGCTGCAATAGAAGTCCCACCAGATACTAGCGAATAAGTGATCAAAGCATTACTTGGGGGGATAAGTAAACCACTTGGTGCAGATGCAGCGTTTGTGGCTGCGGCTAAGTTCATATCATACCCAGCTTCTTCTTCTCCTTCGCGAACCATTCCACCAACAGCAGCAGCTGCTGCAGCTGCAGAACCAGAAATGGCACCGAAAAGAGCATTCGCTCCAATGTTAGTTAAAAGCAGTGAACCAGGAACTTTGCCGACTAATGCTTGCACAAAATTTACCAGCCGTTTTGCGATCCCCCCTTGATTCATGATGTTTCCAGCGAGTATGAAAAAAGGGATAGCGACTAATGTAAAGGTACTTGTACCTGAAAATATTCTTTGCGCGGCAGTAACCATGGTGATGTCAGGAGCCATGGTGGGAGATATTGCACCGATCGCCGCTATTCCGATAGCAATTGCAATGGGTGCTCCTAAAGCAAGTAGTAACAATAAAACAACGAGCATTATAAGTAATGATTCAATAGCCATTCCATTTCCTCCTTAAGCATGTGTATCTTCTATAGTAATTTCTCCGTTAGCATTTCTGTTGATCGTATTTCCTTTAAATAAATCATAGATATTTAACACGCTATAGATAGCAATGAAAACCCCACTGATAGGAATGGCAGCATAGAAGTATCCCATTTTAATAGGCAATGAAGAAGACATTTGTCCCATTGTGAGGGAGGTTATACTTAGACCACCATAAACTAATACAAAAATGGCAAAAAGGAAAATAATACTTTCATTGATAATAGCCAAAATGCGTTGGGTTTTAGGTGAAACTTTGTCTGTGATGATGGGTATATTCATATGTTCTCTTTTGCCAAAAACATATGCAGCTCCAAGTAAAGTTACCCAGGCAAATAAATAAGAAGCCAATTCTTCAGACCATGTGCTCGGATCACTTAGTAAGTATCTTGTTGAAACTTGCCAAATAGTTAAGAGACTAAGGATAGCGAATACCAAGGCATTGATCACACGCATGATTTTGTCTAAATAAGTTCGGATTTGTTTCATTCTTCAGATCCTCCTTCTGCTTGATTCCTGATTTCCTCAGATTTTTCTTGTATTTGATTGTATACAGTTTTTAAAGAAGGATTGTTTGCAAGTGTTTCATCATGTAAAGGGAGAACTGCTTCACGAAAAGCTGCAATTTCCGGATAATTAAATGCCACATTCATTTCATTTTGAGCGTATTCTTTTGCTTCTTCCACTTTTTCTTTCCATGCTTGATGTTGAGTGGTTTGCATCAATTCAAATCCTTGTTCGAATACTTCTCTATCCCCTGTACTAAGCTCATCTATAAAGGCTGTGTTGACAATTACTTCATCAGGGATCATTTGATGTTGAGTGTAAGAATAATAGCTGACTACGTCACCGTGTCCATTTTCCGTTAAAGCCAACTCATTGTTTTCAGCTCCATCAATGACACCACTTTGAATGGCAGTGTAGACATCTCCAAATCCCATTGGAGTAGCAGAACCACCTAGTAATTCCATCATGCGAACGTTTGTTGGTGATTGCTGTACCCGTATTTTAAGACCGGCTAAGTCTGCTGGTTCTTCTATTTCTTTATCGGTTACATAAAAGTTGCGGATACCCGCGTCTAGCCAAGCGACTGTAACAAATCCGGATTCTTCTGTACCAGTAAAAATAGGATCTACGATTTCTGGATCGTTCATAACAGCGCGGTAAGCTTCCTGACTTTCAAATAAGTAAGGTAAGTTAAATATTTCAAACTTATCATTAAATGTTTCCAAAATAGAATTACTGGCAACTGTGATCTCCACAGCACCGGTTTGTGTCAATTGCACCATATTTGTTTGCGTTCCTAAAAGCTCACTAGGATAAAGTTGGATATCATACTTATCACCAAGTTGACTTTCAACGTGTTCTTCAAACGCTTTCATTCCAATGTGAGTAGGATGATTTTGAGATTGATTGTGCCCGACGCGTATGATTTCTTTCTCTTGAGAAGAGACGGTGTCCGAAGTACACCCGGCTACAAAAATCAAAGGCAATGAATAAATCAATACTTTAGGAAGACGGTTCCATTTTTTTGTATGCATATAAATGTTCCTTTCTTTGTTCAGTCGTTTTTTATTATTAAGTAACAGATTTTATATAGACGAAAGACGAGGGCCTCCTTTATTAAAATTCATAATTATGTTTTACTATGTGAAACTTGATTTCATAATGTAGTTTAACGTTAAAAAAAATCGTTGTCAATAGTTTTTAATAAAACAAAAAAACAGACACAATCATCTAGATGATTGTGTCTGTTTTTGGAAATCCATTGATAGCTGGTTATTATTTTTAGAAGAAAGAGCCTAATAAACGAGAAGTTTGATGAGCAGTATCAAGTGTTTTCTGAATATATTTTTCTTCGTCCTTGAACTCTTCGATGGGTATAGAAACGCTCATGGCTCCGGCGGCTACTTGATTATAGCTAGAGAAAGCTGCCCCCACACAAACAACACCATACTCATGTTCTTGATTATCCATAGCATACCCTTTTCGACGGATCTCTTCTATCTCTTTAAGAAAATCATCTAAGTTGGTCAATGTGTTACGCGTAAATTGCTGTATTTCATTACGATTCCAAAAATCAGTTATCTCAGCATTGGTGTGTGTAGCCAAAATAGCTTTCCCAACAGCAGTACAATACATAGGAGCTCTTTTTCCGATTTTTGATTTCATTCGATTCTCGTATTTTTCAACCTGGTATTTATCGATATATAAGACTGAATCGTTGTCATCAATAACCAGGTGAACTGTTTGTCCCAAATCCAACGCAAGTTGTTGGATCATACTCTTTGCAACGTTTAAGAAATCGATATTTTGGATTTTGGAATTCCCTAGCTCAAATAACTTTAGAGAAATAGCATAATGTTTTGTACTTGGATTTTGTTCTATATAGCCATTAACTAAAAGTGTATTGACCAATCTATGCGCAGTTGCTTTATGGAGGCCAGTTTCTTCACTCAAAGTTACGAGACTCATTGAATCCTGTTTAGAGAGAGCCTCTAATATTTTTAAAGCACGATCAACTGATTGAACAGTTGAAGAAGTTTCAGAGGTCATTTGGAATCATCCTTTTGTGTTAGTTTGTTTCACGATGTGATATGCACTAGTATACTAAATAAAATTAAATAACTCAATACGATTGGTGAAAAAAAAACTCTTTTAAAAAGTTGACAAAGCGTTTTCAAAAGGGTAAACTTTAGCCGTATTGCAAAATGATACATAGTATCGCAATGTGAAACTTTAATACAGGAAAAACTTATTATTCTAAAAAAATAGTTCGTTGAAGTTTTTTACGGAATAAAATAGAAATGAATTCCAATAATGAGAGGAGTTTTATGATGAAAAAACACACAATTTTATCTGCATTAAAAGAAAATTTCTTGTTTGCGGTAATTAGAGGGACAAGTGCGGAAGAAGCTACGGAGATTTCTAAAGCAGTTTATGCGGGGGGAATAAAGAACATAGAGGTAACTTTTACAACTCCGAATGCGGATAGTACGATCAGACAATTAGCTGAGGAATATAAAGAGACAGATATGATAGTTGGGGCCGGTACTGTAATGGATGCATTTACCGCTCGGATGGCTATTATAGCTGGAGCAGAGTTTATTGTGAGTCCAAACTTTCTACCTGAAATTGCAACGATCTGTAATCGGTATGCGATCCCTTATTTACCGGGTTGTGGAACAGTTACTGAAATTGTCAGTGCAATGTCTAGCGGTGTAGATGTCGTAAAAGTATTCCCTGGAGGAGTATTGGGGCCGAAATTTATTAGCAATGTTCACGGTCCTATTCCGTTTGCTGAAATGATGCCATCCGGTGGAGTGAGTATAGATAATATGGATCAATGGATCGCTAGTGGAGCATGGGCTGTTGGTATAGGTAGCGCATTGACAAAAGAGTTGGATTCAAAAGGATATGAAAGTGTAACGGAAACTGCTCAAACATTCGTTGAAAAATACAAAACATTGATTTGATATTTTTTTAAAGAAACAAGGAGGAGAAAACATGACTTTTATTCATGAAGATTTTATGTTGCAAAATGAAAAGGCTAAAAAGCTGTATCATGAAGTTGCAAAAAATTTACCTATTTTTGATTACCATTGTCATCTTGATCCGAAACAAATTGCAGAAGATCATCGATTTGAGAATATCACTGAATTATGGTTGTCTGGAGATCATTACAAATGGCGGGCAATGAGAGCGAATGGGATTCCAGAAAATAAAATCACGGGGAATGCTAGTGCAGAAGAAAAATTTGAAGCATGGGCTCAAACAGCAGAAGTATCTATAGGCAATCCATTATTTCATTGGACTCAATTGGAGCTCAAGAAATACTTTGGTATCGAGGAACTCTTAACAGGTGAAAACTGGAAAGAAATCTATGATAAAGCCAATGGTATCATTAGAGAGAAAGAATTGACTGCTCAAAAATTGATCAAGGAATCAAATGTGGAATTTGTAGGAACAACAGACAATCCAACAGATTCACTTGAATTCCATAAACAGATCGAAGAGCTGGATGACTTCGCTGTAACAGTTGCGCCTTCTTTCAGACCCGATGAAGCACTAGCTATTGGTGAAGATAAATTCACTACGTTTTTAGAGAAATTATATAAAGTGTCAGGGAATTCAGTCAGTACTTATCAAGAAATGATGAAAGAAATGATCAAACGAATCGATCTGTTTGATGAAAGAGGAACCAGAGCAGCTGATCATGGGATCGGTCACCTGCAATTTGCAGAGAGTACTATCGAAGAAATCGATATTATTTTCTTGAAAGCTTTAGCAAAACTGTCGCTGACTCAAGAAGAAGTTGCGAAATACCAAACGAGAATGTTAGTGGATCTAGCTGCTTTATATGCTGAACGTAATTGGGTAATGCAAATACATTTTGGAGCCATCAGAAATAATAATTCTCGGATGTTCGAACAGATTGGACCAGATGCAGGATTTGATTCAATCAATGATCAAGGCAATGTAGCTTATGCATTGAATAAGCTGCTCAATAGAATACACACCAATGGTACGTTACCTAAAACAATTATTTACAATTTGAATCCTGAATACAACCATAGTGTTGCCAGTACTGTAGCAAATTTCCAGGGCAATACAGAAGGCATCAAAGGGAAAGTGCAGTTTGGCGCCGGTTGGTGGTTTAACGACACAGAACAAGGGATGTTACGCCAAATAGAAACATTGGCAGATCACGGGTTACTTATGCATTTTGTAGGGATGTTGACCGATTCTAGAAGTTTCATTTCCTATACAAGACATGATTACTTCCGCCGTATTTTCTGTAACTATGTAGGTGAGCAAGTAGAGTTAGGGAAATTCCCTGATAATGAAAAACTCCTCACGCAGTTAATAGAAAATGTGTGTTACAAAAATGCAATTCACTATTTCAAAAAATAAAAAACAAGAAACCAAGAGGAGGAATTTAACCATGGAAATGACATTCCGTTGGTACGGGGAATCTGACCCCATTTCATTAGAATACATTCGTCAAATCCCTAATATGAAAGGGATCGTTTCAGCAATTTACGATATTCCAGTCGGCGAAACATGGCCACTAGAAAAAATTCAGGAGTTAAAGAAAAAGGTTGAAGATGCAGGTTTAAGCCTTTCTGTTATTGAGAGCGTTCCTGTTCACGAAGACATCAAACTGGGAAAACCAACACGAGATAAATATATTGAAAACTATAAACAAACCTTGCGTAATTTAGGTAGCGAGGGAATTCCTGTTGTCTGTTACAATTTCATGCCTGTTTTCGACTGGACACGTTCAGATTTGAATTATGAATTGGAAGATGGCTCACATGCTTTGATTTTTGATGAAGAAGAAGTAAGTAAAATGGATCCACGTACACTATCATTACCAGGATGGGACGAAAGTTATTCAGCGGAAGAACTGAACCAATTAATGGATGAATATAAAGAAGTAGACAATGAAAAATTGTGGGAAAATTTAGAGTACTTTATTAAAGCAATCATGCCAACTGCTGAGAAAGCAAATGTAAGAATGGCTATCCATCCTGATGATCCTCCCTATAGTATCTTTGGTCTCCCTCGTGTGATCACAGATGGCGAAGCATTAAATCGTTTCACTAAATTATATGATTCTGAATATAATGGCGTAACACTTTGTGTTGGTTCGTTTGCTTCTGATCCTAAAAATGATCCAGTAGCTATTTTAGAAGATATGCTCGAAAAAAACCGTGTCAATTTTGTACATGCGCGAAACGTAAAATTAGTAGGCGGAAAATCTTTCCAAGAGTCTGCCCATTTATCCGAAAAAGGATCTATCGACATGTATAAAGTAGTAAAAGCTTTAAGTGACCATGGCTTTACCGGATCGATTCGTCCGGATCACGGCCGCATGATTTGGGGAGAAACAGGTAAACCGGGTTATGGTTTGTTTGACCGTGCTTTAGGTGCGACCTACTTAAATGGCTTGTACGAAGCAGTTGAAAAAAGTAACGAAGCAGATAAAAATCGAGGAGGAAAATAAAAATGACAGCACCTTTCACACACGATTTTACGGATAAAGTAGTAGTTCTAACGGGAGCAGGCGGCGTTTTAGTGTCTAAATTTGCTAAAGAATATGCACGCGCTGGCGCAAAAGTAGCTCTATTGGATTTGAATGAAGAAGCAGCTAAACAATTTGCAACAGAAATAAATGAAGCAGGAGGTATTGCTCGAGCTTATAAATGTAACGTCTTAGAAAAAGAAAGCATTCAAGCCGCTCGGGATGCAGTAGCTAAAGATTTAGGAACTGCAGATATCTTAGTGAACGGAGCAGGGGGAAATAATCCTCGTGCGACTACTGATAATGAGTTCCATGAAGCAGAAGGCTTAGAAGACATGAAAACATTCTTTGATTTAGATCAAGACGGCATTTCTTTCGTGTTTAATTTAAACTTTTTAGGAACATTATTACCTACACAAGTTTTTGCAAAAGATATGATTGGAAAAGAAGGAACAAGCATATTAAATATTTCTAGTATGAATGGATTTACTCCCCTGACAAAAATTCCAGCTTACTCTGGAGCAAAAGCAGCTATTTCTAACTTCACAGAATGGTTAGCTGTTCATTTCTCTCACGTAGGTATTCGTGTAAATGCAATCGCTCCAGGATTTTTAGTCAGTAACCAAAATCGCGGACTACTTTTTAATGAAGATGGAACGCCTACAGCTCGTGCAAATAAAATTTTGTCTAATACTCCAATGGGTCGATTTGGAGATGCTGAAGAACTCATCGGAGGATTACTCTTCTTGACGGATGAAAAAGCAGCCAGCTTTGTAAATGGAGTCGTTCTCCCTATTGATGGAGGCTTCAACGCATATTCTGGTGTATAATAGTTAATAATTTGAAGGTAGCTTAGCACGTTTGTGTAAGCTGCCTTTCAATTAATACGCAACAAGTTAATTGGAGGAGATACGATGGAGAAGAAATATTTTGAGTTATTACAATCCAAGTTTAGCAATAAAGAAGCTATTTATACTGAATTGATTAATTTAGAAGCCATTCAAAATCTTCCTAAAGGAACTGAACTTTTTTTATCAGATATCCACGGTTCGTCAAAAATTTTTGATCACATATTACGAACAGGCGCTGGGAATGTTCGCGAAAAAATCGCGAATTATTTTGGAGATGAATGGTCTGAGAGTAAAAAAGATCAATTTAACTTATTGATCAGCTACCCGGAGTTTGCACTGAAAGATACAAATTTCAAAGATCAAAAAACAGCGAAAGTGTATCAAGAAACTATCATTGACTTAATTGGTTTTATGCGTTTTTGTTCCGTGAAATATACACGGTCTAAAGTAAGGAAAGCTATTCCAGAAAAGTATACGTATATTATTGAAGAACTTCTCTATACAGATTTAAACCAAAAGGAAAAGAAATTATATTATTCCAACATACTGGATCGCTTAGTTTCATTAAATCAAGCGGAACCGTTCATTATAGTAGTAAGTAAAATCATTCAACGACTAGTTATAGATCACTTGCATGTTGTTGGAGATGTATTCGATCGCTCAAGTGGCGAAGACGAAGTGATGGAAAGAATCGGATCATACCATTCGGTAGATATTCAGTGGGGAAACCATGACATCTTATGGATGGGTGCAATGTTTGGTTCCAAAGTTAACTTAGTGACTTTATTGAGAATTGCGGCTCGTTACGGATATTTGTATGAGTTAGAAAATACTTACGGACTAAATTTGCGTCCGCTTTTTCTTTTTGCGGAGGAAAAATATGATTGGCACGAAAAATTCCAACCCATTGTCAATGAGGAAGAATCCATTTATGAGCACGAGAGTGAAACACTTTTAAACAAAGCTCATCAGGCATTGGCTATAATTCAATTTAAGCTAGAAGGACAATTGCTTGAGCGTAGACCCGACTTTCAGATGGAAAACAGGAGAGTACTCACGCAAATCGATCAAACCAAACAAACGTATAGTCACATAGGAAAGAACTACTATTTGAACCAGTTTCCATTTGGAAGTATAAACGCTAATGACGTAGAAGCATTATCTGAAGAAGAGGAGTACATTGTCTCTACTTTGTTAAAAAGTTTTCAGCAATCCGAGAAGTTAGTTCGATCAACTAAATTTTTGCTGAAAAAGGGTAGCATGTATCTTAAATACAATGGGAATTTATTGTATCACGGTTGTATACCTATGGATGAAAACAATGAGTTTGTCGAGTTGGTTTTTGAGGGAAATACTGTTAAAGGGAAACGACTGCTCGATACGTTTGAAGACTATATTCGCAAGGCTGCTGTTAAACCCTGGAGAGATGCTGACTTAGCAACTGATATTTTATGGTATCTGTGGGCAGGGAAGTTTTCACCTTTGTATGGACGTTCCCAGATGACTACGTTCGAAAGGTATTACATCAAAGATAAAGCTTCTTATATAGAAGAAAGAAATCCCTATTTTGAACAAAGGGAAAAAAAAGAAATTGCTGAAAAGATTTTAAACGAATTTGAATTATATGATAAACAGGCAAAAATCATCAATGGACATACTCCTATCAGAGCTAAAAAAGGGGAAAATCCAGTTAAAGCTGATGGAAGAGTGATCGTTATCGATGGCGGAATGAATAAAGCCTATCGACAGTCAACTGGAATTGCTGGCTACTCGTTGTTAAATAATTCTTATGGGTTTCAAATCGTCACACATTCTCCGTTCCACTCCGTGCAAAAATTATTTGTACAAGGGAAAGATGGAACTTCATTAAAGCACGTCATTGATAAAAAATTAGAGAGAAAACAGATAAAAACTACGACTATCGGCAAGAAAATCCAAGAACAAATCAGTGATTTACATGCATTAATAGATTATCTGGAAGAATTGGGTCAATAAACTAGGCATACAGAATAGAGGTTGTATAAAATGAAAAAGGTATTACTCATTGGAGAGGCTATGGGCCTATTCAAAGCGGAAGAATATGGAGATCTGAAAAATGTGAAGGCTTTTACAAAATCTCTTGCTGGAGCAGAATTCAATGTTGGTATAGGATTATCTCGATTAAACCACACAGTGGAAATGATCACCAAATTAGGAAAAGATCCTGTCGGAGAATATATCTATGATCAACTAAAAAATGAAAATATTGGTTCCCGCTATGTGATTTTTGATTCGGACACGCCAACGGGGATCATGCTCAAGAATAAAGTGAAAAATGGGGATCCGGATACAGCTTATTATAGAAAGTGTACAGCTTTTGGAACGTTGACGATCGAGGATATAGAAGCAATTGATTTTTCAACAATCGATTTGCTCCATATTACTGGAATTCCTTTAGCGATCAACACGACTGTCAGAGAAGTTGTTTTTTACTTAGTCGACAAAGCGAAACAAAGTAATGTGAAAATTAGTTTTGACCCCAACCTGCGTCCAGCTCTTTGGAAATCTAAAGAAGAAATGATTGAAATCTTAAATAAAATGGCCGGTCATGCCGATGTAGTTCTTCCGGGTATTTCAGAAGGAGCGCTATTGACCGGTTCGTCTGACCCTGAAGAAATTGCTAAATTTTATTTAGATAGGGGTGCTCAATGCATTATTATCAAAACGGGGTCCACAGGAGCATTCGTTGCTGAGAAAAACAAACAGGCGATACAAGTTCCAGGGTTTGCAGTAGAAAAAATTGTCGATACCGTGGGTGCTGGAGATGGTTTTGCAGTAGGTGTTATCAGTGCTTATCTAGAGGGGGCAAGTTGGCAAGATGCAGCTATAAGAGCAAATGCTATCGGATCGATTCAAATCCAACATGCCGGAGACAATGAAAACTTGCCTACCCAAAAAGAGTTGACTGCTTACATCAAACAATATAATCAAGATCAAATCGAGTCGAACTGAGACTCGATTTTTTTTGCGCTTGTATAGGTTGTGAAAATGATTGATAATTAGAGTAATGAAAAATAAAGGATAGGTAAAAACCAAAAGAAAATAAAATACAGGTCAGTTTATCTGTACATAAAATAATCTAATAAAGAGGTGAAAAAGATGAAAATATTAGCTGCAGTTGATTCATTTAAAGGATCGATGTCAAGCCAGGAAGCCAATCAAGCGGTTGGTGATGCATTGCCCCAACATGAGGTCGTTACATTCCCGATTGCTGATGGAGGGGAAGGAACAGTTTCTGCTTTTGTTGAATTAGAAAAAGGAGAAAGAATAACTGAACCGATGACAAGCGTAAATGGAAAATTAGCAACAGGTACGTGGGGTTGGATCGAACAATCAAAAACGGCGATTATAGAAGCGGCGGAAGGAGCAGGAATCATCCATGCTGATCCTCAAACTTTTCATCCCACAAATCATACAAGTTATGGGATGGGGGAACAAATTCTTCAAGCATTAGATAAAGGTGCGGAGACACTTATCATTGGCTTGGGAGGGACAGCAACCGTAGACGGAGGTCTGGGCATGCTGCAAGCACTCGGAGTGCATTTTTATGATAAAAAGAATCAATTGCTCCCGAGACTACCAATTGATTTAGGTAAAACGGCTTCGATCGATAGAAGCCATTTAGACGAACGCCTAAGTCATGTCCAACTTATTATCGCTTCTGATGTGGCCAATCCTCTCTGTGGTACAAATGGGGCGACCTATATTTTTGGAGAACAAAAAGGCTTGCATCCGGATGAACTACATGTATATGATAAAAAAATGGGACAGTATCAAACGGTTGTTGAACAGGTGACAAACAAATCTGTCGCTGATGATCCTGGAGCAGGGGCAGCCGGAGGTCTAGGTTTCGCCTTCCTGTCTTTCTTTTCTTGTCACTTTGAAAGTGGCTTGACTCTTTTAGCAGAACGTGGAAATTTACGCGAAATACTGAAAACTGCGGACTTGGTCATAACGGGGGAAGGAAAGTTCGATGCCCAATCATTAGAAGGTAAAGTACCGATCGGATTAAGTAGAATAGCAGAGGAATACAATATACCTACACTCATTTTTGCAGGAAAGATAGCCGATTCGTTGCCAGATTTGAAACCCTACAATATTGTTGCAACGGTACCGATAGTCGACCGCCCCATGACCTTGGAGGAAGCGATGGCAACGGGACCGCTGCTACTTAAAAAAGCAGTCGAGCGCTCATTCCGGTTGATCGATCACTATAGAAAAAGCCAGTGAAATTCCCAAAAACCTTTGCCTGGAGCCTGCTCTAGAGGTTAGACTAAAAAAGGAGAGAATAAAATGAAAAATACAGTTGTGAATGCAAGTAAAAACAAGCAAGGAACGACAACACGTTTGGCCGCTCAAATTTTGAAAGACTTGGATCATCAAACCATCCATTTGATAGATCATCATGTGGATCAACTGGGCCAGCGATCCGAGCAAGATGAATTTTTTAAGATCATGAAAAAAGTGGACCATCCGGATATCTTAGTTATCGGGACGCCGGTCTATTGGTCAGGCATGACGGGTTATTTGAAAACCTTTATTGATCGCTTAACAGATACAATGGATGAGCATTTGGATTCAACTGAGGCACCATTTAATGGAACAAAATTGGTTTTGATCGTACAGGGGACCGCACCCCAAGACGCAATACCTGGAATAGAAACAGTCATCAAACATATCTGCCAACGATTTTTCATGGATTACCAAGGACTAGTGACTACACCAATAGAAGCTTGGAAAATGAATGAAAAGTTGAGTAAATAAAAATGTAAAAGAGGTCAAGAACGGACTTCCAGCTAATAGGGTCGAATCCTAATAGCTGGAAGTCCGTTCTGATTTTTTGATTTTGATTCAGTCTATTTCTATCCGAAAATAGAACGAGGAAGATACGGTTCTTCTACTGAGGCAATTTCTCACTCCGTATTTAGTTTGATAATCAAGGTTGTTTTTCATTCGTATTCGCTTATAATAAACATAGATGAAAAAGGAGGTTCTTATTTGAATAAGATTTCACAACGATGGAGAGTCGTTTTCGGCGCTGTCCTCGTACAACTATGTATCGGCGGGATTTACACATGGAGCTTATTCAACCAGTCTTTAGCCGATGCACATGATTGGGAAACCACCCAAGTTTACTTTGCTTATTCACTGATCGTTTTCATATTTGCATTTGTCACGATCCTTTCTGGACGCTTACAGGATAGATACGGTCCTAAAAATATTGCTACAGTGGGTATCGTGTTATTCAGTCTCGGCTATATCCTCACCGGAACAGCTGATACACTCCTTGCACTTTACCTTTCTTACAGCGTTCTGGCGGGAATCGGAGTCGGATTTGTATATGTCTGTCCGCTATCGACTTGTGTTAAATGGTTTCCGAATAATAAAGGATTCATTACGGGAATCGTAGTGGGGGCGTTCGGACTCGGAGGATTTTTATTTAACTCGCTTATTCAACAATTGATTGAATCCGTAGGGGTATCCCGCGCTTTTTTCTACTTAGGTGTTCTGTATGGTGTACTCGGATTGATTGGGGCCCAACAACTCCGGTTGCCTGAAAAAAAAGACCAAGGGATCGCACAACCATTTTCTAAAGAAACAGAATATTCTGTAAAAGAAATGCTACAAACCAAGACGTTTTATATGATTTGGACACTGTACCTTATAGGAACGATCAGTGGCTTGATGGTCATCGGATTGGCAAGAGATATCGGGATGGAACTCGTCGGTTTATCCGGTCCAGTAGCCGCATACGGGGTAGCTACGGCTGCGTTGTTCAATGCTGTTGGAAGAATATTCTGGGGACTATTGTCCGATAAGATAGGCCGGATGCGCGTCATTACTACGTTATTTATTTTAACAGCCGCTGTGATGTCCGGATTCAGTTTGTTTTCCAGTTCGGTACCTGTTTACTTTTTCTCGATTGCATTGATCGCCTTTAGTTTTGGCGGATTTTTAGCGGTCTTCCCACCATTGACAAGCGATTTCTATGGGACGCATAATCTAGGTGCAAATTATGGATTAGTGTACCAAGCTTATGGACTGGCTGCTTTAGTTGGACCGTTTATATTGGCAAATGTAGGCGGGTTTGAAACAGCCTTCACTATCGCAGCAATATTAGCAGGGGCGGGTGCTATTTTATCCCTCGGCGTAAAACCACCAATGAAAACAGAGTGAAAATAAGAAAACCATCTCTTCTATAGAGGTGGTTTTTTCTAAAATAGCAAACCTAGAAATGAATCAAGAAATGAAGTAAGATAAAGAGGAGAAAGGGGGTATATAAATATGAAGAAAATGCCTAAACCGATTGTTGAAAAAGTGAATTATTCCGCTGAGGGGATCAAGCAATTAAGTCAGCAATTATCCAGCGAACAGCAAAAACGTGTCATTTTACGCTATCCAACTGTATACATAATCAATGAAGAAGAAAAAGAACAAACCTATTCTGTTTATATTGGAGAAACGGCAGATATAAACAGGCGTACCTTACAACATTTGCAAGATGATTCAAAGGTGAGAGAAGATTGGGAAAAATTTTCGTTGTCCGAAAAAGCAGAAATGTATGTGATCGGGCATGAGCATTTCAATAAATCTCTGACATTGGATATAGAAAATCGGTTAATGCTCTACCTTTCAAGTGTAGATGCGATTCAAACTGTTTACAATCGGCGAACAAACCAACAAAATGAATACTTTACATCTACTGAATTAGATAGCATTTTTTCATCTGTCTGGCGAGAGTTGCGACACAAAAACAACAAACTTTTTCCATTAGAAAGAATTATTCGTGATTCGGCTGTTTTTAAGGCTTCCCCATTTCATAAGTTGACTCCAGAACAGATGCGTGCGCAAGACTCGATCATGTTAAAAATAATCAGTGCTTTGAGTCAAGAGAAACGCGGACAGCTGATTTTGGTTGAAGGCGAAGCTGGCTCTGGGAAAACGGTATTGATGAGCAGTCTGTTTTATGAAATCACGCAACAATCAAAAGAAATGGATAATCCATTATTTAACCAAACTGAAAATTATCTATTAGTGAATCATGATCAACAACTCACAGTATATGAGCAAATAGCGAAGAGACTAGGAATCACAACTCAGTCCCACCCAGAAGCTGTAAGCAAGCCGACCCGCTTTATCAACCGCCATTCTCCTGAAGAAATGGTAGATGTCGTCATTGTTGATGAGGCTCATCTGTTATGGACACAAGGGAAACAATCGTATAGAGGAAGTAACCAACTGTTAGATTTAATAGATCGGGCAAAAGTAGTGGTAGCCGTATTTGATCCAAAACAAGTATTGTCTACAGAACAATATTGGGAAAACAAAGATCTCAATCAGTTAAGAAAACAAGCGATGGCGGAAAATAATTTAATCGTTTTGTGTAATCAGATGAGAATAAATGCTTCAAAACAGACTGTTGAGTGGATAAGAGGATTTATTGATGAGAAAAAAGTGAAATCTATTCCTCCAGACAAAAAAGGATATGAAATCAAAGTCTTTTCAAGTCCCCTGGAGATGTATACTGAAATTCAAGAAAAAGCGCGAGATGAGTCCTCTGGTATCTCTCGGATCGTAGCTACGTTTGATTGGGAGTATATCAACCACAAAAGTCCGGAAACCGAGAAATATTGGAACGTATCTGTGGGAGAGTGGTCTTTGCCTTGGAACTTACAACTTCCCGAGACACCAGAAGAAAAAAGAAGAAATAGGAATCTATCTTGGGCAGAACAAGCTCATACGATCAAAGAAGTCGGCTCAACGTTCACAGTTCAAGGATTTGATTTGAATTATGTAGGAGTCGTTATTGGACCCTCAGTCAAATACCGTAATGGGGAGATCGTGTTCGATCGTAAATCCAGCAAAAATAAAAAAGCGACCAGAAGAAGGACGTTGCAAGATGGAAGGAAAGATTATTTCGCAGATGATTTGCTGCGAAACGAATTAAATGTGTTATTGACAAGGGGCATCAATGGACTGTATCTCTACGCAGTGGATGAAGAGCTCCAACAAGCACTGTTAAAAGCGCAGAAAGGGATGTGAAGGTAGTGACGGAAAATAAGAGTAGTATGGACAAAATCAATGAGTTTCGCGATGCACGTGATTGGCGCCAGTTTCATAACGAAAAAGATTTAGCTCTTTCGATCTCTATTGAAGCCGCAGAATTATTGGAATTGTTTCAATGGAAAGAAGCAACTGAAGCTGTGGAAAAACATCCGGAAAATCTCAAAGATGAACTTGCGGACGTTCTCATCTATTGTTACATGTTAGCCGACAACTTAGGGTTGGACATTGATCAAATTATTGAAAGCAAGCTCAATAAGAATACAAGCAACTATCCGATTTCAAAAAGTAAGGGACAAAAAGATAAATACACTGAATTAAACTAACTGGATGAAACGAAGAAAGAAAAAAGCGACTAGCAGCCCCAAAAACTAGACTGGGTAAGAGTAGATTTAGGTCACGAGGTTTTTTTGCGAGGAAATCAGAGCCTGAATTGACAACGCTTGCAGTTCGTGTTAAATATTAAATGTAAATAGTTTGCTCACAAGGGGGTCGGTAAAGATAAAAAAGTTTTCTATTAAAGAATTAAATCTGAAGGATGATTATATAACTATTATTTCACTAAGTCTATCGCGGGGCATAGATTGGTTCAATTCTAAATAGAGCATTGTTACAATAAAGTTCACCTGTGTCTGAAAATGGTGAAAAAATGAGAATAATTGTTTTTTTTTCACGATATGTCTATTTTTTGTTGAATTATTCACAAGAATGTTTTATGCTAAACAAAGAGATAATTGAGCGCTAACACTGTGCTTGATTTCTCACATAAGAGGAAAACATGGAGGGTATATCAATGAAATTTTTTGGTAAAAAAGGTTCATTATTAACATTATTCGCTGCAAGTACATTATTATTAGCTGCTTGTGGAGACGACGCAGCTGACGAAACTGCTGACACTACTGCTGATACAACTGAAGAAGCTGTTTCTGCTGCTTCTATTACAGATCAAGCTGAAGAAGTTGTTGCTTCTTTAAGTGCTGATGGTAACTGGATCACAGCTATAACAGAAAGTGTTGAAGTTTCTGAAGATGTAACTGTTGCTGGGGAATTCACTGATGGTGGAGAAGAAGGCGCAGATGTTTACCGTAAATTAGCTTTATACGCTCAAGATGATGACCGCAATGTAACAGATGAATTTACATTGACCGTTGCTTCCATGACTGTAGAATCACCAAACTTCCGTATCCAAAACGGTACTGTTGTTGGAGATATCCAAGTCAATGCTGAAGGATTCGAATTAGCAGGTTCAACTGTAGAAGGAAATGTAACATTTGCTTCTCAAGAATTGATGGACTCAGCTAAAATGGACGAAGGCACAGTAAATGGAGACGTTACTGTAGCTGATGGCGAAACAGATGCTGTTTCTGCTGCTTCAATTAGTGACCAACCGGATGATTTGATCGCATCATTAGCAGCAGACGGAAGCTGGATTTTTGCAGCAACAGACAACATCGAAGTTGAAGAAGATGTGACTGTTGAAGGAGAATTCTACGATAAAGATGACGAAACTGCTGACTTATACCGTAAATTAGCATTATATGCTCAAGATGATGACCGCAATGTAACAGATGAGTATACATTGACAGTCCCAACATTGATCGTTGAATCACCAAACTTCCGTATCCAAAATGGTACTGTTGTTGGAGATATCCAAGTCAATGCTGAAGGATTCGAAATCGTTGATGCAACTGTAGAAGGAAACGTTATGTTTGAATCGCAAGAATTAATGGATGCAGCTAACTTAGATGCAGCTGAAATCACAGGCGAAACAACTGTAGCTGAATAATTCTTTTTACTAAAAAGAAGAAAGACTAAGCCAAGTGCTTAGTCTTTTTTTTGAATAAATGCATCTAAGGTCATCGTGGTTCTGGAGATAGTGGAAAAATAATCTAGACCTTATATCCAGGTAAAATAAGAGAATTTAAGTAACTTGCTCCAAAAGTTGTTTTCGATAGCCCGTCGGAATCGGTTTTTTATAGTGTGAATTTGCTTTGACTTTCTTTTTTTTATAGTCCATACTAAAGAAGTTATTTTTTTTTAGCGAATAGATTTGATAGGTAAATACATAAAAGAACGAGAGGAAGTAAGGGACATGTTTTTGTGCAATACTACAGGGGGCATAACATACTATCGTATGACTAATTTTATTTCAGTAGTATAAAATTAGGAGTGTATAGAATGGAAAAATTGTCCATACGAGAAAGTTTTGCGTTACTGTTTGTATTATTAATGATGATCGGTGTTAGTATTATCAAGTTTAATTTAGATCCACAAACCCCCTTATTATTAGCCATCACGTTGTTGATTTTCTGGGGAAGATTCCGTAAATATAGTTGGGATGAAATCCATGATGGTATCCAAAAAGGAGTTAAAACGGGCATCATACCAATGATTATTTTTATTCTGATTGGCGCTCTCATTTCTATTTGGATTGCAGCTGGAATCATTCCGTCTATGATGGTCATTGGGTTCAAATTATTAAATCCCAGCTTCTTTATTCCATCTGTCTTTTTAATTTGTGCTGTGGTTGGTACATCCATCGGTTCAGCGTTTACAACGGTTTCTACAATAGGTTTAGCTTTTCTTGGAATGGGAACAACTATGGGATTCACACCTGGTCTGGTGGCAGGAGCAATTGTATCAGGGAGTGTTTTTGGAGATAAGATGTCACCATTATCAGATAGTACAAATCTATCTGCAGCGATTGCTGAAGTTGATTTGTTTAAACATATAAGAAATCTAATGTGGACAACGATTCCAGGTTTATTTTTATCAACCTTACTATTTTTATTTTTTGGCATGAATAAACAGCTTGCAACAACGAATCAAGTTACTAGTTTGACAAAGGTCATAGAATCTAATTTTCAAGTTACTTGGTTAGCTGTCATCCCAATCATTTTCATTTTTATTTTTTCTTGGAAAAAAATCCCAGCTATTCCAACATTATTGACTAATATTGCCTTATCGATTGGCTTATTAAAAGTTAATGTGCCAAATGTGAACCTTTCGCAAGTTTCAAGCTATATTCAAGAAGGATATGTTTCGACAACAGGCAATGAAATAATTGATACTTTATTATCTAGAGGCGGAGTACAAAGTATGATGTGGTCAATTTCACTGATTATTCTAGCTCTTGCTCTTGGGGGATTGCTGATGGAGTTCAATATTATTGATACAGTCATGTCTCCTATCTCTAATGCTCGTATGTCTGTTGGAAATTTGATCCTTGTTACAGCTCTGTCTGCTATTGGAGTGAATGCTTTGGTCGGGGAACAGTACTTAGCTATTGTACTACCAGGAAATGCATTTAAGAAAACATACAAGCAAATGGGGTTATCGCCTCTAGCACTCTCTCGCGTATTAGAAGATGGCGGGGCGGTCGTTAACTCCATGATCCCCTGGGGTGTAAGTGGCGTATTTATTTCTACAGCCTTAGGCGTTCCAACGTTAACTTACTTGCCATATACTTTCTTTTGCTTGCTGTGTCCTGTTTTAACTGTCGTTAGTGGATTTACACGTATCGGGATTAAGAAGCTTGAGGTCACAACTGTATAATATGATTAAAAGTCGGCTCTTTTTTAAATGGTATCAATGAACTAAAGCAATGTGAAAGTACGAAAAAGGAAATTTTATAATAATTTCCATTTTTTGCTTTACTTACAATTAATAAGTGTTATAATAGATTTTGTAGTAAAATTTTTGAGGAGGAAATCAATTCATGACACAATTTGTAGAAGCTTTAAAAAACCGCCGTTCTATATATGCATTAGGCAATGAGGTATCTTTAACGGAAGAAGAAATTACTTCATTGATCAAGGAAGTGGTTAAGGAAAGCCCCACTTCATTTAACTCTCAAACACAACGTGTAGTTGTATTGTTTGATGGTGCGCACAAAAAATTATGGGATATCACAGAAGAAGCACTTAAACCGTTGACTCCGGAAAAAGCATTTCCAAACACGCAAGCAAAATTACAAAGTTTTGCTGCAGGAAAAGGAACGATCCTGTTCTTTGAAGATATGGATATCGTCAAAAATTTACAAGAACAATTTGCTTTGTATGCAGACAACTTCCCTGTATGGTCTGAACAAGCAAGTGGCTTAACGCAAGCAAACGTGTGGACGGCTTTAGCTGAACACAACATCGGTGCAAACTTACAACATTACAATCCAGTGATCGATGAAGAAGTTGCAAAAGAATGGAATATTCCAGCAAACTGGAAACTTCGTGGACAATTAGTATTTGGATCAATTGGATCCCAAGCACCAGAAAAAGAATACATGAATGATGAAGATCGCTTCTTCGTTTATAAATAATACGATTGAAAAGGAGTTGAGCCATACTGGTTCAGCTCTTTTTTTACATAGAACGGAACATTTCATTTTGTAGGTGAATTTGCGTATACTAGTAGTAACGAAGACAAAGAGGCGGAGGAATGGATCATGTTCACAAAACAACGCTTGAACGAAGCCTACAAAAGAGCGCGAGTCGAATATATCGATGCAGATGCAAAGTATGCAATCGTGAGCGATGCGCATCGGGGCAACGGAAATATGTCTGATGAGTTTGCCCGTAATTCCAATATATTTTTGCGCGCTATTCGTCATTACTATAATTATGGATATGTCCTTATTGAAGCCGGAGATGGCGATGAATTGATCGAGTATAGTGAATTTGAGCACATCAAAAATGCCCATCCGGATGTATATGGTTGTATCAAACGTCTATATGACGAGGATCGCTACATTCGACTGTGGGGCAATCACGATCTCTATATTAAAAACAAACGATTTGTACGCAAAAATTATTATACGAATTATGATGAGTTTAATGAAACGAAGTTTGATTTCTTAAAAGGGTTTGAACCTGTAGAGTCGCTTATTTTGCGGCATAGACATACGGGTCAAGAGTTATTCGTGGCTCACGGGCAACAAGGAGATGCACCGAATGATCAATTCTGGTTCTTTACAATGTTGTCATTGAAATATTTCTGGAAATTTTTCCATCATGTAGGGATAAAAAATCCAACAAGTCCGGTTAAAAATGTGAGTAAACGACACCGGATGGAAAAAAATTATATTGAGTGGATAGAAGAGAATAAGACAGCTTTAATCTGTGGGCATACACACCGATTTAAATTTGCCAAAAATAAAAATGAACCGTATTTCAATTCGGGTTGTTGTATTTACCCACAATATATCACTGCTTTAGAAATAAAGAACGAAGAGATCCAACTGGTCCGCTGGCAAGTAAAAGTCGACCAAAAAGGTAGTTTGAGTATTAAACGAGAAGTGATGAGAGGACCGGAACCAATCAGTGAATTTGACATTCGAGAAGATAAAAAAGATACCGATTCTTCTACTCCAAAAGAAACGGTATCAAATAAAGAGGACGATTAGTGGAGGAGAGGTTCTTGTGAAGATTGAAGAAATGCAAGAAGAGGATGTAAAACAGGTCAGTGAAATCGTTGCGCATGCGTTAAAGGATAAATTCCAGGAAACGCTGTCGATTCCAGAGCGGACTTTGCAGAAGCTTGTCAAACTGTTGTGGATCAGTGAAGCAGAGGCTTATGGAATGAAAGTTTATGTTGCCAAGGAGAAGGATACCATCTACGGTGCTTACGGGATAACATATAAGCCAACCGTGGTTCCATCCGTACGCTTACTGGCAAAAGTGAAAAAAATGACAGATTATATTGGATGGAAAGACATGCAGAACTTTTTGACTGTCTCCCGAAAGACAAGGAGAAGGCCAGGTAAGGGAGAAGCCTTTATTGACTTTGTAGCTGTGAGAGAAGATGCACGGGATCAAAAAATAGGCCACCTACTGATGACAAGTATTTCAAGTTGGGCTCTCAGACGACGCTCGGTAAAAGAACTCACACTGTATGTGCTGAAGGAAAATGAACGCGCGCATCATTTGTACGAGAAATTCGGATTCCAAGTAGATCCTGCGAAAGAGAAGAAAAATTACCGTTTCTTCAGGCAAGTATTGAAATGAAAATCAAAAGAACTTGTTAAGAAGTAATAGTTGACAAAAAAAAGAATTACCCGTATTATAAAAAACATCAACCAACAAAGGAGAAGTGCTTTATGCAAACACGGTCTGTTTATTCAACTCAATTGAATACTGCTTGGAAAAGCTGGCGCAGCTCGTTGTATTGATGTAGAGTAATTTCTCTCATGGATACAACGTTTAGACAAAATCTAAATTTTGTATCTATGCTAGCTCTTTTCGAATGAAAAAAAAGATGCCGCATGGATAATCAATTTATCTATGTGGTTTTTGTATATTCAGGCAACTTCCACAAAAAGTTTTATTTGTGGAAGTTGCCTTTTTTTAATAGAAAAGAGCGAGAATGAAAGGAGGAATGAAGTGATGAACCACTGAAAGAACCAGAGCATTCAAAAAGGCTGCCAAACCACAAGTGCCAAACAAAAAAGAGGAGCGAAAATAATGACACATACAAATCAGCTAAACGACAATACGCAAACAGGATACTTTGGAAATTTCGGGGGCAGCTTTGTTCCTCCCAGCATGCAGATCGCTTTGGATAAACTGACGGAAGCTTTTGAACAATATAAAGAGGATCCGGATTTTATTAAGGAATACAAAAGAAATTTAAAAGAATACGTAGGCAGAGAAAATCCCTTGACCTTTGCGAGTCGGTTGACCCAGGAATATGGTGGACCCAAGATATACTTAAAACGAGAAGACTTGAATCATACGGGCGCCCATAAAATCAATAATGTAATGGGACAAATCTTATTGGCGAAGCGGATGGGGACTCAACGGATCATTGCAGAGACAGGTGCCGGTCAACATGGTGTGGCGACCGCGACTGCGTGTGCCATGGCTGGCCTAGAGTGTGTGATTTATATGGGAATAGAAGACATGCGCAGACAGGCTTTAAATGTTTTTCGGATGGAATTGTTGGGAGCCACCGTTGTTCCAGTTGCAAAAGGACAAGGGCGCTTGAAAGACGCTGTCGATGTCGCTTTGGGTGACTTGATCGAAAATGTCGAGACTACTTTTTATCTGCTTGGTTCAGCAGTCGGACCGCATCCTTATCCGTCGATCGTCAAATATTTCCAATCCATTATCAGCGAAGAATCGAAAAGACAAATTTTGGAAAAAGAAGGAAAATTGCCGGCAGCTGTCTTTGCGGTAGTTGGAGGAGGTAGCAACGCGATCGGGTCATTTGCCCATTATATAAAAGAGCCAGCTGTACAATTGATTGGTATTGAACCTGCAGAAGCAGCGACAATGGCAAAAGGGAAAATAGCCGAGTTACATGGGTTTAAAACACTCGTTCTTCAAGACGAGACGGGTGAACCAACTCCTACGTATTCGATTGCGGCTGGGTTGGATTATCCGGGAGTCGGACCAGAACACAGCTATTTGAAAGAATCTGGCCGGGCTACCTATGAAACGGTTACGAAAGAAGAAGCAATGGCAGCCTTTAAAGACTTGTCAGCCCTAGAAGGAATCATTCCAGCTTTAGAAAGTGCCCATGCAGTTGCGGGAGTGAAAAAGTTTGCCCACAGATTTTCACCAGAAGAGTCCATCATCGTCACGATTTCTGGAAGAGGCGATAAAGATGTCGCACACGTAAGAGAACTTTTGGAATCTGGGGAGTATGATGAATAAAGAAGAAAAGAGAATGGGGTGACTGTTCTGGTTTAAAATGAGTGGCATGTTGGTAAGGGATCGGGACACTCAAAAGAAAAGGTCCTCCTCAATGGCGGGCTTACTCACGAATCGCGCCAAAAGAAGAGAAACAGGCTACTGAGTGTCCAGAAAGCAACACAAGCCGGACACTCAGTGGAATCAGAAGGGCAAAAGTGGCGCGCAAACTATCCAATTGGGACACTCACCTCATCGATGAGCGACTAAAGACCCGAAAGGAACGGAATGTAGACACTGAGGTGTGCAAAGGGTGAATAAATGGCGTAATCGGAAGGGGATCGGGACACAAAATAAAGAAGAGGACGAGACGATTGTCTCATCCTCTATCTTTAAAGTTTATTTGTTCAGACGGTAGTCTTTTGGAAAGACAGATTCAATGAATGCACGATCCTCACTATCTAATTGAATCGTAGCGGCATGTAGATTTTCAAGCATCTGTTGGCGATTACGCGCACCAGGGATCACAGCGTTCACGGGTTCTTGGCTGAGATAATAAGCTAGAACAATATTTTGAATCCCCGTGTCGTATTTTTTCTCCAAAGTTTTGAGCTTGTCCATACGGTTTAAGATATCCGAATAGGTGGGCTCTTGAAATTGTGGTCGTTGTTTTTGACGATCGGATAAGTGCGTATCCTGATCATATTTTCCAGCTAACAAGCCCGATGCAAAGGGGAAGTAAGGAATAAAACTAATTTCCTTTTCTTTAAAGTAAGGGAAAAAGTTTTCTTCAGCTGACTGGTTGAGCAGGTTGTATTCATCTTGGACGACATCCACATGCCCATCTACGTTTGCTTCTTTTAACTGTTCAAGAGAAAAATTAGAAACCCCAATGGCTCTTATTTTTCCTTGTTCTTTCAAACGAGCAAGTGCGCCGACAGCTTCTGCCTTGGGCGTGTCTTCATCCGGGAAGTGTATATAATACAAATCGATGTAGTCAGTCTGAAGGCGACTTAAGCTATCTTCGACCTGCTGGGTCAGAAAGTCTGGATGGTTATTTAATTGAATTTCCCCATTGACTTCTTGGTGAGCACCTTTTGTAGCGATCACGATCTCTTTTCTCAGTTGATTTTCTTTTAACGTTTTCCCGATGATCGTTTCGGATTCTCCACGACCATAAATAAAGGCTGTATCAATAAAATTCATGCCGTTTTCAATACCTGCTAAAATAACATCTCCACCATATTCGGTATGAGTATCTGGATCAGCCGCACTAATTTTATTCGCACCTAAACCAATCGGGTGAACAATTAAATCTGTGCGCCCTAAACGTACTTTTTCTACCATCAAATCGCTCCTTTCATTACTTAAAATCAGTATAGCGAAAATAAGGAACTGTTTCTATTAGAAGAACCTGAAAAAAGTCTGTGGTTTCTCTTTGTTTCATGAAATTTTTTTGGTATATTTGATAAATGCAATTATCACAGATACGATTATTCATTGACTTAAACTAAACATAGCAAGCGAGGAGGGGTCATTATGAAAGAAAGAGAACATTATGGACTGGGCACTGCGATTTCTATGATTGTAGGAATTTGTATCGGCTCAGGAATATTTTTTAAAGCAGACGACATTTTAGCAGCCACAGGTGGCGATGTATGGCTGGGTGTCACTGTGTTCGTTATCGGTGCCCTCTGTATTATTTTTGGGAGCATCACGCTTTCGCAACTGGCCAGTCGCTCAACTAAAACCGGCGGAGCAGTTTCTTATTTTGAAGAGTTTGTATCTTCCAAAGCTGGAAGTGCTTTTGGCTGGTTCCAAATGTTCGTCTATTTCCCGACCATTGCTGCAGTAGTCAGCTGGGTAAGTGGAATCTATACGTTATCTTTATTGGGCCTTCCCAATACACTAGAATATCAAATTGGATTAGGGTTTCTCTATAGTACGTTCTTCTTTTTACTTAATTATTTTTCCTTGAAATCAGGCGGGCGTTTTCAAAATGTTACCACATTTATCAAAATGATCCCCTTGATCGGAATCGGACTGTTCGGTCTCTTTTGGACTACTGCGGCTCCCGCTTTACCTGTCGATACTGTCCTAGTTGAAACGAGTTCAGTCGGGTGGGGCTGGCTAGCAGCCTTGGCACCCTTGGCTTTCTCTTTTGATGGGTGGATCGTTTCCACCACCATTACGCCAGAAGTGAAGAATCATCGCATAAATATGCCGATTGCGTTGACCATTGGGCCGCTGATCGTTTTAGCTGTCTACCTTTTCTTTTTCTTGGGAATGGTAACAGTAGTCGGGCCTGAATATATCCTGTCCACAGGAGATGGCGCGATCAGTCAAGTCGGGACATCCTTGTTTGGAGAAAATGGACAAAGCATTATTTTATCCTTTGTGCTGATCGCTGTGTTAGGCGTTGTCAACGGCTTGAGCCTGGGCTACATCCGTTTGCCCCATTCGCTCGCAACAAAAAACATGTTGCCGTTCAGTGAAAAAATAGCAGCCATTGATCCCAAAAGAGAATTATCTCCTTATTCAGCAGGTATCGCATATGCGGCTGTCGTATTCTGGTTAACCATTCATTACTTCACGCAAAAAGTTGATTTATTGGCTGGAGGCGATATAAGCGAAATCGCGATAGTCTTTAGTTATGTCACCTACATCTTGTTGTATCTTAAAGTCATGAAATTGAAAAAAGACGGTGCGATCACCAGTCGTTTCTTGGGGATAGTCGCACCAATATTAGGAATCACCGGATCACTCGTCATTTTACTTGGTGGCTTATTCGCCAACCCTGTCTATAGTCCGATTTTCTTAGTCTTTTCCGGATTTGTTTGTCTGGCTGGTTACCTGTATTATCGTGGGAAAGAAAATAGAATGAAAGTAGGTCAAGCCTAAACGATGTTACGCGAATTTTGTGCAGAAAATTTCACAGATGTACCCGAAGCAATTGAAAAAGGGGCAAGTCGAATCGAACTATGTGACCAGCTAGCTGTTGGTGGAACGACCCCGACTGTCTCTGTCCAAGAAAAAACCATTACGTATGCCCATGACCAAAATGCCACTGTCGTAGTCATGATCCGTCCAAGAGGTGGTGAGTTTGTCTATACTCCCGCTGAAAAAGAAACCATGCTGGCTGCTGCCAAGCAAGCCCTCACTTTGGGTGCTGATGGGATCGTGTGTGGCGCTTTGACCGAAACAGGAAGCATGGATAAACCTTTTTTGGAAAAATTAAAGCAAATCGTTGGAGAGAAAGAAATCGTATTCCATATGGCATTTGATTTCATTCCACCAGCACAACAATACACAGCGTTAGACTGGTTGATCGATACCGGATATACACGTGTATTGACACGCGGAGGAAAAACGGGATCTGCCATAGAAAATGCAGAAAGAATCAACGAATATGTAGCGCACTGCCAGGGTGAAATAGAGATTTTGCCCGGCGGGGGATTGACCGTGGAGAATTTAGCGCAGGCAAAAGAAAAGCTAAACGTTGATCAATTTCACGGAACAAAAATAGTGTAACTATGGACCAATAGTTAAAGAGAGACTGAGAAATTTTCCCAGTCTCTCTTTTTTTTGCGATTATTATTTTTTAAATGCGGTTGCTTCGCGGGGCTTCACTGATTCTGGCGAATCTTGTTCTGCCCTACTCCAGCCCCTCATTTCTAAACGCAAAGCGCCACTCTCTGATTGAAATGAGTTGTGCTTTGCAGAAATGCGGTTGCTTCGCGGGGCTTCACTGATTCTGGCGAATCTTGTTCTGCCTTGCTCCAGCCCCTCATTTCTAAACGCAAAGCGCCACTCTCTGATTGAAAACGAGTGGCGGCTTCTTGGCTCTCGGGAAAAAGAAACCACTTGGCCATGCGCGGGATGCTCTGTCCTGTGCGGCTCTATTTTCCGGTCGAGCCAGGACAGTCGCCGCCACTCTCTGTCGTTATTGTAATGCTTTTTTTGCTAGTTGGTCTGCTAGTTCGTTGAATTCGATGCCTGTGTGAGCTTTTTCTTTTTTAAATCGGACGGTAATGTCTTTTGCCAATTCTTTGTATTCGTGGATGTAGTCTTTTGAAACGGGTTTATTGGCTTTCCACATGCCTGTTGCCCATTGTTCGATCCCCATATAATCATAATGGATCAAGATGGATGTATAGTGCCGTTCCTTGGCCCAGCGAATAGCTTCTAGGGCACCAAAGACCTCACCAGCAATTTGGAAACTTGCCACATAGCGTTCATCATTATCAGCGCGATAAAATGTATCCAGTACCTGACCATCTTTTAACATGACCACACCATAACTGTATTGATTTTTTTTACGATTGAATGATCCATCTACATAAGCTTCAACGGTATCAGAAGCGGTCCAATCCACGGCTTTGACTGTTGGGGGATCGATAAATTCATTCGCGTCTTTTTCAGTTGGGAAGGATTTGAACTGCGCGCCGCTAAATCCTTTGATTTGTGCTTGAGCTTCAGCCCAAGTCCGGTAAATCCCTGGCTTACGACCTTTTTTGATTGCATAATATTTACTCGGCATACCTGTACTCCTTTTTCATACTTTCAAAATTTTCTTATTCGTTAACTGTAAGCAAGAATCAAAAAAATGTCAATGTAGAAATAGAACACAGGAGTATAATGGACCAAATGATTCAGTAAAAATCTCTCTCAAAATAGTAAACTACCGGTTGATTTTTTAAACTGAAGTAAACTAGGAATCCATTGTTTTTTTGAAGCCAAGGAAGTACACTTAGGGGGAGGTGAACGATATGAATGGAATACAAGTACATAGACAATTACTCAAAAAGCGCAAAGAAAAAAAAGTGACGCAAACAGAAGTGGCTCAGTTTATGGGTGTATCCAAAGCATCTGTTTCCAAGTGGGAAAAAGGGAACAGTCTGCCTGACATCACACTCCTGCCTAAACTAGCGACGTATTACAATTTGAGTATCGATGAGTTGCTCGGCTATTCTCCGCATCTTACACCACAAGGGATACGTGAACGCTACGAAAAGTTTGCCCAACGGTTCGCCCAAGAGGAATTTCAGGAAGTGTTTTTGGATGTGCAAGCAGAAGCCAAGGAATATTATGCAGATTTCGCCTACCTGCTCGCGTTGCTCCAATTGTTGCTGAACCATTCGGACTTAGCTGGGGAGAAAGGAAGAGAATGGAGTCTACAAGAATGCCTGCAAATTGCGCAACGCGTTCAAGATGAAGCGACACAGTTAAATCATCTGAAACAGGCAAATACCATGCAAGCCATTATCCACATGGCACTGAACCAACCGGATGAAGCACTGGATTTATTGGAAGAAACACAAGTTCCGTATGCAGGGGCAGATTTGATTTATATCCAAGCCCTCTTGACCAAAGGAGAGCAGGCGCGTGCCGAGAAGCTGACACAAGTGTTTGCTTTCCAGTCAGTGATCACGTTGTTAGCTCAACTGCTGATGGCGATGCAACAGCTCCTATCTTCTCCCGAGCGTTTCAAGCAAACTTATCAAAAAGCTGATGCCTTGGTTCAGCTATTTCAAATGGATCCCGTTGCGACGAATAGTGTGGCGGGGATTTATCATACCGCAGCAGTTCATTATGCTGCCCAATCGAATCCTACCGAAATGTATACCGCCCTTGATCGTTACGTAGAAGTGGTGAAAAACTATCCGGATCCAGTCAAGCTCACAGGGAATGATTTCTTTGATCAAGTAGATGAATGGTTGGAAGACTCGCTCATTCTTGGTCAGCAAACACCGCGTGAAACCAGTCTTGTGCGCAAGTCATTTGAAGAAAGCATTACACAACATCCAGCGTTTGAACCCTTTATCCAAGACAAACAGATGCAAAAATTGCTCCACACATTAAACAGCAGAAAGGATTGAACGCTATGCCAGATATGACGATCATTCAAGAAAACCTACCGTTGCTGATCCCGTTATTTCTTATCCAGCTAGTCTTGATGATTACCGCACTTATCCATTTACTCAATCATCCGAACGTGAAACGCGGATCCAAAATCATGTGGATCTTCATCATTGTATTTGTAAATACCTTCGGGCCGATCGCCTATTTTCTCTTCGGGAGGAGTGAAGAATGACCCCCGCATTGGAAGTGTCTCACCTCAAAAAAAGATTTGGTGACCAAGCCGTCTTAGAAGATGTCAGTTTCACGGTTAAGCCAAACACGGTTTATGGATTTTTGGGGAAAAATGGGTCCGGTAAAACAACCACAATTAAATGTATATTAGGATTGATGCAACATACGTCAGGAAAAGTCCGCATAAACAATCGACTGGTTGAATATGGAAAAGAACTGCCTTCAGGAGCAGTCGGCTTTCTACCTGACGTCCCTGAGTATTATCATTACCTGACCGCAAATGAATACTTGCATCTATGTGGTCAAATAACTGAAATGACAAAAAAAGAACGCCAAGCTAAAATTGCAGAATTACTGAACTTAGTAGGGCTCGAAGACACAAAGAAAAAAATTGGTGGCTACTCGAGAGGAATGAAACAACGCTTAGGCATCGCTCAGGCACTGATCCATGACCCACTTTTGCTTATCTGCGATGAACCGACTTCTGCCTTAGATCCACTAGGACGAAAAGATGTGCTCGCCATTTTAAAAAAAGTCAGCAAGAAAACAACCGTTGTCTTTTCAACGCATATTTTGGCAGACGTTGAAGCGATCGCGGACGAAGTAGCTATTTTACACGATGGGAAAATTGCCCGTTCAGGCAGTCTAGCTGAGTTGACTGAGTCCCAGGAAACCTCAACAGTCAGTGCCACTTTTCATTCGAAAGAGGAAACAGTGGCTTTTAAAAAAATACTTACTCCATTAGGAGATGGAGAAGAGATCGAAGTCTCGAACCGAACGATTTCAGTAGAAACGCTCAGAGGAAAAACGGTAATGACACAATGGTTAGCTTTGCTTTCAGAACAAGGACGGATACCAGAGAAAATTGAATGGCGAAAAGCCACTTTAGAAGACGTTTTTTTGGAGGTGACCAAATGATTGCTTTTGGTGCATTTTTGAAAAAGGAAAGTTTTGAGTTGCTCCGTTCATACAAGGGTTTCTTATTTCTGACCTTGTTTACTTTTTTGGGCATTTTGAGTCCATTATCAGCTGCGTTCATGCCGGATCTGATTGCCGAGTTCTTACCAGAAAATATTGAATTGATCTTGCCAGAACCGGTCGCGTTAGACTCCTGGTTACAATTTCATAAAAACATTACACAGATAGGATACGTCTTCTTAGTCATCGCCTGGAGCAATACTTTTGTGAAAGAAAAAGGGCCACTCGTATTGCTCGTAACAAAAGGATTGAAGCGACCAGTCGTATTCTTTTCTAAATACATTATGGCGAGCGCAGTCTGGACAGTGAGCTATCTCGTGGGGGCAGTGATCACTGCTGGCTATACGTACTATTATTTTACCGATACCTGGCAAACAGCTGGATTAGTGTGGGGACTAGCCGGAGTTTACCTCTTTGGGCTATGGTTGCTTGCTTTTCTCTTTTTAGGAGCGGTGCTGTTTGATTCTACATTTGGCGCTCTCGCCTGGACAGGAGGGGGAGTGGTGTTATTGTTCTTCTTAGAATTATTTGTCACACTGGCCAAATGGAGTCCTTTAAAAGTAGTGACAAGTTTCACGGAAACATACCAGGCAGGAGGAATCACGACTGAATGGAAACAGAGTGCGATCGTAGTTGTGATTAGTAGCATATTCTTCCTCGTCATAGCACCCATACTGTATAAAAAGAAAGAACTATAAAAAATAGGTCGATTGATTCCGAATTGACTAAACGTAGGAAGAAGAGAGTGGGACAAAAAACGTTCAGACCCGAATAAAACTCCGCATACTGTATCCGTAAGCCACTAAAGTGTCAACGGATACAGCAACTGGAGCGGATACTCGAAAGATAGTCATAGACTATCGAAGAGTGTTCGTGAAGTGGCTGTCGGGTCTGTTTTTTGGAGCACGTTTTAGAAAGGAATATTTGGAAAATGATTAGAGGCTGGGACTTTTGTCCCAGCCTCTTCTTCTTGGTGCGCCCGGCATGGGTGACAACTTGGTGGTGAAAGTCCACTACAGACTTGGCAGTAGGAACTGTTAGCGAAAGTCAAGGGTGTCCGCCGTGAGGCGGAATCTGAAGGAAGACGGACGCAAATGCTTGCACTGACGAACAGAAACTTCATACAAAGGCTGAATCAGGACGGATGAGCTTGCCAAACAAAGCGAAGTCCGATACTGCCCGAATCCTGTACAGTAAATGGAGCAGTGACATGAGCAGAAGGTTGTCGTTCTTACCCGGGGAGGTCTCGTCAGCGCTTAGTAGTAACAACGAATGGCGAG
>NZ_AUEG01000014.1 GCF_000425865.1 Lacticigenium naphthae DSM 19658
GCCATCTTTTATAAAAAAACCATGCGGTTTCTTTAGTTATGCGGTATTAGCATCCGTTTCCGGATGTTATCCCCCTCTCATGGGCAGGTTCCCCACGTGTTACTCACCCGTTCGCCACTCTTCCACTCTCTGCAAGCAGAGAGCTTCAGCGTTCGACTTGCATGTATTAGGCATGCCGCCAGCGTTCGTCCTGAGCCAGGATCAAACTCTCGTTAAAGTGTTTGTGACTCAATTTGAATGTTACGTTATTTCTTTTGCAAATTTTACTTTGCCTGTGTTGTCTTAATTAAAAATCAAGACACCTGCACATTTGATTGTGTTTGCTTTGTTCAGTTTTCAAAGGTCAATTCATCGTCGCCGTTATCAGCAACTTTTATATCATACTATTTATTGTGCGTCAGTGTCAAGAGTTTTTTTGAATTTCTTCAAAGGTATGACCACTCATTGTGAGCGCTCTCTTCCTTGCTGACTTCTAATAGTATAGCACTGTCTCATTCCAAAAGTCAAGGGAAATTTTGTTGTTTTCAAGTGACTTATTTATCATTCAGTCGTTTTGCGACGACAAGGATTACTTTACCACCTTTTTTCACCTGGGTCAATATCTTTTTTGAAAGTTGCTAAAAAAAATGACGTCTATACTATCTTACCCTAATAAAATAGACCTTCCATTTTTCCAGTTTTTTATTCCTTGATTTTTCAGTTATGCCTTTGGATCATCATGCTGGTCCGTCCTTTTTTTTAACATGAAAGAAAAATCTGCATCTTCTTCCTTTGTAATCATTAGTAGACCATCACCTAAGGGTAGTATAGTCGCGTTCAAGGCTGGGTGATTTAGGACTACTTCTAAAAACTGATTGAGTTTCTTGTGAATCTTTTTTCTGCTTCGAGGAATATTTTCAGTCTCTTGTAAGATGGTTCCTCCCTGTAATACATCGTCAATGGCTATTACTCCGCCGACTTTTAACACTCTCATGCAATGTGGGAAGAAATCATAATATTTTGCTTTTGCACTATCCATAAAAATGAAGTCATATGATTCATCCAATTCTTGTAGCACTTCTTCTGCTTGTCCCTTAATTAAACTGATTTTGTTACTATTTTTCATTTTCTTGAAATTCTTTTCTGCTTTTTCAATCATTGTCGGATTTCTTTCAATGGTTGTTATTTGACCCTCGTCAGGTAAAAATTGTGCCATCAATCCTGCAGAAAATCCTATAGCTGTTCCAATTTCCAAAATATTTACCGGTTTATAAAGAGGCAAAAACCATTCTAAAAAACGGACAGTTTCATGAGGTATCACGGGAACACGTTTTTTGTTTGCTTCATTTTCTATAGCACCTAGTGGACCGGTCAACTGTCTTTGCTTTGTTCGTAAATAATCCCTAACAGCTTTATCTATGACTGGCCTATCCATCATTTCATTCAATTTTCTCATTTCCCACACTCTTTCTGAGTTTTTGAATTGTCAAACCTTATTTCTAATTGTCATTTTAAAAATTTTATTATGTAAAAGAGACAGTTATTGTGTTATTATCATATTAAAATATGAAATTATAGTTAAAAAAAAAGGAGAAAATTATAATGTTAATAAAATCACTTGCTATTCCTAAGAAAAATGTCGTTACCGTTAATGAAAAAGCTACTTTGGAAGAAGCCATTGGGATACTAGAAGACGTAGGCTACCGTTGTGTCCCTGTTCTAGATGATTCAGGAAAGATTTTCAGAGGGAATATTTATAAGATGCATATCTATCGTCATAAAGCGAATGGCGGAGATATGACTTTACCCGTTACACATTTACTTAAAAACGCTACTAAATATATTCACATTGATTCTTCTTTTTTCAAAGTATTCTTTATGATCAAAGACCTTCCTTATATTTCTGTTCTTGATAAAAACAACCATTTTTATGGGATTCTTACTCATAGTTCTCTTTTGGATATGCTCCAACAATCTTGGAGTATCGATTCTGGAAGTTATGTTTTAACTATTGCATCAAAAGGTACAAAAGGTGATTTAACAAATATTTCTAAAATCATTAATCGCCATTGTTCGATAATCAGTGTAATTACATTGGACAACAAACGCGAGAATATGTTGCGTAGAACAATCATGACTCTGGAACCTGGCGTGGAAAAAGAAACTGTTGATTTGATCTCAAATCAATTAGATAAAAAAGGATTCCAAATTGTTGAAATAGAAGATTTACACAATGCAGAAGATTAAAAGTTACTTTTACCGTATGAAATAAGATCATCCGCATCATACTTTTCCAAAAGGTGTCATCTTTAACGGTTACCTCTATTGTATCAACAAAAAAACTTTCGTACAAAAAATGTACGAAAGTTTTTTTATTTTTCCATTATTTTTGAAAAGTGTAGTTTGCTGTTTATGTAAAGCATGAGAGGAACACCAAGTCCCATAACTACAAGTTCTCCGATTGCTACTGATAAGTAACTCAGCCAAAACGGAAATTCTAATGCTAAGTATAGTTCCCACGCAATTAAGAATGAACCTATTGCGAAAGAGAGAGTATTGATTGTCATTCGAAGCTTGAGAGACATTTGTTTCGAAGAAAAAATAGCTAATAAGCCAAACGAAAAGAGCGTATGTCCTACCCCAAAAACCAAATCAAAAAGAACGATTTGCGAAAAAAATAAATTCGATATAAAAACGCCTAATACGACTCCTACTATATATTTCTTATTAAAGACAGCTAAGTGATTAAAAATTTCTGCTACTCTGAATTGAATTACACCAAAAGATATGGGCGTTAACACACCCGTTACAGTAACATATAACGCGGCTACTAGGGCATTATAAACCCACTGTTTTGTTTTCATTCATGTTCCTCCTAGTTTTTTTCCGTGGGATGGTTACGAACCACGTCAAACTTTTTTTATTACCACAGTATGATTTGCTTTTTTACAAGTAAAGAGTTAAATAATATCTGCTCACTTTTCCCAGTTTAGTCTTTAAACTGATTTTTTAACCCAACACTGATAGCTAATGCATCATCGACGTCAAACATCAATCGATAATCTAAATGGGTCACTTTATCTTTTAGTCTCTGTTTGTCAATCGTTCTGACTTGTTCTAATAATACCACTGAATCCTTATCTAAGCCCGTTTCTTCAGCAGAAATCTCTACATGTGTTGGCATTTTTCCTTTTTGGATTTTCGTCGTGATGGCCGCGACAATAACTGTCGGGCTATAGCGATTTCCAACATTGTTTTGGATAATTAGAACAGGTCGCATACCTCCCTGTTCCGATCCCACAACTGGTGATAGATCTGCGTAGTATATATCTCCCCTTTTTACCATAGGTAAATCCTCCCCAAAGGCTCCTTGTAGTTAGATGTGAGAACTGGCTCCCGTTTCACAATCGCCATATTCTAAGCAAATATCGAGATTGATTTGAGCCATTTCTGTGTATCCCTTCCGCATGGTGTCCATTGTTTTTATGCTATCTTTTAAGAAACATTGCACTAAGCTTCCTACTAATTCCTCTTCATCAATATCCGTAGACTCACAGTATTGCTGAAAATCTTTATAAATCTTTTTTTCAACTTCAATCGTCAGCTTTTTGCTTTCATTGCTCTCCATCATATAGATTACCTCCCTAAGGGTACATCTGGTTAAAAAAAGTGTCTGTTTATTAACTAGTGTACCATGAAGAAAATTTATTTTGAACAAGTCGTTTATTAAAAAATAAAGAAACTCTTAGTGATTTTTTTCTAATATTACTTGCGCAGCTGCGACGCTATCCGTATGAGTGATGGACACAAAACTGTTCCCTTCAAATGGACTCCGTGTAACAGTCGGCTTGTTATCTTTATCTGGTAAAATTTCGATATCTTGAAATCCAACTTTCCCTATTCCTGTACCCATTGCTTTACTATAGGCTTCTTTAGCAGCGAATCTTCCTGCTAAAAATTCCATTTTTCGTTTTTCGGGATAGCGAGAAAAAAGTGCATGCTCAGCTGCTGTAAGCACTCGCTCTGAAAACGATTTCTTGTTTTCGTAAGCCTCCTTGATTCTACTTATTTCGATAAGATCTAAGCCGATTCCAATAATCATTTTGGACTCCTCTTTATATGTATATCTTTTTATTTGCTTCCTTGGTAATAGTTAACCAACACTATGTTATCAAACATTTATACAAAAGTCATATATAATTCCCTGATTATAGAAAAAGCTTTCATCATAACTTCGATGGGTCCTTGTAAAAGCAAGCAATACACCCCAATTCATTTAATTAAAAAATGAAAAAGATTGAAGCCGAAGCCTCAATCTTTTTACACTTTAGTTATTTTTAGTTGCTTTTCTTTGGATTCGGTTTGCTGCGGTGGCTACCTTTGTGGCCTCCCTGACTATTTTTGCGGTCACGGTCACGGCCTCCACGATCATTTTTACGACGGCTATTCCCTTTGTATCCACCTTTTCCTCCACGGCTTCTTCCTTGTTTGTTTGGTAGAGGTCTTTCTGGTGTGATCTTAACAGGAACATCACTTGGATCTTTAACCATTTGTTTCACTAAAGCTGCTGCTAAATCTTCAGCAGAATAAGAATTAAGCAAACGGTCCGCTGCTAATTTATAGCTGTCCAAACCATTTTTTTCAATCATAGTATTGATATCAGCCATAGCTGTTACCAATTGACTTTCAAGTGCTTCATCATCAGTTGGCGGACGAAGAGGAGTCATTGTTTGTTTTGTTAACCCTTCGATCGTGCGCAAATAACCCATTTCATTCGGAGTTACCAACGTGATGGATATTCCGTCTGCACCTGCACGGCCTGTACGGCCAATTCTATGAACATAACTTTCAGGATCTTGAGGTATATCATAGTTATAAACATGTGTCACGCCTGTAACGTCTAATCCACGTGCAGCTACATCGGTAGCAACTAAGATATCAACTTTTCCACTTTTAAAGGTTTTTAATACACTCATACGTTTACTTTGAGATAAGTCTCCATGAATTCCTTCAGCGCTAAATCCACGCATCTCTAATCCTTTAGCTAATTCATCTACACGTCTTTTAGTACGCGCAAAAACAATAGCAGCACCAGGATTGTCAACATCCATTAAGCGAGTCATGACATCAAATTTTTCATTATCGCGTGCTTTTGTAAAATATTGTTTAATATTTGTAGCAGCTAATGTTTTACCTTTGATGCGTACTGTTGCAGGTTGTTTCATGAAACGAACACCGATACGTTTGATTGCATCCGGCATTGTAGCAGAAAACAACAAAGTTTGACGTTCTGTAGGAGTTTCTTTAATAATCGATTCTATGTCTTCAATGAATCCCATATTAAGCATTTCATCAGATTCGTCTAAGACAAGTGTTTCAACTGAGTCAAGTTTCAATGTTTTCCGACGAATATGGTCTAATAAACGCCCAGGTGTTCCCACCACGATATGCGGAGAATCTTTCAATCCTTTAATTTGACGACGGATATCTGCTCCACCATATACAACTTGTACTTTAACTTTTTTATCTTTACCCAAGCGGAATAATTCTTCTTGAGTTTGGATAGCTAATTCACGTGTAGGTGCAATTACCAATCCTTGTACTGATCGATTGCTTAAATCGATTTTTTGTAACATTGGCAACCCAAAAGCAGCTGTCTTACCAGTTCCTGTTTGTGCTTGACCAATAATGTCCTTATTTTCTAAGGCCATCGGAATTGTTTGTTCCTGAATAGGGGTCATTTCTTCAAAGCCTACTCTTTCGATAGACTTCAGTAATTCTGTTGATAAATTGAGTTCATTAAATTTCACTCGGTTTCCTCCTGTTGTTTCTTAAATTATCTGTTAGGAAACAAGGACAGTCATTTCATCGCATAAGTAAATCTTTTTAATTCTTTTAAATTATACGTTTCGTAGTCTCATTTCCAGGCAGATTTATAGTCCGCCGTCCATAGAAAAAAACCTAGTACACATCTCCATTATATGAATCAGCACACTAGGAAAAGTAGTTCGTTTCTTTTCATAACGATTGATCTAGTAGTTATCTTTTTTTTTCGAACGGTCTAATGACTGGCGAACCAGTATTCTTTAAACATCTTATCATGCCACACAACTGTTTTCAAACATTATTCACTAAAGATGAAATGAATACGTTTTTAGTCTTTTTCGGCTGTCACATCTTTGCCTTTAATTTTTCTACCACCTGTAATAGATTTGTTCCAAAGCTAGATTTCACGAGAACGCAGTCACCTGGCTGAGCAACTTTTTTAACCAAATCAACCAGGTGATCTTTATTTTCTTTTTCATAAAACAATCTTTCTTCAGGAAAAGCATGTTGCAATTGTTCATATAAGTAGTGCATCTCTTTCCCATATAGAAAAATAGTATCTATATGCTGGGAATCGATTGCTTCTCCGATACTCTCATGTAAATTTTTAGAAAAATCACCTAGCTCCAAGACATCACCTAATATTGCAATCTTATTTCCTGGAACAGTCATATCCCCGAAATAACGCAAAACAGCTTTCATAGAAGTTGGGCTAGCATTATATGCATCATTCAGCAACTGTATCCCATTCACTCCATCGATCCATTCCACTCTATTCTTCGTCAACTGGAAGTGTTCGAGACCTTTTGCGCACTCTTCGTAAGAAATATCCAGTGTTTCTCCTACCAATAGAGCAGCTAGAGCATTATTCACATTATATTTTCCAATAATAGGTAACTTTATCTGTTTGTTTACATCTTTTGTTGTTTTGAAATAAGTTTCCTTCAATTTAGCTTCAACATCTAGGCTCGCTAACGTGAAGTCCTCTGATTCTCCAAAGGTCTTAACAAATTGTGTAGGAAGGACCTGAATGTTTTCAGTTAGTAAGGGTTCGTTCCCCGGAATGATCACCGTTCCCTTTTCTTTTAATCCTTCCACAATTTCCAGTTTTGCTAAAGCAATACCTTTTCTTGAACCTAAATTTTGAATATGAGATTCTCCGATCATTGTGATTACAACGACCTCCGGCTCTGCTAAATGCGAAAGAAAAGAAATTTCCCCTTTTTCGCTCATCCCCATCTCCAACACTAATGCTTCTGTATCTATTGGCATATCCAGGATCGTAATCGGCATTCCAATCTCATTATTGTAATTTCCTTGTGTTTTGTACGTTCGATATTTTTGCTGTAACACACTGTATGTCATATCTTTTGTAGTCGTTTTCCCATTGCTTCCTGTTATCCCAACTACTCTGGGATTGATTTTTTCGAGGAAATATTTTGCTAGTTGTTGAAGAGCTTGAAGCGTATCTTCCACAAATATCACAGGAAAATCTTTAGGAGCTTCTTCTTTCGGTAAGCTCCACAATGTCGCAGTAGCTCCAGCTGAAATGGCTTCCTGAATAAATTCATGTCCGTCTCGGTTCCCTTTTAAAGGTACAAAAAGCGCGTCTGTTCCAATTTTCCGTGTATCAAACGCTACCTGATTTATTCGAATACTATTCCATTCATTGTTATGATCTAACGCGCTGACTGCATCCGCTATTTCTTTTATTGTAAGTCTAGACATCTGATCCACGATCCTTTTCCCATTATTCGCGTTCTCTAGCAGCATAGGAGTTTTTTTCTTCGTGCCGTTGCAACCCTAGCTGGATGAGTTCTTCAATTAAATCACCATAGGCTAATCCTGTTTTCTCCCATAAGCGAGGATACATGCTAAATTGGGTAAATCCGGGGAAAGTATTGATTTCATTAATGTAGATTTTCCCATCTTTGGTCAAGAAGAAATCAACTCGGCTCAATCCATTTCCTTCAATGGCCAGAAAAGCATCTGCTGCGTATTTGCGCAACTGTTTCTTCACTTCAGGAGTTACATTTGCTGGAATTTCCAAAGTTACCTCGTTGTTTAGGTACTTCGCCTTGTAATCGTAAAAGGATTGTTCTTTGACAAGTTCGCCTGGAACCGAAGTGTTGATATCTTCATTTCCGAGGACTGCGACTTCTAATTCCCGAGCATCGATTCCTTGTTCAACGACAATATGGCGATCGTACTCGAAAGCGAATTGAATAGCTTTTTCTAATTCACTGGGAGTTGTTGCTTTAGATATTCCGATACTCGATCCAAGGTTTGCTGGTTTTACAAACATCGGATAGACTAAAGCATCTTCGCAAGCTCCCATACTTTCTTCTTTATTTACACGCCAATCTGCTTTCCGGATAGATATATAGGGGACTTGAGGTATACCTGCTGCATTAAACAGTTTTTTACTGACTGCTTTATCCATGCCGCATGCGCTCGTTAACACACCCGCTCCAACATAAGGAACAGACATCATTTCTAGCATCCCTTGAATCGTTCCGTCTTCACCGTTGGGCCCATGTAAAACTGGAAAAGCTATTGAATCTGGTGCTTTTAATTGCATTAAGTCGAATGCTTTTGCTTCTGTTCCTAGCTCCAACACCATTTCTTCTTTTGTAAGTAGATTCTCCGCAGAATGAATCATTTCCCCTGCTATCCAATCGCCCTCGCGCGTTATATAGACGGGCTGGACTGTGTAATAATCATAATAGATTTCTTTTAAAATTGAGTGAGCCGACAGGATAGAAACATCGTGCTCTGCACTTTTTCCTCCATATATAAGAAAAATATTCATCATGAATTCCTCCAAAGGTTTTCTTTTTCATTTCAGTTTCTCTTATTTTATCACAATTCTACTTCTACACAACGAGATAAGATTAAATATTATCCAGAAAACGAAAGGGACAAGCTCAGTAAAGACCTTACTTTTCATTGAGTCATTCGGGCAGGACAAATAAAAAAAGGTTGGGAAGAATCCCAACCTTTTTTTGAATTAGTCTTTGTTTTTGTCTGTATAACCGTATTTTTTGTTGAACCGATCCACACGTCCGTCTGCTTGAGTGAACTTTTGGCGTCCAGTATAGAAAGGATGAGAATCAGAAGAAATTTCAACACGTAATAATGGGTATTCATTTCCATCTTCCCACTCAACGGTTTCTTTTGATGTTTGAGTAGAACCGATTAAGAATTTTGTTCCTGTAGATGTATCCATAAAGACAACTTGTCTGTATTCTGGATGAATTGATGGTTTCATATTTTTTCACTCCTTGTGCCCTGATCCATTTGCTGTACCAGAGTTATTTTGTCGTTAGACAACATCTTAAATAATATCATGCTACACATTTTTTTGCAACTCTGTAAATCGAATTTTATTTTTTATTTGTACGAATAGCATCTAAAAAATCTTTGTTCGTTTCATATTTTTTTAATTTTTTTATGAATTGGTCTGTATAGTCGAGAGAATCTCCTCGCATCGCTCTTCTGAAAGTAAATAAACTATCCAAATCTTTTTCGGATAAGAGAAGTTCTTCCTTACGAGTGCCTGATCGCTGAATATCTATAGCCGGATAAATCCGTCTTTCAGCCAGCTCTCTTGAAAGATGAAGCTCCATATTCCCTGTACCTTTGAACTCTTCATAAATCACATCGTCCATCCGGCTTCCTGTATCTACCAAGGCGGTAGCAATGATCGTCAAACTTCCGCCCTCTTCTATGTTACGCGCAGCTCCAAAAAAGCGTTTAGGTCGATATAGTGCAGCTGGATCGATCCCGCCACTCAATGTCCGGCCACTTGGAGACTCCACAAGGTTGTATGCGCGCGCAAGCCGCGTAATACTATCCATTAAAATGACCACATCTCGTTTATCTTCTACTAACCGCATGGCTCTTTCGAGTACGAGTTCGCTCACACGCACATGGTTTTGCGGTTGTTGATCAAAAGTGGATGAGACCACCTCACCTTTGACACTTCTTTCGATATCCGTTACTTCTTCTGGACGCTCATCGATCAACAACATAATTAATTCTACATCTGGATGGTTCTGCATGATTCCATTTGCAACTTCTTTTAACAAAGTTGTTTTCCCTGCTTTAGGGGGGGCAACCAGTAATCCTCTTTGTCCAAATCCAATAGGTGAGATCATATCAATGATCCGCGTGGACAGTTTAGAGGAACTTGTTTCCAACTGAATTTTACGATTCGGATACAATGGTGTTAATGCTGGGAAATGAGACCTCTCCTTTGAAGTTTCTGGATCTGAATCATTCACTTTATTAACTTGCATTAGTCCATAATAACGCTCGGAAGATTTTGGTGGTCGTGCCGTCCCAGAGACTTTATCCCCATTGCGCAAGGAAAAACGTTTGATTTGAGAAGCCGATATATAGATATCTTCCTTGCTCGGCGTATAATTGATCGGACGCAAGAATCCAAAATCTTGCTGATTCATAATATCTAATACACCTTCCACTTGGAAGTATCCTTGTTTTTCTTCTTGAGCACGGATTACAGCTAAAGAAAGTTCTTTTTTATTCATTTGACTATAGTATGGTATTTTTAAATCTTTAGCATGTTG
This sequence comes from Lacticigenium naphthae DSM 19658, assembly GCF_000425865.1. Classification (GTDB taxonomy): domain Bacteria; phylum Bacillota; class Bacilli; order Lactobacillales; family Carnobacteriaceae_A; genus Lacticigenium; species Lacticigenium naphthae. Next base: position 10,398 of record NZ_AUEG01000014.1, read on the forward strand.
ATAAATCTCTTTAAGTGTTTTCTCTTCTAGTTCACTTAGCGTTAAAATCTCTCCCATTCGTACTCTCCTATTCTTTTGACATTTCCATTGCAATGTCAGCGCCTAAATCAGATAATTTTTCAATAATGTGATCATACCCGCGTAAGATATTGTCGATTTCGGTTATTTCTGTTTTTCCTTCAGCCATTAATCCAGCTACGACCAATGCTGCACCCGCTCTTAAATCACTAGCAGCTACTTCGGCACCGGTTAAGCTAGCGCCTCCGTTTATTAAAATCAAATCACTTTCTACTCGTGCATCACCACTCATCCGATTTAACTCAGGTATGTGTTTGACACGTTTAGGATAAATCGTATCTTCAATTAATGATTGTCCTTCTGCTTTCATTAACAGAGGTGTTAGTGGTTGTTGTAAGTCAGTAGCAAAACCTGGATACGGCAAAGTTTTTATGTGGATTCCTTTTAGAGATTCCGGCTCATGGACAACAATATAATCTTCTCCAATTTCTAAAGGAACGCCCATCTCTTCCATTTTCGCTAGCAAACCTTCAATATGTTCTACTATCACATTTCTTACAGTAACTTTTTTTCCCATTGCAGCTGCAATTATGAGATAAGTTCCCGCTTCAATTCGATCAGGAATGATTGTGTGCCGACAGCCGTTTAAAGATTCCACTCCTTCTACTCGAATCGTATCCGTCCCAGCACCACGGATTTTAGCTCCCATATTATTTAGCAAAGTTGCTACATCAATAATCTCTGGTTCACGTGCAGCATTTTCAATTATTGTTTTCCCTTTTGCTTTGACCGCTGCTAGCATCACATTTATTGTCGCTCCAATGGATACTACATCAAAATAAACTCGCGTACCAACTAGCCCTTGCTCATCTGTGGTTAAGTACATTGCGCCCATCTCATTTTCTACTGTAGCTCCTAGCGCACGAAAGCCTTTTAGATGTTGATCGATCGGACGTGGACCAAGAAAACATCCTCCAGGCAAACCAACAACTCCTTGCCCAAACTTTGTAAGTAAGGCTCCCATGAAATAATATGAAGCACGTAAGCTTTTGATTTTTCCACTCGGCATCGGCACTGAAACCATATCAGTTGGGTCGATCACTAATGTGGATCCGTCAAAATCAGTGTGCACATTCATATCGTTTAAAATTTCAATCAAAGAATGGACATCCTGTATATTGGGAACTCCCTCTAACGTTACCGGCGAATCAGCTAATATTGAAGCTGGGATCAATGCGACCGTGCTATTTTTCGCTCCACTAATTGTTACTTCTCCCGAAAGCTTTTTGCCTCCGTGTATTACTATTTTATCTGCAGTCATGAATTACCCTCGCTTTTTTCTGTAAAATAATTGACTATTCCTATACTCTTCTTGTCTTGCATCTCCAAAAATTGCTTAGCTTAAAAAAGGTTTATGGTTTTGTTTAAAAGGAAGGAAAACAGAGAAGAAGAGATGTAATAGCCCATCTGATGATAGTCGTGTAGTTTTTTAATTTTAAATTTATTTTTTTAACATTGTATGTAGATTCCCTTCAACTAGAGTGAAAGCGAATCTATTTACATTGTACAGTATCTTATAATTAGATACAATAATTAAAGAAGCCCCCCTTACTATTTTGTGAGCTCACAAAATAGTAAGGGGGGCTTCTAAATTTATTTCATTTTTCTATTTCAGCTGTCGAAACTTTCTTGGCAATCGTTTATACACTAGCACTGCTCCCACTACCTTGAGACTATCTAAAGGAAGAAAGGAAAGAATACTTCCTGAAGCAACTACTTTCCAACTAATTGGATTTCCTTGAACTAGATTGAGTATCCAATACGTATAATTTATTCCTGAAAAATAGATGATCCCTAACCCTATTAATGCAACCACAATTATCTTAATAAACGAATCTTCTTTATTTGCTTGGCTACCAATTAGAGGCGCTGCTAAAAGTGCTCCCAACAAGTAGCCAAATGATGGTCGAAAAATCGAATGCAACCCTCCGATTCCGCCGGCGAAAACTGGAAATCCCAACAACCCTAAAAAAACATAAGCGGCTATCGTCATTACTCCTTTCTTCCAGCCCAATAAAAGAGGGATAAAAATAAAGAAAAAAGTTTGTAGGGTAATCGGTACCGGTCCAATCGGAAAAATAACCACCGAAAAGATTCCGAGCAAAGCCACCATCAATGCACTTAAAACGATAGACTTCGAATGGTTTAGTTTCATTTTTTTACCAACTTTCCACGAAATAAATAATCGGATTTCTTAGTTAGTTTACATGCAACAGTTAGAAGGTTCAATACTCCTCAAATCGAAACACGTGATTTATTCACTTGTGCATAAAAAAACAGCAACACAAACTCCATTATCTATCAAAAACGCGAAAAAAGGGGAAGAGACGGGTAATCGTCTCTTCCCCTTTTTTCTTTTTTCTCTATTAAGCTTGGTTAGATGAACCAAATTCTTTCATTTTTTCTTTAACAGAGTCAGTGATGTTTTGTTTTCCTGGTCCAATAATTTTTCTTGGATCATAAACTTTAGCATCATTCGCAATAACTTCACGAACACGTTTTGTCCATACTTGTTGTAATTCAGTATTTACATTAATTTTTGAGTGTCCAAATTCAATTGCTTTTTTGATTTGATGAGTAGGAATTCCTGAACCACCGTGTAATACAAGTGGAGCTCCTGTTAAGTCAGAAATTTCTTTCATTTCGTCAAAGCCCAATACAGGTTCTCCAACGTAGTCACCATGGACAGATCCTAAAGCTGCTGCTAATGCATCAATTTTAGCTTCCACAACCATACGTTTACAGTCGTCAGGGTTTGCATACATAACTCCACCAGTAACGCCATCTTCAGTACCACCAACGGTACCCACTTCGGCTTCTACTGAAGCACCTTTTGAATGAGCATATTCCACAACTGATTTAGTTGCTTCAATGTTTTTATCAATTGGATATTTTGAGTTATCGATCATAACTGATGAAAAACCAGCTTCGATAGCTTCTTTACATTTTTCAAAAGATGAACCATGGTCTAAATGTAGTGCTACAGGAACGGTAATGTTCATTGTATTCATCAAAGCGTTGACCATAGCGGAAACAACTTCAAACCCACCCATGTATTTTGCTGCGCCTTCGGAAACTCCTAAAATCACTGGTGATTTTTCTTCCTCTGCTGCAGTTAAAACAGCTTGAGTCCATTCAAGGTTGTTAATGTTGAATTGACCAACAGCGTATTTGTTTTCTAATGCTTTATTAAGCATGTCTGTCATACTGACTAATTTAGTCATTTGTTTTCCTCCTTTAAATTTTGGATCTCTTTTCAGAAAAGCCTCATATTCTAAGCTTTTCACGACACTTTCATTATAGCAAAAATATGGAGAATTACCACTAAAAGAAAAGCAATTTATCAAATAAATTTGATAAATTGCTTTAATCGACTTTAAACAAACGCTTATGCCTCTTCTTCTTCATCGTCTTCATCAATAATAGTAAGGCCTTTTAATTCTTCGTCGTCTTCGTCATCATCGTCAATTTCAGAAAGATCTTTTTTATACTCACCTAAATCTTCATCATCATCATCATCAACCATGACACCATGTTCATCTACTTCAACGCGATCACCATATTCAATTTCGTCGTCATCGTCTTCTATATCATCATCTTCTATATCTTCATCGTATCCATCAAAATCGCCATATTTTTTCTTGCGTTTTTTGCGACGAGGACGTTCATCTTCTTCATCATTATCGTGTGTGATCTCTTCATCGATAGAATTCAGCGGATACCATTCGCGGAGTCCCCAACGGTTTTCCCCTAACGAAATAAACCGTCCATCAATATTCAAATCTGTATAAAATTGTCCTTTACCTGCTTTGACTTCTTTATCACTTAGTTCTAAATAACTAGCCACTAATTTTGAGATATCATTAAAGTCAATTACTTTTCCTTGTTCTTCTAAAATTGCCAGCGCGACATCTATCATTGCTAATTCATTTTTATTTTGCCCTTTGAATTTCATTAATTCCACAAGGTACACATCCCTTCTAAAAAGTTTACTCTTCATCTTAACCGATTCACGTAGTAAAACGCAATCGCAAATGATAATCCCCTAATTTTTGTTCGCTCATATGCAAAGAATAATCTACATAGACTCTACCAGAAAAAGGACGGTCATAATAACTAATTTTCACATTTGTCGTTTGAATATCTACTGGTAAGATGCCAACTGGCGTTTTATATTGCGTTTGTGTAACTTTATCTCTATCAAATCTCAATCGTGTAGTCATTTCACCCCTGCGAATCAAGCTCACTATCCCATCCGCTTCTACTTTTATAGTAACTGGTATGGATTGTTCTTCATGTTTTTCCTCATAGCGTATATAGTAGCTCCCATTCATTTCTACTACTCTACCTGGTTCACTAAACTGATGATGCTGCTGTTCGTCGTTTTGGAACAATGTTGTCTCCATGTGGATTTCAGCAGGTAAGCCATTTTTCAAGTTGGAAGAAATCATTTCACTTCCCCTTTCTATCATCCGCTCAATATTATTGAACTTCTTTTCTATTTTATCACAAATCTCCTCTAAAATAACTAAACAAAATCCTTCTCAAAAAAAGTTTAGCGAGAAACTTTCCTTAAATTAAGCACTGTTTAAACAGAATCTGCTATACTAAATAAGAAATAACTAGAGATAAAAGGAAATGATTAAATGAAAATCGAAGATTTAGATATGTTCTTCCCATATAATAGCTCTGTAGTTTATGATGCCTTGACCATGCCCTATCAGGACCCTTATCTTTCTCATTTTGCCTTAACCGATACCCTGATTGAACTTGCAGACAGTCAACATCAAAGCTCCCTTCACTTTTGGACTGAAAAAGATCTGATTGTTCTCGGAATGATGGATTCTAAATTACCTTTCTTGAAGAAAGGTTTGGATTTTTTTAAGGAGAACCGCTACTCTTACATGGTTCGAAATTCAGGTGGTCTAGCTGTGGTTAGCAATGAAGGGATTTTAAACTTTTCAATTATTCTTCCCACTCCTTCTACTCGAACATTTACTATTAATGAAGGCTATCAACTCATGCATGGAATTATCCAAAAAGCATTTGAAGAATATGGACAGAACATCACAGCCATTGAAATCCCCCAGTCCTATTGTCCCGGAGATTATGATCTCAGTATCAACGGTAAAAAGATAGCTGGAATAGCACAAAGACGCATCAGGGGTGGAGTGGCCATTATGATATATATTAGCATTTCCGGGAACCAGGATGAACGGGGTCAACTCATTCGTTCTTTTTATAAAGAAGGACTTCAAAACAAACAGGTTAAGTGGGACTTTCCAGATGTAGATCCCAACGTGATGACTACACTTTCAGAAGCCTTACACACAGAGTTCACTGTAGAACAAGCGAAAGAAAAAATCTCACGTGTGTTTCAACTTAACGGGATATCCTTACATCCAGCTAAGTACACTCAAGAAAACACAAAAATTTATCAAAAGAATTTAACGAAAATGATAAAACGCAATGAACAACTGTTTGATAAAACGATCAAGAAAGAGGCCTCTTTATGAGTATAAAAAATTCTTTAACAATGCCACTTCCAATTGAAAAAGTTTTTCGCGATCCTGTTCATGATTATATTCATATTCAACATAAACTCTTCCTAGATTTAATTGACACAAAAGAATTTCAACGGTTGCGTCGCATTAAGCAATTAGGCACATCTCAGTTTACCTTTCATGGTGCTGAGCATTCTCGCTTCTCCCATTCACTCGGCGTATATGAAATCACACGACGGATCTGTGATAAATTTGTCCGGAATTTTCCTGCTTCTGAACATGGTGAATCTGGCTGGGATGATTCTGAACGTTTTGTCGCTTTGAGTGCAGCATTATTACATGATATTGGGCATGGGCCATACTCACATACTTTTGAAGAGATTTTTGAAACCAACCATGAAGCTCTAACGGTTTCCATCATTCTATCTCCTGAAACAGAAGTTCACCAAGTACTCGTAAAAGTCTCATCCGATTTTCCAGAAAAAGTAGCCAGTGTTATTCAACAAACTTATCCGAATCCACAAGTTGTTCAATTGATTTCTAGCCAAATCGATGCGGATCGGATGGATTATTTGCAAAGGGATGCTTATTTTACAGGTGTCAATTATGGGAATTTTGATTTAACTCGAATTTTGCGTGTCATTCGCCCTTCAAAAAATGGCATTGCTTTCCAAATCCAAGGGATGCATGCTGTGGAGGATTATATTGTTAGTCGCTATCAGATGTATATGCAAGTTTATTTCCATCGTGTGTCTAGGGGAATGGAGGTCACTTTAGAACGCCTGCTCAAGCGTGCAAAAGAGCTTTACCATGAAGCAAACCCTCCTCTTGCTGTCGGCTTATTGGAACCTTTTTTCACAGAAACCTTTACGTTAAATGATTACTTGAACTTAGATGATGGTGTCTTGACTACCCAGTTTATCCATTGGCAGTCACATCCCGATCCTATTTTAAGTGACTTAGCGAAGCGGTTTTTAAATCGGAGACCGTTAAAGTCGATCATGTTTAATAGCGAGACGGACCAAGCTGCAATCAAAAAACTCCAACAACTCATTTCGAGTGCTGGCTATAATATTGATTACTACACAGCTTTTAACAATAGCTATGATTTACCCTATGATTTTTATCGACCAAATAAACAGGGACCACATAAAACTCAAATTGAATTGATGTATCCTGAAGGAGAAATCGTTGAATTAAGTGAAATTAGTGAAGTAGTGAAATCTTTAGCTGGTAAATTTAGTGGGGATGAGCGGTTTTATGTCCCGAAAGAATTTTTGGAATTTTCTGAGGATGCAGAACTTACTTTGTTCGACCCGCTCGTTAAGGAGTTCAGAAATTATATAAAAAATGGTACAATACTTGTTGTAGAAAAAAAGATTAAAAGGAGCTAGTAAAAATATGTCATCCATAAAAATCATTGCTATCGATATAGACGGGACTCTTCTAAATAGTGAGCTCAAATTACAAGAACCTGTAAAAGAAGCTATACAAAAAGCAAAAGCTTCAGGAATCAAAATCGTCCTGTGTAGTGGCCGCCCACTTCCAGGTGTAAAACCTTATTTAAAAGAATTGAATTTAACCGATGAAGGGGACTATGCCATCACTTACAATGGCGCGTTGGTGCAAACTTCTCATGATGGTAAAATAATCTCTCATCACACATTGGCCTATGATAATTTTCTTGAAGTTGAACGGACTGCTAAAAAAGCAGGTGTTCACTTCCATGGTATTAATGAGTTGGGTCTCTTCACTTCAAATAAAGATATCAGTCCTTACTCCGTCCGCGAGTGTTTTTTAAATGATATTCCTTTGTTTTATCGCACAAACGATGAGTTGGATACTTCCATGTCATATAGTAAAATGATGATGATCGATCCTCCGGAACAGCTAGAAAAAGCAATTGCGATATTACCGGAATCCTTTTACGAAAGATATACTGTCCTCAGAAGTGCTCCCTTTTATTTAGAGATTTTAAATAAAGAAGCAAGCAAAGGTCAAGCACTAAGAGACTTGGCTAACTTCTTAAACGTGCCAAGAGAAGAAGTGATGGCTATTGGAGATCAGGGAAATGATTTAGATATGATCGAATACGCTGGCATTGGTGTTGCTATGGGAAATGCTGTTGACTCCATCAAAGAAGCAAGTAATGTGATCACAGTCTCAAATGACGAAGACGGTGTAGCTCAAGCCATCTATCGTTACGCACTGGAAAACGAACAAGTTCGCAATTAAGTAAGTAGTGGTATCCGAACATCAATCCCTTTGGTTGGTGTTCTTTTTTTTTCTTGGTATACTTTTTAATAGAAAGGGGAATGATTCATGACAACAGAAAAAGAACAAGTTTATGAAGCAGTTGCTGTCAATACCGGTGGCCGCGATGGTGAAAGTCACTTGCTTGATCGTACGTTTGAAGTTCGCGTTTCTACTCCTAAAGATATGGGGGGACCTGGACAAGGAACCAACCCAGAACAATTATATGCAATGGGACATAGTGCCTGTTATCATTCGGCTTTAGAACATTACAAAGCCCAAGAGAAAATAACCAATCCTTCACAAATTATACAAACAGTACGTTTACTCAATGACCCTAGTGATGGCGGATTCAAACTTGCGAGCACGATCGAAGTCGCAATTAAAGATATGGATTTAGAAAAAGTACAAGTACTAGCTGAAAAAGCGCATGCTTACTGCCCTTACTCTAAAGCTACAAAGGGTAATGTAGATTATGTAATCCGTGCAATAGAATATGAAGAAGGTAAATAAATCAAAATAAAAAAATCCGGAGACTTTTCTCCGGATTTTTTATTTTTTTGCTGTAGAATGTTTGTGATAAATCCGTTGCAAGGTCGTGTTCTTTGTAACAATATAAATCAACACTACCCTCACCGGTGCAATGATCATATTTTGCAGGACCCGCGCTGGAAAAATCGCCATCCATGCTTCTTCATACATTAACACTAACCAAAAAGTGTTCAGCGTTAAATTGACCACGATCGTATTGAATAACACTGCTGCAATGATCCGGATCAAAGTCACTTTTTTCCGATGTAAGAAAAAACCATAGGACCAACCACCTAAGAATGCAGAAAGTGTAAACCCAATAAAAAAGATCCCTCCGCGATTAAATAATACTACGCCTAATAAATCGGTTAAGGCCGCGGCGATCCCTGCAGTCCATGGTCCGTATAGCATGCCGATCAAAGCGGAAGGAAGAAACCCGAAAGCTATTCGAGTAAAGGGAGTTTGTATGGCTAGGAAACGAGTTAGGATAATATCCATCCCCATCAATAAGCCGATGACCGCAATTGCCTGGGTAGTGTACACACGTTTGTTTTTTAACATTTTGAAGGCCTCCTTAATAGTAAAGAGTCCTCGCTCATCTTATAAGTTCAAGAAAAGCGGATGCGGGAAAAAATCGCAAAGCTCGATTCGAGCTTCTTCGTCTAAAGGCTACATCCCATCCTTTAGCACTTTACGCTTTATCCCTACTCTTTTTGCTTCGCTTTATTATACATCAAGTCCTTAGCTGACTCAATTCATCCTAAGGATTTGATAAAAAGCTATTGCACGTACATACGCTACATCTTTTGAAATCAATAATAGCAGCCAAATCAACGGTCTATACAACTATTCGATACCATCTTAGTCACACTCATGTACAGACAGGATCCTCTCTTCTAAAATCAAATAGTCTACTGGTATATCATGCGCTTCTATTGGTATTTTTTCATTCAGTTGATGCACAGAAAGTAAAGATACTGTAGTCTGGGGGAAATCCATTAAAAAGCGATCATAATAGCCTCCTCCAAATCCAATTCTATACCCTGAAGAATTGTAGATTACTCCAGGAACGATTAACAAATCGATGTTCTGTTTGGAAATTTTTTCCGTTTTTTCTGGTAAAGGTTCAATTAGCTGATAAAAACCTTTCTCCGTTTGAGAAAAGTCTTCAATCAAGTAAAACTCTAACTTTTTCGATTGTGGTACTGTTTTGGGGACAGCCACTTTCTTTCCTTCTATCCATCCTTGCCGGATTATCCTGTGCGTATCCCACTCCCCGTTATTTGAAATGGTCACCCCGATCACTTTTGCGTTTTTCCACAAAGAAGAAGAAAACAAATTTCTATGTATACTTGTTTCGATTTCTTCTCTTTCTTCTCTCGTCATACTGGTTAACCTTTTCATCATCTGCTTGCGGCATTCGTTTTTTTTCATTCACTAGCCAACTTCTTTAGGAAGCAGCGTGCAGATTGGACAACTTGTTTAGCTAAAATAGCTGTTGTAATAGCCCCCACTCCTCCAGGAACGGGTGTGATTGCCTCAACCTTTTTTATTACCTCATTATAACGAACGTCTCCACAGGGATTCCCTTCAGTATCGTATCCAAAACCTACATCGACAACCACGGCACCTTCTTTGACATGGTGTTCTGTAACTAAACCTAGCACACCTGTGGCCGAAATCACAATATCCGCTCCTTGTGTATATTTTTTAGTATCTTTTGTAAAAATATGGCACACACTGACTGTAGCTCCTCTATTTATAAGCATTAAAGCCAGTGGTTTTCCGACTACTGGACTACTGCCTATCACACAAATATCTTTTCCTTTTATATCTATTTCATAAAATTCTAACAGAGCTAGCACCGCTGCAGGGGTACTGGGAACATTGGCTTGGCTTGTTTGTTGCACTAGATGGCCCAAATTGGTCGACGATAGTCCATCTATATCTTTTTCGGGTGTGATGATTTCGGCAATTGTTTCTCGTGAGATACTTTGGGGTAAAGGCTGCATCACTAAGATCCCATGTATTGCTTCATCCTGATCGATCTTTATGAATTCTTTCACAAAGTCTTTTTCCGAAATGGTTTCTGGATAACTAAATAATTTGACCCGGATCCCAAGTTTTTTCATTTTTATTTTAGCAGCTTTCTCATAAGAAACAGAAGCAATCTCTTCTCCTACTCGCACGATAGCTATCATCGGTTCAATATTTCTACCCAGCAATTCCTGTACTTCTTTTTTTACATCACTTTCTATTCCATTTGCAACTGGTTTTCCCTTTAAAACAGTAGCCATCTCAATCCCCCCTTTCTTAATGCTTTAAATTGTCCATTCCCCTGTCTCCAAGTACCGCTTAGCCTGATTGTAATTGTTTTTCGCTTCAAGCATCCCTTTTTCACGAAGACTGTTTCCCTGATCTAGTAGAGTTTGTCTTTCCGTTTCATTTTTGATTCCTTTAGCGTTCACTAGGACATTCAGATAGGCTGTTTCTAGAACTGTTTGAGAGAACAAGGATCCAACCGCCAAATCATTTACGATCGAACCTTTGATTTTGTAATTCAGCAACCGGGTATAAAGTTGGTTTAATTGGATGATCTCCCGCATTAATTTGATAGGTGGTTGAGCAGCTTGAATTAATCCAGCTTGAATAGCTTGCTTGCGTTGCTGTTTCTGTACGGGAGTTGTTTTTGGCATGCGATAGGCTTTCATTACAGGCTCAAAAGCAAGTGCATCTTGTTTGATCAACTTTTCCATTACATGGCGATTTTCATGTGCTTGTTGCTTTATTTTTTCGAATTCAAGCACATCTATTTCACCTGTTTGCTTTGTGCTTTCTATGTCTGCAACCATATATGCAAGAGAGGCAGACAATCCGCCGATCAAAGCCGCTGCACTCCCCCCTCCTGGTTTTCCATCTCTAGCTTCTAATTGATTCATATATTCTTGAATTGTCCAGTTTTCCACATTCATTCCCCATTTTTAGAATAATCCACTGATTTTCCCATTTCCATCCACATCAACTACCTCAGCAGCAGGTATTTTCGGAAGTCCCGGCATTCTTAAAATATCTCCGGTAAACACAACAATAAATCCGGCTCCGGCAGAGACAGATAGATCCCGAATATTCACTGTAAAGTTCTCCGGTCTACCTCTTTTTACTTTATCATCCGATAAAGAATACTGTGTCTTGGCCATGCAGATAGGCATGCTCCCGTATCCGTCTCTTTCTAATTTCTTCATCGTTCTTTTTGCACTGACTGACCACTCTGTCTGGGATCCGCCGTAGATACGCTGAACAACTTTCTCTACTTTTTCCAATAAAGAATCACTCAGTTCATAAGCAAATTCAAAATGAGACGGTTGTTCACACATTTCTACAACAGCTTCGGCTAATTCTATACCGCCTTGACCACCTTGCGCCCAGACATTTGATAAAACAACATTGATCCCTTTTTCTTGACAAGCTTGTTTCAATGCATGTATTTCTTCAACTGTGTCTGTAGGGAATTGATTGATCGCTACAATTGTATTGATCCCATATACATCTTGCATATTTTCCACGTGCTTAAATAAATTAGGCATCCCCTTTAGCAAAGCATCTGCATTCTCATTATTCAGCTCCGCTTTCTTCACACCTCCGTGCATCTTCAGTGCACGAATAGTTGCGACTACGACCACAGCATCTGGTTCGATGTTTGCAGAACGACATTTAATATCTAAAAATTTTTCTGCTCCCAAGTCCGCTCCAAAACCAGCTTCTGTTACTACATAGTCAGCAAGATTCAACGCTGCTTTTGTGGCGACGACGCTATTGCATCCGTGTGCAATATTTGCAAAAGGGCCTCCATGAATAAATGCTGGTGTATGCTCTAGAGTTTGAACTAAATTCGGCTTAAATGCATCTTTTAAAAGAGCCGTCAATGCTCCCTCTGCATTCAATTCGCCTGCCGTAACGGGTTCATTTGCAAAAGTATACCCAACTACGATTTTTCTGATTCTTGCTTTTAATTCTTCCATCGATTCCGCTAGACAAAGGATGGCCATAATTTCAGAAGCGACTGTGATGTCAAAGCCATCTTCTCTCGGCATTCCGTTTGTTTTGCCGCCTAATCCGCTAATTATATTTCGGAGTTGACGGTCATTCATATCCATTACGCGTCTCCAAACAACTCTGCGGGGATCCAGTCCGAGGACATTTCCATAAAAAATATGATTGTCAATCAGTGCTGCCAACAAATTGTTTGCGGATCCGATTGCATGTATATCTCCTGTGAAGTGTAAATTAATGTCTTCCATTGGAACTACTTGCGCATATCCTCCACCAGCAGCCCCGCCTTTCATTCCAAAGACTGGTCCTAAAGAAGGTTCGCGCAATGCAATCATTGCTTTCTTACCGATTTGTTGTAATGCATCTCCTAACCCAACTGACGTTGTTGTTTTACCTTCCCCGGCAGGAGTAGGATTGATAGCCGTTACTAATATTAGTTTTCCTCTTCCCGCTTCTTCTTTCATTGCTATTTTTTCGTAATCTATTTTCGCTTTGTATTTACCATAATATTCTACTAGTTCATTATCAATAGCTAATTTTTCTGCTATCTTTGCGATAGGATGAAGATTTGCTGCTTGAGCGATTGAGATATCTGAGTATTGTTTCATGCAAAAACTCCTTATCTACTGATTTTTTAATGCGGTTTCATTATAACATAGCCCCTCTTTTATCTTGACAGTTTCTGTTCCTCCCTGAGAAAGAATTTATTTTCTCATCATTTTGTTACAAAAATGTATTATTTCAATTTTTTGCGAGTAAAATAGGTTTTTTAAATTGTTTATTTCCAAAAAATAAACTAAGCACATTCTACAAAAATATTCAATATTGAATTAGATACTATATCGTGTAAAATTAAAAAGGTCAGGCACAATATCGTGTGTTTTGAGTACATATCAATTGTTGGTAATTCTCTTTTGTTTTTAGTATACTCGAATAGAAAGCACAACATATTGTGTCTATGCGATGCGAACATAACTATATGTTGATAAGGAGTGAGGAAAAAATGGCAATAAATTCGCCTGCAACTGCGCGCGTTGATATCGAAAAATTGAATGAAGCAATCGCTTTGTTCCCACAAATTCATCCTGTAACGGAAGAAATGTCTATTACTCATAAAGGAGTATCAAGGATGGTCATGCTTGATCGCTATTCTTTTAAAGATACGTCCAAAATCACTTTGTCTGAAGGGGATTTAGTTGTATTAACAGTTAAGCCTGATCCAAAATATCCTGCTCGAGGCGTTGGATATATTCAGGAACTCCATCATTCAAAAAACGAAGCAACTGTTTTAATTGAAGACGAATATCGTCACAACATTGAAGATCCAGATTCTCAACAATCTGGTTTGGTAACTGTAAGTCTTGATCTTATTGAAAAACCTCTCGAGATTTTTTATGAACAAATCGCAAAAAGAAACGCGACTGGCCTTTCACAAACAGAAACGACTGAAGAGAAACGAAACGAGTCTTATCAAGATTTCTATAAACAGTTGAGCGAATTAAACTTTATTCCTGCAGGTCGCGTACTTTATGGTGCCGGTTCACAAACCGATGTGACTTACTTCAACTGTTACGTCATGCCATTTGTACCTGATTCACGTGAAGGTATTTCTGATCATCGTAAACAAGTTATGGAAATCATGAGTCGTGGAGGTGGCGTGGGAACAAATGGTTCCACATTACGCCCACGGAATACGTTAGCTCGTGGAGTAAACGGAAAATCTTCTGGTTCGGTCTCTTGGTTAGACGATATCGCAAAATTGACTCATTTAGTTGAACAAGGTGGTAGTCGCCGCGGTGCACAGATGATCATGTTGGCTGACTGGCATCCAGATATCATTGAATTTATTATCTCTAAAATGCAAAACTCTCGCGTATTGCGTTACCTCATCGAAAATACAAAAGATGAGCAAATTAAACAAATGGCCCAAGAAAAATTAAAATTCAAACCTTATACTGACCGGGAATTGTCGATGTATCAGGGTATTGTCAATTATAAAAACTTTCCTGGTTATGGCGGATTCCCAATCGAAGTAATCCATGATGCTGAAGCTAAATTACGTGATGGCGGTGTCTATACTGTCCACGATCCGGAATTTTTAACTGGGGCGAATATTACCGTTACTTTAACAGATGATTTCATGCAAGCTGTTGAGAACGATGCTCCTTGGCCACTTCGTTTCCCTGACGTAGAAAATTATTCTGCTGATGAAATGAAAGAATACAATGCACATTGGTCCGAAGTTGGGGATGTACGCGAATGGCAGATGGAAGGTTTTGGTGTGAAAACATACCGTACAATTCAAGCTCAAGAATTGTGGAAATTGATTAATATTTGTGCGACCTATTCTGCTGAGCCTGGAGTATTCTTTATCGACAATGCCAACAAACAAACCAATGCAAAAGCTTATGGACAAAAAGTAGTTGCAACCAATCCATGTGGAGAACAACCCCTCGCTCCCTATTCTGTTTGTAATTTAGCTGCCGTTAATTTAGCGAACATGGCTAATAGAGAAGAAGGAACCGTGGATTATGATAAACTTGTCCACACTGTTAAAACTGGTGTACGTATGCAAGACAACGTTATTGATGCTACTCCTTACTTCTTACCAGAAAACGAAAAACAAGCTCTAGGTGAACGGAGAATCGGGCTTGGAGTAATGGGGTTAGCTGACTTACTGATTTATACGAAAAATCGTTATGGATCTATTGAAGGAAATATATTAGTAGACAAAGTTTTTGAAACGATTGCTGTTTCTGCTTATGAAGAATCGATTGAATTAGCAAAAGAAAAAGGCAGTTTCCCTTTCTTGATAGGTGAAACTGAAGAAGAAACAATGAATCTGCGCCACCGTTTCATTGAAACGGGTTATATGAAGGGTATGCCTGAGCACGTTCGTCAAGGAGTATTAGATCATGGGATCCGTAATTCTCATCTCCTCACCGTTGCGCCTACAGGAAGCACTGGAACAATGGTTGGTGTAGCAACCGGTCTGGAGCCGTACTTTGCCTTCAAATACTTTAGAAGTGGACGATTGGGCAAATTTATTGAAGTTAATTCTCAAATTGTTCAGGATTATTTAGAACAACACCCCGAGGCTGATCCCGATCATCTACCTGATTATTTTGTAGCTGCAATGGATTTAGCACCTGAAGAACATGTGGATGTTCAAACAACGATTCAACGTTGGGTAGATAGTTCGATTTCTAAAACAGTCAATGCGCCAAAAGGCTATCAAGCCAGCCAAGTAGAAGGCATTTATGAACGTCTATACAAAGGCGGCGCAAAAGGCGGAACAGTCTATGTAGACGGTTCTAGAGATACACAAGTGCTAACTTTAAAAGCTGAAGAAAATGAAGTTGAAGAAACGACACTATTCCCCATTGAGGAAACACGCATAGTTGAAAACAAAGATGAATTACAAGAATTAGTTGCTCAGGCTGAAAGTGATCATATTCGTATGCATGGTCATACTGATGATACCGTTTATGGTTCAGATGTTGGCGACACCTGTCCTATATGCCGTAAAGGAATCGTTGAAGATATCGGTGGCTGTAATACTTGTACAAATTGTAATGCACAATTGCGTTGTGGACTTTAAGATAAATGGATTGAATTAGCTAAAAACCAACTCAGGATCAAGTGAGACTCATTTGATCCTGAGTTGGTTTTTTATACAAAGTAAACAATCAAACCTATCGACATTGATTAGACTTTTCGCTATTATAAATATAGCAAGAATTTAAGTTTGGGAGGAATGTTTCATGAAATTATTAGATAGAACAGCTTTAGTAATATTGATCATTGGTGGACTGAACTGGTTATCAGTGGGCTTACTCGAACTCGATCTTGTTGCAACAGTTGCTGGAGGTTCAGATACTTTGGTTGCTAAGATCGTTTATGTCCTTGTAGGTATTGCAGCATTATACTGTATCAAATACTTTACTTATACACCCAAGGGCTATCGTTCTCGTCGACGCGATCGCTTCTAATAAAAATATAACTCATCAAAAAAGCAAGCCAGCAGAAAAAATCTGTTAGCTTGCTTTTTTGATGAGCTATTACACAATCTAAAACCTTCTTTGTAGACTTTTTCAACTTCATTCCTGTTAAACATCGTATTTTCTGTAGTCCTTATTCAAAATCCCTTTTTCCCGTTGAATATCTCTCCATTCTAAATGTCCAGCTTCTACTCCTTGTAAAATCATTTCAGCCGTACCCAAGTTGGTTGCTAAGGGGATGTTGTAAACATCTGATAATCGCATAAGGGCTGAGATGTCCGGTTCATGCGGTTGAGAAGTTAAGGGGTCTCTCAAAAAGATTACTATATCTAATTTATTTTCAGAGACGTATGCCCCTATTTGCTGGTCGCCACCTAAAGGACCTGATTTAAATCGATGGATGGGAAGTTGAGTTTCTTCAATTAGTCGCTTCCCCGTAGTTCCTGTAGCATACAAATGGTGCTTTCCAAGTAAGTCTTTGTATGCTGTTACAAATCTGACCATGTCATCTTTCTTTTTATCGTGGGCAATTAACGCAATATGCATACTGCTTCCTCCTTCGCCTTCTTTATTTCCATAGTAGCATACTTGCACTCTATTTTTCATAAACAACGCCATTCACAAGCAATATAATTGCATTCATTCTTCCTTCTTCGTTAAACTAAAATTGGTCAAAATCATAAAGGAGGCTAAAAGAAATGGGTAAGAAAGTAGCTACAGTTCTGACAAATTTATTTGAAGATGTTGAATTCACTTCTCCAAAGGAAACATTAGAGAAAGCCGGTCATGAAGTTGTAACGATCGGTTTTGAAGCGGGTGAAATAGTTGAAGGGAAAAAAGAAAAAACTCAAGTTACTATTGATAAAAGTATCGGAGACGTTGACCCGTCAGATTTTGATGCCCTGCTTATTCCTGGAGGCTATTCTCCAGACAAACTCCGTAAAGATGAGCGGTTTTTGGACTTCGTTCGCGATTTTTCTAAAAATAACAAGCCGATTTTCTCTATCTGCCATGCACCTCAGTTATTGATCAGCGCCGAAGTTGTAAAAGGAAAAGAAGTCACTTCCGTTAAGCAAGTCGCAATCGATTTGAAGAATGCTGGGGCTCACTTTAGAGATGAAGCACTTGTTAAAGATAAGAGTGGACTGATTTCAAGTCGCACACCAACCGATTTACCTGTCTTTAACGAGGCGATCATTGACGCGCTCAAATAAAAAACAGTTTCACCCCATTACTTCCCAAAGTTAGATTCTCCACTCTAACGTTGGGAAGTTTTTTTTAACAATAGTTTAGATATTGCTTTTACACATCGCAAAAGACTGTTTAATCAAGAAGTGCACAGTTACTAAAATAAGATTTTTTTCATCAATTCAAATCAAAAGTTTAGTATTTTCTCAACAAATTTTCTTTTTCTTTTGCTAAACTGTATTTAGTGCTAAAAACAAACTATAAATCATCTCTTTTCTCCCCCTATGAAAAGAGTATATCCCCTAAGCTGTCATATATATATATGGCAGTTTTTTTTATATATTTTACATAGTATAATCATACTTTCTTCACAATTTGCTAGTATAGTAATTTTATACCCACAATAACCAATTTATTTATCTCTACACTCCTCCAAGTGTTGAGACCACTCCTTTTAGCCATCCAGTTTATTGGGTGGCTTTTTCTATGTTAAAATAAAAAAAACAGAGAGGAGTTTAGCCGTGCCCGATAAAAAACGTGTGGCTGTGATTGGTTCAGGAATCATTGGAGCGACCACAGCTTATTATTTGAGTAAAGAAAAAAATATAGAATTAATTATTTATGATGAGGGGATCGGCCAGGCCACATCAGCTGCAGCCGGGATAATTAATCCGTGGTTATCTAAACGGAGAAACAAAAAGTGGTATAGTCTAGTTCGTGAAGGTGCGGCTTTTTACCCCACGCTGATGACTGAATTAGGGGAGACTTCTTCCTTTTATAAAAAAACCGGAGCTCTTCTATTTAAGAAAAAAGAGAAAGCTCTGAGTGAATTAAAAGAAATTGGTGAAAAAAGAAGAAAACAAGCACCAGAAATCGGTGAACTACGTATATTGCAAGCAGAAGCAATTAAGGAAATGATTCCTATCTATGATAAAAGTCAACCGGCCTTATATGTAAGTGGTGCAGCTCGCGTTGACGGAAAAGCTTTAGTCCAAAAACTGATAAAGATCGCACAGAAAAATGGCGCTCAGTTTGTTCCTAAAAAAGCCTTTATTCAAAGAGCAGAAAAAGACAAGTATATTGTCACCGCTACTAGTTCGCAAGAAACTTTTGATGTAATCGTGTTGGCCACGGGGGCCTGGTTGGGACAGACTCTAGATCCTCTAGGATATTCTACCGATATCCGTCCTCAAAAAGGACAACTGGCTCAATTGCAAATTCCATTTCTCCAGACAGCAGAATGGCCGGTCATTATTCCCGAGGGCGAAAAAGATATCATCCCCTTTGAAGAGGGAATGCTTTATATTGGAGCCACACATGAAAATGAACAAGGATTTGATTTGCTTATCGACTCTACCAAGTTGAAGTCCATGATTCGTGAGTCACAAGAAGAATTTTCATCACAGCTGGATGAGGATCAGGTGATTCAGCATAAAGTGGGGACACGCGCCTATACTTCAGATTTCTCACCTTTCTTTGGTGAAATCCCACTTGCACCAAACTTATTTGCCGCAAGTGGGATGGGCTCGACTGGACTGACCGCGGGTCCCCTTGTGGGATTTATTTTAGCTCAATTGGTTACAGGCAAAGAAAGTTTATTGCCTTTGGAAGATTATCCCATTGAGAACTATGTAAAAAGGAAGAATGAATAGTTTCTTATTCTCCGCAATAGAGGGTCTGTTTAAATGTGGGTCTCATCCTCTCCAATTTTAGGTAGAAAAGAAAAAGGGATAGTAGATTTTTTACCTATGTGTTCCTATTTCCATGGATTGTTCAGTCTTTTTATTCAATCTAAGCCTCTTAAAAGTGTATCGGTTATAATTGTCTAGATGATTCGTTTGGCCCTTAACGGCGATTAAATAGGGCATTTAGTACTAGCACCCTTTCGCCCGTTCTTATCTATCAATCAACATTTTCACCCTGAAAAAGTCAATATAGAAAGAACCTGCAACTCTTTTAAAAGAGTTGCAGGTTCTTTCTTGTGTAATAGATTTAGAAGGGGCCATATTCTCCTGTAACAGGATCCAGTTTTTTATATGTATCTTCCTCAGTATTGTATTCCACAATTGCAATCAAATGAGAAATTTCTACCTCATCAATTTCTAAGGGTTCTCTTACTTCAACTTGATAAATCCCTTCAGCTTCCACTAAGAAAAATTCATATCCCCTTGGATCGATTTCTAGTTTTTCCATTACCTTGTTTAAAACTTCTGTTTCCTTTTCAGTAGCCATTACCTCTTGGTTTAATTCTTCACTCATATTTTCACTCGTGCTTTCACTTGTATCCTTCGCTTCTTGATCAATTTCTTCTGCTTTTACGCTTTTTGCAGATTCATTTTTGGCTAACCATGCTTCTATTTCTTCATCAGTCGCTTCTTTAATTGGTTGTTCTGTATCTTTTTCAAACTCTTGATTAGCTATCTCAGAACTTCTTTCTGTTTGATAATTTGTTTCCGTTTGTTCTAACTCTTTTTTTACTTCATCCGCTTGTATTTGATTGATTTCACTCAATAACCCTTGTGCTTCTACTTGAATAGCTTCAAAATCACTTAAATCGTTTTGGAGCAAAACTGATAATGTTCCAGCTGCTGCATCATACTTGTTTGCTTCATACTGCTCTTTTGCAGTATCGATCATATTCGTATAGACATCTTCTCCAGAGGTGACACTATTTTCCGAAACTGCACTTGTATCCTCTTGGGGAGCATCTTCTGTCGCACAACCTGTCAGTAGAAAAACACTTGTTGCAGAAAGTGAGATCCATTTCGCTATTATTTTCATTTACTTGTTCTCCTTTTCATTGGTTAGTCTAGTAATCCGTGATAAGCTGCATAAACTTCTCTTTTTTGTATATCTCTTAACTGGGCTACCTTCTTGATTGCTTCTTTACTCGTTAATGAATCCTGTTGCATCAACAGTTTCACATGTTCTTCCAGTGTCCAGTCCGTCCAGTCTGGTGTTTCTGTTTTGGGTGCCTCTTTGGACCCTTCGATGAGTATACAAAATTCCCCTCTTGGCTGGTTAGAGTTGATCCACTCATTGATTTCTTCCGCATTCCCTCTAAGAAACTCTTCGTAGCGCTTTGTAAGCTCTCTTGCTAATACTATTTTTCTTTCTGTCCCCATTACATTTTCAATTGCCTGCATGACTGCTTTCAGACGATGAGGAGCTTCATATAAAATAATTGTTTCCTGTCTTTTATCCAGTTTTTCCAATTCGCTTTTTAATTCTTTTTTCTTGCGTGGTAAAAACCCGTGAAAATAAAAGGGTTGGGGCTCTAATCCAGATGCTACTAAGGCGGTAACTCCTGCACTCGCCCCTGGTAAAGGTACAACAGCGATTCCTTTTTCTATTGCCGCTTTGGTCAATTCGAAACCAGGGTCACTAATAGAAGGCATGCCCGCGTCACTTACTTGTGCAATCGATCGTCCTTCTTCTAATTGCCTTATTAATTGCCCGATTCGCTCTTGTGTATTGTGTTCATGAAAACTGATTTGTTTTGTAGTAATAGAAAAATGATTGAGTAATTTTTGGGTTTGTCGAGTATCTTCTGAGGCTATTAAATCGACTTCCTTTAATATCCGAACAGCACGAAATGTCATGTCCTCCAAATTTCCTATGGGGGTAGGAACTAAATACAAACTTCCGTTTGATTGATTCGCTTCAAAACTTTTTTGACTAAGCATAAGGAATGCTCCTTTTCTCAACTTTTTTCCGGATGAACTCCTGGATAGACCGTACAATACGTATATTGTCCAAAAGGAGTTACAATTCCTTTTCCTTTTAAAAACTGTTCTTTTTTGTTGCGAGACAATTTTTTGAAAGCATATTCTGCTTTCATCGCTTCGCTTTTTGATGTATAGGATTCTGCATAGATCATTTGTACGGGACGTCTAAACTGTGCTCGTGTATACTTTGCGCCCTTACCGGTATTGTGTTGTTCTAATCGCCTTTCTAAGTCTGTTGTGTAGCCTCCATAGAAAGTTTGGTCTCGGCAATAAGCAACATAAAAATAACTTTTCTTGTCCAGGTCAACCATAGATCATCTTTCTCACTTCTGGAACATATTCATCATTTTCGTCGTAAATAATGATGGGTGGCAGTGATTTAAATCCTGCCATACTTCCATCTTTTATCGCTTCTATCAATAAAATATTAGCTTCTTTCCCTTTTTTGGGATAAACGAATTGAATCTTTTTAGGTATCAGCCGATATTTTTTCATCGTATCTAATATTTCCAACATTCTATCGGGACGATGAACAATATATGCTTTCCCATTTGTTTTCAGCAGATCACTAGACACTTTCATTACCAAATCAAGATCTGCATGGATTTCATGACGAGCAATAGCCAAATATGGATTCGGATTTTTTTTGCTTAAGGAATGAATCGGAAAATAAGGTGGATTACATGTCAAAATGTCCACGGAATCCTTTTTGATCCATTGAGTAGTTTCAGCAATATCCGCCTCTATCATATCAATTTGATCGGCTAAATTGTTCAGTTGGATACTACGGGTGGCCATATCCGCTAACCGCTCTTGAATTTCTATCCCTTTGATTGAACTTTTTGTTTTACCGCTCAGCATCAAGGCTACCGCTCCATTACCCGAACATAAATCAACAATGGAAGCTCGATCATGTGAAGGGATCTGAGCAAAATTTGCCAATAAAATTGCATCAATCGAAAAAGAAAAAACAGTATGGCTTTGAATAATGTCTAAGTTCACACTCATCAAGCGATCAATTCTTTCATCTTCTCTTAGATAAACCATATTTCTCATTCCTTTTTCTTCATTATTCTTTCAGTATAGCATAATTCTATTTTACAGAAACCCTTTATTCTAGTTCTCTTTTTTTACCCGTTCTTCTAATAAAATAAAAAAGAAGTCTAGGTTAGATTCCTAAACTTCTTGGTCAAACTATTGGATTTTTCATTTAACTCATTCTTCAAAATGATACATATGGCTATTTGTTTTATTTGCGTTCACCATAGATAACATCTATACAAAATGCGCAAGGCTCATCTTCTACTCTACGAGAGCCATAAAAAACATTGCACACATGAAATCCCTCTTCATAAATTTTCTCTAAATTCAATCGAGACTGACTCATTTCGGGTGTGCTCATTTCCTTATTCAGTTGTTCTTGTTTTTCTAATTCAGCTAATCGATCGCGTAAATGTTGATTTTCAATCGACAATGCTGTATTTGACTCCATGAGCAATTCGACTTCGTGTTTCATTTTTTGGAGTTGCTCAAGAGTGGCCGTTGCATCTTTTTCTAATTGTGCAAATGTATCATAAACTTCTTTTTTATTCATAGTCTCACCAACTCTTTGCTTCCTCTCCTCTAATATTCCTAGAGCTATCATACCATTTAAAACAGGTTAAACGCAATCTTTACTAGAGTGATCTCTTCAGAGTTTAACCCTGAGTAATCTTCAAAGTTAACTGCTCGTACACACCTTGAGCAGGAACGTTACTCTCCAATTTTTTTCGTGCTTGCAAAATAGTTTCGATACACTGGATGAGTTTAAGTGCTGTTCTATTGTTAGTGAACTTTTTGATTTCTGCTTGCTTATCAATAAATGCTAAAATGGTCGTTTTTTCATCATAAAACAACCGCAAACTATCACGGTACAGAAATAATAAAATCTCTAAAATCAACCGGTGTTTTTCTCTATCTTTTGAAATGCTCATCAGTTCTGTCTGCACATGCACGAATGCCAGCATATCCTTTTTTTCTAAAAAGACATACCATCTCCAAACTGATTGAACCAATTGAGTCATTTCTTCATCAGCATCCCATTGTAAGGCTTCATCATCATCGTTGGTGAGGTTAGCAAATAAATGGGCTTGGCTAGTACTCAATCCTCTTGCTTCTAATTGCCTGATTTTTAATTGAATCGGGAGCGGTTGTAAATGAAAGATTTGACATCTTGATTGGATCGTAGGCAGTACTCTTTGTTTAGAAAGAGTTAGAAGAAAAAACAACATATCTCCTTCTGGTTCTTCAATGAACTTCAAAAGACTATTCGCAGCTCCGACTGTCATCGTGTCAACTTGGTTGATGATAACAATCTTTTTATTCCCTTCCATACCACTTTTGGATAACTCTGATTTCAAAGAACGTATTTGGTCAACCTTTATAGAAAGCCCATCCGGTTCTACTTCGATCACATCCGGATGTTGGTTTGTGAGTATGCGAGAACAATTCACACATTTTCCACATGATTCTCCATCTGGTTTAGGGTGTATACAATGAATCGCTTCAGCTACGCGTAAAGCCGTTTGTTTTTTCCCTGTTCCTTTCGATCCCTCTAGCAAATATGCATGACCTAATTGATTGATCCTATTCAAGTGTTGAAAATGTTGAACAAGAGCTACTTGTTTACTATCGCTTGTTTCAATAATAGTACGCACCTACTTTAACTAAAATTGTTTAAATTGGTCAATGGGGAGTACAAAGATAGTTGCTCCCCCTACTTCTACATCAATGGGATAGGTCAAATCTGTTTCCATTGATAAGTCATAGGTTGGAGGATTCATCACGGTTTGATTCCGTGTAGAGCAATTTCCTTTTATTACCGCTAAAACTTCTTCTACTCTTCGGTTTTCTATACCTATTATAAAAGTAGTATTCCCCGCTCTTAAAAATCCTCCTGTAGAGGATAATTTTGTCGCGCGCATTCCATGCTCTACAAAATCATCGGATAATCTCCGACTATCTTGATCTTGAACGATCGCTACTATCATTTTCATATTATACCCCTCCATTAGTTAGTGCGTCTTTGAATGAATTTTTGAATGATTTGCCAACTACTTTCTACTACCTTTTCCAATTCAGCACTCGCATCAACTGTAACGATTCGATCTGTGTTTTTTGCAACAACCTTTAAATAACCGCTTCTGACTAACTGATGAAAAGAAAGTGCTTCTCGATCTAACCGATCATATTGTCGTTTTTCTTTTCCTTGATTAATGCGCTGCAATCCAATTTCTGCTTCTACATCAAGATAAAGTGTTAAATCAGGAGACAGACTTTCTGTTGCAAACTGATTCATTTGGGCGACTTCTTCCATTCCAATTCCTCTGGCATAGCCTTGATAAACCACAGAACTATCGACAAAGCGATCACATATGACAATGTTGCCTCTCGTTAGCGCAGGAAGAATGGTCTCTTTCAAATGTTGTCTTCTACTAGCTGCATACAGCAATGCTTCCGTCCGTTCATCCATATCCGTATTTTGCGGATCTAATATCAGTTCTCGAATCATTTCCGCTATACGGTTTCCTCCCGGCTCTCGTGTAGAAATAACACTGTCTTGTTGTTCCTCAAGTCGTCTCACTATTTCTCTGATAACACTTGTCTTACCCGAACCGTCGGGACCTTCAAAAGTTATAAATATTCCCTTCACATTCTCTGCCTCAATTCTATTTTTCTTATGTATAGTATACATGAAAAGTGCTCGATCGGACTACTAAACTCCTTTTCATTTTTTATTAAAAAAGGGCTAGGATAGTTGACCGTATCCTAATCCCTCTTTTTAAAAGTAGTCTTTGATCCCTCTTTGTCTTGCTTCTTTATACAAATAAAAATAAGTGGCCTTGGCTAATTTCAGCTCTACATCTTGCCAGTCATGTTCTGAGCCAGACATATCATGCAAATGGCTTACTCTTTGCCATTCCTTATTCTTTTTTCGAATCAATGACAATAGTTTCTCATCATAAATTTCTTGAAGTGTTTGTTTTTTCCGGAATAAGTTTCGAATCCCCATTAGATCTCTCGACGCCCTTCCACCGCTTTTAACAATGTCATTTCGTCAGCATATTCTATATCACTGCCCACCGATAATCCATGAGCTAAACGCGTTACTTTTATACCTGCCGGCTTAATCAGCCGTGATAAATACATTGCCGTTGCTTCGCCTTCAGCGGTAGCATTAGTAGCGAGAATAACTTCCTTTACTTCTTCATCTTGTAATCTCTTGATTAAGGTAGGTATATTGATATCTTCTGGACCAGTACCTTCTATTGGAGAAAGGACACCATGCAAGACATGGTAAAGTCCCTTAAAATCATTCATTTTTTCTAAAGAGATAACTTCTTTTGGATGCTCCACTACTATGATGGTACTTCGATCTCTTCTCTTGTCTTCACAGATATCACATGGATCATTTTCAGTAATATTTCCGCAAATCGAACAGTATTGCAAATCTCTTTTCACACTAATTAACGCTTTAGCGAAAGAGGTCACATCTTCTTCCCTCATATTAATTGTATAAAAAGCTAAGCGAGACGCGGTTTTTTCACCAATTCCAGGTAGCTTCATAAAGCTATCCATCAATTGAGAAATTGGTTCTGGATAATGCATACTCTTTCCTCATTTCTTCAAGAAAGTACTCTTATTACATACCTGGCATACCTTTAGCGTATTTCCCCATTACTTTTTCTGTTTCTTTATCAACTTTACTCAATGCATCGTTTACAGCGATCAAGACGAGATCTTCCATGATTTCTATATCTTCCGGATCCACTATATCTTCTTTAATAGATACTTTTTTCACTTTTTTATCACCAGTCATTGTAACCGATACTAAGTCGTTATTAGCTACGCCATTAAATTCTTTTTGATTTAATTGTTCTTGTTCCTCTGCCATCTCTTTTTGCATCTTTTGCATTTTTTTCATCATACCTTGCATATTTCCCATTCCTCCGCGCATTACGGATCATCCTCTCTGTTTCTAATTATTAGTCTCTTTGACTATTATACCGAACTCTCTTTCACTTTTACAATTTCTTGACCAAATAATTGAATTGCTTCGGTAACCAGTTCGTCTCCAGCATCTTTTTCTTTTTCTTGTGGAGACTGTTCACTCTTCTCAGCATTTTCATTAGTATCTTCACTATCATGTTGTTTTAGTTGGCGAATGTATTCTTTCCTAATTACGGGCCATTGCTCTTCGGTAACACTATTGAGGCGGGCTTCATACCCTACCAATTTTTGTAAATGCAGTGCAATATCTTTGTTTAACTCTGTATCTTCTGTAGCTTTCTGGCAGAGTATATCGTATTGAAAAGATACAACCAACCCTTTGGGACTTGCTGCAACAGGTGTTGAAGCTTTTAAAACAGCTCTCTGGGTGACGGTGAGCATATTCATCAAATCCGGCCATACTTCCCGTAATTCTGCTAAATTTTTCTTTGTCGCATGGTCTAAAACTTGGAAAATAGCGGTCTTGTTTGGTTTGAAAATTGATCCCGCTGATATTTTTTTGCTTTTCTTCTTCTTCTCTGGAACAGCTTGTCCAGAATGAGCTGTTTGCAATTTTTTAATGAGTTGATGCATCTCGTTTAATTGCACTTTTAGATTAGAAATTTCATCATTGTTTTCTGTTTGTGCAACTGGATCTGTACTGATCACCCTTTGTTCGGTTACAGAAGCAACTTGTTCCGTTAACCGCACGGTAGCGACTTCTAAATATATCTCTGCATGATTGGAAGCTTTCAATTCTTGTTGGGTTTGATTAAACGTATGAATTATTTCATATACAACAGTTGAAGTCAGCTTTTCTGTAATTTTTTTAAATTTCTCATCGATTTTTGCTTGTTTGAGCAACTCTTCTTTTCCAGAAGTTTGCTGGTATATAAGAATATCTCTACTAAAGAGGATCACATCTTCTACAAAGCGAAGAGGATCTTTACCTTCAGCAAGCAGCGATTGCAGGATTGCCAGGCCTTCTTTAGTATCATTATCGATCATTGCTTGAAAATAATCTAATAGCAATTCTTGTGTCAAGCTTCCGGTAATACGCATAGCATCTGCAACAGAAACTCTTTCTTGAGAGAAAGAGATCGTCTGATCGAGTATGCTCAAAGCGTCACGCATTCCACCTTCAGCAGCCCGAGCTATAACAGGTAAGGATTCTTCTTCATATTGGATTTCTTCTTGTCCCAAAATATATTCCATTCGTTTAATTATAGAATGAATAGGTATCCTTTTGAAATCGAATCTTTGTGTCCTTGAAATGATAGTCAAGGGTATTTTATGCGGTTCTGTTGTAGCTAAAATGAAAATGACATTTGCCGGCGGTTCTTCTAATGTTTTTAATAAAGCATTAAATGCTCCTGTCGATAGCATGTGTACCTCATCAATAATGTAAACCTTATATTCAGCACTCGTCGGAGCATAATTGGCTTTTTCACGAATGTCCCTAATTTCTTCTACGCCATTATTACTCGCGGCATCGATTTCAATTACATCATTTAATTTCCCTTGCGTGATAGACTGACATATTTCGCACTCGTTACAAGGTTCTCCATCAACTCTATTGGGACAATTGATAGCCTTGGAAAAGATTTTTGCTGCACTTGTTTTCCCTGTTCCTCTAGGACCGGTAAACAAATAAGCATGACTTGTTTTAGATTGTATTAATGCGTTCTTCAAAGTTTGTGTAATAGCTTCCTGGCCTGCCACATCTGAAAAAAGTTGTGGACGCCACACGCGGTACAACGCTTGATAGCTCATTCTTGCTCTTCCTTTCTTCATTCCTGCTTCTCTATATTATTATAAAAGAATGGAGAGTGAATAGAAACATCTAAAATAATCCCTTCTTTCCTTTTTTGCTAAAAGCAGTTGGAAATCAGGGGGGTAACAGTTAAATTGATCTTTAAGTGCTAAACAGATTTCTTTAGAACAAATAGAAAAAAAGTTCTTGATCAAAAGATCAAAAACTTTTTTCTTCTATTATGTACATGTGACACATGGCGGAACGATACTTAGTGCTGCTTCCTTCCGGACCTGACACGGTTCATATGTCCGCCATTGTCACAAGGCCTTTCGGCACTTTTAATTGTAACTTAAATCCACAAAAAAATCCAGTGCTATTTCTTTTATGATCACAAAAAGAGTTTATTGAACATTCCATTTCAAAAAGACTTCTTCTGTTGCAGGAATATCAGGCGTAAAATCAACTTTGAATTCTTTACCTTCCATTTCTATTGGGATCAGAATTTTATCATACATTATTTTATCCAGATTTATGAATCCAATTTCTTTGAATTTTTCATCGGTCAGGAAAAATTTTTCTCCTTGCAACGTTGCTTCACTGACTTGATCACTAAATTCTACTCCGCTTATTTGTTTAAATATTTTCCCATTATTATTTTTAAAAAAGTAATAATGTTGTCCTTTTCCTAAATAATCTATCGGTTCTTCTATTAAATCAGAAGAATATATCGACAGTTTTCTTAAAGATTCCAGATCGTTTAGATTAGTATACACCACGACCTCTGAACGAGAGTAATAGTTATAACCCGTTAGTGTACGATAACGATCCCGCACTAAAGGATTCACAAGTCGAATTTCGTTTAAATAATCTTGGTAATACAAGTGACCACCTACGCTTATACTGACTATTGTCAACAAAGTAATGACAGCGATCCTCACCAAAATTTTCTTTCTCTTTCTCTTTCTTGCATAAAACAAGACATAAGTCAGTATCAATACGATCAATGCACCCATTATTCCTAAAACAGTTAGAATTGTTTCATAGAATAATTCAGCAGTTACCCAAAAATCATAAGGCATTTTTTTCCGGCCTCCACAAACAGTTCAATTTGTTTTTTATTCTATCATACCTGCCCTTATAACTTCTACTTCTATTTAAAATAATGATTTGATGCCTCTTTTATTAAGCTTTTTTTACTTTACCTAATACAGTAATCATGTTACCATTACTCCAACAGATACAGTAAAAGAGGTGTGGGAATGGTTTCAAGTGATAGCATGAGAGGTTTTAATGATTTAATCATCTTATCCCTTTTAGACACAGAGGATTCTTACGGTTATAAATTATCGAATCAGATCAAAAAGATTTCCAAAGGAAATTATGTTATGAAAGAAACAACGTTGTATTCTGCATTTAATCGTTTAGAAAAGAAAAATTGGATCGCGTCATACAAAAGGGATGAAACATTTGGCAAACCACGAACGTATTATCGTATGACTTCTCTCGGTAGAGAAATTTACCATACAAAGAAAAAAGAATGGCAAGAAACACAATTGATCATAAATACATTTTTGGAAAACCCGAAAGGAGAATGAAAAAGTGAAAACATTAGAGAATTATGTAGAATCTGTTTTTATAGACCTTCCGTCTACTCCTCAACTCGATGCCTTAAAAGAAGAAATCCTTTCAAATATGGAAGAAAAATACTTGCATATACGAGAGTCCGGCGTTGATGAAGCTGAAGCCATTGGAATTGTTATTTCCGAATTTGGAAATATTGATGACATTATCGATGAATATGACATACCCATCGAAACGAAACAGACTTCTTCAAAAGATACACTTCTTCTCAACGCGGCAAAAGCTGAAGAATACCTTGTTCATAGAAATCAGTTTGCTTTTGGTATTTCATTTGGAGTATTTCTTTGTATCCTATCCATCCCTTTATTACTCATTACAGGATCGCTATTATCTTGGATTTTTCCAGCTATACATGAAGAGGCTTTATCTTTATTAGCCGTCAGTCTTTTTCTCCTTACTATTGCTTCTGGAGTCGGTTTGTTTATCATTTTTGGAATAAGAGAATCGCATTATCCATATGCAAATAAACAATTAAAAATCGACAAGCAATCCTATCTCTCTATTCAAACCGAGTATAAACAATTCACAATTCGGTTTCCTTATGCAATCGCAGCAGGGGTCGTGCTCTGTATAAGCGGTGTGGTCGCGTTATTACTGACATCTATTTTTCTTGCCCCCGAAAACCTTATTGGCGTTGCTTTCCTACTTAGCTTTATTGCTACCGGTGTTTTCTTGTTCGTGTTTTTTGGAATTCAAAAAGATACGTATGAAAAATTATTGACTAAAGGCACACACTCTCCCGCACAATTTCATTCACGTAAAGTTACAGATAGAGTCGCTTCTGTAGTGTTTCCATTGGCAACTTTTTACTATCTTTTTCAAGGATTTGTAAACGGACAATGGGCAACTGCCTGGATCGTCTTTCCTCTGGTAGGGGTCGGGTTTGGAATCTTCGCCGCTATTACAGAAGCTCTCGCAAACAGCAAGTTTAAATAGTACTACTTGCTCAATAAAAACAAAAGTCAGTAACACCGCAAAGACTCCTGAAGCTAGAATAGAAATCCATACCCCTGATTGCGTGACCGTTTCTGCAGCGATCCTAAACGGCATGATAAATGGAGTAAATAAAGGAATATACGAGAGAATGAGAACTAAAGGCTGGTCCGGCGCTCCGAATGCAAATAACCCTCCATAAAATCCAATCATGGCGATAAATACAATGGGAGTCACTGCTTTATTAACATCTTCGATTTTAGTAACCAGCGATCCAAAGAACGCGGCTAGTACCACATACATAAAGACTCCTATAATAAAGAATATAAGGGTGAAGCCCAGTAAGGATTGAAGAATCTCGCCGATATCTATCCCCCCAATATATTGTTGGACGAACTCTGCATCTTTAAAAACCTGATAGCCTATGATGCCCAAAATGATATACAAGCCGATTTGAGTAAAACAAATAAAGAGTACTCCAACCAATTTCCCAAAAAAATGGGTGGTGGAAGAAACGCTGGAGAGAATGACTTCCATGATGCGTGTGCCTTTTTCAGAAGCAACTTCCTCAGCTATGATACCAGCATAAGTCATGATAAAAATAAATATCCCGATCCCGACTGCGTATGCGCTACCTAACTTAATGGCATATTCTGTCATATCTTGGTCGATTATTTCTCCATCTTCCACGCGGACCACAGATTCACTTACACGCGCCGGTTCAAATAATTGATTCACTTCTTCGGCTGATAGGCCTAAGGCACCGCCGCGCAGGGCATTTTGATATGCAGTTAGTTGACTGGACAAAATGGCTACCGCTTGGGAATTGTTTCGACTCGTATGAACGAACTCCGCTGTGAGGGTGTTGTTTTCTTCGCTAGCCATTATATAACCAACGATTTCTTCAGCCGCTAGAGCTTCTCTGGCTTCTGCTTCTGTAGTGATAGATAAATCTTTTTCAGCAGTGAATTCCGTCTCGACCAGTGCTGAACGAACGGACTCGTCACCTGACACAATAGCAATGGTATCATCTTGACTAAAGATATCCGTATTGCTAATGAGATAAATGATCACACCAATGATTGCTACGAGTATAATTGGAGATAAAATCATTGTAATGAAACCGAGAGATTTTACATTTTTCTTGTATACTTCTTTTGCAATTATCCAAAATTTACGCATGAATTTCCCCCGCTTTCCGTTTAAAAATTTCTTCTAGTGTCGGAGGTTGTTGACTGAAAGTTTGAATATAACCATCTTTTGTTACCAAATCAAAGATAGCTTTCCCATATTTTTCATCTTCTAATGTTAACTCTAGCAACCCATCTATCGTTTTTCTAATCGATAGGATTCCTGGCATCTGTTTGATCACTTCTGCCGTAATGGGTGTTTCTAGGAATATTTTTGTGCGTCCGAATTGCTCGCGGATAGACTGAACTGATCCCTTTAGTATCATTTCTCCATCACGCAGCATGATCAAACTATCACAAATTTCTTCAACGTTATTCATATTGTGACTAGAAAAAATGATGCTTGCCCCTTTTTCTTTCGCTTCTTTGATACCTAATTCCAACAGTCCTGCATTTACTGGATCCAATCCACTAAAGGGTTCATCTAAAATAATTAATTCGGGTTCATGAATGAGCGTACAAATCAACTGAACTTTCTGTTGATTTCCCTTTGATAATGTCTTTACTTTATCGGTACGCTTTCCTTTCACTTGAAACTTTTCCATCCATTCATCAATTAAAGGAATGATCTCTTTCTTTTTTTTGCCTCTTAATTGAGCAAAATAAACGATTTGATCTTCGATAGAAACTTTTGGATAAAGTCCTCTCTCCTCAGGCAAATAACCCACGCTATCATATTCTTTTTTGCGAAAGGGTTTGCCATTCCAAAGCACAGTTCCTGTATCGGGTTGTAGTAAATCTAGTATTAAACGAAACGTGGTCGTTTTTCCTGAACCGTTTTGACCGATGATTCCCATTATTTCACCTTTTTTAATGGTGAAGTCCAATTGATCAACAGCAATCAAATCCCCAAATGACTTCTTTAGTTGCTTCACTTCCAACACAATAACCATTCCTCCTTTTAATTCGTGACACGTATATACTATATATAACTATACACCTACATATACATATATTATACAATTTCATCCATCTTTATCACCTAATTCGACACGTTGTCTTAGAACTTGAAATAGACGCCATGACAGGGTTGATAAGAAAAATAAATAGTCCTGCTACAATCGAAGTCAGTACCGTATCAGGGAATAAAAATGTGAACACAACAAAAGTAATCGCAAAGTAAATCAAATAGTATAGTATACCCATTAATGGACACAATAATTTATTCATTCCATCGCCTCCCTTAGCATATTTTCATGCCTTTAAAATTATCCTATCCACGTAACCCAAAATTGCTTGAGCACATATTTTACCAAGTGCCTAGAGCCAAGGATTCAATTGGATTTACAGCAGTAGCTTTCCTATATCCAAACATATTCCATTCAGAGAACCTTAAAAAAATAAGATTTAATATAGGAATTAAATCTGTTCCCTATTTAGATCAGCACTTTCATTGATCATTACTGTTGTCGTGTTGTATGGACGATCACTGACTATTCCACGTTTTTTTATGTGTTTTTAAGTACTTGACCTGTTTTGTATACGAATCAATCAACACCCATTTTTAGTTGGATTCCGACAAAATAACGAATCAAAACGACAATCATTTCATATTCTATTTTTCTCATCATTTTGCAGTTGCTTTTTTTGCTTGTTTCTTTTTCTTAAGTTTCTAAAAAATTCCGTTAAAATTTCACCACACTCTTCTTCCAGGACTCCTCTTTCATATGTTACGCGGTGATTAAATTTATCCTCATCTAATAAGTTGAAAATTGATTCTACTGTTCCTCCTTTGGGATCTGGAGCACCATAATATACTTTTCTGATTCGAGATAGGATCATTGCCCCACTGCACATTGCACAAGGCTCTAAAGTTACGAATAAATCACAATCTTCTAATCGCCAATTTTCTAACTGTTTATTCGCATCTTGAATGGCGATCATTTCCGCATGCGTTGTTGCATTTTGAGTAGTCTCTCTTAAATTGTGTCCTCTGCCAACAATTGACCTGTCTAGCACAATAACAGCTCCAATGGGAACTTCATCCTTAACTTGTGCCTTTTTTGCTTCTTTTAATGCCTCTTGCATGAATTGTTTCTTTTCTGCTTCGGTATATTCCATTGGCTTATCCTTTTCTTTTTTATTTATTATATCAAACTCTCACTCTCACTACAGATAAATGTTAAAATAATAAGAGAAACTAACTGTAAAGGGGTCTTATCCAATGACTTTATCGAAATTACTAAATATTTACCCAGACGCTTCCTTATCTAAAATAAAAATCCATGATCCCCTTGTGCGAAGTTACCCCTATAAAGAAGGTTGGATAAATTTTTTCAAAAAAGATAAAAATGAAAAAGAGTGGGACCTGATTGAAATACTTTTAGACCAAGACGCCCCTTTAAAAAAAGAAACCAAATCAGACTGGTTTTCTTATTTAGCAGGGGAGACAACAATGGTCCCTACTAGTTCCAAAGGGGCGCTCCGTTTCCTTTTCTTTTTTTTAGATAAAAAAGACAGTACTTTTGAAAAGAAAGAATGGCTGAGAGCGATTCATGAAATTTTCACTCCAAATATAGAAGGGTTTTTCATTCAACAAAATCAGTATATATTAATTCAATCTTACTCTTCAAATTTTATTTCAGAAACTGAAATGAGTGGCTTTTTACAGACACTCGATGATGACTTTTCAATCCAAACTCGCATGCACATCGGACAGTATTGGGAAAAGACTACCAATTTAAAAGAACTGTATGAAGAAGAATACCAAATGTCCCAAATAGGTCCGGCTACTCACTCAAACCGAGTGACAACTTTAGCTGATATCGCATTGTATTATTATACACACGATAAATTAAAAGATAGCCCAGTTGGTCAAAAAATCAACCAAGTTCTCACTGAAGAATACGAATGGGTAGAAATTATTTTAGCTTTATGGAATAGCCAAGGGAATATAAGCGTAGCCGCTAAAGCATTATATTTGCACCGCAATACTTTACAATACCGCTTGGACAAATTTAATGAAAAAACCCATTTATCCTTAAAAAATATGAATGATCTATTCCTATGCTATTTGTTTATTCAATAGTGTAAAAACAAAAAAACTTCTTGCATAAAAAAAAGCAAGAAGTTTTTTCAAATTAATTATGAAGCAATTTTCTTTTTCATTTCTTTTGAACGATCTTTTAGATTATCCTTTAAATCAGTTGAAACTGTTTTGATTTGATTACTATATTCTGCTAACTTACCTTCCAAATCTGAGACACGGTGAACAGTACTGAGTAAATGATCCACTTCATTATCAGATAGCTTATCTACCAATGCTACTGCTTTTTTATTTCCTCTTAATTTATCTTTGACATAACATCTTGCTTTTTGCCGTTTAATTTGGGAAATAATTTTCTTTTGTGTACTTTCGGATGAAACAAAATAAATTGTTGCACCTATTGCAACAGCCGCACTGACACCAATTAGAATCCGTTTTGTTCTTTGTTCCATATCAATGTTCACATCCTTTTTTTATTCTTGTACAAATCATAACAGAAAATAATAAAAAGAGCCAAAGATACACAACCACCAGAACTACTGATAACAAAGTAAACGAAGGTTTCAGATTCTCTCGAAGATTCATTTTTAAAAGCAACTCTTCCGGTCTCATTTTAGAGCCCATTTAGTTTGTAGGACAATGTGCTTGACTATACGTAGGAAAGAGGCTGAGACAATTGAATCGTCTCAGCCTCTTCGGTTTACGAGTGTGTTACTGCTTCATTTTTTTTATTTTCTTTCTCTTGTTTCAGTTTTATAGTAATCTCACCTTTTGTAGCCCCTACGGTAATGCTCGTACCTGATTTTACATTTCCAGATAAAAGGGCCTCACTAAGGCGATCTTCAATTTTTTTCTGAATTGCTCTTTTTAATGGTCTGGCACCATATTCAGGATCATAGCCTTCTTTAGCAATGACTTCAGCTGCAGCATTGGTGATTTTTAACTGAATTCCTAAATCCTTCAACCGCACAATTACAGCACTCAACAGTAACTTCACAATTTGTTTGAGCTCTTCTTTGGTTAATGAATGGAAAACAATTGTATCATCTACCCGATTCAAGAACTCTGGACGAAAAGTCTTCTTCAACTCTTCCATTATTTTCGATTGCATAGATTTATAATCAAATCGCTTATCCTTAGCGCCAAATCCGACTGATTTCTCATCCCGTAATGTCGTGGCCCCTAAGTTAGAAGTCATAATGATAATTGTATTCTTGAAATCGACTTTTCTGCCTTTTCCATCTGTTAATATTCCATCATCTAACACTTGCAAGAGAATATTAAAAACATCTGGATGAGCTTTCTCAACTTCATCCAATAGGACCACTGAGTAAGGTTTTTGTCTTATTTTTTCAGTTAATTGTCCACCTTCGTCATACCCAACATATCCGGGTGGCGATCCTACTAGACGACTCGTACTATATTTTTCCATGAATTCAGACATGTCCACCCGGATAAGAGACTCTTCACTACCAAACATTGCTTCAGCCAAGGCTTTTGCAAGTTCAGTTTTCCCTACCCCAGTCGGACCTAAAAACATAAATGAACCAATTGGTCGATTCGGATCTTTTAGACCACTTCTTGCACGCCTGATGGCTTGAGATACAGCTTTGACCGCATCCTCTTGTCCAATCACCCGTTCATGCAATACACCTTCCAGATTCATTAACCTCTCAGTTTCTTTTTGTTCCATTTGTTGAACTGGAATACCCGTCCATTGAGAAACAATTTCTGCTACGTCACGTTCTGAAACTTCTAGGTCAACTGGTTCTTCATTTTTTTCTGTTTGTAAAATTTTCTCTATTTTTTTTCTTTGTCGCATTTCTCGTGAACGGATCTTCGCAGCTTTTTCAAAATCTTGATTTTGAATAGCCTCTTCTTTTTCTTTTGTAAGTTCTTCTAACTTCTGATTAGCTATTGTAAAAGTAGATGGTTTATCTGTATAATCCAAACGAACTTTAGAAGCCGCTTCATCAACTAGATCGATAGCTTTATCTGGCAACTGTCTAGAGGTGATATACCGGTGTGATAATTGGACTGCAGCTTTAATAGCATCGTCGGAAATAGATAACCCGTGATGTTCTTCATATCTTGACCGCAACCCGTATAGAATTTCTTCCGTTTCCTCGGGACTAGGTTGATTGATATGAACTGGAGCAAATCTTCTTTCCAAAGCAGCGTCCTTTTCGATGTGTTTTTGATACTCATCACGAGTCGTAGCGCCAATCGTTTGAAGTTCTCCACGTGCTAGTGCAGGTTTTAAAATATTTGATGCATCAATGGCACCTTCCGCTCCCCCTGCACCGATTAAAGTATGCAACTCATCGATAAATAAGATGACTTCTCCATCTTGATAGATTTCATTTATGATTTTTTTCATTCGTTCTTCAAATTCGCCGCGGTATTTTGTTCCAGCGACTAGCGAACCCATATCTAAAGCCATCAACCGCTTGTTGGCCAATGTAGCTGGTATTTCTCCGCTAGCAATTTTCTGTGCTAAGCCTTCTGCAATAGCTGTTTTGCCCACTCCAGGCTCACCGACCAATACCGGATTATTTTTTGTTCTTCGATTCAGAATTTGAACCATTCTTCTAATTTCGAGTGCTCTTCCAACAGTGGGATCCAATTTGCCTTCACGTGCTAGCTCCGTTAAGTCTCGTGCTAGACCATCTAAAGTAGGCGTCCCACTAGCTGTTGTTTGATTCTTCGTGCTTCTAGAGAATTTTTGGCTTTTTGAAGTAACTGCACCATTTCCCAATTTTTTTACAACCATTTGTCTAGCTTTAGCCAAATGAATATCCAAATTCACTAATATTTTGGAAGCCAATATTTCATCATCTCTTAAAATCCCTAGCAGAATATGTTCTGTTCCCACTAAAGACGATTTCATTCTTCTGGCTTCATCAGTTGCATAAGTGATCACTTGTCTAGTCCGTGGGGAGTATGGAAGGACTTTTTTATGATCGACAGATCCAGCCGGACCATACCCTGTGAAATGTTCTATTTCTTCTCTTATGTCTTCCTCAGTTAGTGTTAAATCTCTTAATGTTTTTCCAGCTATACCATCTGTTTCAAGTATTAAGCCAAGAAGCAAATGCTCTGTGCCAACTGAACGATGGCGAAAGGATTTAGCTTCTTTTTGAGCTAAATATAAGACTGTCTTTGCTTTTTCTGTAAATAGTTCGTTCATTTTATTCGCCTCCGTATTCGTTGGGATCCTCATATTTTAAGTTTGTAAGGAATGATTTCATCAATCGTGCTCGCATGTTTTTTTCTGCCTTATTATCCATTGTGTAATAGCTCTTATCTATGGCTATCAATATCAATTTAGCTTCCCGTCTCGTAATCAACTGATCTTCAAATAGTTTAGTAACAATTGATTGTGAGTCCTTTTGACTAATACTTTCACCGATAATTTCAATCATTGTATCTAAAAATTCAGATTCATCTAATAATTGGACTTTTATAATGCGTATATATCCGCCGCCACCTCGTTTGCTTTCAACTAAATAACCATGTTGAATAGTGAAACGAGTATTGATTACATAATTTATTTGAGAAGGTACGCAATCAAACAGTGCAGCTATTTCATTTCTACGAATTTCAATTTGTTCTTGTCTGTTCAATACTTTTTTTAAATATGCTTCGATAATATCTGACATGTTATGATTTTGCATAGACTCTTAACCTAAAAGAAAGAATGATTCAAGAAATTCTTTTTTTAGATTCTCCTCCTTTTCTCCCATCAATTTTCATGAAAATTTCCTATCAACATTTGACTTTGACTTTGTTTGACTATTACTAATTATATAGCAAATCAAGTGATTTGAAAAGGAAGAAGGCTCTTTTTTAATGATTATTAGTCCTTATTAAATAGGAAATCAATAATATCAAATATATGAAATCCTTTCAAATAATACTCATTTCAATTTTATACTAAAGGGAGCATAGTGACATCCGTTTGTACATAAAAATAAAACAAAAAAATCTATTTCCCTTTTTCTTAAAGAAATAGATTTTTTGAGTTATTTTAAAAAAACATATGCACCCTAGGGGAGTCGAACCTCTAACCGCCTGATTCGTAGTCAGGTACTCTATCCAATTGAGCTAAGGGTGCAAAAAAAACAAAACAGTAGTACACTATCAAAAAGTTAACTTCATTATACAATCTATTCTGTAGCAAAGCAACATCTTTTCACTACCTTGATACTAATCAGAGCAAAAAAAAAGCTCATTACAGTAAGAACTGTAATGAGTCATGCAGGATTCGAACCTGCGACCCTCTGATTAAAAGTCAGATGCTCTACCAACTGAGCTAATGACTCAAAGAACGATGGAGGTTAACGGGCTCGAACCGCTGACCCTCTGCTTGTAAGGCAGATGCTCTCCCAACTGAGCTAAACCTCCATATAAAAAAAAAAGTGCACGGCAACGTCCTGCTTTCACAAGGGGAAACCCCTCACTATCCTCGGCGCTGAAAAGCTTAACGGCTGTGTTCGGAATGGGAACAGGTGTGTCCTTTTCGCCATCGCCACCGCACATTTTTCT
>NZ_AUEG01000015.1 GCF_000425865.1 Lacticigenium naphthae DSM 19658
CAATTTACACCCACTCTTCCTGGAAAATCACGTTAGAATGATGATCAGTGTCCTGGCTTACAACCTCGTCAATTTTTTAAAGACCATTGGATTTGAACAAGTGAATCGGGGGATGACGATTCATTCTATACGATTGACATTGCTCAAAGTTGCCGGCAAACTCGTTAAAACAGGCAGACAAGTCTATCTCAAACTGTCGAGTTATCATGTGTATCAAACCGAATTTTATAAGGTTTTCGAACGCCTACGGCGATCCAGACAATGTATTTAGAGGAGTTATCGCATAAAGTTTTAACTGATTATTTCAAGGGATCAGTATGCCCTTAAATAGACAAAGGATTTTTAATAGGTCCTTCTTCCCTAAGAATCCTGTTCGAAAACACAATATTTTAGAAGAAGGTATCTGCCTAATATAAAAATAGGCAATTTATTCAAGAAAACAGCTTTAAATTAGAGCTATGAATTATTCAGGTTTTTGCATTTTTCATTTTGTTGATCCCCTTTCACTTGTTACTTTAAACATTAACAAAGTCAGAATTCCAATTATGCCAAATAATAAAATGGACATAGCAGAAGCAACACCAAAATTGTAATCTACAAAAGCTTCATCGAAAATCAAGTATGATATTACATACGTCGAAGTTCCGGGTCCACCCTCCGTCATGATCAATATTTGTATGTACGCCTGAAAATAACTAATTAGAGATGTAATAATGATAAATAAAGTAGTCGGTTTTAAAAGTGGCCAAGTAATATTTTTAAACGTCTGCATCTTACTTGCTCCATCGATACTTGCTGCTTCATAAACATCTTGAGGTAATCCCATCAGACCAGCCAAATAAATAACTGTTGCATACCCAAAATCTTTCCAAATGGTCATGATTATAATTGCTGGCAGAGCATATTGAGCATCCTTTAACCAGTTGATATCTAATCCAAAAACTTTATTAATCAATCCGAATTGTGGATTATATAACCACATCCATACGAAGGATACAGCAACTAATGGTGTAATTGTTGGCATATAAAACATTCCTCGAAACGATGATTTGAATTTTGTTATCTTTGCCTCCAATAACAAAGCTAGTCCCAAACCTAAAACAATTCTAAAAAACACAGAAAGGAATGAAAAGAAAATTGTATTATTCATAGATTTCCAAAAAAGTGGATTTGAAAGAACATACTTGAAATTATCTAGACCGACAAAATCATATTGATCAATTAATGGATTCCAATCATGCATGCTTCCAGCAAAAGCTTTATATATTGGATATACTAAAAATATTCCAAAATATACTATGATAAATAATATTGTTAAATTCTTCAATGTAAATATCTTTGTATTATTTTTTTTCGTTTCTAACTTCATACTATTTCTCCTATCTTTTAGTCTTAAAAATTGAGGATGCTAATATTTCATTAGCATCCCCCATCGATCTACCTTAATTTAATTCATCAAAAAATTTATAACTTGATTGTAAAGAATTAAATTCGGCATTTTCCATGTCTTTATCCATCTGTTCTTGACCATCACTCAAGGCTTGATCAATATCTTTCCCATTATATAAAATATCTTCCATCACTTGAGTTGCTGTTGTTTCAACAGTAGCAGGAAATGGTCCTGGCCAAATCAATCGATCTACTCGAGGTGATAAAGCTTTCAAAACTGGATTTTCTAGGACATCAGGATTGTCTACTAGAGATTTTTTGCTTGGGAACGAAGCTAAGGATAAAGCACCCTCAACTGAGTACTCCTCACCAGCCAAAATATATTTCAAAAAGTCTTGCGCGACAGCTTGCTGTTCTTCACTCTGATTTTTATTGACACCCGGTGTGCTTTCACCATTGTATCTATCATAAGCAAATGGTACTTCTTCTGTTGGAGTAGGAGTTGCGAACACACCAAAATCTATATCCGAATAATTGTTGTTTAATTCTCCTAAGAACCAACCCCATTTATAAACCATAGCGGTTTGTGCATTACCAAAGCTCATACTTGAGTCGTCACCAAAATCTTTTGATCCTACTTTTTCTTTTTCATATAGATTGGTCAAATATTCAAAATTTTCTTTTGTAGTCGAATTATCAAAGTTTGCAGTACCATCTTCATTGAATAAAAGTTCTTCTTTTTGATAATTTAATCCTTCATATATCGCACTGATATCTCCATTGAAGTTGTAACCCGCTTGAATGATATTTCCATCTTCATCATACTTCGTCAATTGTTTCGCTACTTCTGTGAATTCATCCCACGTTTGAGGAATGTCATCTTCTGAAAGACCGGCTTCTTCCCACAAAGTTTTATTATAATAAATGTTTCCAGAATTGATCAGATAATCTGTATAGTATACTTCACCATCAATGACATGAGAATCGACTGATTCAAAATCAGCTTGCAAATCTTCTACTGGAATATCATAAGGTGCTAGGTAAGGGAAAATGTTATCATGCTGTGAATTATGTATATTGAATAGCGCAGGACCATCTTCTCCTTTTAAAGATAGTGGAAGCTTTGTCCAAAAATCATCCCAGGGTTGAATGGATACTTCAATATCGACGTTAGGATAAATTTCCTCGTAACTCTCTGCCAATTTATTTATTGGATCAGTTTCGCCCCAAGTCCAATATT
The DNA here is from genome assembly GCF_000425865.1 of Lacticigenium naphthae DSM 19658. Lineage (GTDB taxonomy): Bacteria > Bacillota > Bacilli > Lactobacillales > Carnobacteriaceae_A > Lacticigenium > Lacticigenium naphthae. The sequence continues at coordinate 2,630 of NZ_AUEG01000015.1, forward strand.
CGATACTAATGGGTTCACCTTCGTTGACCAACTTATTTGGATCATATTGAATTGTTTCACCAAACGTTTCGAGTCCTTTATCTGGATTATCATCTTGGACTAGTTCTTCCGCTTCTCCAGTAGTATTGGAACAAGCAGCTAAACTTAAAATACTGGCTATCGATAATAAACCTTTTGTAATTTTTGACATTTGATTCTCTCCTTTTTTAGGTTAAACGTTTAACCTTTGCTTTACAAATATAAGATTACCCTTTTTAGTTTATCTTGTCAAGCGTTTTCATTCCTGTTTATTCAATTTTTTTAATAACCCGGCCTCTATTCTTGCAACACTAAACCAAAGATGCTGAGTCGATTGTCCCTGCATCTACTTATTTCACGAACTTCACTTTTTAAACTGTGCTCGAAATAGCAGACAAGTTTGTAACTTATGGATAAATTGCAAAGCTCTATTCAGATCTGATGTTTCTCCAAAAGCAGAATGATCAATGTCCAAGTGAGTCCTCTCCAATAGCATCAGCACATTATAAAAAAGAAGCTTCCAATCGAGTCCGATTGGAAGCTTCTTTTTTACAGATGGAACACAAAATTTGACTAAAAAAAGTACTTGTTTTTAGTCATTTTCCCGATACTTGTCCTCCACAATAACATAGTTCTGGTGATCGATCTTGTCCCATTCAGTTTTTTGGTACTGAATAAACTTTAGCAAGGAATTGATCTTTTCTTTATCATATTGTTGGAAGTTTTGACTAGTTGCCCAAGCAACTGTCTCCTCATGTTCAGGATGATCGGGATCTTTGTAGATCGCTAAAAACTGTTTAAATCCATCCAGCCCACCCACATCTTCAGGCGGCGCAGTCACTTTTCCATCAAGCAACGTCGGGTAACCAAAATAATAATCCTTGACGATTTCTTCTAAAGTCACCGTAAACTGCCAGCCATCCCCATAATCATAGCGATAGTCTACCGTTCCGTGTCTCTCTAGATACTCATCGATCTTCAGCCCACTCGGTTTCCGGACAATTGTTTTCAACCGCTCATGAATTTCAGCAAGCTGAACAAGATACTGATTCTCCGGGACCCTAGCCTTCAACTGTTCAAGGATCTCCTTCTTGTTTTTCTTTAAATAAGTGTATTCCTCGTAAGCTTCCTCGTCATTCGTGACTACGATACCTTCTTCGTGTAAGTAAAATGCATATAAGTGACCATCCCCTGAAAAATTCGTCACACCCTGGATCACATCATGCAGCCGGTTGAACGTCGCTCCGGCAGGCATCACCACACGCCTCCAAATCAGCGGTTTTGAATCCTCTAACACTAGCTTGATTATATACGCCTTCATCGCTTTAGACTCCTTTAGTTTCTGTGAAATTCGTCCATCATTGGCTACTTATTTAACATATGTACCCCAAATCGTAGCGCACATTTTGTTTCTATTCAATAGATAGCAGTTATAGACCCTCACTTATCTTTCTATACTCTGCACTACCGCTACTCCCTTGTTTACTCTATTAAAAGAGGATCTACTTCTACCTTATTCTTATCTCTACAGGAAGAAATATATACTAATGGAGACAACAAAAACCATGATCCACGCCCAGAAAACCCAGCTGATTCTCTTTTCTTGCTTGGTCACATTGTCGTCTTTATCAGCTGTTATTTTTTGGAAAGTACTGATCGATACGACCAGAACAAAAACGAATCCTAGAAAATAGCCCATAACATCCCTCTTTTTAATTCCTTTTCCTATCTTATATTTTCGTCCATTTTACCAAAAGACTCTGCCTTTTACTACCCATTCACTAAATTGTCAGATGAATAAATCCACTCTGCACTTTCTACACAAAAAACAGTAATGACTTAAAACAAACCGACTACTTGCTTAGTGAGATAGCGCTCAACAATGGGTTCAACTCCCTCAGTCAATTCAAACGTGCATTGAAAGACATCATGCAGACTCCCCCTTACAGCATCGAAAAATTTATTTTTCAAAGAGATAACTACCGCTGGTGTTTTCAAAAAAGAGTCACTATTCACTCGAATGGCAGCGTTCGACTGACCGGACTACTTCACTAGAGTGGGAAAGCTTCAACAGTCGAACAGATTAGTGGTCTCACGTCATACAAGCCAATTGATTTACAGGAGTTTATCAAAATTTGTACAGAACTTCTTTCGTGAAGCAATAATCTAAAGAAGACAGGAATCAATACGAAACTTCTTTAGACAACCTTTCTTCGACTTTCTATTTGGTTTCAATCATCATTCTTGAGCGCAGTTTAGAAAGAATGTTCGTCCAATAAGAAAAAGACTCGGACGAATGTCCCAGCCTTTTCAAAATTATCTTCGCAGATTTTTAGTGATCTGTTACTCTTTGATGTATACATCCCCATCGAGCAAAACATCTCTTTCGTTCTGATGCGAAGACACACTCATGCTTGCGTAATCCATATCGAACATCACTGCCTCAACAGCTGTGATTTCTCCTGTTACAACTATCTTGTCATCTTCTTCTTTTTGCTTTAAATCCAATGCATTAATAAAATAATCAAACTCATTCCCAGTGAAATTATTATACAATTCACTTTTGGGAATTCTCAATTCTATAGTTGCATTTTCACTTGAATCCACAATGTAGTAGTCCGTGAGATCATCTTCTTGTAATTGGAAAGAAACCTCCATATAGCCTTCACTAGAATCATTTATTAGAGTGGCCTTTCCTCTATTGGAAATTTCTAACCGGTTATTTTCTAGCGGATCGCCAATGGTATATTCTGATTCATATTTTCCGGCAACGTCGACTCCTCCAACAAAGAAGTACACTACTAACACAATTGCCAATACAGCTAAACTTCCTAATACAATTTTCCCAGATAGAATTTTCTTCAGAGACTGATTGTTTTTCACTTTGTCCATATCAATTTTTGAAGTAACTGTCTCTTTTGCTGAAGTAAAAGTTTTTGTCGCTTGATCCATCACTGAGTTGCTTTTATGGGTGTTCGGTGCTGATTTTGTTTCAAAATCATATCCGCAATTTGTGCAAAATTTACTCTCTTTACTCTGTTCCGTTCCACAATTTGCACAAAATTTTGTTTCTTTCGCCATTCTATTTTCTCCTTTGCTATTCATAGTTTTTATTTAAATCCTATTTCACAAGGTGATGTGCTGTATTTAATAGCTGTACATCATATCATAGATAAATTCATTCATGATATCTGTCGCAAGATAAGAGAATTCTTCTACAGCAGCAAACACACCGGTTCTTCCAAGAATGATAAATACTAATAACATGATCAGATTTCCTATAAGAGCGATATAGATGCGATCGATTTTCGCACTATTTTTGTCCTGATAAAGATAAACAGTAAAATTTGTCATTGCCAATGTTACGGTTCCAGCGAATAGTATTGTTGAAGGAACAATCAATCCAAGCGGTGCGACTGCAATAAATAACAATAGAATCGACTGCAAGAGAATAAATCCTGAAAACAATCCTCCATACTGAGTCAATAGTGTTTTATAGTTTACTGTAGCAGTGTAAAATACTTTTTTGACCAACATCACTATACCCGTAGAACCAAAATTGAAAGCTAAGAAAAACAGGAATGATTTAAAAAATAATTCCATACTAGCTGAAAATACATTTGTCGCTAAAAATGTCAATGTTATGGAAGAAAACAATGACATCAGTGCAAATTGGATGATACCGTTGGCACTTTCTGCTTTTTTGAAACTGGAACTCGGATTTTTCACTGTTTGCAGGAAATAGTCCCAATAATCAGCTGCTAAGGTTCCTACTTGTTCTTTATCAATGTTCATCGCGTCCAAGTTAATGATCGTTTGGCCCGGTTTTTCATCGGTAACCGTCGCTGAGCCATCGACAGGTTTACCGCACTCACTACAGAATTTAGTTGCTGCTTTTAATTCATTTCCACAGTTCGAACAAAATTTCATTCTTACTCCTCCTATTGTGATCCTTTTTCAGAAACCTACGATCTCATCCTTCCACGGTTTTAATCTGTCACTAACGTTGCGGATTCTAGTTTAAGAGTATAATTATATCCACCATAAAATGTAGGTTCTTCATCTATATCTTCGATCACTGCAACCCCTTCAAAGGTCAGTTCATCTACTAGATCTTCTTTATCTACACCATATTCATAATCCGTTTCAGCTCTCAATGTATAGGTCAAATTGTAGGAATACTGATCGATTCTCTCAACTTCAGAAATCGTAGGTGTGTAATAAATTTTATAGATATCCTCATCTTCTCGAATGCTCTTTCCTTTATTCGTGAATGTACTATACAGACTATTTTCTTCTCCGCCCACAAGTAAGTCTTGTAAAGAAGTAGTATAAGCTGAATCATCATAATAAGTTAGGTCTTCAGCCACAGCATAAACATCATACAGCAACATTTTTAGATCATATTCACTTGCATCGATCAAATCAAGATAGTACGTCGTATCATAGTCTTCAAAATACATTTCTTCAGATTTTAAAGTGGCTGAAGGATATTCTTTGGATACATACAAACTACTATCTTCTTGCCAAGCTATTGGACCGATCCAAGCTTCCCCGTCTTGTAACTTCCCGACTTCTTTGTCGTTCAAGAAAACTAAGCCATCCTCCATATTTGACGACACAGAAATATTGATCCCATGTAAAGATAAATCGATGTATTCTTCATTACCATAGTTATCCATAAAACTCATTTCTCTTTCAGTGGATAAATCTCCAGTGGCTAATGTAACAGACGAATCAAACAAATAATCTCCGGGTGCAATCGGTCCAATTTTTTTGGTATATTCACTAGAATCTGATGTAGCGATTTCTTCCCCATTCATCCGCAAAGTGACTTCTTCCATATTCGTCACAACTTCAGCGTAGATCGGCACAATAATTAATTCATAATTTGGGAAGATAAATAGCTCATTCCCGTTTTTTCTTAAATGGATCTCATAGGAATCGTCAAAAGCATTGCTACTATACAGAACTCTATCTTGTATCTCTTTGATATATTCTTTGTTCTCACTTATGTAGTCTGTAAATGGTTTGACTGAATCTTCTGTGATTTCAAAGTTCATATCTTTCGTTGCCAAAACCTTCGCAACTTCAGCAGGATCAGCTGTATTCAGAACTTCAACGTCTCTTTTCACTTGATTTTCAAGCGAATAATAGTCTTCCCCAAACTTATATCCTGAAAATAGTAAGAGTGCACTCGCAGCTATTGTTCCAAGAATAATTTTATTTTTCTTTGTAAGAGGTTTTTTCGGCTGACTGGGTTTCTTTTCTTCTGTCTTCTGCTGAGTGCTGTTTTCTTTTTTATCGGTAGAATCCATTAAGTTGTTTCCACAACCCTCACAAAATTTTGCGTTTTCATTGTTTTCATATCCACATTTTGAACAGTTAACCATTCGTATTCTCCTATCCTTTACGTATTGTTTTAACGTGCCTCAGTTACTTAGATGGTTGAAACTATACTCCTTTCTTTAACCTTAAAAATTTCCTTAACAATCATTTTTTCTAATCATATCCATAGTACTATACCTATTGGATGTTTGTAACAATGAAAAAGCATAAATGATGAGAAAATGAATAAAATTCATTTTCAATAATCTGCCTGTTATTAAAACATGTTCAAATATAAATGTTTTGATTTGAAATAGTACAACAGGTTTAACTAGATATTCTTTTTGTATACATTTATATACAAAAAAACACAACTATACTCTGAATAATTAATTGAATGCAGAAATACAAAGTATTTATATCGGTCATCTTTTCAGAAAGTTAATAGAAACTGTAAGATTCTATTTAAACAACAGAGCGATTGTGAACTATTTATGAATTTTTTTTTACGCTTTTTTTCTCCATTTACTCATCAATGATCATTTTCTGATGAAAGTCTGCCTGGGCAGACTTTCCTTAGTGATTTACCAGTATGATCCTCACCGATTTGGGCAACTTCCTCAAGTCCTTGATGGTGGAGTTGACCGATTCACTTCCATTTGGTCGACTTCACTTCTCTTCTCCACTAAAGTTGCCTGATCCTCACCGATTCGAGCAACTTCTGCAAGGCTTGATAGTGAAGTTGACCGATCCGCTTCCATTCGGTCGACTTCACTCCTCTTCTCCGCTAAAGTTGCCTGATCCTCACCGATTCAGGCAACTTCGTCTAGTCACTACTAGTGAAGTTGACCGATCCACTTCCATTCGGTCGACTTCACTTCTCTTCTCCACTAAAGTTGCCTGATCTTCACCGATTCGAGCAACTTCTGCAAGGCTTGATAGTGAAGTTGACCGATCCGCTTCCATTCGGTCGACTTCACTCCTCTTCTTCCCTAAAGTTGCCTGATTCTCACCGATTCAGGCAATTTCGTCTAGTCCCTACTAGTAAAGTTGACCGATCCACTTCCATTCGGTCGAATTCACTTCTCTTCTCCGCTAAAGTTGCCTGATCCAACCCTAATCAGGCAACTTCCTCTACTCCGTCCACTTCAACTTACCGAGATCCCTTAGCCCACCGAACGACGCAAAAAAAAGCTTGGGTATCCTCCCAAGCTCCTCGCTATTAGTTATTCTTGACGCTTACCGCCAGAATCGTGTTTGTACTTGCTTATCTTGCCAATTGGCTTTGATGATATCATCCAACAAGTCAAAACGAATAGTGTCGTCCCATCCAATACGGAAAGAAGCACGCTCATGCATATAGCCTGCTTTTTCGATCGACCCTTGGAAGCGCTCGATCATTTTTGCATCGGTCGTGACCAAAATAAAGTCATCAAAAATCGTAAAGCCGACAATTTCTATCCCTTTGTCTACAAACATCGGATGCAGCCCGCTCACTTTTGCCTTCAACTGTGGAAAACTCTTTTCAACATGTTCCAATAATTCCGCCATTTTTTCCAGCTTTTCCCCTGTCAACAAGTTCTTTAAAAAGGTATCAAAATGTTTCATTTCTAGCGCTCCTTTGTACTGTATTCTATCTAATTAAATTTGGAACCCCTTACAAAAAGTATACCGAAGAAAACGCAAACCTCCAAAGCATCTGATTGTGAATTTTCTTCCTCCTATCCATTCCCGAACAATCGTACGCACTCCCAAAATTTTCTTTCATTTAATCCTTGACTCTCTCTAAATCCATCGTATAATAAGAAACAATACACAACACCAATGCGATGATGAGAGAGTAAATCGAGGGATAGCAATAGAGAGCTGGGGATGGTGGAAACCCGGCGCCTGAACGCGGTTGAAGAACACTCGGAGCTGCCAGAGGAAAAGAAATGAGTAGACCTGGCCGGATCTCCCCGTTAACGGAGTCGGATATCGGCATGCGCCCGTATCTTAAAAGTGAGCCAAAAGCTAATCTGGGTGGTACCGCGGAAGTCCTTCCTTTCGTCCCTAATACAGGGATGGAAGGATTTTTTTTAATTTAAAGGAGGAAACCAGATGTATCGCTCACATTTATCCATCAAAGAAACACAGAAAGCTATCAAAATCGTCAAAGTCTTTTTTGAACACGAACTGTCCGAACGCCTCAACTTGACACGCGTATCCGCGCCCTTGTTTGTCGAAACCACTTCCGGTTTGAATGACGACTTGAGTGGCATCGAACGCCCTGTCGCCTTTGATATCAAAGACAGCCAAACCGAAGTCGAAATCGTCCATTCTTTGGCCAAATGGAAACGGAAAGCCTTGAAGGACTACGACTTTGTTTTAGGGGAAGGCTTATATACAAACATGAACGCTATCCGCCGCGATGAAGTTCTGGATGTCATCCACAGTGTTTATGTGGATCAATGGGATTGGGAAAAAATCATTGCGCCGACAGACCGCAAACTAGTCACGTTGACAGAAACCGTTGAGACAATATACAGCATTTTTCTTGAAGCAGAAATCCTGATCCATTCTTTGTATCCGTCGATCAAACCGACATTACCACAGCAGTTGACCTTTGCAACTAGTGAAGAATTATTACAGCGCTATCCACATCTATCTTCCAAAGAGCGCGAACGCGCCTTTGCAAAAGAAGTGGGCGCCTATTTCTTGATTGGGATCGGACACCCCCTATCGCACGGTGAACCACACGATGGCCGAGCACCCGATTATGACGACTGGACACTAAACGGAGACTTACTCTTTTACAACCCTGTCCACGATGACGTCCTAGAATTGTCTTCCATGGGCATCCGCGTAGATCCAGAAACACTGAACAGCCAACTGATTCATGCAGAGAAAACTGATAAACTGCTCTTCCCGTATCATAAATCCCTGATGCAAGGAGAATACCCGCAGACTATTGGCGGAGGGATCGGACAATCTCGGATATGTCAGTTCCTCTTACGCAAATACCACATCGGTGAAGTCCAAATGAGCGTCTGGCCGAATGAACTCAGAGAAGATATGAAAAAACAAAACGTGTTTATACTTTAAATCTATAAAAACCTTATCCAATTTCTGGATAAGGTTTTTACTATTGAAATATCAAAGTATACATATTTGCTTCTACTTAATTCATATTCTAAGAACAATTCCATCATTTTATTATTATAGAGTTTTTCTAAATCTCAAGGTAACCTTACCGCACAAGACATATTTCCAGGAATTTCTCCCATCGCAATGCCGATAGAGAAATTATAAAATTCATTATTTGAAAACTGAATATTATTTTTCAATGTAACTAATGAGTCAGACCGAATTTTATAACCTTTTTGATTATACATAAGGAATCCTTTTTTAATATGAATAGAATAGGGAACTTCAAATTCAATTTCTATAAAAATCTTGTTTTGCTGATTATTAATTTTTAATCTATTATTCTTAAAAGTTATATCCCAAAAATCTAACCTGCTTACTATTTCGTTATTAATAATTTCTAGTACCACTTTATTATACTCATCAAATAATTTTAGATAAAGATTTAACCTACCTTCTTTTACAGTAAAAGCAATTAATGGGACTCCGTCTATGACAATTGGAACCATTAAATAAAAGTTTGAATTATACTTTAATGGATTCATTTTAAAATATGAATTTGCAACTCCAATAGATAATTTTGCAATATCCTCATTATTAAATATTTTATATCCCAACATCATGCTCGGCCAAAAATCTTTTCCTTTATTATGAGGATTTTTATTTTTGTATATCACTTCTTGGTTACTGATTAATCCTTTGGTAACCATTGTATGACAATTTGAACACAAACATGTTAGATTGGCAGCACTATGTATCTTCACTTCATGCCATGGAATAATATGATGATATTCAATAAGCGGATTTCCACAAAATATACAACCAAACTTACAATATTGCCGAACCTCTCTTTTTATTTTTTCCGGGATAGCATCTCTTTTAACTATGCTCAAGCGGGCATCCTCCTTAATACAAATTTCATCGCCAAAACTTCGTGCTGTCGATTTTATCTTCTATATTAAACGCGATGATTTTGTCTAACAATTCGAAATCTACGGCTTCATTCCATTTGATCCGAAAAAGCTGTTTCGAATAAGAATAGCCCACTCTATCAAATTCTTCTGCAAACTTTTGGATCCCTCTGGCTTCAGGAGCCACAGCGATATGGGGTTTCGCTACACTAAACGCAATAATGAACGTACCGTGATCCACGAACATCGGTTGATTCCACTTCACTGCTTTTTCCATATGCGGATATTTCTCTGCAATATGTCTCAGGATCTCTTCCATCCGTTCTCTTTTTGGACCTTCCTCGATCCCACTTAAAAACTCTTCAAATTCCTTCATATAGTCACTACCCCTCGAAGTTGTTACCGTTAGTATATCAAATCCTCCTATCTTCCCAAAAAATAAGGCTTTTAGTTTTTTCTTTCTAAAATGAAACTATCGGCTACTTACCAACAAACTCCACTTCTTATTAACTGTTTCAAAGCAAAAAAAGGCACTCATACGTCAATTTGTATGCGTGCCTTTTCTGCTTTTCCATTAACGATCCACTTTTTTCCTAGTCTATTTTTCTTCTAATTTTATCTTGTCGAACCACGGTTGTGATGATGACATGACCACTTTATTCAAATCAGTGATGTTTTTAACGCCTTGATCTTGTAGCCATTCTCTTCCTTTTTCTTTCCCTTCAGCTGCATATGGTTTCACACTGTTTTTCCATGTCGCACGACCACATAAAACGCCATTGAATGTTGAGCCAGCCTCTTGTGCAAAGACTAAAGTATCTTGGAATAGTTGCGCGCTTACTCCTGCACTTAAGAAGATGAAAGGTAAGTCTGTAGCAGCACTTTGGTCTTTGAAATGTTTCATCGCTTCTGCTTTTGTATAGACAACAGCATCAGCTTCTGCGAAACCTTCTACATAGTTCATGTTTACAGGGACTTCGACTTTTAATACGTCCACATTGTAACGTGGTTTAGAAAATTCTTTCATTGCGTTCATGACTTTTCCAGGTTTGACTTTTGCAAATTCTTTCCCTTTATTGTCATCATTTGTTGCATCGTAAGTGAGGATTTCTAAGAAGAACGGAATATCTTCACCTAGACATTCTGAACCCACACGTTCCATGTATACGTGCTTGAATTCATTGATTTTTTTGTCTTCATCTGCATCGTAATAAAGCAAGAATTTGACCGCATCTACGCCTTGTTCTTTCAATCGTTTAGCTGACCATTCTTCGAGTAGATCTGGCAAGCGTCCTATTTCAGTAGCATCATAGCCTGTTTTTTCATAAGCTAAAAGTAATCCGGAATTTTTATCTCTTACCTTTGTAGCTGGTAGGCCGTATTCTGGATCTAATAGAATAGCAGTTGAATAAGGTGTCAATTCTGCAGAAATCAATTTTTTAAATTCCTTGATCCCCTCGTCTCCTAAATCTGTAGGAGTATCTTGAGCGATCATCTTTTTCAGCGAACCGCGTTGATCGATGGCCAGTGCAGAGATGATACCATTTTCATCAGATAGGCGTTGTAAAGCTTCGTATTTGTTTTTGCTAACGTATTTCATGTAATTCACTCCTACAATTTTTTTATTTGAATTTGTTTGACTATTGTTTCAAAGTTCTCTTTATTGATGTGTCCCGTTTTTTCTTCCATTGCATTCAATATCCCAGCTGTCATCGCTGTCTGTATGATTTCTTCCGGAGAATAATTCAACTCCACACCCATAGCAATACCCGCGACTGTAGAATCTCCCGATCCGACTGGGTTGACTGCTTGAACTTTTGGAATCGAAACGGCATAAAAATCTTTGCCCCATTTGACTATGGCTCCATCTTTCCCTTTTGACAATACTATACCCATGATCCCGTCAAAGTTCTTATGGCTTAAAGCTTTTACTTGATCGTCCGTCGTTGGCAGTGACTGCCCAACAATGCTTTCGATTTCTTCCAGATTGGGTTTGATGACATAAGGTTTTTCTTTATGCTTCAATACTTCCATTAAATAGTTTCCACTAGAATCTAAAATCACTTTGCAGTGTTCCCGATTGCATAGGGCAATTACTTTTGTGTAATAATCTACTGACAGTCCTTTAGGTAAACTGCCTGAAACAGTTACTGTTTTACTATTTTGCGTGAGCAACTGAGTTAAATGGGTCAAGAAATTTTCGCCTTCTTGTTCAGAGAGCGTTGGTCCCGCTTCTAAAATTTCTGTTTGTTTCCCATCGTCATGGATAATGGCGATACAGTTTCTCGACTCTTTTTCAATAGTTAAAAAACCATCTTCTACGTTATCTTTAACAATATTCTGTTTGATAAAATCTCCGATCGTTCCACCTAAAACACCAGTGGCTGTAACCGGTTGTTCCAACTGAGCTAATACACGGGCGACATTCAGCCCTTTACCACCAGCTGTTTTTGAATAATTAGTCACTCTGTTGACTCCATCTATTGTTAACTGGTCCAATTTATAAGAAATATCCACTGAAGGATTCATAGTAATCGTTACAATCATTCGTTCAACCCTACTCTCTTACATATCTGCGTACACCATTTACAAAAGTGGCTTGCAAATCTAATTCTTTATCCAAGACGATAAAATCAGCTGCTATACCTTTTTCAATATAGCCACAATCACTTAAGCCTATGGATTCACATGGAATTTGCGATGCCATTTTAATTGCTTCAGCTGGCGTTGCTATTCCCCAATCGACGACATTTTTCACAGCATCTTTTAGTTTCAATATACTTCCGGCAAGACTTCCTGTGTCGATTTTTGCCATACCGTCTTCTACGAACACTTCAAATTCGCCAAGCATATACTGTCCGTCTGGTTTCCCTCCGGCCATCATACAATCAGAGATCAGGATCGTTTCATCTCTGCCTCTTTGATTCATTAAAATATTTGCTGCTACAGGATGAACATGATTCCCATCGCAGATAATTTCAGCGTAGGCGTTTGGAACTGTCATAGCTGCTCCGACCGCTCCTGGTTCACGGTGATGTAGTCCATTCATTCCATTAAACGTATGCGTAAATATGGATGCGCCTGTCTTGACTGCTTCCGTAGCGATCTCATAGGTGGCATCCGTATGCGCGATGGCTACTTTGATCTGTTGACTCGCAGCGTATTCAATAAACGCTTTGGTGCCTTCGCGTTCTGGTGCAATGGCTATTTTTACGATAGTGTTTTGAGACAATTCTTGCCATTTCTTGAGTATGTCAATAGAAGGATCCATGAAATATCCAGGATTTTGTGCGCCTTTATGCTTTTCTGTAAAGAACGGTCCTTCAAGAAAAATACCTTTCGCTTTTGCTCCTTCAACCTCGTTGATATGCTCTCCAATTGTTTGAACGACTTCGTTTAATGATTCAATAGATGAAGTTAAGGTAGTCGGAAGAAAAGAAGTAACTCCACAAGATAATAGATCCACGGACATTTGTTTGAATCCATTCGCATTGTTGTCCATAATGTCGTTCCCATTGTATCCATGAATATGGGTATCAACCAATCCAGGGCCGATCCAATAACCAGTATAATCCAGTAATTGGTCATACTTTTCTGGTTCTCGTTCACAAAAAATATCGAATAGTCCATCTCTAATAATCAAATAGCCTGCTTCTGTCTCTCTATTTTTCAAAAAGAATTTATCTGCTTTAATGACTTGCTTCATTTATATTCACCCTTACTTTACATAAAGAAAAGGGCATAGTAGCATGCCCTTTCTCAAGTTGATTACATAACTCCGAGTATACTACCTGCTAAACCAAGTACGATTGTCATTCCAATCAAAGTTAGCGGTGATCTACCTTTTTTCAATAACCAGTAACACAACATTGTATACAATAATGGAAGTAGACCTGGCATTATTGCATCAATAACTTCTCCTTGAATATCAACAGGGATCTCACCGGCCTGTATCGTCCAATTCAGAGAAAGGTTGATATAGGAAGCGACCAAAGCTCCTACGACCATCATTCCGACAATAGAAGCAGCTCTTGATACTTTCTTCGTTCCTTCTTTTAGGACTGTGATCGCGCGCGTACCCATACCATATCCATAATGCATCAAGAAGAATCTCAAGAAGAAATGGACTAAGTTAAAGGCAACTAAGAATATGATCGGTCCAGCGACGTTTCCTTCTGCGGATAATGAAGCAGCGATCCCACCTGTTATAGGTAACAGTGTTAGCCAGAAAAGTGCATCTCCGATTCCGCCTAAAGGACCCATTAAAGCCACTTTGATCCCGCGAATCGTTTCCCGTTTTTCTTTATTTTCTTCCATCGCCAAAATGACACCTTGTACAAAGGTTATAAGGAATGGATGGGTATTAAAGAATTGCATATGATCTTGTAATGCGTTAGACAAGTCATGGTCATTTGTATGGATTTTTTTCAATCCTGGGATCAGACTGTATGTCCACCCACCACCTTGCATACGTTCATAGTTGAATGAGCTTTGGAGTAATAGAGATCTCCAGACCATTTTATTCAAATCTTTTTTAGTCAATACTTTCTCAGTTGAGGGATCTTGAATTTCGTTGCTGATGACTTCTTCGTTTTGGTTATTATATTCCATCGCTAAAATCCTCCTCATCATCGATTGTTGTTTGTGTATTGGTGACCGGTTCAGGTTTTACATTATCCTGAATGAAATAATCGTAAGCTGCTATTGCTACTCCGACAATTGCAATAGCCAAGATTGGTAAACCGGCATACGCAACAGCTACAAATCCAATAGCAAAGAACGGTGCGTAAACCCATTTGAACATAATATTAAGTAACATAGCGAACCCAATTGCTGGCATGATTCCACCTGCAACAGATAATCCGTTGATCAACCATTCAGGTAATAATGATACTATTTCTGCAGCTTGCTCTGCCCCAAAGAATATAGGTAAGAATGCAATGATGAAGAAAAATCCGAACAATAAAATCGGCTGGATATAGGTCAGATGATCTATTCCCTTAGTATTAGCATTTTTTGCGTGTACATCCATTTTATGCATTACAGGTGCGAATGCTGTAAAAATCAATGTGATACTTGCTTGAGCAGCAACTGCAAATGGAACAGCGATTCCTACTGCTACTGCAGGGTCTTGACCAGTAATAATTGCGAAAGCAGTTCCGATGACCCCGCCGATAACAACGTTAGGTGGTTGTGCGCCAGCTAGAGGCACCATACCTGCCCAAACTAATTCAAGCGTTGCTCCTGCCATTAATCCTAAAGTGAAATCTCCTAAAATAAGTCCGATAACTGGTCCTGTTACGATGGGTCTGTGAATATGTGTTAATCCGTTAAATTGATCAATTCCTGCTAAACCGGCCCAAAGACCAATTAATAAAGCTTGAACAAACATATTATTCATCCTCTCTCAGATCAAATTTTTGACATCAAGTCAAATCCTCTGTCACTCGGTACACCTTTTACTTCTAACTCGACACCTAAACTATCCAATTTCTTGAATGTTTCAATGTCTTGTGCATCTACAGAAACGGTGGAAGAAATCTGCTTCTTCCCTTCTGAAAAATGTAGATTCCCAACATTTATTTTCTTGATCGGCACTCCTCCTTCCACAAGTTTTAGTGCATCCTGAGGTGTGCGTACAACCAGTAGGATCTTTTGACGGGGAGCTGCTTTATCAATGATCCGGATAACCTTGTCTAAAGTAAAGAATCTACTTTGTGCTGACTCAGGTAAGACCATCTCCATCAAATTTTGTTGTACTTCATCTTCAGCAACCTCATCATTAGCCACTATAACTAAATTGGCTCCCAGCGTATTTGTCCACGTCATACCTACTTGTCCGTGTACTAGACGATTGTCGATACGTGTCAATAAAATGTTCGGTGTTCCCATAAAAATCTCCTCCTCTTATTTTGTATAAGGGTGAATAACTACACCTTTGACTACTCGGTTGACCGTTCCCGTAGGGGATGGGTTATCCGGTTTGTTTCCAATTGTTACAGAAGTTAACAAAGCGATCGTTTGCGCAAAAATGATATACGCAATTCCTAAATAGGCATCCGGAATCGATCGATCCCCACCCAATGAAAATGTATTTCCTTTAAATTTGGGATCCTCTTTCCAGTCGATAGACCAAATAGCTTTCGCCTGATCGTCTTCGTATACTTCGTTCAATAACCCTTCACCATATGAGCGTGTATAGTCATTGGTTGAACGGAAAACGAACAACGCTGTCTCTTCATTGACAATTGATTTAGGACCGTGTCTAAAACCAAGTGGTGAATCGTAAGCCGTTACAATTTGCCCCGCAGTCAGTTCCAACATTTTCAGCTGTGCTTCTTGCGCTAAACCTTCGAGACTTCCTGATCCAAGAAAAACTATGCGTTTGAAACCAGTGTCAACAATTTTTTGCACTTCATCTTCTCTTGAAACTATCGACTCAGCCATTTTTCTTACTGTATCCACGATCTGTTCTTTGGCTTCTAGATTTTTTGAATCGAATACGAGCAGAGTAGCCAGTGTCATACTTGTAAAAGCCCCCGTCATTGCAAATCCTTTATCGTTTGCTTTTTCTGGCATTAACAAAAGGAAATTAGTTGGATCTCCTTGTGAGTTTTTCGCTAATTTGCCTTCTGGAGAGCAAGTGATCGTCAATTGGTATAAATCATCGACCAACTGCGTAGCGAGATCGACAGATGCCACACTTTCCGGACTATTTCCGCTTCGGGCAAATGAAACAAGCAAGGTCGGCGTTTCTTTATTCAGGTGATGATAGGGATTTGCTACTAAACTGGTAGTTGGGATGCTTTCAAAATTCCAGCCCTGCAGCTGATTATTCTCTTTCAAGTAAGGCAATACCGTATTGCCTACATACGCAGAGGTTCCGGCTCCTGTGAAGATGACCTTTACTTCTTTGTGTTTGCTGGAAATTTTTTCAAGAAAATCAGTTAGCGATTCTTGATTCTTTTTATAAATAGCGATTGTTTCTTTCCAAATTTCAGGTTGTTGTTCAATTTCTTTGGTCGTATGAAATGCATCTTTATTTTTTAATTCTTCGTCTGTTAAGGCAAACATGTGAACCCTCCTATATTCCCTCATCTAAATTTTCAGATGGAGTATTTCTTCTTTTTGCTTCATATACGCTGATGCTTTGACTACCGACAGTGACTAAGTGCTCGATCAATTTTTTGCTTTCCTGATTTTTATTCATTACAGCTTCAATCAATAAAGGTAAGTTTGTTCCGGCGATGACTTCAATACTTCTATTTTTCATTTCTGTTTTCAATAGTACTGATTGATTGAAAGGAGTCCCTCCTGGTATGTCTGTTAATATAAGTACGTCTTCTGTGTCATTTTCTATGCACTTTTTCAACTCCGTATTTAAGTCAGTTGCACTCATACTTTCTGTAAAGTCGATTGCTGTTAGCTCGTTTTGTAAACCTGTTATTAATTTTATTGAGGATAATAAGCCACTGCCAAAATGGGCATGACCAGTAATTAGTAATTGAACCACATTTCCACTCCTTTTTTCAACTTGTTATAACCACCTGAGATTATTGTAAGCAATCCACACAAAAATGCCAACTGGTTATAACAAGTTTTTTTATTTTTTTTTTTCGCCTCTCTTTTTCTTGCGTATAAAAAAGCATCGCTCAACTTCAGTCCATGTCCCTTGGTTGTTGTCTCCGCACTTTTACACTGCGGGTATTTCAGCCACTTTATTGGATATGACGTCATAACCAGTTGGGGTGTTTAATAGACTGTAGACTCCTATGTGAGCTCTACAGTATATTTAAATTTGTTTCCGCTGATCACACTGATCGTGTATTCAATCAAATCGCCTTCATTATACGCATATCGTTTCAATAGCATTGCTGGTCGATCTGTTTTTAATTGTAAAAGCTTGGCTTCATTTGGACGTAAAGTTGTTACGGAGAACTGTTCAACTGCTCGCGATACACCTTTGTCATAATCCTCCATGAAAATAGAATACATCGGTTTTTCCTCAAGAGCTTCTTTTGTCAATCCCGGAAAATACTTCACGGGAACATAAGATGTTTCATAAATGAAGGGTTCATCATCCGCAAGACGCAACCGGATGATACGGTAGGCTTCCGTCTCCGGACTAACATTCAATTTGTGTGCAAGCCGTTGATCGATAGTTATGACTTCAAAAGAGAGAACGATTGTTTGAGGTTTTTTTCCTATTTTTTTCATCTCTTCAGTGAAACTATAAATTTTCACCAATTTTTGTTTGTAACTTTTTGGAGAAACAAAGGTTCCTTTTCCATGAAGTTTATAAATGTAGTCATCTCTTTCCAACTCTTGTAAAGCGTTACGGACTGTGATGCGGCTCAACCCATACATCTCGCACAGTTCTCTTTCTGATGGCAACTTCTCGTTTTCTACATAGTCTTTATTTTCGATTTTTTGAATCAATTCTTCCATTAATTGTAGATATAGAGGATGTTTATTCTTTTTATCAACCATATGCCGATCTCCTTTTATCCAGTAAATTATTTATACAGTTAACTTTATTTTTTATGTTCATGTTCATACTAGTATACTACACCTTTTTGATAGTTTTTGAAAATAAAGACATTTCTTTCATTTTCTTGCGCCTAGATGTGACTCACAGCACGGAACTGTTTCCAATTGGATAACGTTGTAGATCCTTCACACACGTTACGAGTGAAGGATCTTCTCTTTTTTATTTTTTTAATCCGGCTAGACCTTTACTCACTCTTTCTTATTTCTTCCTCTCTACGCTTCTTTTTCACTCTGTAAAACAGTTTATCCCCTGTATGCATGCTCTTACTGAAGAGAGAATACGGCAGGAATAGACACTCTTTTTTCACAAACGTCAGCGCGTACAAACTCACCAATTTAGTGTTTAAAGAAACCTGTCGTTTAGCATTCTCAATGATTTCTCTGCCTTGTTTGATCACCGTGTCATCCTGCATTTGTATTCCTACACGAATGAGGGTCCGACTGATAGTATGGCTCATCGTTTGAAATAATGCCGGGCTGATCGAAAGGGCCAGTGAGGAATACGTTTGATACATCTGCAGATGCCCTTCCACTACAGAACGATTGTTGGTGGTGATCCGCTCGCCTTCATGCTGACAAAAAATAACCAAGGGCTCTTTGACGAAATCAAATTGTGTCACCTGAGCTAGCCGTATATACAGATCCCAGTCTTGGCAGCTCGGCAAGGAAGAATCAAAGCCTCCGATTTCTCTTAACCACTTAGTTTTTATCATCACGGAGGATGTCGTATCGATACTGTTTTTCTTCATCAACTCCGCTAATATATCCCCTCTATACTTCGGTTGCGTGATGCTGATCACAGAACCCTCATCGGCTTTCTTGACACCCGTATAAACAGCCCCGATCGCGTCATTCTGTTCAAATATGTGCACTTGTTTTTCCAGTTTCGTCGGCAGCCATTTATCATCGGAATCCAAAAAAGCCACATACTCCCCTTGAGCTTTTTCGATCCCCGTATTCCGCGCCTCCCCAGCTCCCTTATTTTGAGTGTGCCGCATGTAAATCACTCGTGGATCATTTAGGCGGTTCAGGGCTTCTTGCGTACCATCCGTTGAACAGTCATCCACAACGATGATTTCAAACTGTCTGTACGTCTGATTGAAAAGGCTATCGATTGCTTTCAGTAACAAATCTTGTCGATTGTAAGTTGGAATAACGATGCTGACGACCACTTTCTCCATGTCTTCTCCCCCTCACTGTATATATGACCGCACAACCAAAACAATTCGCATAACAGTCTGTGAAGTCATCCCCGAAACTCTTTTGTTCATTCTAGCATAGCATTTTTATTGAAAAAAGTGCTCGGAAACGTTTTGCCATCAAGTGTTCAAACCGACTGTTGCCTCTCTTTTTCGCCTGCATCCCCCCATCTTTCCTCCTCTTCAATCCCTAAGCTTTTCATGCCGACTGTCTTTTGCAAGCCTCTCTCACAAAGCTATAAAAACATTCGTCCTTTTGTTCCTTTCTGTCCTCTTTTTGCAGTTGTCTTTGGTATACTAAAGAAAAACTAGAGGAGACTTTTTAATGACCCACACTAGCTACACACTAGATGACTGCATGCGCATGATCGACCACACAAATTTAAAACCCTTTGCCACCCACCAAGACATGGAGTTACTCTGCGACGAAGCCATTCGCTACCATTTCAAAATGGTGGCGATCAACCAGGTCCAGACAGCTTTTTGTTCCCAGCGGTTGAAAAAGACCGACATCCACACTGGCGCCGCCATTGCTTTTCCACTCGGTCAAACGACGATCGCAGCCAAAGTTTCAGAGACACTCGATGCCATCGAAAACGGTGCGGATGAGATCGATTATGTCGTCAACTTGACCGAAGTCAAAGAAGGCAACTGGCTGGGTGTAAAAAATGAAATGGAAAGCATTGTCGAGATCTGTCGAGAACACACTGTCTTATCCAAAGTCATTTTCGAAACCTGTTACCTTGAAATGGAAGAAATCCAAAAACTGGCCCTGATCGCCAAAGAGGTGAAACCCGATTTTATCAAGACATCCACAGGTTTTGGGACAGGCGGAGCCACTGTAGAAGCTGTCCGTCTGATGAAAGAAACAGTCGGGGACCAAGTGGCTGTCAAAGCTGCTGGAGGCATCCGCGACGCGGAAACATTCCTTGCCATGGTCCAAGCCGGAGCCACCCGCATCGGGACCAGTTCTGGAATCAAACTCTATACAGAACTCAAAGCGCTGATGAAAGAGAATAAATCCGAAACCATTGAATTGTAAACCGGCTCCCGCTAGATAGAAAGGAGTTTCACATGGATACCTTGAATGAACGAATCGCTCAGTTGGAAGAAATCGTCGCCCACTATGAATCGCTCGGATTGAATTTAAGCTTAACAAGAGGGCTGCCTTCTCCAGAACAGTTGCGTTTGTCTGCTCCGCTCCTCACCGCGCTCCCTGTAAGTGAACTGATCAGTGAGGACAATTTGGACGTGCGCAATTACGGCGGGCTTTCCGGCATCAAGGAGGCACGCGAGCTGTTCGGCTCATTGCTGCACACCACTCTAGAAGAAACATTCGTGGGCGGCAATTCCAGTTTGCAGCTGATGTATGCCGCGCTCAGCCATCACCTCTTTACAGCCAAAAACCCGTGGAACGAACAGGGACCCGTCAAGTTTTTGTGTCCGAGTCCGGGCTATGATCGCCACTGGGCCATGCTTGATTACTTGGGCATCGAAATGATCCCCGTCCCTTTGACTGGTCACGGACCCGATATGGACGTAGTGGAAAAGCTCGTCGCCGACGATCCTGCCATCAAAGGCATGTTTGTCGTTCCCAAGTATAATAATCCAACGGGAGAAAGTGTTTCCGATGCAGTCGTTGACCGACTCGCACAGATGCCTACCGCTGCCGCCGATTTTCTCCTGTTCTGGGACAACGCCTACACGGTCCACCATTTGACCGACGAAAAAACAGCAATCAAAGATATACTCCAAGCCTGCAAAGCCGCCGGCAACCCGAATCGCGTCATCCATTTTGTCTCCTCGTCGAAAATGACTTTCCCGGGAGCTGGCGTGGCCGCAATGGGTGCTGCTACTGAAAAAATTGCTGAAATGACTCACTACTTCAGCAAACAGATCATCAGCTTTGACAAAATCAATCAAAAACGGCATGTTATGTTCCTGAAAGACGACGAAACGATCGCAGCGCACATGGCCGAACACGCAGCTATTCTCGCACCGAAATTTGAGCTGATCCAGACGACCTTCACGCATTATTTTCAAGACGACCTCCAGTCTTATGTGAAATGGACGGCGCCAAAAGGAGGCTATTTCGTCCACTTGACTACTCAGCCAGGCTGCGCCACCGCCATTGTGGAACAAATGCACGAGCTCGGAGTCGCGCTGACCCCAGCCAATGCGGCGTACCCTTATGGAGACAATCCTCTGGACAATAGTATCCGCCTAGCCCCAACCTATATCTCACTGAAGGATCTGCAACTGGCACTCACTATCCTTTGCTCCATCATCGAACGCGTGACACTCGAAAAGCAGACCAGCCAGTAAACAGTTCCGTTTCACGTAACTTTCCCATCATCAAGCCCGGAGCTACCAGAATGCCCCCCATTCCGGTAGCTTTTTTTATATTGATGAAACCTTCTTGATCCCAACTCTTTCGGAACACTTCATCTTTGTTCCCTTTTATCCATGCTGTATTCAAAATAAAACAGAGGTCAACTGACTCAGCGTCAGTTGACCTCTGTCCTTTTTCCGCTAATCTATCCAAGAGCAGCTATAAACCGTTCGGCGATTTGCTGGGGCCTCGTGATGGCTCCACCGACAACGATTCCAACGACACCCAATCCTTGAATGTGTTTAGCTTGTTCCGGCGTATGGATTTTCCCCTCGGCGATCACCGGGACACCGGCTTGGACTAATTCTTCGATCAACACCACATCCGGTCCGTCTTTTTTCGACGTATAGTCTGTATATCCCGATAAAGTTGTTCCCACAAAATCGATTCCCATTTCATGAGCCTGGATGCCTTCCTCGAAGTTGCTGATATCCGCCATCAACAATTGATCCGGGTATTTTTCTTTCACTTGGTGGATAAATTTTTGCACGGAGAGTCCATCAAAACGCGGACGCAACGTGCAGTCCAACGCGATCACTTCGACACCCGTCGCCACTAATTCATCGACTTCTTTCATCGTTGCCGTGATGAACGGCTTCTGCGGTGGATAATCTCGCTTGATGATCCCGATGATCGGTAAATCGACGACTGCTTGAATTTCTTTGATATCGTGCACGGAGTTGGCACGGATCCCGACTGCTCCAGCATTCTTGGCCGCTAAGGCGAGTAAAGGCATGACGCCTCCCTCTTCTGTGTATAGCGGTTCACCCGGTAAAGCCTGACAAGACACGATCAAGCCACCCTTTACTTTATTTACAAACACTTCTTTTTCCACTGTCCCACTCCTCTCTATTCTCACTGCAAAGCAATCGCTTAGTGCATTTAGCATAGCATATCCGCAACTAATTTCAATAAAACAACAGATGCCGAAACCAGTTGGATCAGGACACTCAGTCAAGTCATTTCACAAAAGTGTCCACTACCCAGTCGAATCGGGACGCTCAGTGAGCCTTTCTCCCTGTAAAGACCAGAAGGAATGACTTGCGCGCCATTCAACTAGCAGAAGCTACCCAAATGTCGCAAAAGAAGTCGATTCGCGACATTCAAAACCAGGAAGCGCTCTGAGTGTCCACCACCGCCTCGAATCGAGACACTCATTGAAAAAACAACCCTCTCAATGTCGCGCAAACTACCCATTCCCGTCATTTATGCGACAACTAAAAGCTGAGTGTCCCGAAAGTAACTCGATCAGTACACTCAGCAAACCATTCTCTCTGTAAAGTCCAGAAGGAAGGATTTGCGCGATATTCAACGAGCAGAAGATACCTAAATGTCGAGAAAGAAGCTGAATCACGACACTGAAAACCGGGAAACGCGCCGAATGTCCAACACCACCTCGAATCGAGACATTCATTGAATAAACGCCTTCTCAGTGGCGCGCAAACTACCCATTCCCGTCACTTATGCCACAATTAAAAGCTGAGTGTCCCGAAAGTAACTCGATCAGGACACTCAGTGAGCCTTTCTCCCTGTAAAGACCAGAAGGAATGACTTGTGCGCCACTCAATCAGCAGAAGATACCTAAGTGTCGCAAATGAAGTCGAATCGCGACACTGAAAACCGGAATGCGCTCTGAATGTCCACCACCTGCTTGAATCGAGACATTCATTGAAGAAACACCATCTTAGTGGCGCGTAAACTATCCATTCCCGTCATTTATGCGACAACTAAAAGCTGAGTGTCCAGAAAGCAACTCAATCTGGACACTCAGCTTATGTTTTCTTAAAAAGTGTCTTCTACCACTTGGATTCGCGACACTCAGCGAGTCATTCTCCCTGTAAAGACCAGAAGGAGTGACTTATTCGCCATTCAACTAGCAGAAGCTACTAAAATGTTGCAAAAGAAGCTGTATCGCGACACTGAAAACCGGAATGCGCTCTGAATGTCCACCACTGCCTCGAATCGAGACACTCATTGAAAAAACACCATCTCAGTGGCGCGCAAACTATCCATTCCCGTCATTTATGCGACAACTAAAAGCTGAGTGTCCCGAAAGTAACTTGATCAGGACACTCAGCGAGCCATCCTCTCTGTAAAGACCGGAAGGATAGACTTGCACGACACTTGACTATCAGAAGGGACCTCAAGTGTCGTGATTGTATTGCGTGTTAGTGTTACACACTGATCGTATTGATCATCGTTTATCTGTTACATTTGATGTTGATTAACCTAAAGTTTTTTTTGTATACTAAATAAAAACAAGGAGTTAATATAATGGCAAATGATATGGAGCAATTTCACATGATGGTACAACAATTTCTCGAAGAACATGAGACTGAATTTGATTCGCCGAATGAGGCTATTGACTTCTTCACAAAGATGTATAACAAAGGAGATTTTGGCGGTCTAGAGACAAAAGAGTCAAAATCAATGAATAAAGTAGAAGAAGCTCAAGCCACGAATAGCCCCATGCGGCGGAAGAAGTTACTTGAAGAAGCTATAAAAATCTGGCCAGAAAACTGGGACGCGCAGGCCATACTCATTGATACTTCTTATCGAATCAGCTTCATAGAGCTGATTGAACAATATAAATCATTGGAAAAAAGAGCACACGAGGCTTGGTATAAACATACCGAAAAAGGCGGCTACCATTATGTCGAAGAACGTCCGTATTTGCGCTTAAAAGATAAACTTGCTTATTTATATATGAAAGCCGGTATGCTTGAGCATGCGTTAGAACATTTTTTGGAATTATATAGAATAGATGAGTCAGATGCTTTAGGAAGTCGCTATAACATTCTGACATTATATGTACGGAAATTTGACTGGAAAAAAGCCTGGCGATTTTTCAAAAGTGTAGAAAGCCGTGACAAAGACGATCGATTACTCTTTCTCATCATCATTCTTGCAGTATTGACTGATAGAACAGATTTGGCTAAAGGTTTACTTAAAAAACTCGTTATTGTGAATTCTCAAATCGAAGCAATTTTTAGTGATGACATGTGGCCAGTCGAAGATCTATATGATGCTGAGCTATTATTAGCCGATTATTATCGCCCCTTCTCATATCAAAGCTTGCTCATGACTTTAAGTGGCATCCTTCCTCTTGTTAGTGAGAATGAGTATCTGTTTGAATGGTTGAAGCGAGAAACAATGAAACTTATCCCAGAAAGTAAAAAGACCATCGCCCAAAAAAAAGCAATGTACGGAGAACTTGATCCGCATGAAGAGAAGAAATTGAGCGATTTTATTTATGCACTCAGAGAAGACGAATCGAATCCCTTACGTGGGATGAGAATCGATCGCGCTCGGATTCTTTACCACGCAGGACTGAGGACATATAAAGATTTTACGAAAAAAACAGAAAAACAAATTCTTGCACTTCAAGGTATCGGACCGAATACAATAAAGGAACTAAAAACAAACGGTGTGCAATTCAAAAAGTGACGTAGTTAAGGAAGTTACCGGAATGGATCCATTCTGGTAACTTCCTTATAATTTCTACTTAAATTTACACGATCAGCACAACATGTAGAACACTCTAAAGAATATATATTTACTTAAAAAATTGTTTTATTGTTAGCATCAGAACAATAAAGGCTAAAGAAAAATTTTTCTAAAAAGTCGCATTAACTCTTCAAAATTTGCACCTCTAATTCCTAAATTCTTTAAATCAGGTTTGTCATTATAAATTAATTCATTAAAATGCATAAGATCATTTGTAATTTCTTTTTGCTTATTGATTCTTTTCGATGGATCTACATTGACAAGCAATCTA
This sequence comes from Lacticigenium naphthae DSM 19658, assembly GCF_000425865.1. Classification (GTDB taxonomy): domain Bacteria; phylum Bacillota; class Bacilli; order Lactobacillales; family Carnobacteriaceae_A; genus Lacticigenium; species Lacticigenium naphthae. The sequence goes on from NZ_AUEG01000015.1 coordinate 27,932, forward strand.
AAAATATCATTTTTATGCTTTTTAATATTTTTAGAATCTATGCTCTCACCTTCCCGTTTTCTCTCACTTAAGTCTAGCCAAGCTTTGATTTTAAATAATATAATTGTTTCAATCTTTAATACAGAATAGCCTTCAACAATAGTTTTCCCTTCTAATAACAAATTGTAATAAGCGTCATCCAGTAAAATGGCTGACAAACTGACAATACTTTCCTCAACATGAATGGGTATCAGTCCGCTTTCAAACTTCAAATTAAAATTCACTGGTCGTTTACTAAATAATTCAATCATTTTTGGAAAAGATAAATGTTTTGGATTACTAAACCGATAAAATTGTTCTTTTCCTGTATTTCGCTCCCGATATTCATAACCGCCTTCCTCTATAAAATTCCAAAAATCCTTAATGAAATAAGAATCAAGAGCTTCCACTATCAACACTATATCTAAATCTTTCGTTGCACGAAAAGGTACACCCATTTCTGTCATAAGAATATCACTTGCGGTTCCACCTATAAGAACATATTGATCCGAATACTTGCTGAAGTATTCTTTAAACTTTTCTATTCCGTGTACCATGGCTCACCTTGCATAACCTCATCTAGGGCCTGCATAATCCTTTCATCTTTTTCTTCTTTCATTGAAGTAAATAAAGATAAAATATCTACGTATCTATCTTGCGATAATTGCTGAGGGTCGTACCCCCATATCTGAAGTTCTATAAACTGTTTATCTTTAATTTCATCATTGTTTTCAACAATATCTAGCTCTAGCTTCTCGAATAGATGCTGACCAATAGCTCTCACAGAATACCCGGGCGAATTTAACATAGACAATTCCGATAGGCTTTCAAGTCCTGCTACCATGCTTTTCTCGAAGTCTCTTTTTATGTGGACGATTTTTTTTACTGGTGACTGCAAATACTTTTCTCCTTGAAGAAAAAATTCCGGATCATTTATTCTATGATATTCTTTGCTTCGTCCAGTCTTTCCACCAATTTCAAACTGAACTAATCCAAGTGAATAAAGATCCTTCAATGCTCTAGAAGCAGTCATCTTAGTGAATCCACCCAGTTTTGCCAATGTGGTAACATTTACCCATTCATCTTTATGATATAACAAATATAAATACGCAAATTGAGTTGTAAAAGTAAATTTTTTAACTATGTTTTCACTGTTTTCTGGAACTTTCTTTAAATCGAGGCCAAGAAAAGGTAAAAACATCTGTCCATTTTTTATGATAAAGGGGATTCTTTTTGAAATCAGATTTTTTCTTTTGTATCTAGATATAGTTTTAATATAGAGAACAACTTTTTGGTCTGTTAACTTTTCTATTCTTTCAATATGTTTAACAAGTGAATCACTTTCGGGAATTCCCGAAATAATTTCCAATAAAATTACGTCTTTATCTAAAATATGCAGCATATAAAAATGATAAACTCCTTTAAAATAGAAAGGAATTATATCATTTTGTTGAAAAGCATCAATTCTTACTTCATCATCTAAATTTTTCTTCAAATAAGTATCTAATGTACTAAGCATAGACAGACCTCCTAATGTAACATTTATTTATTTTAATATAACATATATCTGTTATATTGCAATTGATAAATGTTACATTAAAGAAAAAGATATGTAGGTAAAATTATTGTTGTTATTTCGCTTCATCTTGCCATCCATACTTACCACTATAAGTCTCATGTCGTTATCTTTCTTCATCTTATACCACCAACCCTATTAGCTCAATGCACTCTCCTCAATCTTTCATTCAATAAGTAAGGATTCGCGCGCCATTCAACGAGTAGAAGATACTGAAATGTCGCAAAAGAAGTCAAATCGCGACACTGAAAACCGGGAAGCGCGCCGAATGTCCAACACCGCCTCGAATCGAGACAGTCAACGAAGAAACGCCATCTCAATGTCGCGCAAACTACCCATTCGCGTCACTTATGCCACAATAAAAAGCTGAGTGTCCAGAAAGTTACTCATTCGGGACACTCAGCAAGCCATCCTCTCTGTAAAGACCGGAAGGAATGACTTGCGCGCCACTCAACGAGCAGAAGATACGGAAATGTCGCAAAAGAAGCTGTATCGCGACATTGAAAACCGGAATGCGCTCTGAATGTCCACCACTGCCTCGAATCGAGACACTCATTGAAGAAACGCCATCTCAGTGGCGCGCAAACTATCCATTCGCATCACTTATGCCACAATAAAAAGCTGAGTGTCCCGAAAGCAACTCGATCTGGACACTCAGCTCTTCATTCTCCTTGTAAAAATCAAATCGACTCAAATCCCACCTCTTTACCGAAGAACGGGAGCCATCAATACTTTTCCTGTTCCGCGATAGACATTGACCAAACCTTCTCCTGAAGCAGCTGAACCGATAAGAGATTTACCCGATCTTTCTACCGTAAAGTTTAGACTGCCCGACCAGGCAATGGCCATGTTTCCATCTATTTTTAATTCGTCATCCTCTAATTCGATTTCGATCAATTCTTCTTTGGGCACATAAGATTCCAGTGCCACGACGCCACCGCCACTGAGGCCCAGGTTAAAGAAACCTTCCCCACCCATTACCGATGAGGAGATATTCGATCTCATCACCGCTTTGTGTTTCAATTCTGAATCACACGCTAAAAATAACCCATCTTCAATGATCATCGAACCGTCCCAATCATCTACATCAATAAGTAAAATATGCTTATAGGTCGGCTCTAATACTAACGTGCCATTCCCTGTATATTCCGGTTTGATTGCAGATTCGTTGGTTACCTTGCCTCTAATCGTTTTGCCAAAGAAATCGCCAACGCCTTTGAGTCCTGTGGTCGCTTTGACATCTCCGACCATCCATTGCATCGCTCCAGCTTGAACAGTTATATTCGACAGACTGACATCACAGACCACCTGTCTTTTTCTGACATTCATTTGCGCAGCATAATAGGCCCCCTGAGCAGAAGCGTGATCGACACTTAAATCTTTCTGATACTCTACCACCTTGAACGCACCTAATTCTTTCAAAACTTTCACATCATCGTTGCCTTCAAAATTCTTTATTTTATACATGTATATTTCCTCCTTTTTTTATCCTTCTTAACTAGTATACTACCACAATTTCAGTGTATATTTATGTGTAAAAAAACAGACTGAGCTAATAAACTCAGTCCGCTACTTTTTTATTCTATCATTCACTCCACCACTTCAAATTGTCCCATCATACCAGCATCTTCGTGCTCCAATATATGACAATGATACATAAACAGTCCGGAATGATTGAACTGAGCGATCACGCGGACGGTTTCGCCGGGTTGGACGATAAAGGAATCCTTCCAGCCTTGTTCGTTCGCTGGCGGTGCATTCCCGTCACGGTCTAAGATCTGAAACTGCGTGCCGTGAATGTGAAAAGGATGGATCGTTCCCCCCATCATGCCCATACCGCTCTCATTAGACACTTCCCAAATTTCGGTAGCACCCAACTCCACCACTTCATCGATCCGGTCCATGTCGAATTGCTTGCCGTTGATATTGACGTTCGGTCCCATACCTTGCAGGACAAACTCGCGGGTCTGTTCGACTTCCGCTACAGGTGTCTCTTCGATTTCGACCAACGTCTCCGGTACTTCAAAGTCGTTTTCCTTCGAGCCGTCTACCCGAAATTCCATGAATGTAGCATTGGAAGTCTCCAGCGTCACGGTCTCTCCGTCTTCCATTTCGGAAAAATCGATCAGGATCTCCGCCCGCTCAGATGGTCCCAGTATCAGCTGGTCCATTTCCACCGGCTCTTCTAGAAAGCCACCGTCACTGGCGATTTGATGAAACGCTTCTCCATTGCTCAATTGCAGATCGAACACGCTCGCATTCGAACCATTCAACACGCGAAACCGCATCAGACCTTTTTCGACCGTCAAATAAGGATCGATCGTCCCATTCACCAACGTCGTTTCGCCTTGCACCCCGAACATCACGTCCGGCATCGACAACACGTATTCAAAAGTCCCGTCCGCTTTAAAATTCTTATCCTGCAACACCAGCGGGATATCATTTTCTCCATAGGCTTTAGGAAGGTCTAGACTTTGGGAGAATTCATCTTCAATGATGAACAATCCGGCTAGTCCTTTATAGACCTGGTAGCCTGTCCGTTCTTCCGGGTGGGGATGGTACCACAAGGTCGTTGCCGGCTGATCGATCGTAAACTGCGGCGACCATGTCTCCCCGGGCTGGATGCCTCCATGAGGCCCGCCGTCATCTTCCCCGTCGACTTTGAGTCCATGCCAATGCATCGTCGTCACTTCTCCGTCAAGCTGATTCTTGACATTGGCTGTCACTTCTTGTCCGCGCTCCACACGAATGGTCGGCCCCAAATAATCGCCATTGTAGCCCATCGTATCGGTCTCCGCTCCCGAAATAAATTCCTTCGTGCCCTCATCGGCCACAATGTCCCACTCCGTTTTATCCGGATCCGGATCGGTATCTTCCATTAAAGGAGGGATCGGTAACGCTTCCTCGTTCCCTTCTTGTACGGGTCCTTCTTCTGGCGTACTTACTTCACCTGGAGGAGCTTGTTGGCGCATCGGTGAATCGCCGCCATTAAAGAACGACCGATTGCCTAGTGGCCCCATGAAAAAGAACACCCCAAACAGTATCAATACTCCCAAAGCTATCCCGATCAGTATTTTTCTCATTTCACCACTCCTCTTCTATTTCGCCCCTACTATACCACGCGCAGAATGAAAGGAGAAAAGAAAAATCCTACGGAATATTCAACACTTCAAATCAAACATATGTATGTTACAATACACATCTCAATCTTCCGTTTGAGCAAAAACCGTTCACTTACTGACTAGAATGGAGAAACTAGACGAAAGTCTAGTTTCTTCTGCTTCACAGAAGACTCATAAGACAGAAATTGATATTTTGATAGGATTTCATACGGAATCTACAGAAGTAAGCAACCAATCTCACTAAACTTCTGTAGATAAACGCATCAGCGTTCTTCTGCCCTTGACTTGGAGTCCACTCCATGAGGTATACTTGAACTATCTGTACTATTTTTACTATTTCATTTGGAGGAGGAACACCATGTTTGACGTTTTTATCAACGATATCTTAAGTAATCCCGCTATTTTGATCGGGTTGTTCGTCCTCGCCGGCAATTTATTACTAAAATTTCCTGTAACGGATGTCCTGGCCAGTACGTTTAAAACCATCATCGGCTTCACCATGCTGAGCCTGGGGGCCGGTATTGCCGCCGGGACACTGGACAACTTTAGCGCCATGTTCACGGAAGCCTTTGGCGTGTCCGCTGTCGTCATGAACACGGATGCTTACGGCGCGCTCCTGAACGAACGCTTCCCGCTGGCGCCCATCATTTTCATTTCCGGCATGCTGCTGAACTTAGTAATCGCGAAATTCACCCGCTTCAAATACATTTACCTTTCCGGTCACTTGGCCTTGTATATGTCTGCGATGCTGGCCATGATCTTCCAGGATTTCCCGCCTGTCCTTGCCGTAGGGTTCAGTGCGCTGTTTCTCAGTGCCTACATGGCGCTTTCGCCCGCCCTGTTGCAACCGTACACGAAAGAGATCACCGGGACCGATAAATTTGCCGTCGCCAACTCCGGAAGTCTGAACTATTTCCTTGCAGCCAAACTGGGGCAAAAGTTTGGCAACAAAAAATATTCTACCGAAGAAATCAGTGTGCCCAGTTCCCTTGGTTTCTTGAAAGAACCCAGTGTCTCGATGTCCCTGACAATGTCTTCGCTTTTCATCCTGGTAAGCTTCTTTACTGGTTCAGCGTTCATTGAAACCGAACTCAGTGGCGGACAGAACTTTTTATTCTTCTCCTTCATGCAGGGGATCATTTTCGCAGCCGGCATTCAAGTGCTCATCACGGGTATCACTTTAGCTATCGGTGAAATCATCCCGGCCTTTAGAGGGATAGCCGAGAAACTGATCGACGGAGCGATTCCCGGTCTGGATGCGCCCGTGATGTTGAAATACGCACCCAACGCGATGATTTTAGGCTTTATCGTCAGTCTCGTTGCCGGTATCTTCGGGATGTTTTTATTGACCCTCTTCTCGCTTCCGATCATCATCCCGGGCATGTTGCAGTACTTCTTTGTCGGTGGGATTTCTGCTACCTACGGTAACAGTACTGGAGGCAGAAAAGGTGCCCTGCTGGGTGCGCTGGCTGTTGGGCTGATGATGAGTTTCTTGCCTTCTTTATTCGTATTGTTTGTCGGTAGCCCGTCGGATACGCTCGTCTTTGGTGATTCCGACTTCACCGTACTGGGAATGCTCGTAGACAGTTTTGCTAGTCTGTTTAACTGATCGATACTTGTGCATCACCCAACGGACCTTATCCTTTAAACAGCCAGAATATAAATCGCTAGCACTCTTCTTACTAAAGAAAACCAGCGCGCGCGTTTAGTTGAAACACGGACCAACAGAGAGCTATTTGATCAGTAGAATAAACAAAAGCCCGTCCAGATGTTGGACGGGCTTTTTTACTATGTAGTGAGTGAATGGAAGTCCTTCTCCATTCCACTAATATTCTTTCACTTTTTTCGACGATTCGTTTGCACAGGTAACGGTTATCTTCTAGCCTGTTCCAGTTAACTATTAAACGCGCTGACTCAGTTGTTGGTAGACAAGGCGAATAGGTCTGAGGTAAGGCCGACTGGAAAGCTTGAAATCGGCTGTTGCACGAATCAGTTCCGGATACTGTTGCAATTGCCCATCGTATACACAAGTTGGCTGGACGGCTTCGATGACGTCTCTGGGATGCATCAGGTTCGGGCAGTTGTGCGATGATAAGATTCCTGCAGACTGCAAGAGTGTCGCAACGAACTCCGAACAGAATAAATGATTCGACCGCTCCCACGAATACCGAAAATAAGCAGGCAATAAGCCCAACAAATTGTAATGCCAATCGTAAGACTCTGATTCAAAAGACCGCAGGAGCTTATGGATGGTCTGCCACTCTGCTTCCGTGACTGAGAGGGTGTGCACCCTTCCTTGCGACTGGCGATAAAACGGATGACTGAAGTTTTCTTTCGTGAAGCCAGCCATGAGCGGATTATTCGGTTGTTGTCGTCCAAAACTGTAAACATCGGATAACGACGAGTCCAAGGCAATGGATAAATGATTATATGGATACCGACTGAATTGCCGAATGGTTTGACTCAGTACCGTTTGATTGTTGGTTTCTATAAGATAGACGAATGGCATGTTGATTCCCTCTCGATAACAGTGATTTTTTTATTTTGATACGCCCTACGAACAGTCAGTTTCGAACGAGCATCCTCTTTTTTCGAAAGAAGTACCGCACCGACCAAGCTCAGCGAGCGTAAAGAAAAAGACAACAAGTTTATTCCCTTATTCCAGATTTCTTGATCAACTAATTCCTATATTTTTAACATCTACGAACACTCCAGAATTGGTTTAGTTCTTTGAAATTTGTTGGAGTTTATATACTTTTTAACTATACGATTCAATATGTCACTATCTTAGATTGTATAACACGCATCAACCATTTGTACAGTTCTTTTTTATGCAGGAGAATTAAACAGAAATATATTGTATTAGTCTATTGATATTTGATCAATAGACTTTAAAAATTTAATTGTCTCATATAACTATGTTCATACTTTATTGACAAGAAGGAAAGGATTCAATAGTTAACGATCATCTTCATATGCATATTTTATTCATGCTTGCATTAATATTTACTGTGAAAATATAAATGATTTAATAAAATATCACAGCTTGTTTAATCATTGATTTATTATAAAAAATAAATTGAAAACGCATCCAAAACAGATTATAATTACAGAGTATTATACGTCAGGAAAACATAACCATACATTCGAGGCCTCGATACTATTTTTTCATTTCGCATAATATAAAAAATCTGAAAGAGGTTATACATGGATACTATTTTGACAGAAGAGCGTTTTGTGGATAGAATAGCTTTACAGTTTGAAGAAGAAGGAATGCAGGTAGAAAGATGTTTAACCGAGGACGGATCAACTCTATTCACTATAGAGATTGATAGCCCTAGTCGCGGATCAATAAAACTTGAAGTTTAATGCGACAGCCTCGTCCCTAATTTAATCACTTACCGTTACAGAGTAAAAAACCAATTCACCAAAGAAGAATTAACGCATGACTTGTATTACCGTTTAAATGAAATGAATAAAGAAGTTCGAGCTTTCAAATTTATAGTAGACGGATTGGATTTAGTTATTCAAACCACAGATTCATTTAATGAATCTGAACTGTCTCCAATGGAGTTTTTCATGATGGACTATGATATGGTATTAGATCAATTCGGCATATATGATAGAGAGTACTTTGGATAAGATACTATTAGTTTAGATAGTTAGTACACTAATTTTTAGAAACAACTAAGAATGAAATATACCGATTAAATAATAACAATTCACAAACACCTTTTCCACAGCAGGAAATATGGAAAGAATGACAAAAAAATGAACCGTCACTCAATAAAAGAGTGGCGGTTCTTTCTGACTATATGTAGGGATTTCTGTAAAAGCAATCGTAAATACTCTCTTAATTTTATCTGATTTTCGGTTTATATACAGTTTGATTCTACTGCAGGATAAGACTGTTCAGTAAAATATACTAATTTTGCTGCTTTCAATGTAGCTTCTCCACTTGAAATATTTTTTAGTTCTTTTGAGAAGAAGATTTTTAATCTTTGTTTTACTTAATTCATTAACATATAAGGGATGAGGAAACCGTTCAATATTAGTTAATACATATTTAGACAGATTAGTGGAATACAACGATTCTATTTCTGGAAAAGTTTGTTGAAGAACAGCGTGAAGTTGCGTTCTTTGTTTTATCAAACTGGTATGAATTTCATTAAATAAAATAGACATCTCATGTATCTCTGAATAGATAGAGGTTTAATGAGTCTTTTGTTCACGATTAAAGCGATAGTGTGACTGTGCCAATTTATATGCATCAACTTTATCTGTTTTTTGCTACTAACGGATTTAGAATACAATAGTGTCTATCCTCTGTCTTTAGAAATGTCTCAATTTGGCGAGAATAAAAACCTGTAGCTTCATAAACCATTTCCATAGTTTCTTTATAAAGTTGGCTTTTTAAGTAATGAAATCCTTCTTGATTATGTGTAAACTCCCACTCTGAAACGCATATTTTATCCACATAGATAACAACATAGCTTTTTCCTATATTGACATCTAAAGCCATTACTCTCATATCCTGTTCCTCCTTTCTATTTAGTCTGAAGGTCTTCATTATGCCTAAACGATTCCACTTTCCTTTACAAGATCTCAAAGGATCGACATACTTCATACTGATTCAATTAAGGATAGTGAAATGGGCCAATTTGACATACAGACTCACAGTCTTTCTATATTGACGGCCTCCTCTTCACTTCTACTACACAAAAAAGGTTCTATAATAAATCGTGTTGGTGAGTTCTAATGAACTCGCTGGCACGTTTTTTTGTATATCAATAGAAAAAGGCCAGTAGATTCCCTTATAATTAAGTCGACGAAAACCAATCAAAGGAGAATCTACATGACCCACTCTCATATTATACGAAATTCGTTGAATATTAAAGACAAAAACATTATTTTTGATAGCGATGACTATCTTTGTCCAGAAGAAATGATCAGAGATACTAACTATATTGTTTACCAAGGAACCCTTACCTACAAGCCGAAGGCCTGTCATCACTGTGGATCTGTAAACCATGATTATGCAATCAC
>NZ_AUEG01000016.1 GCF_000425865.1 Lacticigenium naphthae DSM 19658
TGACTTCTCGCCATTCGTTGTTACTACTAAGCGCTGACGAGACCTCCCCGGGTAAGAACGACAACCTTCTGCTCATGTCACTGCTCCATTTACTGTACAGGATTCGGGCAGTATCGGACTTCGCTTTGTTTGGCAAGCTCATCCGTCCTGATTCAGCCTTTGTATGAAGTTTCTGTTCGTCAGTGCAAGCATTTGCGTCCGTCTTCCTTCAGATTCCGCCTCACGGCGGACACCCTTGACTTTCGCTAACAGTTCCTACTGCCAAGTCTGTAGTGGACTTTCACCACCAAGTTGTCGCCCATGCCGGGCGCACCAACAAAAAAAGGAAACCAATAGTATTGGTTTCCTTTTGATCATTTAGTAAAATCAAATAATTTAATATGTTTTGAAGTATCGATCTTTTTCCCATTGAGTAACGGATTTCTTATAGGACGCCCAGTCTCTTTCTTTTGCAATAATAAATCTTTCTAATATATGCTCTCCTAGAGCTTCTTGAATAATTTTATCCCCTTTTAAAGCTTTCAAAGCTTGATTTAGCGATTGTGGCAATGATTCGATTTCATTTTCATACCGTTCAATCGTAGTCATCGAATAAATGTCCTTGTTTACCGGAGCTGGTACGGATTTTGCTTGCTTGATCCCCTCTAAACCAGCTTTTAGTAAAACACTCAATGCTAAATATGGATTAGCTGCTGGATCTACACTCCGTAGTTCTATACGTGTTGAATTCCCTCTTGAGGAGGGAACGCGCACCAGGGGCGACCGATTCGTGCCACTCCAAGCAACATAAACAGGTGCCTCATAACCAGGCGTCAAGCGTTTATATGAATTGACCAAAGGATTACAGATTGCGGTATAAGCTTTTGCATGTTCTAAAATGCCGCCCATAAACTGGTAAGCAGTATTACTTAATCCTTCCTCATCGTTTTCATCATAGAATGCATTGCCTTTTTCGTTAAATAGTGACATATTAAAATGCATCCCTGAACCACTGATATCTTCTACTGGTTTAGGCATGAAGCTCGCAAATAATCCGTGTTTGCGTGCAACAGTTTTTACAATCATTTTAAATGTTTGAATATTGTCACATGCTTCGACAGCATCAGCATATTTCCAATCAATCTCATGTTGCCCTGGTGCAGCTTCATGATGACTTGCCTCAATTTCAAATCCTAAAGCTTCTAATTCTAAAACGATGTCTCGCCTACAATTTTCTCCGAGATCCGTTGGGGCAAAATCAAAGTAGCCGCCATGATCATTTAGTTCTCTAGTAGGTTGGCCTTCGTCATTTAACTTGAATAAGAAAAATTCTGGTTCGGGACCTAAATTGAATTCAGTGAAACCAGCTTGTTTCATTTCTTTTAAAATTCTTTTTAAATTGCTTCTTGGATCTCCTTCAAAAGGTGTCTCGTCTGTATTGTATACGTCACAGATAAACCGTGCGACTTTTCCGCCTTCCCCTACAGTCCAAGGGAAAATTAACCAAGTAGATAAATCCGGGTACAGAAGCATATCGCTTTTGTCTATATCTACAAATCCATCAATCGAAGAACCGTCAAAAGCCATTTCATTATTTAATACTTTTCCTAACTGACTTATTGGAACTTCGACATTTTTTACAATTCCGTCGATATCTGTAAACATGAGTCGTAAAAATCGGACATTTTCCTCTTTTGCTTGCTTACTAATTTCTTGCTTGGTATAGGGTGACATTTTTTTGCACACCGTCCCTTTCTAAGTTAGTTTATTCATACATTACGCTAAAGTAAAATAACTTAAGAGTCAAATGGTATGCATCAAAAATCATTCTTAAAAATATAATTCTTTCACTGCAAAGCTTACAGCTAATTTTACATGTTCATAAGTCAATCCACCTTGTAGATAGATAGTAAAAGGTGGACGGATAGGTCCATCCGCAGATAATTCGATGCTGGCACCTTGAACAAATGTCCCGGCTGCCATTATAATGTCATCTTCATACCCAGGCATGTATCCTCCTATTGGCAACACATGAGCATCTATAGGAGAATATTTTTGGATTGTTTGAATGAATTTCACCATCTGTTCTTTTGTTTTTAAATCAACCGATTGAATCAAATCGGTACGAAATCCATCCCAATTGGGTTCAGTTTTCACACCCAGGCGTTCCAACAATCCCGCCGTATAAATCGCGCCTTTTAAGGCTTCTCCAACCACGTGTGGTGCTAGAAAAAAACCTTGGTACATATCAGCTAATACATCTATTGACGCTCCTGCTTCTCTCCCGATTCCAGGACTCGTTAATCGATAAGCACATTTTTCTACTAAGTTTTTCCGTCCAGCAATATAACCACCTGTTTTTGCTAAACCTCCACCGGGGTTCTTAATTAGAGAACCTGCTATCAGATCTGCACCTATTTGTGTTGGCTCTTTCTCCTCAACAAATTCTCCATAACAGTTGTCCACAAAAACAATACAATCTGGTGAAATTTCTCTAACTTTTTGAATCATCTCTTCAATCTCTTTAATAGTAAATGAAGGTCTTGACGCATAACCTCTCGATCGTTGAATCGCTACAACTTTCGTTTCCGCAGTTAGTTTATTTCTCACTTCCTTGTAGTCAACTTTGCCTGTAGATGTTAGTGGGATGCTATCAAATCCTATTTGGTACTCCTTGAAAGAACCTATCCCATTTCCACTTAGGCCGACTACTTCCTGTAAAGTGTCATATGGTTCGCCAGTAATATATAATAAATCATCCCCAGGACGTAGGACTCCAAAAAGCGCAGTTGCTATAGCATGTGTCCCCGAAATGATTTGTGATCGTACAATTGCGGACTCTGCCCCAAATACATCAGCATAAATTCTGTCTAAGGTATCTCTTCCCAAATCATCATAACCATAACCTGTTGTACCAAGTAAATGAGCTTGAGAGACCTTGTGTTTTCTGAAACTTTTCAGCACATTATTCTGATGATACAGTACTTGTTCATGAATCTGTGTTTTTTTTTGTTCAATTTGCTTTTCAGTTTCTCTTATTGTTTCTGCTAATTCCGCTCCGAACATTTGCTCACTACTCATTGAGTTCTCCTATCCACTTCGATTCTTTTTTTGCATATCCTTTCGCTAAATAGACTCCTTTTTCTGGGTCATAGGGTTGTTCTTCCAAAAAGGTTTGTTCCCTTAATTGAACCAATAAATCTCCTTTATCCGAAGGAATCTCTAATTCATAAGGAACCAATATAGTTTTCAAAGTTTTCATTATTTCTTCTTGTAACTTTTCGATATCTTTAGTATCTTGAGCTGATATTAAAATATTCGGAAAAATTCCAGGGTGGAAGTCAGTTGCTAAATCTTTTTTATTATAAACTGTTATTCGCGGAATATCTTGCATATCCAATTCGTTTATTAAGCCCAGAACTGTTTTTTCATGACCATCTAAATCTTTTGCAGAAGCATCCAATACATGAATCAATAAATCGACTTCTTTCGTTTCTTCTAAGGTAGATTGAAAAGACTCGATCAATTGTGTCGGCAAATCTTGAATGAATCCAACCGTATCTGTTAACGTCACTTTCATTCCAGTCGGTAAAACCATTTGACGTGTGAGAGGGTCTAATGTAGCAAACAACTGATCTTTTTCGTACGTTTGTGCATCAGTCAGTGAGTTTAATAAAGTTGATTTTCCAGCATTAGTATATCCGATCAAACCTATTTGGAAAACTCCACTCGCTTTTCTTTGACTTCTACTTCTTTCTCTATGTTCTTCAATTTTTTTCAGCTCGTGTTTGATATCTGTGATTTGGTTTTGAATGTGTCTACGGTCTGTTTCTAACTTCGTTTCTCCGGGACCTCTTGTCCCAATCCCCCCACCTAATCTGGAAAGATTGACACCTTGACCGGATAATCTTGGTAGTAAGTAATGCAACTGGGCCAATTGTACTTGCAAACGTCCTTCTTTACTTTTGGCTCTCACTGCAAAAATATCAAGTATCAATTGCACACGATCGATTACTTTTAAATCGATCACTTCTTGAATATTTCGAACTTGGCTAGGTGAAAGTTCTTCATTAAAGACAACCGTTGTAGCTTCAGCTTCTTCTGCTAAGTCTTTTAACTCATTTAATTTTCCTTTACCAATGTACGTTTTAGAATCTCTTTTCTCTCTTTTTTGCGTTACTTCCCCTACAATTTCGCCCCCAGCATTTTCTGCCAATAGTTTTAATTCTAGCAAAGAATACTCAAATCGATCGTCTGGCTGTTTAGTCTGAATACCTACAATAATAACTTTTTCATAATTTTTTTTAATTCCCATTATTTTACTCTCCTCTGTTTTCAAGAAATATAGCGACTCGTTTTTTTATATTATTGATCTCCTGAGGTCTTTCGATCAAGTCTGCCCATTGTGTTACTTCAACACGATTCCTAAACCAAGTCAATTGTCGCTTGGCATAACGTCTTGAATTCTGTTTGATTGTTTCGACTGCATTCTCAAGCGTCACCGTTCCATCAAAGTATGAGAACAGTTCCTTATACCCAATTCCTCTACTAGCTTGGGGAACGGTTGCTCTTATTTCCCACAAAGCTCTTGCCTCATCTAGTAATCCATCCTGCATCATCCAATCGACTCTTGTGTTGATCCGCTCGTACAACATAGATCGGTCAGTAGTTAAGGCAATCGTGTAACTATCATAAAGAGAGTCTGTTTTTTCTTGTTGCAAGTCAGAGTATTTTTCCCCGCTTGTGTGAATAACTTCTAAGGCTCGAATGACTCGTCGTCGATTGTTTGCGTGGATAGTTTCAGCAGCTTTAGAGTCTTTTGTTTTCAATTCTTCCCACAAAATTTGATTTCCTGCTTTATCTGCTAATTCATTTTTTTCTTTTCTAAATTGGCTATCTTTTTGACTACCCTTTCCGTGTGAAACATTATAAAGCAAAGATTCAATATATAATCCTGTTCCTCCTACTATAATAGGCACTCGATTTCTTTTTGTGATTTCTTTGATTTTTTCCCGTGCTTCCTTTTGAAAATCCGCTACTGAATACTCTTCGGTCACCTCTTTTGTATCAATAAGATGGTGTGGGACCCCTTCAGCTTCTTCGTTGGTCACTTTTGCAGTCCCAACATCTAACGTTTGATAAATTTGCATCGAATCGCCACTAATAATTTCGCCGTCAAATTGTTTTGCTAATTCTATGCCCAAACGGGTTTTTCCGACAGCAGTCGGACCCACAATTACGATTACTTTCATTTTCAACTTTTTTCTCCTTTAGTTATCTATATAATTGCATATTTTAATTTTTTACATTAATTAAGTATTGCCATTATAACATATCCGTTCATTACCTTTAAATTTCTAAAATTAAAAGACTTTCACTTTACTAAAGGAACGTATGTTCGTATAATTAGAAGAGAGAAGGAGGTGCTTAAAAATGATCGATATGGATTATTCCGCTGAGCCAAGGAGAGATATACTGTGCATTGACGTAAAATCTTTTTTCGCATCAGTTGAATCTGCAAAAAGAGGGATTCACCCACTCGAATCTTATATTGTAGTGATGAGTAAACCAAATCAGGAAGGCGGGCTTGTTTTAGCGGCTTCTCCGCGAGTAAAAAAAGAATTTAATATTAGAACCGGTTCTCGGAGATTTGAGATCCCTTTCTCTTCTCCTATTCAGATCGTAGAGCCTCGAATGAGTTTATATATAAAAGTAAACTTAATGATCATTGACATTTTCAGAGAGTTTGTATCCAATGAAGATTTGCATGTATATAGTATTGATGAATCTTTCTTGGATGTTACACACTCAAAAAAACTGTATGGAAGCACCAATGAAATCGCCAAAAAAATTCAAGAAAAAATTTGGAGGAAGTTGCACCTGATTGTCACTATAGGGATCGGTGATAATCCCTTATTAGCAAAGTTGGCACTCGATAACGAAGCCAAAAACGATCAGAGTAATCGCTATATTGCGGAGTGGCACTACGAAGATGTTCGAACTAAAGTATGGAACATCCATCCCTTGAACGATATGTGGGGTATAGGGAGTCGTACAGCTCATAATCTTCACTTACTAGGAATTGATTCTGTTTATCAACTCTCTCAATATGATGTAAAAAAGTTAAAAAAATTATATGGAGTTATTGGCGAGCAACTTTTCTACCATACACATGGAATTGATCGTAGCATCCTGTCTCGAAAATATACGCCAATTTCCCATTCGTATGGGAAAAGTCAAATATTAGACAGAGACTATAAAACTCAAGAAGAAGTCGAGGTCGTTATTCGTGAAATGGCTGATCAAGTTGCGGCTCGTTTGCGGCAGCACCACGCGGAGTCTGGGCTGATTCATATTTCAATCGGCTTCTCAAAAGATATCGTAGTAAAAGGATTCAGTCATCAAATGAAGATCCCTTCAACAAATCAATCGAGAAGAATTATCGAAACCTCCCTGTCTTTATTCAGGAAATATTATGTGAACTATCCTGTTCGCCAAGTATCTATACGGTGTGGAAAAATTCGTCACAAAACAGAATTGCAATTAGATCTATTTGAAGATCCAGAAGAAACAATCACCCGTGAATTATTGGACAATGTTGTAGATCAAGTCCGAAACAAGTATGGTTATGCTTCTCTTGTGCACGCAAGTAGTCTAACAAAAGGAGCCACAGCTATAAAACGAAGCGACTTGGTAGGGGGTCATAAAGGATAAACTTTCTAGTCAAACTCTACACTACTAAAATATTTTATACAAAAACCCCAAAAGTTTACCTTTTGGGGTCGAGTATACTATTTTTACTGTTTAATTTATGATCAACTAAACATAGTTGCAATTCCGATAATGATACTCGAAGCTACAAAGATGATAACAATTAACTTAGCTGTATATTTCCACCAAGTAGTTAAGCTAATTCCTGCGATTGCTAGAGCTCCCATAACTACTCCAGATGTCGGTGTAATCAAGTTAACAATACCACTTGCAGATTGATAAGCAGTAATAACTATGTGTTCAGCAACCCCAACAAATACTCCTAGAGGTCCCATGATCCCCATCGTTGCTGCTGCAAGTCCGGAAGTTGATGGAATCAAGAAGGACATTGGAATATAAAAAATATACGTGAGTACTGAGAACAACACCGGAGATAAACCAGATAGATTTACTTCTCCGAAGTGTAAAATTGTAGCTGTGATGCTTCCTTCATTCATTACCACTTGAATTCCGCGGGCAATAGCTACAACTAAAGCAACACTCATCAAGTCTCTTGCTCCACTCATGAAACTTTCTACAATTTCACCTTCAGGCATGCGATAGAATAAACCAATAATAACAGCCATCATGAAGAATAACATCGTGATTTCCATGAAGTACCAGTCACCTAAAGGAACCATTTGTTGCCCTAGCAGAGTTCCTAACACTGGAATACTCATTAATCCATCATTAAGTGTTTCAAAAATAGTCCAATTTTCATTCAACATTGTCCATGGAACTAATCCAAGAATCATGATGAGGAAAGACAAACCGAATAATGCAATAACAATTTTTTGACGAGAATTCATTTTTTCTTCTGTTTTTTCTATTTTAAATTTTTCTTTATTTTTTTCGAAATCTTCATAGACTAAGGATTTTTCTGGATCTTTTTCGACTTTCATAGCATAGCGATAAACATAAGCAACTGCAATTGCATATAAAACTACGAACATGATCAAACGCCAGATGATTCCTTCTCCTGGACTGATGCCGAGCGCTTGAGAAGCAACCCCTGTTGCAAATGGGTTGACCGTCGAAGCTAGCACCCCAACACCTGCACCTAAGAGAACGACAGAGACAGCTACGAGTGTATCAAATCCCACGGCTATCATGACCGGAATAATCAACGGATAGAATGCGATCGTTTCCTCTGCCATTCCATAAGTTGTTCCACCTAAAGCAAATATAAACATCAAGATAGGAATAAGCATTTTTTCTTTGCCACGATTTGCGCTAACAACTTGAGCGATCCCAGCATCTAATGCACCTGTCTTATCTACAACACCTAAAAATCCACCGATAACTAAGATGAATAATGAAACCTCGATAGCGCCAGGGGTTCCTTCAGTACCAATCATACCTTTTACAGGTGCCATGAATACATCCCAAATCCCTTGGGGTTGTTGATCTACGTAACTAAAGGTCCCAGACATAATACTTCCAGCTTCATCGACTTCATAACTTCCTGCGGGTACAAACCATGTAAGAACAGCCATAATTGCAATGATAATAAATAGAACGGTAAAAGATGAAGGCATGGAAAACAGTTTTTTCTTTACTTTGTCAGTAGTGCTCATTGTATATCCCTCCTGTGAAATATAATAAATTCAAACTACTTAGTGATCACTAAGTAGTTATAATTTTATGACTAAGCAGTTATAATTGTACCACCATTTTCAGAAATTGCAGCTTGAATATTTTCTAAAGAAGTAATGATTGCTTTTGCGTCAGGATTTTTTTCTACAAATTTAATCGCTGCTTCCACTTTCGGTAACATGCTTCCTGCTGCGAATTGTTTTTCTTCTACATATTGTTTCATTTCAGAAAGACTAACTTTCGCCAATTTCTTTTCATCTGGTTTTTGATAGTTGACCATTACATTATCTACCCCAGTTAAGATAACCAATAAATCAGCTTGAATAGTACCTGCTAAGGTTTCAGAAGCAAAATCTTTATCGATGACCGCTTCTACACCAATGTAATCATTATTTTTTTGAATGACAGGTATGCCTCCACCACCAACAGTAATAGGAATGATCCCATTATCCACCAATGTTTGGATAATATTATGCTCTTTTATCCCAATAGGTTTAGGAGAAGGAACGACTTTACGCCATCCGCGTCCAGCATCTTCTATAAATTTAGCTCCTGTTTGTTCCATTTCTTTTTTAGCTTCGTCTTCACTTAAGAATGGGCCAATTGGTTTACTTGGGTTTTTAAAAGCTTGATCTTCTTCACTCACTACAACTTGTGTAATGATAGAAGCTACTTCTTTTTTCAATCCATGTTTTGAGAGTGCTTTAGATAGAGCCATTTGCAGCCAGTAACCGATACTTCCTTGCGTCATCGCTACACATGTATCTAAAGGCATTGCTGGGTTTTTTTTACTGTTTGCAGCTTCTTGTTGAAGTAAAAGGTTCCCGACTTGAGGGCCATTACCATGAGATACTACAATATCGTCTCCGTTTTCCACAAATTGAACAAGATACTCTGCAGTATTTTCAAGCGCTTGTTGCTGCGCCTTAGCAGAAGCATCATCCGTTAAAATTGCATTTCCACCTAAAGCCACGACTACTTTTCTTTTTCCCATAGAATCACTCACTTTCAATAATTTTAAAGACCTGGCTGGATACTATCCAGCCAGTGCCCCATTTCATCTAGTTTTATTATGCTTTAGGTATGAATAAATTACCTAAAGTAGCTGCCATAATTGCTTTGATAGAATGCATGCGGTTTTCTGCTTGGTCAAATTGACGCGCATGTTTACTTCTAAATACTTCGTCAGTTACTTCCATTTCGCCGATTCCGAATTTTTCTTCTACCATTTTAGCTTGGATCGTTTCTGTATCATGGAATGCTGGTAAGCAATGCAAGAGAATCGTTTCGTCTTTTCCAGTAGCTTTCATCATATCCATATTGATTTGGTACGGTGTCAATAAGTTGATTCTTTCTTCATATTTATCTTCTTCACCCATTGAAACCCAAACGTCTGCATAAAGTGCATCTGCTCCTTCAACACCCTTTTTAACGTCATCAGTAATAAGGATTTTACTTCCGGTTTTTTCTGCATATTTCATAGCTTGATCGACTAATTTTTCATCTGGGAATAATGATTCAGGAGAAACAATGTTTATATTGACTCCTAAAATTGCGCCAGTGATCAGTAAGCTATTGGCAACATTATTGCGTCCGTCTCCTGTGTAAGCAAGTGTTAATCCTTCTAATTTCCCAAAATTTTCTTTTAATGTTAAAAAGTCTGCGATCATTTGAGTTGGATGCCATTCATCAGTCAAACCATTCCACACAGGAACGCCTGAATGCTCGGCTAATAGTTCCACATTTTCTTGTTTAAATCCACGGAATTCAATCCCGTCAAACATGCTTCCCAATACTTTAGCAGTATCTTCAACGGATTCTTTTTTACCCAATTGAATATCATCTTTGCCTAAATATTCAGGATGTGCTCCTAAATCAATGGAAGCAACAGTAAATGCTGAACGTGTACGTGTAGAAGATTTTTCAAATAATAAAGCAATATTTTTACCTTCTAAATAACGGTGTGGAACACCTTTTTTCTTCAAATCTTTCAAATGAGCTGAAAAATCAATCAGATAATTTAACTCTTCCTTTGTAAAGTCGATTTCTTTTAGTAAACTACGTCCTTGAAAAATGCTTGTCATAATTCATTCCTCCATTTTTTTGTTTGTTTCTTTCTTTTATAAATATATTATATATCATCTCTTTCTAAAGGCATACTCATACACCGTGGGCCCCCACGACCGCGCACTAGTTCACTGCCTTTAACTTTGATCAATTTTAACCCATGTTCTTCTAGTAATCGGTTAGTAATCGGATTACGATCGTAAACCACAACAACACCGGGTGCAATTGCCAATGTGTTCGATCCATCGTTCCATTGCTCACGAGCGGCTCCAACGATTTCACCACCAGCACAAGGAATCAATGTTACTGAATCTAATCCTAATGCTTCCGCTAAAACTTCATCGAGTTTATTGCTTTCTTTTTCAACGATCTTGATTTCACCATCTTCACCTTGAGTTAATGACAATACACGTAATCCTGCTTGAATTTCTGGATGGATAGTGAACTTGTCATAATCGACCATTGTGAAAACAGTATCTAGATGCATAAATTTACGATGTTCACCGATCATGAAACCTAACACTTCTTCGAAAGCACCTTTTTCAAATACACGTTTTGCAAGTGTTTCAACTGCACGAGCATCTGTACGTTGTGATATACCTATAGCAAGAACTTTTTTCGAAAGGACTAATTCGTCTCCGCCTTCAATCCGATCTTCTTCGTCACGGCTATAGAACTTATCAACATTATCTCCGCCGTATTCTGGATGATATTTGAAGATGTAGTCACCGTAGATCGTTTCGCGGTTACGCGTTTCTGAAAACATTTGGTTGATGGTCACACCGTTAGCCATTGTTGCAAATGGGTCACGTGTGAAGTATAGGTTTGGCATTGGATCAACCAAAAATGGATAATCCGTTTCAATCAAGTCTGCTAACGAGTTTAAATGTTCGGTACTGATTTCTGATTTTTTGAACCCTTCCATTGTCTTAAGAACCATCTCAAAAGTATCCATTTCTAATAGCTTTTCTATTACAATAGCTTTTACGTTTTCTGATACGATACCAGTTTCTGAGATCCATTTGTCAACAAATTGTTCTTTAACATTTCCAGCATCAATTGCCTCTGCAGCTAATTTTTCTAAATAGAATACTTCTACTCCATTTTCGCGTAGTGCTTCAGCAAAAGCATCATGCTCAGCTTGAGCTCCTTCAAGATATGGAATATCATCGAACAGTAATCTGTCTAGATAATCGGGCATCAAGTTTTCCAACTCTTTACCTGGACGGTGAATACAAACTTTTTTAAGTTTTCCTATTTCAGAAAAAACATGAATCGGTTTAGTTTGTTCTGTCATTACTTTTCCTCCTCTATTTTTGGTACGACTTTATGATAGCATTTTCACCAGCAAAATGTAAGCCCTCTCTTTAGCGTATGGATAGCGATTGTTTGTATTTTTGTTTAAAAATCCATTTTTTTGTATATTAAACCAATTTTACGGACTGTTTAGTGGATATACAGCTAAATATTCATCAAATATTTAAACTAAATATTCTATAAGAAATAAATTAGAATTCTCTTAAATACTGTACAAACACCTATATATCGACATTCATAGATATATAAATTCTTTACAACAAATTTTTTATTGAAGGTTTCTTTTCCCAATATCGCTACGAAACTTTATGCTTTTTAGATTGTTTTTTTCCAAACAAGAATGATTTCTTGTGAATTAGTTATTTATTTTCGAACTGTAGTCTATGTATAAAAAAAGACTCCTAAAAAAGGAATCTTTTGTCTTGGAATCAATATTTACTTTTCTTGATCTTTCCATCCCACTTAGAATAGCCATTTTTCAAACGGTAAAGTTGAGTATAGCCATTTTTCTTTAAATATAAAGACGCACGAGAAGAAATAGCTTTCTTTTCATCATATAAATAAATAGGTGTATCTTTTCTTAATTCATTCATTCGTTGTTTAAGTTGAGTATATGGAACATTCCTTGCTCCTAATATATGTCCAGCATCGAAATCAGCTTTTTCTCGCACATCAACAATTTGAACCTTACGCATATTTTCTTTAAATTCTTCGTTTGTTAGTTCATCGGCAGCATTTTTCCTTCGAAAATACTGTATGATTTCATAGATTGCCCAAACAATTATGGCTCCCCATAAAATTGTGTTGATAATGGTCATTATGTCCAAAACAAAGTTCCCCTTTCAAAAATCACTCTCTAAATAATTATTTTACACAATCTTCTCTTATTAATCTACCTTTTTTTATAATCTTGTTGAATAAAGGGGACCATAGTTTTGTTTTCTACATCGACAAAAAATTCATTCCGCCAACCGTACAATACGAATTTCTCGTTTTCTGAAAGACTGATGGGTGCATAGTCAGGGACATCGATGATCGATTCGATCGTCCCATTTTCAAAGTCTAGCTCTACTAACTCAAAATCCCCAGACTCAGATTCAAGTTGTACAGTTTCTTTCGAAATCACTGCTAGAATTTTACCTCCACGATTACTTTGGTCGATATAAGGAAAAATTAATCGATCATTCATTGTCACTTTTGGAATAGTTAGAAAATCACCTTCTACCATAAAGGGAAATTCATATGTCAGAAGCATATCATCTTCAGATATATCGGATGAGGTAAATGCTATAAAAGTATCTTCATGCAAGAAAAAGTCAGAAACTTCATAATTAATAAGTAAATCTCCGCCTTCATTGCGTAAATCGCCTAAATAAAGATGCCCCGCTTCGAGACTAGAGTCTCCTTGATTATCGACGTACAAATAAAGATTAGAAGAATACCACTTTGGATTTAATGAAGGGGTAACTATTTCTGTTAACTCATTTGTTTCACTATTCCAGATATTCGTTACAACCTCTTCTTCTGTATCATTATAATCATAGTAAGATAAAAACAGTAATTTATCATTGTCTTTATTCCAATCTGTAGTCAAATATCCATTTGTTGGTAAGGTGTTCTCACTGATTGTATTCCCTTCAAAATCTACAATATTAATTAGCGAACTATTCTCTTCTACAGTTTGTAAAAAGATCAATTTTTGATCTTTTAATATGTTTGTAGTTAAAAAATATGAAGGCTTTTCAATAATTTTTTTCATTTCACCAGACTGTATATGGTAGCTGAAAAGAACGTCCCCTTTTTCATCCCCAGTATGAACAAGCACTTCTTCGTCTGTTAACCAACCTACAATTTTTCTAAAATTTTCCTCTGGTATATCCAAAGTTTCTACGGTAATCAACTCATCAGTAGGTGGTGCTTCCTCTGGTTCATTGGTACAACCAGTAAGATAGAGCACACTAAAAAAAAGAATGATAAAACTACCTTTATTCTGTTTTAACTGGTTCCATCCCATTTTTTCACCAACTTCACTTAAATCTTATTGTCCTTATGGAAATTATACCATAATCGTTTCTACTTTTAGATTGAACTGCTCATATAAAAACAGCAACTTCCTATCACATTGATCAGTGTGATGGGAAGTTGCCTTTTTTATAAAAATCAATTATTTGCGATTATTCACTTAATTCTGGTTTGAATTTTCTCACTAAAGAACTTGCTCCGATAATTCCTGCATCGTTGCCTAATTCTGCTAGACGAATAGTTGTAGTTGCACGAATCGTAGGGAAAGAAAATGAATTGAAATATTCTTGAACTCTCTCTAATAAAAATGTCCCTGCCTGGGATACTCCTCCGCCTAAAACTATGGAAGCAGGATTCAAAATATTTGCAATATTACCACAAGCTAATCCGAGATAAAAACTGACTTTGTCTACAACTTTTAAAGCTAGCTCATCCCCATTTTTGGCTGCGTCGAATACATCTTTAGCGTCAATGAGTTGTCCATCATCAATACTGTATTTGAGGTTTGAGTCTCCCGCATATTCATCTGCCATATCCCGTGCTAAACGAACTACACCAGTTGCACTTGCAACGGTTTCTAAACAACCTTTTTTCCCGCATGTACATTCGTATCCATTAGGATCTACGGTTATATGGCCAATTTCTCCAGCTGCACCGCCTGCTCCGTGTAGCAGACGACCATCCGCGATGATTCCTCCACCCACACCTGTTCCTAACGTTACAAAAACTACGTCTGGTTCGTTATTTCCAGCACCTAACCACTGTTCCCCTAATGCTGCAACATTGGCATCATTATCGATCACAAACGGTATATGTGTGCCATCTTCAATTAATTTCTTGACCGGTTGGAGGGTTTTCCAGTTCAGATTGTAAGCACCTATGACAGTACCTTTGATATTATCTGTAGTCCCCGGCGATCCCATTCCGATTCCAATAAAGTCTTCTGATTTTAAACTATATTTTTCTAAATGTTCATTAATAGAAGCTATTATAGTAGGAACAATATGTTGACCTTCATCCGTAATATCAGTAGGTTCACTCCATTTCGTTTGAATTTCTCCTTCCTCAGTTAAAATTGCAAACTTAATAGTTGTTCCACCTAAATCAATTCCGATAATTTTCTTGCTCATTTTCAGTCCTCCTTATATAATTTCATTTATTTAATTTAATAAAAAGCCTAAATACAGTAAAACACCTAGAGTAATTGCAAATAAACCACCATGAATGATACGCTGTTGTAATTTGTCTGGAGAATACACTCTTTTAATAGCTACATGAGCCATAAAATAGCCTCCAATCAACCCTCCAACATGACCAGCCATATCGGTAGTGGGGTTAAATAAACCAAAAACTAAGTTGATAACTATTAATACCGTAAAATTTTTCGCTAACGATTGAATCGCAGGATTACGTTGATTATATTTTGCTAAAACAATAGTACTTGCAAAAAGACCAAATAGGGCCGTACTTGCACCTGCTGAGACGGCAGAACTAAAAGCAAAACTAGCTACATTCCCCATAATTCCACTAAGTATATAAATTAAAAAGTATCTCCAATGACCGTATACATTCTCTAATTGTGTCCCTAAATAATAAAGAATAATTGAATTCATCACTAAGTGCATGGTGCCAATGTGCAAAAACATGGGCGTAACAAATCGGAACCACTCTCCTTCTAAAATTAAGGGAGTAAATTTTGCACCATATCTAATTAAAGTGTAGAGATTAGTTGAACCTCCATCAATTGTCATCATTAAAAAAAGCACTAGTTGAATAGTCAAGAAGCCATAAGTAATAAACGGGTTGTTCAGCATTCTTCTCGTTCTTATTTTTGAAAGATTACTCACAAGGAAAATCCTTTCTATTAGAGATAAACATATTTATGAAAAAATTATACCATATATATTAAAGGATAAAATAAAAGAAATTATTTACCTATTGTTAGCGTTACCTAAAAAAAATAAAAAAAACCAGGTTTCCCTGGTTTTTCACGTAAGATTACTTTGTTTCACGATGTAACGTAATACGGCGTTCACGTGGGCAATATTTTTTCGCTTCCAAACGTTCTGGATTGTTACGTTTGTTTTTAGTCGAAATATAGTTGCGTTCTTTGCATTCTGTACATTCAAGAGTAATATTTACGCGCATGGTTTTCCCTCCAAACGAATACAATAGTGAAGGATACTTTTATCCCTCCGACTTCAACATGATACCATGTTTTTTTACTTTTAACCAGTTTTTTTTTATTTTGTAAAGTTTTTTTACTTTACATTTAAATGAAAGTGAAAATTAGTCTTCTTTAGAGCCGTCAACTATGATAGAATTTTAAAGAATGAAAACAAAGGAGTGGAAATTGTGGATTTAAGTTTAATTATTATTTTATTGACCTTGTTAGCGATTGCTTTCTTTATCGCCTCTTTCTTCGTGATCAATCAAAGTTCTCATGCGCAAGAAGAATTGGAAGAACTAGCATTGCAGCAAATGCGAGAAATACATCAAGTAAAAACCCGTTTGGCTACTGTTGAAGAGTCATTAAGTATTGAGTCTTCGCAGGAGAGTTTTTCAAAAAACGTGTTGGGATTATCAAAGAAACAAATCATCACACTTTATACTCAAGGTCATCCAATTGAAGATATTGCTGTTCAAACGAACGTAGCCCCCGCAACAGTAAAAAGTATTGTCGATCAATATATAGCACAAGGTTTATAAAGGAGATAAATAAAAATGGATAAGCAAGCACTTAGATACATAGCTGTAGGTTTTTTAGCTTCAAGCATCCTATTAAGTGGCTATGATTTGCTCGTCGATGATACCGAAGCATCAACACCAACGGCGCAAAACGATGCAAAAGATTACAAAAAATTGTACGAAGACTTATTGACTGAAACAGAGGTTGCAAATCTATCCGAAGAAGAGAAACTCACTTCTGAATTAGATAGTTCCAAAGAAAATGTCCAAGATACTGGTGAAGATAGTCAGAATGAAACGGAAACGGAAGAAATTCAAGCTGACAACACTGACAAAATTGTTCAAACCACTATAATCATTGAAGATGGACAACCAAGCAGTATTGCTACAAATCAATTAGTCAACCAAGGTATTGTTGATTCCGGGACTGATTTTGATGAGTTCATGGCTAATAATGGATATACTACAAAAATAAGACCTGGACGTTTTTCAGTAGATGATTCTATGACATTTGAAGAAATTGCTCAAGCATTAACAAATTAATATCAAAAAACCCGTCTATTTTCGTATTAAGAATAGACGGGTTTTTTGCGTTTGAAGTTTACTATCAGTCTGAAGCAATTTAACTATTTTTTCCGGTTGTTATTCATTGCTCTCTTGATCTTCAAGGTCCTCTTCTTGCGTTACCTCTTCGATCACGATAGAGTCTTCCGCATACTCGCCCTCTTTAAAGTAAGCATCCAATACTTGACGCGCAACCGCAGTGTTTTGGTAATTGGAATTCGAATTAGGTAACCATGGAACAACAACGGTAATGGCTATTTCAGGGTCATCGTATGGAGCATAAGCCACAAATGTTTTATTCGTAACAGATTTCCCTTGATAAGCGGCTTGCGCCGTTCCTGTTTTAGCTGCTGCATCATACGATGCCCCTACAAAAGCACTTCTGGCGGTACCGTTTGATCCATGAACAACTTCATATAATCCTTTCTGCACACGTTCCAAATCTTCTTTTTCGACAGAAAGTGTACTCAAAACTTCTTTATCTGTTTCTGTGAGTAGTGCTCCGATTTCTCCATCGGGAGCCGTACTACGTATTTCTTTCACTACACGTGGAGCTATTCTTACTCCATCATTAGCAATCGTAGAGATGTGTTGGAGCAATTGCATCGTAGTGTACGTATCATATTGTCCAAAAGAGAAATAAAGAGCTTCACCTGGATTTGTAGCATTTCCAACGTAACCGGTCTTCTCACCTGGTAAATCTATGCCCGTTTGAACACCTAAACCAAATTGCGCAAAAGAACGTCTAAATTTATCCAATACTACTTTATGGAAATTATTCGGGAAGCTTTGATTTGGTTGAAAATTACTTATTCCACCCATACGCGCAGCCATGAGTGCCATATAGACGTTTGAAGACCGCTCCAAAGCAATGATGTCATCAATGGTTACAGACCCATATGGGTTAAACAAGGAAGAAATATCCTTATCTCCAGCAAGATCTAAAGGTCTATCAACAAGCACGTTATTGGAAGATGTCAACACACCGTCCATATAAGCTGTGAGCAACGTTGCGCCTTTTACCGTCGACCCCATTTCGAAAGAATCTTGGATGACGCCCCGTGTCTGGTCGACGATTTCATTGTTTTCTTTATCGTATCTCTGGCCGGTCATTGCTAAAACTTCGCCCGACTGCGGATCCATCGCCGCTACATATATCCGGTCATTGTCACCTTCTCGATATTGAAGCAAGGAATCTTTTGCAATATCTTGAACCGTTGCTTGAAATTTACTGTCTATCGATAAAACTAAATTGGCTCCTTTTTCACCTGAAAACTGTTCGACCTGGTTGATAACATCGCCATCATTATTCGTTTCTGTATACGCCTTTGCTTTAGATCCTCTCAAAACTGTTTCATATTGTTCTTCTAAATAACTTGATCCAACTCGATCGTTTCTGGCATACCCATTAGCAAGATATGTTTTTTCTTTGTCAGCGGGGATACCACTGTCTTCATCCGTAACGTTTCCTAAAATCGTTCTCAGCATATCTTCTTGAGGGTATGTCCGTACCCAATCTGTACTTGTATCGATCCCTGGAAGCTCATTCAGTCTTTCACTTACGCGAGCAATTTCTTCATCGGTCACATCGGTTTTTTTAATATTGACTGTTGACAGTGCATACGCCCCGTTCATTCTCTTGAAAATAGCAGCTGCCGCTTCCTCTACCGGTTCAAATTTTATGTCCTCTTCTGTAACCTTATCGACTTGAGTCAAATATAACTCTGACCCTGTCAATTCTTTTTCTTTATCTGACAAACGATCACTAGCCTCTTCAGCATGGAGTGCCAACCAATAATCTTTCAAATCTCTTACACTGATATCGTATTCTTTAATATCAGTAGTCCAGCGTACAGTATGAGGCATATCAATCAGCTCAGCTAATTTCATAGCAGTTTCGGCCATCACATCTCCGGGCACGCCCTTACCGCGAGTATAAATAATTGCTTGATGCGGTTCATTTGCTACTATTTTACGGTATTGGGAATCAAAAATTTCTCCTCTTGGCACGTTTTCAGTTGCAACAGTGGTTTCTGTACGTCCCACTTCTGCAACAAATTCTTCTCCTTTAACAATTTGAAGATACCCAAGTCGGATGATCAACGCGGAGAATAAAGCGAATACTATAAAAAATAATAGATTTAAGCGAAAAGGAATATGTGATTTCTTTTTTTTGTTGGTTTGTTTTGTTTGACTCGGTTTTTTCATCTATTCCTGGTCCTTTCTGTTTGCAAATACTTGTACTATTCTAACAAATTAACTACAAAAAAACTATATCCGTTTCATCAAGTTCTCATTATACCTTTTTTCATTGATAGTTCAGTACCACTCTCTCAAAATTTGTGCTATTGTTTATAAAAAAGGAAGAAATGGAGAGAATAAACATGCAACTAACTAGTATGAAACGTGTTCCTAACAAAAAATTTATTCTCACCGGAATCCTTTCTTTCTTGTTGCCCGTATTCCTTTTGTTGATTCTATATGCACTGAGAGGGATATACCCTTTCGGAAAAGAATCTTTACTTACTATCGATCTTGGTCAACAATACATTGACTTATACGCTGAATATAGAGAAACACTCCTCCATTCTCCCAGTAGAATGATCTACTCATTCACCAAATCTTTAGGCGGAGAAATGACTGGCTTATGGGCATATTATTTGATGAGTCCGTTTAATCTATTATTTTTGCTAGTGAAACCTCCTCAATTTCCAGAAGTCATCCTGCTCATCACCTTAATGAAAACTGGTTTAATGAGTTTGACGATGGCGTTCTACCTTACATACTCCAGACAATTCCAACAATCGTATAATAATAATAAAGATTTGATCCCACTATTTTCAACAAGTTACGCTCTAATGAGTTACTCGATAATTTACCAATCAAATTTGATGTGGTTGGATGGACTTTACTTACTCCCTTTAGTCATACTCGGTCTTGAAAAAGGAATTGACCTCAATCGATATCATCTTTATATTGGCTCCTTAAGTTTGATCTTTCTTACAAACTATTATATCGGTTTTATGATCAGTCTATTTCTGATTCTCTACTTTTTTTATTATATTTTTCTCGAAAAAAAAACTCGCCTGATTAAAACAGTTGCTCAGTTTATTCTTTATTCTATACTGAGTGCAGGAATAGCAGCCTTTCTATTAGTTCCCACATTCTTTTCATTGTTGGAAAGCAAAGCTACCTATGGCTCAAACCAATGGAGTTGGACCGTCCTTTGGCCTTTACAGGAAATTTTGTCTAAGTTATATGTAGGAGCATTTAATTTTGATCAAATGCCGAATGGCCAACCCAATATTTTTACAGGCTCTCTTACTCTCATTCTTTTCTTCTTTTATTTTTTTAATGAGCGTATCCCTTTAAAAGATAAATTAGCGAGTTTATTTTTATTCAGTATCTTTCTTTTCTCTTTTAATCTCGAAGGGCTGAATAAGTTATGGCACGCTTTTCAATTTCCAGTTTGGTTTCCCCATCGTTTTTCATTTTTGTTTAGTTTTTTTACTATCCTTTTAGCCTATAAGTCCTATTTAGCGATCGAAGGAGTTAAGAAACGATATTATATCCTTCTTGGATTGTTATTTGTATCTATGAGTTATTATGTATGGCAGCAGAACGTTGAATTCTTGGATTTCAATCAAATCATAGTCACGGTAGCTATTTTCACGAGCCTCCTGTTTTTGCTTTTTTTCAGAAAAAAATTAAACAAGATCGGGTTGCTTTTGATACTGATCGTTTCGTTAAGTGAACTCAGTTTCAATGCTGGGATCGTCTTCTCACGCTTAGGTTATGTTGATCAAGATACTTTTGTTCAGGATCAACAGACTTTAGCGAATCAAATGGATAATTTTACAACAGAAAATACATTTTACCGTTTAGAAAAAACGTATCATCGTTCAAAAAATGATAGTCACCAAGTCAACTATCAAGGTGTGACACACTTCTCTTCTACCTTTGAGAGTGTTGTCCCTGAATTATTTGGACAATTGGGATTCCCTGCAAAAAATGGTTTCACTGTATATTCAAATGGAACTCTTTTGACGGACGCATTCTTTGGGATCGGGTATTATTTTAGTGACAGTTATTCTCATAAAAAATATTATCCTCCAACAATACAAAGGCAGTTTAACGACCCAACAAAGTTACTGACACCAGTTCAAACTAAACCTGACGTTCAATTTTATCCTATAGAAAATACCATTACTGATATGGTTATACACCAAAATCCCTATGCTTTGAGTATTGGATTTGGGAGCCATGAAAAATTAGCTTCTCTAAAAAATATTCATGCTCATCCATTATTATATCAAGAAGATATTTTCAGAAGTATTTTGAATACACCGATAAATTTTTTCCATAAAAAAACTATGGGCTCTTTTAAATTGGAAAATATTGAAAGAATTGAAAGAGGAAACAGACACTATTTCAAAAAAATGGATACTTCCATTCCAGGTAAAGCAATGTTGAATTTCGTCCCAGACTTTTCTGGACCTTATTATTTAACGTTTCCTGCACACATAAAAAAAGAAGATGTCAATTTGTTTTTAGATGGTCAACCATTTTACCAGTACAAGACCTATCATGATCTGCTCGTGTTAAATTTAGGTGTCCCGGACGAATTTGGTAGTCAATTTACAATAGAATTAAAGTCAGAAGAAATTGATGTTACTGAAATAGAGCTGTACTCACTGAATTTCGCACATTTTGAGGAAGCCATTAAAGAAATTCAAAAAAGTGATATACAAATAGAAAAAATGACCAACTTATCAATAAAAGGAACCATGACCCCCTTACCTGGCCAATCAATAGCCGTTTTCACTATCCCTTATAGTAAAAATTGGAAAGCGTCAGTTAATGGGGAAGATGTAGCTACCATAAAAGTTCTTGATAGTTTAGTAGGCGTACCCATTGAATCAACTAAACAAACGATCGAACTGTCTTTTATCCCTACTTATCATATTATAGGAATGATGATCACCATTATCTCATTGGGGATTCTATTATTTCTTAACTATAAAAATGACCCGCGCTAAACTAGATGGAGATGGGAGTATCTACTCCGTAATTTCAATGAAGTGCATCTTGCTTTTTCATTGTCCTATTTGACTGGATTCTCTGTGTGTTTTGTATGGAATCAGAATAACATAAGCACCCATGGGTCCGCATGAATATTTTGACTTGACGAAACGTTGAAAAGAGGCCGGGACAAAAGTCCCAGCCTCTTCTCATTTTACGAACTTTACTTTCTAAATCCTGTTCCTTTTAAACTTATTTGGCGTCTTTAAATCGTTTAGAAACTTCATCCCAATTGACAACATTCCAGAATGCTGCAACATAATCCGGACGTCTATTTTGATAATTAAGATAATACGCATGTTCCCAAACATCCAGACCTAAAATCGGTGTTTTTCCAAGAGAATAAGGCGAATCTTGATTGAGTGTGTCTATAACTTCTAATTCTCCGTTATCTACAACAAGCCAAGCCCAGCCTGAGCCAAAACGGCCTGTAGCAGTTGCACTAAATTTTTCTTTGAATTTAGTTAGACTACCAAACGATTTTTCAATTGCTTCTTTCAAGGCACCTTCTGGTTCGCCCCCACCTTTTGGAGAAAGAACAGTCCAGAACAAGCTATGATTAGCATGTCCACCACCGTTGTTACGGACAGCCGTGCGAATATCTTCAGGTACTGAATCTAATTTTTTCATTAGGTCCTCGATACTAAGTTCGGCCAACTCAGGATGGTTTTCTAAAGCTTTGTTGGTCTTTGTTACATAGCCATTGTGATGTTTATCATGATGCAAATGCATCGTTTTTTCATCGATATGAGGCTCTAAAGCATCATAAGCATAAGGTAAATCTGGTAAAGTATAAGTCATTTTTACATTCCTCCTATATAATTATCATACAAATCAACTTTAGCATGCTTAGAATCTATATACAAAAGATATGCTTACAATTTGTAATCAATATTTATATTTAGTTGTAATTAAAACACAGAGAGTTTAGAATGAAAGAATATGCAAAATTAATAAATAGAAAGTAGGTCGACTATAAAAGTGTTCAATTTGTTAAAAGAAGCCATTCGAAATCCTTTAAAAAGTATACAAGCTAGAGAATTAAAAAGAAGCCAGGCGTGGTTATATTTCCTCTTCTTGTCTTTGGTGCTGGTTGTCCCTCTAATGATTGAATCATTTTCTGTCATAAATGATTTAGAAGAAGACGGCCAAGAAATAGCAGCTAGTATTCCTGATTTTACAATTGAAAATGGTGAAATTCAGTCTGATGCGAAACTTGATAGTTATGTTTACCAAACGGATTCCCTTTTATTCTTTTTTGATCCAAATGGTTTGATGGAAACTGAGACCATTGATGCTAATTTGGAAACAATGGGACAATATGTTGGTGTCGGTTTAATGCAAGATCAGATTTATATCAATGTTGTATCCACCCCACTCACTTTTTCATACGATAACATAGATGATACTGATGCAAATTTTTTCAGGGAAATGTTTACCGCTTTTGGAAGCACTGATTTAGTATTGTATCTATTTATGACAGTCTCCGTATTTATTTTTATCAGTTTAAATTTTGGACTGGAACTGTTACTGATGACATTATTTGCAAATATTTTCTTGATAGTAAGACGGATCCAATGGCCATTTCTGCAAACCTTTAAGGTAGTCATGGTTGCTTCAACACTTCCAACGATACTTTTTAGTGTGTTAAATAGTTTTGGCGTATACTCCTCCATACAATTTGAAGCAAAAGTGTTTATTACGGTATTCATTTTCTTACTCTCCTTAAAAAGTGAAACGAAAACAGATAAATAGAAAAAGCATCTGCAGACAACAAATCTGCAGATGCTTTTTTAATTAGAAAATAAACTTTCTGTTATTTCCCTCTACTTTTTATTTTTCTTTGTGCTCTTTTCTTCTCTTCCATTTTACGTTTAACCTTGGTTTTATAATTTGGTTTAATGTTCTTCTTCGCTTTTTTAACCATTCCGTGAATTTCACTATCGAATCCTTTTTCTTTGGATTTCCCTTTACGCTGGTCACGTCTTTCACGATGGTATGTGTCTATAATTTCGCCATTACTGATTTGTTTAGGTTTAAATTCAATACCCATCTTTTCTAAATCGTTGATCGCTTTTTCTTCGCCTGGTTCGTAAAGAGTAATTGCAATTCCTTTTAGATTATTTCTTCCAGTCCTACCCACACGGTGAATAAAGAAGTCTAGATCTCTTGGAATTTCAGCATTGATCACATGTGAAACACCTTCGATATCGATTCCACGAGAAGCCAAATCTGTTGCTACAACAAACTGGTAATCCAAGTTTTGGACTTGCTTCATAACACGTCGTCTTTCTCTTGGAGGAATATCCCCATGGATTTTGGCAACTTTAAAGCCTTTTTTCATTAAGCCTGCGGCAATTTCATCCACTTTGCTTTTAGTGTTTGCAAAAATCAAGGCTAAATAAGGTTGACCAACTGTTAATAGATTATAAATCAAGTTAACTTTGTTGTGACCTTTAGTTGAAATCAACCAGTTATCAATTGTTTCAGCTAGAACACGCTCAGTCCCTACTTCAATGACAAGCGGATTGTCCATATACTTACGTAAGAAAGGTTGTAATTTTTCAGGAATCGTAGCTGAAAATACGAGCATTTGCAATTTCGATGGCAAACGACTAGCTATTTTGTCTACTTCGTCCAAGAATCCCATGTCAAGTGTCATATCTGCTTCATCAACTACTAAAACAGGAGCGGTATAGGCTAGTAAAGCATTGGATTCAATCAAATCCCATAATCTACCAGGAGTCCCAATAGCTATGTGTGGTTGTTTGTTTCCCAATTTTTCGATTTGCCGATTTTTATCGGTTCCACCGATATAATTTTGGACAATGATTTCTTTAGGAGAATGAGCTGCTAATTGACTAGCTGCTTGATACAATTGTTCGGCTAATTCACGACTTGGTGCTGTGATCAGTACTTGAACTTCTTGTTTTTCCGGTTTGATATCATTAAATAAGGGTAATAAAAATGAATGTGTTTTTCCTGAACCTGTATGAGATTGACCAATAATATCTCTTCCGTTTTCCACTACTGGAATAACTCTGTTTTGAATTTCGGTTGGTTCATAAAAGTTGATTTCGGAAATTGCTTCTATCAAATATGGATCTAAGTTAAATTTTTCGAACGAATGTGTCATACTTCCACCTCTATTTTCTTTTCATATCTTATCAGTATAACACCTTTAAGTTTATTATTAAAGTAAAAACTGAAGATTGACAAGCGGATCACGAACTAGATTTCTTCAGCCTACTGTATTCCCACACAATCACTAGAGCAAACAAACAGAGTAATACGATTAAACTTAGGTTTTGACTCTTCACTGAAAAGAAGAAATAATCTGCACTGACCCACAAGAAAGTTAGGAGGCCCCCTTTAAACAGTATTTTTCCTAATGAATTTAAATATTTGCCCACTTGTAAAGGTGCCTTCATGGAGTTGATCATATCTTTCCCTTTCGTTGACAAAATAAAAGACCCGTCAATAATCAGGACCACACTAATGATTCCCAAAACTAAATGGAATGCGCTCACGGTTATCTCCTTCAATCTATATGTTTTTTTGATTAGGTAAATCTAGAATTTTATTGTAAAATAAAGTTAAGATAAATGAAATGCATAAAAATTAAAAATTATTGTGTTTCATAAAATAATGAAAAAGTGAGGTACCTAGATGATCCAAGAAACCAAAGCTCTATTTATCATATTTGGAGGCACCGGAGATTTAGCAAGAAGAAAATTATATCCTGCTTTATTTAAATTATATCAAAAAAACTACTTAAAAAAACACTTTGCAGTTATCGGGACAGCTAGGAGAGAATGGAGTGATGATTATTACCAGGAAATCGTGTCTCAAGCTGTTTCAGATGAGGATACTGTCACTGAAGAAGCACGCGAGTTCGCTTCCCATTTTCGCTATCAGTCTCATAATGTGAATGATACTGAACACTATGAAACACTGAAAATATTAGCCGACTCACTTGATCAAGAGTACTCTATTGAAGGAAACAGACTGTTTTATTTAGCTATGTCTCCTAGTTTCTTTGGAACGATCTCGAAGAACCTTAAAGATCAACAGTTGGTTACCGAAAAGGGATTTGATCGCGTAATTATTGAGAAACCGTTTGGATCCGACTTTCCTTCTGCTAAAAAATTAAATGATCAAATCAGAAATACATTTGATGAATCGCAACTTTATCGTATCGATCACTATTTAGGAAAAGAAATGATTCAAAATTTGATGGCCGTACGCTTTGGTAATTCTTTAGTTGAATCCTTCTGGAACCATCGCTATATTAAAAACATTCAGATTACACTAAGCGAATCTCTTGGTGTTGAAGAGCGCGGTGGTTATTACGACACCAGTGGCGCATTGAGAGATATGGTTCAAAATCATGTCTTACAGTTGGTCTCTATTTTAGCTATGGAACCTCCACAAACTTTCTGTGCTGAAAATGTTACGAAAGAAAAAGTGAAGATATTAAGTTCGTTGAAATATTATTCAAAAGAAGAACTAGATAATCACTTTGTGCGTGGACAATATGCAGAAAACCCAGCTAGACCAGACGAATACTCTGCTTACCGGCAAGAAGAAAAAGTAGATGAGAAATCTTCAACTGAAACATTCGTAGCTGGAAGACTAGAAATACAAACTCCCCGGTGGAAAGACACCCCTTTCTATATTCGAACCGGAAAAAGATTAAAAGATAAAACAACTCAAATCGATGTGGAATTAGTCAATCATTCCCTTCCTTTATTTGGCGAAAAAGAAACAGCTAAAACGGTCTTCTCTTTAAAAGTGGATCCGGATAAGGGGATCTCTCTTTATTTGAACGGGAAGAAAGCTGGGCCGATCATTGAGCTTGAATCGATCGAGTTAAGTAAATTATATACCAAAGAAGAACTCGTAAATAGTCCGGAAGATTATGAAAAATTAATTGGAGATGTCTTAAAAGGGAACTCGACAAATTTTGTCCATTGGGACGAATTGGCTGCTTCATGGAAGTTTATCGATCACATTCGAGGAATGTGGGATTCCACCACTCCAGAATTTCCTAACTATCCTAGCGGGAGCATGGGCCCAGAGGCAAGTGATAAATTAATTGCACAAGATGGATTCAGCTGGTTTCTTAACTAACACTATGAGCTGAAAAGTGTTCAGAACTGAATCACTCCGCTTAATTTATTTGTAGCTGCTGCAACTGCCATCTACTAAAAAAATAGCAGAAAACTAACATATTCTGAAATTAAACTGGTTTCTACTTTTGGGATCTTATTTTAAAATGATTAGAGGTTGGGACTTTTGTCCCAACCTCTAATCATTTCCCAAACGTTACTTTCTAAAACGTGCTCCAAAAAACAGACCCGACAGCCACTTCACTAATACTCGAAAGATAGTCTACGACTATCTTTCGAGTATCCGCGCCAGTTACTGTATCCGTTGACACTTTAGTGGCTTACGGATACAGTATGCGGAGCTCTATTCGGGTCTAAACGTTTTTGTAGCACTCTCCTTTTCTGATTTCAGAACAAAGCCGATGAATCTAACCGATCCTGGATCAAAAAGAATGATTTCAATTCATCTTTTATCATCGGGATTTTGTTGTATTCATCACTTTCGATCTGCAAAACTAGTTTAGGTTCATGTAAACTCATGCGCAATAAAAACCAGCCTGCACCGTATTTCCCAGTTGTATTTACTCTGATTCCTTCTTTGTTTTTCGGTACCAATTCAAACCCTTCTGTTTCTTCAATGAATTGAGAAAAATCCTCCAGCATTGTTTTCCCGATACTTCTGTACTCATTTGCTTTAATTACAAATCGCACTTCTTCTGTCTCAAGAGGTTCCTTCAGGTTCGCAATCAATTGTGTGACCGACTGATTTTTTTCTTTGATTTTAGCATCTGCAATTAAAATTTTAGCAGCCAAATAAGCTCCATCATCAAGGAAAAAGTTTTCTCTCAAAGCAGCATGACCACTCGTTTCTATGGCCAGGGCACAGTCTATTCCTTCTTCATTTAACTCAATCGCACGATTGATCACATTTCTGTATCCTGAAATATATCTGTCAACTTCCCCTCCCTTATCTTGAATAAACCGTTCAAGATGAGAAGAAACTGGGGAATTTGTAACGATCGTTGTCCCGGGATTTTCTTCTAACACGATCGCTCCGATCAACCCAATTAAATTATTTCGATTTATACTTTTTCCTTGTGCATCCACAATCGCAGAACGATCGACATCCGTGTCAAAAATTATTCCTAAATCTGCCTTGTGTTTCAAAACCGCTGCCTGGATGCTCTTCATGGCTTCTTTGTTGTCCGGATTGGGGATATGATTGGGAAAGTGTCCGTCGGGGTCTAAAAATTGACTCCCCTCTGTATCCGCCCCAAGAGGTTTCAACACTTTTTCAGCAAAAAATCCACCTGCTCCATTCCCAGCGTCAACAATGATTTTCCTACCTTCTAAAGGTGTTTTCGAATGGATCCGATTGTTCACTTTTGACCGGATCGTATCGACTAAAAAGTTGGCATAATCATCTAGCAATGCTCTTTCGTCTGTTTCACCTACTTGATCGACTGGACCGGTCAACGGATGTAACTCCCCTACTAAATAGGCAATATCTTCATGCTCCAGGCCACCTTCTTTTGTGAAAAACTTCAACCCATTGTATTCTTTTGGAAGATGGCTGGCAGTAATCATGATACCCGCGTCACAATTATAATTCTTGAATTGTGTGGCCATGAATAAGGCCGGTGTTGTTGCCATCTTAACGTTCAGACAATGGATTCCTGCCTGCATAAATGTAGAAAGCAATTGTTCTTGAATAGCAGGTCCGGTAAGACGACTATCGTATCCAACAGCGATTGTGATCTTTTCATCTTTTTCCCCAATGCGTTTAGTTAGCCAGGAAGAAAAATTTGTTGCGATATGCTTAATTGCCTCGTCTGTCAACGTCACTTCTTGTTTAGCTGTTTTTATAGCAAATCCTCTTATATCTGAACCATTCTGCAAGTGCGGATATGTCATCACTACACGCCTACTTTCTTATAAATTTATATATTGAACTAAATAATCATATAATTGTTTTGCATCTGCTTCATCTTTAGAGAGAATCAATATGGTATCATTCCCCGCGACAGTTCCTATTATTTCATCTCGAGAAAGATCATCTAAAATCGCCCCAATAACGTGTGCGTTGCTTGGGATCGTCTTTATTAAATTTGTGAATTGAACGTGTTTGAGATCGATCACAACTTCTTGCAGAGTAGCTTGTAATTTCTCCTGCAAAGTAATTTGATTATTTAGGAAAATAGTGTATTTTGTACTTCCATCCCCCAGTGGAGTTTTCACTAAATGTAATTCTTTTACATCTCTTGAAATAGTAGCCTGTGTTGCACTGATTCCCTTTTCTCTCAACTTGTTCATCAACTCTTCTTGGGTGGACACTACATTGTTCAATATGATTTGTTTGATAATTGTTTGTCTTTCTTCCTTTTTCAACAAAAACCCCCCTTTTCTTGCATAAATATTCTCTACAATATCTTACCATTTTTCATAAAAATACCCAATAGTCTTTGCTGCTAAAAACATTCATCCCCAGTACTTTTTTCAATTTGTAGATTGAATACTATGCAAAAGTTTGTTATAATTCAACTAATTCAAATTAGATGATAATGAAATATTCTATCTATTTTTTATAACCATTTTGTTTGCCGTCTTTTCTTTCACTATATTGAATTGAGGGCATTTTTATATGAAAAGTTTTTAAAAACAGGAGGACTTACCCTATGGACTATAAAAAACCAGTTGCTCAAGCTTTACACGAAACGTTAAAAGAGGATTTATCGTACGATGAAATCTATTCTTTGCTCGAAAAACCTAAAATGGCTGCCCACGGTGATTTAGCATTTCCCACTTTCAGTTTGGCTAAACTATACCGTAAATCCCCTGCACAAATTGCAGGCGATTTAAAAGAATCAGTCACTGCACCTATTATCAAAGATTCAGAAACTGTTGGGCCTTACTTAAACTTCTTCCTGGATAAAACGTTGATATCCAGAGAAGTTCTAAATGAAGTATTAGATCAAAAAGATAAATACGGTTCTCACACGATTGGTGAAAATAAAAATGTTCCTGTGGATATGTCCTCACCAAACATTGCAAAACCAATGTCGCTGGGTCACTTACGTTCCACTGTTATTGGTAATTCACTTTCCGAGATCTTTACTAAAATGGGATACAACACAATAAAAATTAATCATATAGGTGATTGGGGAACACAATTCGGAAAACTCATCGTTGCTTACAAACGTTGGGGTCACGAAGAAGAGGTTCGTGCAAATCCAATTTCAGAACTTTTACGCTTATACGTCAAGTTTCATGCTGAAGCCGAGACCGATATTGAATTAGAAAATGAAGGTCGTTTGTGGTTTAGAAAATTAGAAGAAGGCAACGAAGAAGCTTGGGAGTTATGGACTTGGTTCAGAGAAGAGTCTTTAAAAGAATTTAAAAAGATATACACTCGTTTGAACATTTCCTTTGATTCTTATAGTGGTGAAGCTTTCTATAATGATAAAATGGATAAAGTCATCGATTTATTAGAAGAGAAGAATCTTTTGTCTGTTAATCGTGGGGCTCATATCGTTGATTTAGACAAATACAATTTAAATCCTGCTCTAATCAAAAAATCAGATGGAGCAACCCTTTATATTACTCGTGACTTAGCTGCTGCATTCTACAGAAAAGAAAATTATAATTTTGCTCACTCTTTGTATGTGGTAGGACAAGAACAATCCAATCACTTTAACCAATTAAAAGCAGTATTAAAAGAAATGGGTTATGATTGGGCTGACGATATCCACCATATTCCATTCGGCTTGATTACCCAAGGTGGTCGAAAACTTTCAACACGTAAAGGTCAAGTTGTTTTATTAGAGGAAGTTCTAAACGAAGCTGTTGAACAAGCTAAAAAACAAATCAATGAAAAGAATCCAGAAATCGAAAATAAAGATGAAATCGCTGAACAAGTCGGCGTAGGTGCTGTTGTTTTCCATGACTTGAAAAATGATCGCTTAAACAGTTTTGACTTCACTATTGAAGAGGTTGTTCAATTTGAAGGAGAAACAGGCCCTTATGTACAATACACTCGCGCACGTGGAATGAGTATTTTACGTAAAGCTGGACAAATGACATTTGACCCTGCAGATACTTATAGTTTAACGGATGAGTATAGTTGGGACGTTATCAAATTGATACAGGAAATGCCTGAAGCAGTCATGAGAGCATATAATAAATTCGAGCCTTCCGTCATTGCCAAACACGCAATCAGTTTAGCTCAAGCCTTCAATCGTTTTTATGCAAATGTTCGTGTACTAGATGAACACGAGGAAAAAAACTCTCGTTTGGCATTAGTCTACGCAGTAACAGAAGTTATCAAAGAAGACTTAAGATTACTAGGGGTACAATCTCCAAATCAAATGTAAGTACAATCCGACTTTTCAATCGAGTAGGAGGTAAATAATTAATTTATTTACCGTCCTCTCACACCACCGTACGTACGGTTCCGTATACGGCGGTTCAATATCTTAAGTAAGCAGACTCTGCCAGGTTACGTAGTGAAACTACGTTCCACCGGTAGAGTCTTTTCGTTGTAAGCACCCAATGAACCTCAGGTGTTTTTGACAGTCTCCAGTATTTCTTTCTGGAGTAGCCAATACGCTTAGCACTGTCCATATCTAGACCTAAGCGCATTAATCTGCTAATCTTAGTACGTGGATTTTTCCATCTCTTTAAAATTA
>NZ_AUEG01000017.1 GCF_000425865.1 Lacticigenium naphthae DSM 19658
TTCCCATCACCTAGAGTGAGTAAGACCCCTGAGAGATGATCAGG
The DNA here is from genome assembly GCF_000425865.1 of Lacticigenium naphthae DSM 19658. Lineage (GTDB taxonomy): Bacteria > Bacillota > Bacilli > Lactobacillales > Carnobacteriaceae_A > Lacticigenium > Lacticigenium naphthae. The sequence continues at coordinate 45 of NZ_AUEG01000017.1, forward strand.
TAGATAGGCAGGAAGTGGAAGTTTAGTGATAAATGGAGCGGACCTGTACTAATCGGTCGAGGACTTAACCACGAAAGTGGTCAGAGTGTGTGTGGCAGTATGATGTAGTGTATTCAGATCAAGCTATTCAGTTTTGAGAGAACAACGCTCTCAAAATAGAAAAATGTGCGGTGGCGATGGCGAAAAGGACACACCTGTTCCCATTCCGAACACAGCCGTTAAGCTTTTCAGCGCCGAGGATAGTGAGGGGTTTCCCCTTGTGAAAGCAGGACGTTGCCGTGCACTTTTTTGTTTATCCGCAATAGCTCAGTTGGTAGAGCGCGTGACTGTTAATCACGATGTCGCAGGTTCGAGTCCTGCTTGCGGAGTTTTTTTGTGCGAAAAAGTGCCGCTTTAGCTCAGTTGGTAGAGCGCTTCCATGGTAAGGAAGAGGTCGCCGGTTCGAATCCGGCAAGTGGCTTACTATGTGCAAAACTGTTTTTTGAATTCAAATTTTGGTAACACTTTTGGTTCTTTGTTATGATATAAGAGAGAGTTGGAAGGATGAAGTAGAATGGAATTTAAAAAAGAAGGAAATCGTTTTTTTTCTGAAGATAGTGATGGGAATTTATTAGCTGAAATAACTTATTTTCCAAAAGGCGATGACAGAATAGTTATCGATCATACTTTTGTTGATCCGTCATTAAGAGGACAAGGTATAGCTGAACAATCAGTAGATTATGTAGTAAAAGAAATGAAAACTGAAAATAAGAAAATTGAACCGCTGTGTCCATATGTTGTTGAATTGTTTGCTCGAAAACCAGAAAAATACGGAGAAATCTCGGTCTAATAAAATATATCTATATTTTTCTCTTGACCGCTGTGTTCTTTCTTTATATAATGTAACTTGTGCGATAGATGATTTCAAATACTGGCCCGTTGGTCAAGCGGTTAAGACACTGCCCTTTCACGGCGGTAACACGGGTTCGAATCCCGTACGGGTCATATTCTAATTACGCCGGCTTAGCTCAGTTGGTAGAGCAGCTGAATCGTAATCAGCGGGTCGAGGGTTCAATTCCTTTAGCCGGCATAGTGAGTTTGAGCAAAGGTAATTAGAAAAGTAAATTGCGGAGGGATAGCGAAGTGGTCAAACGCAGCGGACTGTAAATCCGTTCCTTCGGGTTCGTAGGTTCAAATCCTACTCCCTCCATTTATAAGATTGGGCTATAGCCAAGCGGTAAGGCAACGGGTTTTGATCTCGTCATTCCCCAGGTTCGAATCCTGGTAGCCCAGCTATCAAAAAGAGTAACCCTATTTTAGGGTTGCTCTTTTTTTAATTCTGCACCAAATTACTTTGGAACGTAATATAACGATCCTTTGTTAGTGGATCTGAATATGTTGATAATTATATACCATTCTGTACAAACTGAAAGAGATAGAAAATCAAATAGTTGTAATTTATTCTTATAATGTAAGGTATGAAATAATGGGAAGGGAGCATCCAAATAAGAGTGGGAATTCTAGTGTTTGAAAGAAAGTAAACGAACATTTATGGTATAATAAATTTGTATGCACGAAAAATTGGAGGAGATGGTATGTCTTTTAATGTAGAAGAGTTGCTTACGTTAAAAACACTGATTAATTTAATTGATATTATGATTGTTGCCTTTGTTATTTATCAGTTGATGAAAATAGTCAAGGGGACTAAAGCTGTTCAGCTTTTGAAGGGTATCGGCGTTATAATTTTAATTAAAATTTTGAGTTTGTTTTTTCAATTACAAACAACTGAATATATTGTAGATTATGTTATTCAATGGTCAGCTCTTGCATTAATCATAATTTTCCAGCCTGAATTGAGACGAGGATTGGAACATTTAGGCAGAGGATCATTATTCAATCGTCGTAAAAGAATAGAGCCGAGTGAAGGACTCGTGGATAATTTAACTCGTGCAGTCCAATATATGGGCAAAAGAAGAATAGGAGCCTTGATTTCTATAGAAATGGATACAGGCTTGGAAGAGTATATTTCTACTGGGATCGAGTTGGAATCCTCTGTGAGTTCAGAATTACTTATTAATATATTCATTCCCAATACACCACTCCATGATGGAGCTGTTATTATTAGGGATTATAAAATCGCTTCAGCCGCTAGTTACTTGCCCTTATCAGAAAGCTCGGCTATTCCTAAAAAATTAGGGACTAGACACAGAGCGGCTATTGGACTTAGTGAAGTGACTGATGCAATTACAATAGTTGTTTCTGAAGAAACTGGAGATGTTAGTATATCTCGAGGTGGAAATCTATTAATGGATATGTCTTTAGAAGATTTAGAAGAATATTTGACAAAAGAACTAGTAGATTCCGAAATAGAAAAAGAAAAACTAGGCCCTATTCAGTCAATTATTGAAAGTTTTCGGAAAGGAGCGTCGAAATAATGAACTATAATCGTTCAGACAATCCTTTGTTTCAAAAGTTCATAGCGATTGTGTTTGCAATTTTATTATTTGCTTTTGTAAATTATGAAAATTCTTCAAGAATACAGTCAACAAATCCAATTGATGGAGCTAGTATAACCGGAGTAGAAGTGGTCACAGATGTTCCTATTACAATTGACATTAATCAAGATGTTTACTTTGTATCTGGAATACCAGAAACTGCTACTATCAGACTCGAAGGTCCACAAGCAATATTGACTCAAACACTTGCTACTCAAAACTTTGATATTGTTACACCTGATTTATCTGAAATTGGGCCAGGAACCCATATAATAGAACTTGAGGCAGAAGGGTTATCAAATTCTTTGAATTATAGTATTATGCCTACAGAAGTTGAAGTGACTATTGAAGAAAAAAGTTCTGTGACATTATCGGTAAATGTTGAATTTAACGATTCTTCACTTGCGGATGGGTACGAAGCTGGTGAGCCAGTATTGTCGCAGACTGAAGTGCAAATTTCAGGAGCACGTTCGAGAGTTGAGAGTGTCAATGAGGTTACTGTCATTGTTATGCCAGACGGAACCGACTTCACAGAAGATATTGAAATGACGCTTCCTATTTTAGTGTTTGATTCTTCCGGAGAACTGCTAGACGTTAATGTGAATCCAAAGCAAATTGATGTTACGATCCCTGTTAATGGCACCGAAAAAAGTGTGCCCATTGTTTTAAGAGAAACGGGGACTGGCGAACCCGATTATGCGTACTCTTTAGAATTAGCTCAGGGTCAACCTGAAAATGTTACTCTTACAGCAATGGAAAATATATTAGCAGAAATGAATAATTTCCCAGTAGAAATCGATATATCTGGGGTGACAGAATCTACTATTCGAACGATTCCGCTAGAAGGTACAGAGGATGTAGAAATTATTACTCCTAGTCAAATTGACGTTGTTATTCGAGCTAATAAAGAGACAAATGATGGTGAAGAAACAGATACATCTACTGAAGAAGAATTACAAGAAGAAATAGATGATACAAATAGCAATCCTACTGAGGGAGATACAACAGAAACAACAGACACAGAATAACAAATCATAAGTGAATTAAAGGAGAATAGACTAATGGGAAAATATTTTGGTACTGATGGTGTAAGAGGTATAGCCAATAAAGAATTAACACCTGAATTAGCTTTTAAACTAGGTAGATTTGGAGGATATGTGCTATCACAACATAGTGAGGAAAATTCCCCTCGTGTTTTAGTAGGGCGAGATACCAGGATTTCTGGAAAAATGTTGGAGTATGCTCTAGTTGCAGGCCTATTATCAGTGGGTGTAGAAGTTATGCGTTTAGGAGTTATAACTACACCAGGAGTATCTTATTTAACTCGAGTGCAAGGTGCTACGGCGGGAGTAATGATTTCAGCTTCACACAATCCCACCGAAGATAACGGGATTAAATTCTTCGGAGCAGATGGGTTTAAGCTTTCTGACCAGCAAGAAGAAGAAATTGAAGTATTGTTGGATAAAGAGTCTGACGAATTGCCCCGTCCAAGTGCAGAAGGACTGGGTATTTCAGAAGAATATAAAGAAGGAATGCTGAAATACATTCAATTTTTAACTCAAACAATATCTGGAGATCTAGAAGGATTACACGTATGTCTTGATGGGGCAAATGGTGCTGCTTCTCCTTTAATCAATAGGTTATTTGCAGACTTAGAAGCTGACTTTGATGTGATGGGGAATACTCCTAATGGTGTAAATATCAATGATAAAGTTGGCAGTACGCACCCTGAAAAACTGGCTGAATTTGTTATTAACAAAGGTGCAACTGTAGGTTTAGCCTTTGACGGTGACGGAGATCGGTTAATTGCAGTAGATGAACTGGGGAATATTGTTGATGGTGATAAAATCCTCTACATTTGTGGGAAATATTTAAATGAAGAAGGACGTTTGAAAAAAAATACGATTGTTTCAACAGTTATGAGTAACATAGGTTTCTATAAAGCCTTGGATGATCATGGAATGAAATCTGTGAAAACTAAAGTGGGAGATCGTTATGTAGTAGAAGAAATGCGTAAAAATAATTACAATTTAGGCGGAGAACAGTCTGGACATGTTATTTTTCTAGACTATCACACGACAGGCGATGGCTTGCTTACAGCCGTGCAATTACTAAATGTTATGAAAAAAACAGGGAAAAAACTTTCTGAATTGGCAGAAGAAGTCACTACGTTCCCTCAAAAGTTGGTAAATGTGCCTGTAACAGATAAACATAACGTAATGAGTGTTCCGGCTATTAAAGAGGTAATTGAGACTATCGAAGCTGAAATGGGAGAAAATGGTCGTGTACTTGTCCGTCCAAGTGGAACCGAATCACTCCTTAGAGTAATGGCAGAAGCAAAAACCGAGCAAGAAGTTAATGAATATGTTTCCCGAATTGTTAAGGTAGTGAAACAAGAATTAGGCGTTGAATAAACGGAACTAATCGAATTATAAATATTAACGGAGAAGGACCTATGTCTTTCTCTGTTTTTTCTCTAAATGAAGATGCAGCTATACCAATTTTAAATAAACGATGAGAGATGGTTGACAATTGCCAGAATCTACTTTAAAATTTAACATGCTTGAACGTAAATAAAACAGATAGTTATCTATACCAATTTTTTATTTTAAGAAAAGAGGGATATATATGTGTGGAATCGTCGGATATATTGGAAATAAAGATGCAAAAGAGATTTTGTTAACAGGATTAGAAAGACTAGAATACAGAGGATATGATTCAGCTGGTATTTATGTAATGGACAAAGAAGGCCAGGGACATCTGTTTAAAGAAAAAGGGAGAATTGCTGCCTTAAGAGACAAGGTTGATGTAAGCGTTGACTCTACAGCAGGTATTGGACATACACGTTGGGCAACTCATGGAGTTCCAAGTGTGATAAATGCCCATCCGCATCAATCTTCTAGTTCTCGTTTTACATTGGTTCATAACGGAGTGATAGAGAACTATCACGAGGTAAAAGATGCTTTTTTAGAAGATAGCCAATTAAAAAGCGATACAGATACTGAAGTTATTGTGCATCTAGTTGCTTGGTACGTAGAAGAAGAAGAGTTAACTACTCTTGATGCTTTTAGAAAAGCTATAGTGGGATTAAAAGGATCTTATGCGTTAGCTCTCATTGATAACGAGGAACCGGATGTTATTTATGCTGCAAAGAATAAAAGCCCATTACTATTGGGTACTGGTGAAGGGTTCAATGTCATCTGTAGCGATGCAATGGCTATGATCAAAGAAACCGATCAGTTTATTGAATTGATGGATGGAGAAGTTGCAGTTTTAACTCGAAACAGCATTACTTTAGAAAACTTAGCAGGAGAAGAAATTTCTAGGGATCCTTATACTGCGGAGTTAGATGCGACAGATTTAGAAAAAGGAATGTATCCATTCTATATGTTAAAAGAAATTGATGAACAACCCGCTGTAATAAGGAGAATAATTCAAAAATATCAAGATGAAAACGAAAAACTTCATTTGAATTCAGAAGTATTAGACGTGATCACCGAGTGCGATCGTATTTATATTGTTGCTGCGGGGACAAGTAATCACGCCGGATGGATCGGGAAACAACTAATTGAAAAAATAGCGCATATACCAACAGAGGTTCATGTAGCAAGTGAGTTCGGTTATAATATGCCTATTTTGTCCGATAATCCGTTATTTGTATTTATTTCTCAAAGTGGTGAAACAGCTGATAGTCGGCAAGTATTAGTCAAAGTGAAAGAAATGGGATATAAATCTCTTACAATAACAAATGTGGCTGGTTCAACGTTATCGAGAGAAGCTGATCACACTTTGCTCTTACATGCTGGACCTGAGATCGCTGTGGCGTCTACAAAAGCTTATACTGCTCAAATTGCCGTGTTAGCAATTTTATCTGAAGTAGTAGGAAAAGCAAAAGGCTTTACTCATGAGAGTGATATGATTCAGGATTTGGGAATAGCAGCCAATGCAATTCAATCTATAGTAGACAACAAAGAACACATTGAACAATTGGCTTCTGAATACCTGAGCATCTCAAGAAATGCCTTCTATATTGGTAGAAGTATGGATTACTATGTATCACAAGAAGCAGCATTAAAATTAAAGGAAATCTCTTATGTTCAAACAGAGGGATTTGCAGCTGGAGAATTAAAACATGGAACCATCGCTTTAATTGAAGAGGGAACACCAGTGATAGCTATTGTCACAGTTGAAAGCGTTGCGGGACACACTCGAGGAAACTTGCAAGAAACGCAGGCTAGAGGTGCTCACACAATGGTGATGGCTATGGAAGGACTTGATCGTCCAGGAGATCAAATAGTCATACCAAGAGTAAATCCGCTGTTGAGTGCCCTTGTAAGTGTTATTCCAACTCAATTGTTAGCGTATTACTGTAGTTTACATCGAGGAAATGATGTAGATAAACCAAGGAATCTTGCGAAAAGTGTAACAGTAGAATAAAAATCAATGGTGTACCCAAGATATTTTTGAGAGAAAATATCTTGGGTACTTTTTTTGTATTGAAATGATAGAAAATTTGTGAAATTTCTGCTGATAGTACTGTTTACTGTTTTAGGAATGAAAAATTATATTCATAATTGGTCATTTCAAAAACAATTATGGGAAATTGTTTTCTAAAATCGTATTCAATGTTGTTTTTAAATAAGGAACGATTTAAAATAAATACTAAAGATCATAGGAGAGAATGCGATGACAATCAAATTGATTGCAGTAGACATGGATGGCACATTTCTAAACGACGATATGAATTATAATAAGAGTAAATTCATGGAATTATATAAAAAAATGAAGAAAAAGAACATTGCATTTGTTGTTGCAAGTGGAAATCAATATCATCAACTAAAATCCTTTTTTAGTCCTATTCAAAATGAAATAAGCTATGTAGCAGAAAATGGAGCTTACGTACTACACCAAAACGAGGAATTATTTTCTGTAGATATAAATAGTCAGTGGGTAACAGAAATCATTGATGTTCTAACCGAATTAGAAGATATCTCTTTTCTTCTTTGTGGTAAAGACAGTGCGTACGTTTTGGATTCTGAAAAAAAAGAATTCATTGAGGATATGACTAAATACTACCATCGATTAAAAAAGATTCAAAATTTCGAAAAAATCGAAGATCAAATTCTTAAGTTTGCTTTAGCTTGTCCTCCAAACCAAAGCGATTATTATGTTGAACAGCTAAGTGAGAAATTTAAAGGTATGATTAAACCGGTATCCAGTGGACAGGGGTTTATTGATCTCATTGATCCTCAGTTTAATAAGGCCACAGGAATAAACATTCTTCAGAAAAAAATGAATATTTCAGCGGATGAATTGTTGGTTTTTGGAGATAGTGGGAATGATTTGGAAATGTTGGAAATGACAACAAATAGTTATGCAATGAAAAATGCATCAGATAAAGCAAAAAATGCAGCAAAGCACCTGACTCTTTCCAATAATAATGAGGGAGTTTTAAAAGTCATAGAACTGTTTGTGTAAAATAGTATAAATAATTAAAATGATAGAATAACTATAAATAAATAGGTTTATAGCGTATAATTAAATAAGAAAACGATTTCATATAAAAGAGGGCGAAAAAATGGCGACAATTAAAGACTTAGCTAAAATGTCAGAGGTATCAGTAACAACGGTTTCGAGAGTGTTGAATAACCATCCTTATGTTAGTGCAGATAAACGGGAGGCGGTTTTGAGAGCAATCAAGGCAACCGACTATCACCAAAATATAAATGCTGTAAATTTAATAAAAGGAAAAACAAAAACGGTTGGGGTTGTTGTTCCGTTTTTAGATCATCCGCATTTCTCCAATATTCTTGATGGGGTGACTAAAGAAGCAGTCATACACGGATTTAAGCTCTTACTATTTTTAACTGATTATCAAAAAGATAGAGAAAGAGAAGCCCTCAATATGTTAAAAGAAAAACAAATGGATGCATTGATTATTGTTTCTAAGGCATGTGAGTTAAGTGAAATCAAAGCCCATCAAAAATACGGGAAAATAATCATAGGAGAGGAAGTGGATGATAAAGAAATTTCATCAGCTTATGTCGATCAAAATGGGGCATTCGTTGAAGCTTTAGAATTTTTATATGACCATGGACATCGTCTTATTGGATACAGTGTTAGCCGAAATACAAGCGAGAATAGTTTGCGTCGTAAACAACATTATATTGAGTTTTTGAAAGAAAGAGGCTTACCATTTAGAGAAGAATATATTATTGATAAAACAATGTATATAGAGGATTCACAAAGAATTTTTAATAAATTGAACAGTATGCAAAAAAAACCCACAGGAATGGTCATCACGAGTGATCAAGTTGCAGCAGGAGTGATGATCAACAGTTCAAAAAATAATATCCGCATACCGGAAGATTTAGCTATCGTAGGCTCTGGTAATGATCCAATAGCAAAACTAATGGAATTGACAACGGTAGAGGTACCACTAATAGAGATTGGAAAAAGTCTATTTAAACAAGCGTTGCAAGAAGAAATTAGTCAGATACAATTTAAAGCGAATTTAATTGTAAGGAAAACGGTCTAAAAAATAAGCTAGCATAGTTTGAAAAAACAAACTACGCTAGCTTATTTTTTATATACTAGGTGACTCAGTCGAGGTTGACTTCTATAATGAAAAAAGGTAGAGTTAATACTGATTAACCCCTAGGGGTATATGGAAATAAAGTATGTAGGAGAGTGTTGACGTGAATTCAATTGTGTCTAATCCCATGTTTTTAGCTATTGCTTTAGCTGTAGCGTCAATGGGTATCTGGTGGATGATTACATTTCCGGTTGTTACCATTAAAAAAAATATACTCTCTGAAGCTGTTGATGTGTTATTTTATTTTATCGTAAGTGTTTTTCTATTCAATGCACTTCTAAATCTCCCTGAAGTAATAAGAGTTCCTTACTCGCTTTTATTGTTTTCTGCGGAGAGTGTAGGATTAAGTAGCCTTGCAATTCTTTTATACAGTTGGATAAAGTATAGAAAAGTGATTAAAGGAAACAGTACAGAACTCAGAAGTGTTTTTCAAATGATTGCAGTGTTGGGAATTTTAAATCATACTGCAGCGTACTATCAATTTTCATCAGGTCTTTCTGTTAAATTCATTCTTCTTTTTGTTTTTTTACTATTTATGAGTTATTATCCTTACTTATTCAAAAAAGTTGACCCCCTGATTTTTAGTGGAATAGTCAGTGCCATTCACTTTTTTCTCATGAGCGGGCAATCGGTCTTGTATTTCCACTTTGTTTTTCGTGCGAGTACGATAGGCTGGATGACTCTATTTTTCTTTGGTGCTTATTTTGCTGAAAGGAGCGGGTTACTATCGGAGCAGAATTAACAGCGTGGGCAGCTTTACTTGCAGGAGCGTTATCATTTCTTTCGCCTTGTACTTTACCATTGTTGCCACTTTATCTTTCTTATATTACAGGAACAAGCGTAAAGGAAATCAAACAAAATCAAACAGTTGAATTAAGGAAAAGAATATTGATTCATTCGCTTTTCTTTCTATTGGGTGTTTCGGTCGTATATATCAGTCTCGGACTAGGAATGAGCTATCTCGGCAGTTTCTTTAGCCAACTGATGACAGGATCATTGAGTTTGCTCTTGCAAAGAATAGCTGGCTTAGCAATTATCATAATGGGCCTTGTGACTGCAGAATGGCTTCATATCCCGGTATTATTAAAAGATACACGCGTAATGAAATTAAAAAAATCTACTAGTGTAGCATCAAGTTTCCTTGTAGGACTAGGTTTTGCTGCCGGATGGACACCGTGTATTGGACCAATATTCTCTTCTATTTTATTATTAGGAATGACTACGGGATCTCCGCCAGCTTTGTACTTAACTTTGTATATCGTTGGGTTTTCTTTTCCATTTTTGGTTGTTTCATTCTTTATCGGAAAAATGGATGGTATATTGAAACACAGCCAGAAATTAATGAAAATCGGTGGAATATTAATGATTATTATGGGCGCATTGCTATTCTCTGGCGCTCTCGCTAATTTATCAGAATGGCTTGCCCGATGGTTAGAAGGGACCCCGTTTGAATTACTAGGATAGGAGTGGGAATGTGAAAAATAAGGTCATTTGGTTGATATTGAGTATATTTACGATTTATATTGTTTTTGATTTTGTAACAGGCAGACAGGAAGAAAAGGAATTGCAAAACGAATCTTCCAGTCTAGATGTCCAGTCTACTATAGTTGAAGAGGAACCACGAGAATCTGGTCTTAGTTTAGGAGACACCGCATATGATTTTGAATTGAAAGATATGGAAGGAAACATAGTGAAACTGTCTGATTATAGAGGGAAAAAGGTATTCCTAAATTTTTGGGCCAGTTGGTGCCCACCTTGTCGAGTAGAAATGCCTCACCTGCAGGAATTCTCGACAGAGCAAGAAGATGTTGTCGTGCTCGGAGTTAATGTTACTTCTTCAGAAAGTAATGCGAGCAATGCACCACAATTCATAGAAGAGTACGGGTTAACGTTTACTAATCTGTATGGGACTGATCAATTATTTGATCTATATCAGGTACAATCATTACCTACATCTTATATCATTGGCGGAGATGGCATGGTTTACGAAAGAATCGTTGGACCGGTGACGAAAGATATTTTGGAAACGAAATTTTCTCTTATAAAATAAAATGAGTAGAAGCTGGGACAAAAGTCTCAGCTTCTACTCGTTTTAGGAACTTTTTTCTAAAAGTAGATTCGATATCCACCTCATGATAATGCAGTTGGTGCTGATTTATCATCGTAGGAGAACAGTATGCGCAGCTCGATCTTGGTCTGAACGTTCTATGTCCCATTCCATTTATTTAGTAGAGCAAGTCTTTTATATCTTGTTCGATAGATTCAGGAGTTGTCCGAGGAGCATAGCGTTTAACGACATTTCCTTGGCGATCGATTAAGAATTTTGTGAAATTCCATTTTATTTTTCCGTTTAACAATCCAGGTTGTTCTTCCTTCAAGTAAGCGAATAAAGGTTCAGTTGAAGGACCATTCACATCAATTTTCGCGAACATTGGAAAAGTAACGCCATAATTCAGTTGACAATATTCTGTGGTCTTTTTTATATCGTCGTATTCCTGATGTTGGAATTGTCCGCATGGAAATCCGAATACGATAAAATCATCATCCTTGTATTTTTTATAAAGATTTTCTAATCCTTCAAACTGGGGAGCAAAACCACACTTACTTGCTGTATTGACAATAAGCATTAAGTGATTTTTGTAATTTTCTAAGGATAAAGATTCCTTGTTTGCGGTTTGTACAGTGTAATCATAAATAGATGGCATATAATTCTCCCCTTAAGTGTGTCTAATTTCCTTGAGTATAGCAAACAATCCATAAAAATATAAGCAAGAAAAACTATATCAAATGAATCAGACGAGATTGGTAACTATGGTATTAAAATATTTTGCTAAAAAAGATATTTTGGTATAGGATTAAAATAAATTCATAAAAATAAACAAAAGAAAGTTTGAGGGAGAAAATGAATACATATAAAACAAGACAGGAATTAAAAAGAGAAGGAAAAGAAATACTAAGAGGGAAATGGAGAGAAGTTATTTTACTCAATTTAGTTCCCTTTTCCATTCTGATATTTTTAGGAGTAATAGCCTGGGTCACTTTTGGGAATTTGATTACTGAAAATACAATTATATGGAGTAATAGTGGACAAGATTCGCTAACCAACGGGTCTGCCTATTTGGATTCTGACGGTGGCTCAGGTAATTCTGGGAATTCCTTTGGGAGCGGTTTGATTGGTACGTTGATTTCAACAGGTATCATGTTTACTCTTTTAGATTTAGCTCGAGATCCAGACTATAAAATCCGGCCATTTAAAGATGCTTTTCAAGTGTTTAGTAAAAAGTATTTTGTCCCCGTGTTAGTTATTTATTTACTAACAACGATTTTGTCATTTTTATGGGGATTATTGTTTATTGTTCCAGGAATAATTAAATCCATCGCTTATTCCCAATCTTACCTGATCTTTAAAGATCACAAAGGAAATCAATTATACGAAAATCCAACTGCACGAAGCAGTATTAAACGGAGTATAGAATTGATGAAGGGACACAAATGGAGATATACAGTTCTCCAGCTTAGCTTTTTGGGATGGATCATTCTTGCCTCTATTCCGTTAGGTCTCGGTTTCTTATGGCTAATCCCTTATATGTATGCCACAAACATTGCATTTTACGAAGATTTAACCAAGGGTTCAGAACAATTTAATTAAAAAAAGAAGCTAAAAACTTTTTTCATAGTAATAAGTTTACAATTATTACTACAAAGAAGTTTTAGCTTCTTTTTTATGGAATTATTCTTCTTTAAAATTAAACCATCCTGGTACAGATAGCACCTTATCCCATAAACCATAAGGAATATGACGTTCCTCTTTTGAATCTGGAGTAAGGTATGTTCGGATAGTATCAGCATGCCCACTTTCATACTTTTGTACCCAATCTGGTTCGTAAATCAAAGCGCGACCTAGAGCAAGTAGAGGGATGCCAGCGTCTCTAACTTTATTTGCATCCTCGGCAGTTTCGATTTTGCCAACGCCGATCAGAGGGGTACGATCAGCAATTTTTTCTTTTATACGCAATAGAACGGGTGTAGTTTCTTTTTTATCTCGAATAGATCCTTGGAAAGCATTGCCCAAGGAAACATGAATGTAATCAAGGTGTTCTTCAGCTAATTTGTCAATAAGGAAAAAGGTATCTGCAATTGTAATTCCAGGTTGTTCTAATTCTTCTGGAGAAAGACGATAGCCAACAATAAATGGCTGTTCAGCATGCTCCGTGACTGCTTCTTGAACTGCATGAATAATAGCAAAAGGGAATTTGCTTCGGTTTTCTAGTGTACCGCCCCACTGATCTTCTCTTCTATTTGAATGAGGAGAGAAGAACTGTTGAATGAGATAAGTATTGGCTCCATGGATTTCTACCCCGTCGAAACCAGCTAAAATTGCACGACGAGTTGCTTGTTTAAAGGATTCAATTATTTCTAAGATCTCCTCGTGAGATAAGGATTTTGGAGTAACAGCATTTTCACGTAGAGCTTTTACAGAACTTGCACTAACAGGTTTTGTTCCACCTATAAATTCTGATGGTGACATACGCCCTGCATGAAATATTTGAAGGATCGCTTTGCTTCCTTCAGATTTAATTCCAGTTGCTATTTTTTTTAAACCTGCTATCCGGGCATCAGTATCCACACCAAAAGCATCGAGGTGACCTTTTCCATTCGGTTGAACATATGCACAAGCGGTTATGACTGCTCCGACACCTCTAGCGTGTTCAGTATAATAGTGGACTTCATCATCTGTTACCTCACCCTCAGCTGTCGAGGATGAATGTGTCATAGGTGCCATCAAAATTCTGTTTCTAAGTATTGTCCCAGAAGGGAGAGTATAAGAATCGAGAAGTGAGTCGTTTTTTTTCATATATAGGCTCCTTTAATTTATGGTTGAAAAAGATCTTCAAATTTTAGTTTATAGCGTTGAAGAGAAAAGTACAAGTTAGGAGACTAGGAAAAGGAAGTTGGTTATTCTAGTTTAATTATAATAGTAACGCTACAATGGATAAAAAGGTAGAGGAGGAAGGGTTGAATGAAAACTTATACAGTGGTCATTCCTGCTTATCGTCCAACAGACGATTTACTGAGGTATATTGAAAAATTAAAACAAGGTGGAGTTTCCAGTGTTTTTGTGATAAATGATGGAAGTGGTCATGCGTTTGACGGATTATTCAATCAGATAAAAAAAGACCCCATCTGTACGTATGTTGAGCATGAAATGAATCAAGGAAAAGGGGCGGCACTAAAAACTGCTTTCCGGTATATATTAAAAGCCGAGAAGAACACGAGTGGTGTGGTGACTGTGGATGCTGATGGACAGCATGCAGTAAAAGATGTGATCAGAATTGGGGAGCTCTTAAAAAGAAAACAGGATGGTATTATTATTGGAATGAGGGACTTTAAAACTAACAATGTACCTCTCAATAGTTTCATTGGGAATACAGTTACTAGTCGTTTCTTTCAGATGCTTTTTGGTTTCTTAATACGAGATACTCAGACGGGATTAAGGGGGATACCTGTTAATGAACTAGAACGGATGATCGAGTTACGAGGAGATCGGTATGAATATGAAATGAATATGCTTATTCATGCAGCACGAAGAGGGATACCTATTAGAGGGGTAGAAATTGAGACTATTTATACGGAACATCGTGTGTCTTACTACAATTCATTTGTTGATTCCATAAAAATATTTTTGCAGATGATCAAGGGTTATTTTAAAGAATTTAAGGAAAAGAAGTAGGGGGCGGATGTTTACAATTATGGATTTTCGAACAAGTGAAAGGACTGGGCGTTGGCAATTACATTTTTACTGGATGGTAATCCTTTAAACTAAAAAAAAGAGATAAAAAATTCTTTAAATGCAGTAGTTACTACAGAAAAAGCTTCCAACAAACAGAAAGCTGGTTTGTTGGAAGCTTTATTTAATCCCTTCTTCGACCGCCAAATAGAATAACTAAACGAAGGACGTTTAAGAATGAAGCTAAAGCAGCAGCTACATAAGTTAACGCGGCAGCTTTTAACACCTTTTCAGCTTGGGAAAGTTCTTGCGAAGTGAGTATCTGCTGTTCTTTGAGTATCAAAACAGCTCGATTAGATGCATTGAACTCGACAGGTAGCGTGACCAATTGAAATACTAAAGTTAACGAGAAAAACAAAATCCCCAAATCAATTAAAGTTTGGTTATAACCAAAGATGACTCCGGCAAAAATCAAAGGAAAAGAAACACCTTGGCCAAAATTTGTAACGGGGACAAGAGCAGCACGCAGGCGAAGAGGACCATAATTTACTTTGTCCTGAATAGCGTGGCCCGCTTCGTGAGCAGCTACGCCAATGGCTGCGACAGAAGTAGATTTTCTAGTTGTTTCAGAAAGGCGTAGAACATCGTTTTTTGAGTCGTAATGATCTGTTAAGTCCCCGCGAATCCCTTCTAGACGAACGTGCTGGAGATCGGCGGAATCTAGTATCATACGCGAAACTTGGGTTGCGGTGTATCCTTTACTACTTTTTACATCGCTAAATTTATGATAGGTACTTTTTACATAGCTACTAGCAATTCCTGAAATAGCTAACCCGATAATAATGAATATATAAGTTGGATCCCATATAAAGAACGGCATAATCTAACATCCTTTCATAATAAAAACTCATTAAAGATTATTTCTGATTATAACATAAATAAACGATTCTATCCTAAAAAAATCAGCACATTGAACAACACAAAAATGGCTAGTCAAAGATAAAAGTAAATATTTAGTAAAATTATTGAATTATTTTACTAAAACGCATACACTGGAGTTAACAATAAAAAAGGAAAGGTTGTTTGAGTATGGATGAAATGAAGAAAAAAGCAGAAAATATTTTTAAAGAAAAATTTAACCAGGAATCTGAGAAGGTGTTCTTTGCACCTGGACGAATCAACTTGATAGGGGAGCATACGGATTACAATGGAGGAAATGTTTTTCCAGCGGCAATTACACTAGGGACCTACGCTGCTTGTTCAAAGAGAGAAGATAGAGTCATCCGAATGTATTCGGGAAATTTTCCCGAAAAAGGTATATTTACTTTATCGCTGGATGATTTAAGCTATGACGCTAAGGACGAATGGACAAATTATCCTAAAGGGGTCCTGTACTTTCTCATACAAGAAGGTTGGAAAATCGATAAAGGGATGGATATTGCTTTTATAGGAAACATACCCAATGGAGCAGGTCTATCTTCAAGCGCATCCATAGAATTATTGATGGGAGTGATGGCTCAGTCTCTATTTGATTTAGCAATTGATCGGTTAGAATTAGTAAAAATAGGTCAACGTGTCGAAAATAAATATATCGGAGTGCAATCCGGAATCATGGATCAGTTTGCAGTGGGGATGGGCGAAAAGAATAAAGCAATTTTACTAGATACCGCTACGTTAGATTACGAAATGTTTCCGCTCGAGTTAAGGAATGAACGTATTTTAATTATGAATACGAATAAACGAAGAGAATTAGCAGACTCTAAATACAATGAAAGACGCAAAGAATGCGAGACAGCTTTAAGTTATATTCAAAAAAGCAAAAAAATTGATTCTCTGGGAGAATTAGACGAAGATGTATTTGATAGTTTGAAAGAAGAAATACCAAGTCCTGTACTTATTAAACGAGCAAAACACGCTGTCTATGAAAATGGACGTACAAAAAAAGCTGCTAAAGCTTTAAAAGAAGGAGATTTAAATGCGTTTGGTCAGCTGATGAATCAATCGCATCTATCTTTACAAAATGATTATGAAGTAACAGGCATCGAGCTGGATACTTTAGTTGAGGCAGCTTGGAAACAACCTGGAGTCATAGGTGCTAGAATGACGGGTGCAGGATTTGGCGGATGTGCGATCGCCTTAGTCGAAAATAAGCGAATAGATGATATGAAAGAAGCTATCCAAAAAGAGTATACTGATAAAATTGGTTATCCAGCAGACTTTTATGTAGCGGATATTAGTAGCGGAGCGAGAGAATTAGTTGAAGGAGAATAAAATGATTGATTATACGATACAAGCATTTGTGACAAAAGCAATCAAGATGAAAATGATAGCAGCCGTAGATGAGATTTATACTACAAATCAATTGTTGGATTTGCTATCCCTTAAAGAAATCAGCTTTTATTCAACAATAGAAAGCAAGAAATCTTTATTGGAGCTTCTTGATGAATTAACGGAGTATGCAATAAATCAAGGGGTAATAGAAAATGAGAGAGTTGAGAAAGAAAAATTAAGAACGCGAGTGATGGACCTGGTCACGCCTAGGCCGCATGAGATTCAGGATACCTTTTGGGAAAAGTACAAAAAAGATCCTCGAGATGCTACAGACTATTTCCATCAATTGAGTCAACAGAACAATTATATAAAGACGCGGGAAATCGCTAAGAATATTTGGTTTACTCATCCAACTGAATATGGCAATTTAGAGATCACCATTAATTTGTCCAAACCGGAGAAAGATCCGAAAGAAATTGCCAAGTTGTCACAAGAAAGTCAAAAGAGGACGTATCCTGAGTGTGCATTGTGCTTCGAAAACGAAGGTTATGTAGGGCATTTGGCTCATCCTCACCGTTCAAATCATCGGATTGTACGGCTAGATTTGAACGGAGAAGAATGGGGATTCCAGTATTCTCCCTATGCGTACTTCAATGAACATTCCATTTTTATTTCGAGAGAACATCGGGCAATGAATGTTGAAAAAAAAGCTTACGAAAATTTGCTTTCTATCACTGATTTTTTCCCTCACTATTTTGTAGGGTCAAATGCAGGCTTGCCAATTGTTGGGGGCTCGATTCTATCACATGATCATTATCAAGGTGGACGTTATCCTTTCCCAATGGAAGAAGCTTCAATAGAACGATCATTCGAATTAAAAGAATTTGCAGATGTGAAATGTGGACGAGTTGCATGGCCTATGTCTGTCATACGATTAAACGGATCATCTAAAAGTAGCGTAAGTGAAGCAGCAGATTTCATAAGGAAAAAATGGAATGATTATTCAGATGAATCAGTAAATATTCGTGCTTTTTCTAACAAAACTCCCCACAATGCGATCACTCCGATAGCAAGAAGAAGAGGGGAATCATTTGAGCTAGATTTAGTGCTGAGAAATAATCAAACAAATGAAGAGTATCCGGATGGAATTTTTCATCCCCATCCAGATGTTCAACATATCAAAAAGGAAAATATTGGGCTAATTGAAGTCATGGGATTGGCAATTTTACCACCGCGACTAAAAGAAGAATGGGAACAAATGGAAATTATTTTAGAAGGTGGAAAAGGTAAAATCGATGCTGTTCATGAAAAATGGTTTGAGGACATAAAAAGGAAATATGCATACGTAAAAAAAGGAGAAGCAAAAAGAATTTTAGAAAAGGAAGTAGGGAAAGTTTTCTTGCGTGTATTGGAAGATGCGGGTGTCTTTAAACGTTCACACGAAGGAGAAGAAGCATTTAATCGGTTTATCGAGTATGCAAATAATTGATGGAGGGATCAATAATGGAAATTTCATCTAGAAAAATAGGTAGTTTTAATGGAGAAGATGTTTGCGAATACACAATAACAAATGCCGAGGGAATGAGCATTTCGGCGATGTCATATGGAGCGAGCATCACCGCATTAAACGTTCCAGATTATAACGGTAAAATAAAAAATGTCGCTTTGAGTTTGGATTCAGTGGATGATTATATAACACACCGTCCGTTTTATGGAGCTACAGTTGGGCGAGTAGCAGGGCGCATAGCTAATGGGGAATTTGAATTAAATGGAGATACTGTCCAAGTAGAAACAAACGAAAAAGGGAATCAGTTACATGGTGGGCCGAAAGGGTTGGACACTGTCAATTGGGATACTCATTTAGAAACAGAAACCGATGAAGCCGCGATTGTCTTTACTACAGTTGATCAAGAAAATAATAATGGCTATCCTGGGAATTTGAAAGTGAAAGTAAAATATATTTTGACACAGGCCAACGAATGGAAAGTAGAGTATGAAGCAGAGACAGATAAAGCAACGTTGTTTAATCCAACGAATCATACCTACTTTAATTTGACTGGAGACTTTACGCAAACAATTTTAAATCATCAACTAAAATTAAGAGCAGATAAATTCGCTCCGATTCAAGAAGCTGCACTGCCGACTGGAGAGTTCGAAGAAGTAAATGGAACGCCTTTTGACTTTAGAAGTGGAGCCGAAATCAAACAAGGTGTGCAATTAAGTCATCCACAAACAGAATTAGTGGGTGGATTTGATCATCCTTTTGTTCTCAACCATGAGAGTAGTGATCCTGAAGCAGTGTTAACAGACCCTATTTCTGGCAGACGGATCAAAATGTTTACTGATCAAGATAGTGTGGTTATTTTTACTCATAATGGAACAGTAGATAAATATACTGTTCAAGGTCATCCAGCGTACGCCTATTGTGGGATTACTTTAGAGACACAAGCTTTACCAGATGCAATCAATCAAGAAAACTTTGGATCAATTATTTTAAATCCTGGAGAGATATATAGAGCTCAAACTATTTATCAATTTGATGCGATCGATCCACTGTCAATCTAAAGGAGAATTTTTATGGCAACATTGAAAGATATTGCTCAATTAGCAGGCGTTTCTAGTGCTACGGTCTCGCGGGTCTTAAATTATGATACAAGTTTATCAGTTAGTGATGAAAAAAGAGAGAAAATTTTCGAAGCAGCAGAAGAATTAGAGTATACAAAACATCAAAAAAGAAAAAGAATGAAACCCGGACAAATTGCAATTATTCAGTGGCATTCGAAAAAAGAGGAATTGGAAGATTTATATTATCTCTCCATTCGTATGGCTGCTGAACGAAGAGCAAGAGAATTAGGTTATGAAAATATAGGTGTATTTCAATTGGATACGTTTGCTATCGATCAAAAAACAGATGGCATAGTAGCGATTGGGAAGTTCAGTGATTTACAAATCAAACAACTACGCTCGCAGACTAAATATGTGTGTTTTGTCGACTCCTGCCCAGATATCGAAGAAGATATCGTTGTCAGTGATCTGAAGACGGCTGTTAAAAAAGCAATAGATTTTTTTACTGTACAAGGTCATTCTACAATTGGGTTTATTGGAGGGAAGGAAGAATTTAGTGATCATACAGGGGATTGGATCGATGTACGCACATCCTATGTAAAGGAGTATTTAAGTAAGCTTGGGCTACTGAACAAAGAATTTTTTTCTGTTGGAACATTTTCTATCAGTTCTGGGAAAAATCAGATGCAGAACTTTCTATCAAAGAACAGAGAAAAGTTACCCTCTGCTTTTTTTGTGGCAAACGATTCACTTGCTATTGGTGCGCTAAAAGCTTTGCAGGAAGCTTCTGTTACAATTCCGGACGAGGTAAGTATCATCGGATTAAATGACAGCAGTGTGGTAAAGTATTTGACTCCATCTTTGAGCACAATCAAAGTATTCACTGAAGAAATGGGCAAATCAGCAATCGACTTGTTACACGAACGATTAGAGGGCACAAGAAGTATTAAAAAAAAGATTATTATTCAAACCGAATTGATTGAAAGAGAGAGTACAGCAAAAAAAGAGAAAATCGGGTAGCTTTTTTACGATTTTCTCTTTTTGTATTTTCTGAAAAGTTCATTATTCTTTTCTATTTTGAAAAGTGTCCTTTTATTTCAAATGCATTATCTTTTGGAGAATAACCTAGAGCCGCATTTGCTTGTGAAATATCTAAACGCGGAAAAGTATTGTCTGAAATACCATTAACTAAAAGAAAAGGTTGCTTCATTTCAGCCTTAAGTGCACAGTCGATCAAATGATTCATATCTTCGGCTGAAAAGTACATGGCCATCCCTCTTGGATCATCAGCAAGTAAATCTGTTGATTTTTTGTAATCTCCGATTCGTATACCTATGGATTCTATTCCGTGCTCATAGGAATGATAGGCCGCGAGTGCTTCCAAATAAGCTTTGGACACACCATATAAATCATTCGGTCTGACAGTTTCTGATGTCTTTACTTGAACATTATCTGGATAGGCTCCAACAGCATGGATGGAACTAGCAAAAATTACTCTTTTAACATGAGGTGCAGAGTGAACTTCCTGATAAAGATTATGGGGCAGCTTGTAATTGAGATCAAGTAAGTCGGCGTAAAAATCTGCTTCAGGGTCAGGTTCTCCTGCAAGTTGAATGACATACTCAATATCATCTAACAAGCCTTCCCACTCCGAAATTTCAGATAAATCAGCTTGAACAATTTTGCAACCTGCCTGCAATTCTTCTGGAAAAGAAGAGAAATCGATATCAACTAAAGTGAGGTCATGTTTATCTTTTAAATAGATGGTCAATTCTGTTCCGATAGTACCTGTTGCCCCGGTCAATAAAATTTTTGCCATGGTTATTCTCCTTTCTTAAATCATCAAAAATTGGTTTGATCTTTACTGAAAGAATAAAAGGATGCCGAACGAAAATCAACTATAACTACTTAGGTGTTAAATGAGAATGATTACTTCTTGCTATTTTTATGCTAATATGTAAGAAACTAAAGCTAATGCATTTGATGAAAAGCAGAAAGGAATAGGAGTCTTTTATAATGAGAGTTCTTGCTATAGATACATCCAATCAGGTAATGAGTATTGCCTTAAATGAAGACAAGAAATTGATTGCGGAACTAACGACAAATGTTAAACGGAATCATAGTGAACGATTAATGCCGGCTATTGAAAAATTGATGAAAGAAGTCAATTGGTCCCCAGACTCTTTAAATCGCATAGCCATTTCTAAAGGACCAGGGTCTTATACAGGCTTAAGAATCGGTTTAACCGTAGCCAAAACGTTGGCCTGGACTTTGGATATCGATTTAGTCGCAGTATCAAGTCTAAAAGTATTGGCAGCAAACATATATGCAGAAGGACAATTGATCGTCCCTTTATTTGATGCGAGAAGAGGGAATATTTATACAGGATTATATAAAATGGAAAACGGATCATACGTACCTTTAGAAGAGGACACACATATATCTTCAAAAAAATGGGCTTTTTATTTATCAAAATACAAAAGACCTATGATAATTGTAGGACAAGATATAAAAAAACATGAAGTCTATTTTAAAGAAGAATTGGCGGATAAAGTAAAAATGGCAGAAGACGAATGGAATCTGCCTCGCGCAAGTAGATTAGCAACTTTAGCTTATGAAGAAAAACCGGTCAATGTTCATACATTTATTCCCGAATATTTAAAATTAACAGAGGCAGAAGAAACATGGAAAGCAGCTCATCCCAATGAGGTTGGGGGGCTATATGTTGAAAAAATTTAAAGAATGGCTTCAGTATAATGGGTTTATGTTAGTAAATAAAACAAAACAAACTATTTTCCACCCCTCTACTGAACTTTATTCAGTAGGGGAGAATCAATATTTGAGTGTTCGTGTAGCTAAAGTTGAAGATGTATCGGGGATTTTAGAAATTGAAAGAAATTGTTACAATGGTGAAACTCCTTGGAACCAAACGGCGTTATTACATGAGCTTCAATTTAATTCGAATGCATACTACCAGATAATGTATTTAAAGGATCGCCCGATTGCTTTTATCGGGAGTTGGTTTGTCGCCTATGAAGCCCATATAACAAATCTAGCTGTCCACCCGGAATTTCGAAACAAAGGAATTGCTACATTTTTATTGAAAGAAATCATACGGATCGCCAATTTAAAGGAAATGCAATTAGTGAGTCTAGAAGTTCGTGCATCAAATCAAGAAGCACAGAATTTATATAAAAATCTTCTGTTCAAAGAGGTAGGCGTGAAAAGAAAATACTATAGTTCTGACCAAGAAGATGCTGTCGAAATGAGTCTACGTCTAGATGAGATAAGTAATGGATAGAAGTGAAATAATTGTTGAATTGATTCAAAAATATTCTTCACCACCAAACTTGGGAGAAACCTTGTTTCGTTTGACCGAAGGAAGTTACAGCACTGGACCTCCATGGACAGTGAAACAGTTCATGGAGGTGACTGAGCAAAGAAATATCCAGTGTATTGTTGCATACTATGAAAATCAACTGATAGGGTATGCAATTTTGTCAGTGTTGCCTCCAGAAGCAGAGCTGTATTTAATTGTAGTGGATAAAAAATTCAAAAAACAGGGTATCGCTACTTTATTATTTGAACGAATAAATAGCTATCTTGAACATGTTCAGGTGGATAGTTTGTTTTTAGAAGTAAGAAAGTCAAACGAAGCGGCAATCAATTTATATCAAAAGAATAAATTTGAAAAAATAGGGGAAAGAAAAAATTATTATTCGCACCCTAGAGAAGATGCTCGAGTAATGATCAAAAAGATTGAACGACGAAAGGAGCAGGGTTTAAGTACAGATACCCGTGATTTTATGAAAAGAGTACGAATATTGGCGATTGAAACCAGTTGTGACGAAACGAGTGTAGCGGTCATTGAAGATGGAGAAAAAATCTTGTCTAATGTGGTTGCCTCTCAAATAAAAAGCCATCAGAGGTTCGGTGGTATTGTACCAGAAATAGCTAGTCGCCATCACGTTGAACAAATTACATTGATTGCTCAAGAAGCTCTTAATGAAGCGAATCTCAGCATCGAAAACATAGATGCTGTCGCTGTAACAGAAGGACCAGGATTGGTAGGGGCCTTGTTGATAGGGATCAGCGCAGCTAAAGCAATAGCGTTTGCCCATGGACTACCTCTTATTCCTGTTAACCATATTGCGGGTCACATTTATGCTAATCAGTTAGTTCGTCCATTGACGTTTCCTTTATTAGCATTGGTGGTCAGTGGGGGGCATACAGAACTTGTATTGATGCAAAAAGATGGAGATTACCATATTATTGGAGAAACACGAGATGATGCAGCTGGAGAAGCGTACGATAAGATTGGACGTGTGATAGGCGTGCCTTACCCGGGCGGAAAGCACATCGACGAGATGGCTCAAAAAGGGGAGGATACATTCCATTTTCCACGAGGAATGATGAAAGAAAACAACTACGATTTTAGTTTTAGTGGATTAAAAAGTTCGTTTATTAATCGCGTTCATAATGCAGAGCAAAAAGGTGAGGAACTAAATAAAGAAGATTTAGCAGCCAGTTTTCAAGCGAGTGTTGTGGATGTGCTGGTAAGCAAAACCATTCGTGCTGCTAAGGAATACGGGGTCAAAGAAATTGTGTTGGCTGGAGGAGTAGCAGCAAATAGAGGATTACGCAATTCTTTATCAAAAGCAGTGGAAGAACAACTAGAAAATACATCTTTAGCCATTCCACCTCTAGCTTTATGTGGAGATAATGCGGCCATGATTGGTGCAGCCGCTTATGTTGAATATAAAACCCAACACTTTGTTGACTATTCATTGAATGCAAAACCAGGACTGGAACTTTCATAAAATAAAATAGACCTTCATGTTTTTAAAAACATGAAGGTCTATTTTATTGATCTTCTAAAAGGTCTTCAAGAGAAAGACTTTTTTCTTCCCACTGTGAGAGTAGATGGGTCTGTTCTTCTTCTAACTCAATGAGTTCATTATTTAACTTTTCCAATTTTTCTGGTTCTGCAAAATTTTCTGGCAAGGTAAGCAATGCGTGAATGTTATCAATCGACTTTTCTAAAACTGCCAATTCTTTTTCAAGTGTTTCAATCTCTCTCTCCAGTTTACGCTGAAGTTTTTGTTTTTCTTTTTGTGCTGTTCGTTCTTCCATAGATGAAGTAGGGACAGTTTCGCCCGGATCATTATCATTTTCAGCACTCTCTTTTAGTTGTCTAAGTTGAGTGAGTTCAGCTTTCTTTTGAAGATAATAATCATAATCGCCTAAATAGGTTTCAATTCCATTTTCGGATAATTCGATTACTTTGGTTGCGATGCGATTGATGAAATAGCGATCATGTGAAACGAACAAAATTGTTCCCTGATAATCAATAAGTGCATTTTCTAACACTTCTTTGCTATCAATATCTAAATGGTTGGTAGGTTCATCCAGAATGAGGAAATTATTTTTCTCTAATGCTAATTTCGCTAAAGACACGCGAGCTTTTTCTCCTCCGCTAAGGCTGAGAATGTTTTTTTCTACATCTTCGCCACTAAACAAAAAACTACCTAAAATAGTACGAATATCTTTTTCTGGAATGGAAGGGTGCTCATCCCATAATTCGTGAAGAACAGTTTTTTGCAGATTCAAACCTTGTTGTTCTTGATCATAGTAACCTGGGTCGACTTTGGTGCCCAATTTTATCTGTCCTTTTAGTGGGGACAGGTGTCCAATAATTGTTTTGAGTAAAGTAGTTTTCCCTACACCATTCGGTCCCACCAAGGCTATAGCTTCTTTTTTTCGGACGTCCAAGTCTATTTGCTGACTCAAAGGTTTTTCGTAACCTATAGCTAACTCCTCAGTAGTTAACACTACATTTCCACTTTCTCTTTCAATGGAAAAACGGAAATGAGCAGACTTTTCTTCCCCTGACGGCTTTTCTATGCGATCTAATTTTTCTAGCTGCTTTCTTCTACTTTGTGCTTGTTTGGTAGAAGAAGCCCGAACGATATTTTTTTGAACGAAGTCTTCTAATTTCTCGATTTTTTTCTGTTGTTTATCATAAATTTTCTGTTGCTGCTCAATTTCTTCAGCTTTTTGCTTCAAATATGCACTATAATTCCCATTATAATGAGATAATTTTTGTCTGCTTAGTTCATAGACTTCAGTAGCAATTTTATCCAAGAAATAACGGTCATGGGATACAATGAGTAATGCTCCGGTGTATGTCTGAAGGTAATTTTCCAACCATGCGAGTGTATCAATATCTAAATGATTGGTCGGTTCATCTAGGATCAATAAGTCTTTTTTTTCTAATAGCAATCGAGCAAGGGCTAAGCGAGTTTTTTGTCCTCCGGAAAGTTCATTGATCTGTTTAGTGTAATCTTCTTCGTAAAAGCGAAAGCCATGCAGGACGGATCGAATTTCACTTTCGTATCCATATCCATTCGCTTCTCTAAAAGCATGCTGCAAATCGTCATATCTAGCTAAGGCTTCCTGGTACTGAGCGGGGTTGGATTGAATGGTAGAGTCACTTAGTTTACCCTCGATTTCATGCATATCCTTTTCCATTTTCCGAACATGTTTAAATACAAAAAGCATTTCTTGCCAAATAGTCTTATCTGATTCCAAGCTTGTATCTTGGGAAAGATAGCCGATGGTCACCTCTTTAGTTATAGATAACTGACCTTCATCGGGTTCTTCTTCTCCCGCAATCATTTTTAGTAATGTAGATTTTCCAGCTCCATTTCGTCCAACTAACGCTATTCTTGTATTTTCTTTTACTTCCATAAAAATATTTTCAAATAACACTTCAGCGCCAAAATGACGGGCAACTTGTTGAACTTGTAATAATATCATATATCTTCCTCGTTTCTATTTTTGCTCCTGTTCAATTTTAGCATAGAAACAAAAAATAAAAAATCATTCCAGGGAAAATGAAAGAGCACTACCTAAAACTCTTGTTCACTATTACTCAAAATCATGGTAAAATGGAAGAGAATCTTACAAATAGAAAGCCAATTCACAAATCAAGTTTGTGAAAATAATGAAAAAAAACGAGATGTTCTTACTGGTTTTTTTGAGTTGTTTTGATATAATAGGACAGATTCTCAACTAAACCATTGTGAAATAGTATATTTTTTATGTAGAATGTGAATACAACTTAATTGTTAAAAACAAAACAAGTATCAGGAGGAAATAATATGAAAAACAAAAAAATCCCGAAAGCTACCGCTAAACGCTTATCCCTTTATTATCGTTATTTAAATATTTTACATGAGGACGGAAAAACGCGTGTTTCTTCCAGCGAATTGAGTGAGGCAGTCAAAGTTGACAGCGCTACTATCCGACGTGATTTTTCTTATTTCGGAGCTCTGGGCAAAAGAGGATACGGATATGATGTCGAAGAATTAATGAACTTTTTTAGCCATATTTTGAACCAAGATCATCTCACTCATGTTGCTTTAATTGGTGTTGGTAATTTGGGACATGCACTACTTAACTTTAACTTCAGAAAAAATAACAACATTCGTATTAGTGCCGGATTTGATATCAAAGAGGAATTGATTGATACGGTTTATCATGGTGTACCGATTTATTCTGTTGATGATATGGTTGAGCAGCTAAATATTCAATCAATCGACGTAGCTATTTTAACTGTGCCAGCGGATATTGCACAAGAAACGGCAAATAAATTAGTAGAAGGTGGAATTAAAGGGATATTGAACTTTACATCCATGCGCTTATCCGTTCCTAAAGAGGTTCGTGTTCATGATGTCGATTTAACAAATGAACTCCAAACATTGATCTATTTCATTAATTATTATAAGGACATCGAAGACTTAAATAAAGCAAATGAAGAATAAAAAAAGGGGACGAACCGATCATTCCGGTTTGTCTCCTTTTTTGATTTGAAAATAAATCTTTGTTAATTTAACCACTCTAACAAAATCGTTTGTTGCTAATAAAGCAAAGAGAATGGAAAAGAAATTCCATCCAGATTGGTTGACGGAATTAATTGTGTAAAAGAGAAAGAAACCAAAAAATATAAAATTTAATATAATTTGAAATAGAAGCTTTTGTTTTGAAATCACAGTTTAAATCCTTTCTTTCAGTTAGTCTAGTATCAGTAAATTTGCTAAAATCGCGGCTGTATTCATCAGTGCATGAGCAATAATAGGAGTACTAATAGATTTCGTTTTATAATAGATGTAAGAGAATACGAATCCCATACTGGAATACAACAGTATATGACCATCGAAGTGGATGAAAGCAAAGGCAAGCGAACTGACTACCGCTGCTCCAATACCTCCAATATGATCAATCAATCCACCAAATAATACTTTTCTAAAAACAAACTCTTCCATTACGGGCCCAGCAATACTGATCAGTAAAATAAAAATTGGGAAGTGACGAACAATTTCTAACAAGGATTGTGTGTTTGCAGATTCTTGCGGAATCCCTAAAAGATTTTGTTCTATTATAATTGCAATATTTTGTACGAAAAGGGCCAAAAGCATCCCGCCAATACTCCAGCCAACTATTTTCACAAGAGCACTTTTTTGAGAGTTTTCAATGGAGTTACTTAAGGGCTTTCGAAAATGGATCCAAGTCATTAAGATTGCACCAATGGTAAAACTAATCAATGATCCATAAATTGATGCTTGCACAATGGTTTCGTCATTAGCAAAAACGACAACGAGTGCAGGGGATAATTGTGCTAGGATATAAATTAGTAATATACTGAGTGCGGGTTTAGGGATTTTTTTTAACATAATTAGAAACCTGCCTTCATTAAAATAGATGAGCTATAATCATGAATTAATGTAACACAAAAATGAAAGTTCTTCCATAAAAGAAAAATTTAAAGAAAAGATAACAGAAATCAGAGAGTAAGGCTTGAATTTTTTTGAGCATTTGGTAAGATAAGAAATGGAGTTAGCACTCTGATCATCCGAGTGCTAATTGAGAATAAAGATAATCAAAAAAGATTTTTGGAGGGATAGTCATGTTAAGACCTTTAAGTAATCGTGTCCTCTTAGAAGTGACCGAAAAAGAAGAAAAAACGATGAGTGGAATTGTATTACCTGATTCTGCTAAAGAAAAACCACAAACTGCTAAAGTAGTGGCAATTGGTCAAGGACGTTTATTAGATAATGGAGAGCGTGTCGCTGTTTCAGTCAAAGTAGGGGAAGTCGTATTATTCGAAAAATATGCTGGATCCGAAGTGAAATATGATGGAAAAGAATACTTAGTCGTTAAAGATACAGACATTATTGCTGTTGTTGAATAATCAGGTTGATTAGACAGATATTAAAAATTTATTAACGAGGTGGAAATTAAATGGCGAAAGATATTAAATTTTCTGAAGACGCACGTGCAGCTATGTTACGTGGAGTGGATAAATTAGCAAATACTGTAAAAGTAACTTTAGGACCTAAAGGCCGTAATGTAGTATTAGAAAAAGCATATGGTTCACCACAAATTACGAATGATGGCGTAACAATTGCAAAAGAAATTGAATTAGCAGATCATTATGAAAATATGGGCGCTCAATTGGTTGCCGAAGTTGCAAGTAAAACAAATGATATTGCTGGAGATGGAACAACCACAGCTACAGTATTGACTCAAGCTATTGTTCGAGAAGGGTTAAAAAACGTAACTGCCGGAGCTAATCCTGTCGGGATCCGTCGTGGTATAGAAAGAGCAACTCGTGTAGCAGTAGAAGCACTGCACAGTATTTCAACGAAAATTGATTCCAAAGAATCCATTGCTCAAATTGCTGCTATTTCTTCTGGAGATGAAGAGATTGGTCAGTTGTTAGCAGATGCCATGGAAAAAGTTGGTAGTGATGGTGTGATCACAATAGAAGAATCACAAGGTATCGATACAGAATTAGAAGTTGTGGAAGGAATGCAATTCGATCGTGGATACCTTTCTCAGTATATGGTTACAGATAATGACAAGATGGAAGCTAATTTAGAAAATCCATATATTTTAGTCACGGATAAAAAGATTTCAAATGTTCAAGAAATTCTTCCGGTACTTGAGAGTGTAATGCAACAGAGTCGTCCGTTATTGATTATTGCGGATGATGTCGAAGGAGAAGCATTGCCGACCCTAGTATTAAATAAAATACGTGGCACGTTAAACGTTGTAGCTGTTAAAGCGCCTGGATTTGGTGATCGTCGAAAAGGAATGTTGGAAGACATTGGGACTCTAACTGGAGCAACAGTTATTACAAGTGACTTAGGTTTAGAGTTAAAAGACATGACTATTGATCAGTTAGGTTCTGCTGGAAAAGTTGTAGTTACAAAAGATGATACGACGGTCGTCGAGGGTGCTGGAGAAACTGAATTAATTGAACAACGTGTAGAAATGTTACGCAAGCAAGCTGATGAAACTAATTCTGATTTTGATCGCGAAAAATTACAAGAACGTATTGCAAAACTTGCTGGTGGTGTAGCAGTCATTAAAGTGGGAGCAGCCACAGAAACTGAACAAGTTGAACGTAAACTGCGTATTGAGGATGCTCTAAATGCGGCTCGTGCTGCAGTAGAAGAAGGCGTTATTGCTGGTGGTGGAACGGCTTATATCAATATTTTAGATAAGGTAGAAGCTATCGAAGCAGAAGGCGACGAAGCTACAGGCGTGAAAATTATTATTCGTGCCTTAGAAGAGCCTATACGTCAGATTGTTGCTAATGCTGGACTAGAAGGAAGCGTGATCGTAGAGCGTCTGCGTAATGCTGAAATCGGCATTGGTTATAATGCCGCAACTGGAGAAATGGTCAATATGGTTGAAGCAGGAATTATTGACCCTACAAAGGTTGCACGCTCTGCACTACAAAATGCAGCGAGTGTGGCTGCACTGTTGCTGACAACAGAAGCAGTAGTAGCTGAAATACCTGAACCAGATAAACCTGCTGGTGGAATGGACCCTAATGCGATGGGCGGCATGATGTAAAAGAGAAAAAAAGAGATCCCTTTAAAAAGAGAGAATCCCCTTAGAAGAGGGGATTCTCTCTTTTTATGGTGCGCCCGGCATGGGCGACAACTTGGTGGTGAAAGTCCACTACAGACTTGGCAGTAGGAACTGTTAGCGAAAGTCAAGGGTGTCCGCCGTGAGGCGGAATCTGAAGGAAGACGGACGCAAATGCTTGCACTGACGAACAGAAACTTCATACAAAGGCTGAATCAGGACGGATGAGCTTGCCAAACAAAGCGAAGTCCGATACTGCCCGAATCCTGTACAGTAAATGGAGCAGTGACATGAGCAGAAGGTTGTCGTTCTTACCCGGGGAGGTCTCGTCAGCGCTT
>NZ_AUEG01000018.1 GCF_000425865.1 Lacticigenium naphthae DSM 19658
TCTTTAATATTCAACGAATTTCGTATAATATGAGAGTGGGTCATGTAGATTCTCCTTTGATTGGTTTTCGTCGACTTAATTATAAGGGAATCTACTGGCCTTTTTCTATTGATATACAAAAAAACGTGCCAGCGAGTTCGTTAGAACTCACCAACACGATTAATTATAGAACCTATTTTGTTAACTATTACTTCATTTCCAACTCCACTGCGACACCAAAGTGATCAGAGACGATCGGTTCATTTTTATCGTTGTACATGACATATGAGGAGTGTACGGGAATAGCTTCATCAACGAAGATATGATCGATACGCAGACTGGCTCCACTATTTTTCCATCCATCGATTCGTTTATCCACAGTAATACCGCTATCTTTCTTTTCTGCCAATAGAAAGGTGTCTTTCCACTGATTACTGATTAAATCATATCCTTCATTGGATACATGCGCAGGACTGTTGAAATCACCCATCAATACGCGACGACCATCCAGTTCAGCCAACTTACGTTCACACCGTTGCCATTGTTCTTTGAAGGGTTCGCGTTTGACATCCCACCAACCGAGATGAAAATTAAAGTACCATGTTCCACCAGTTTGAATACCCAATACTCTACGTGTTACACGGTCAAGAAAATCAGTAGCTTCAGTTGCATAAAATGATTTTACCGCTTCGATCGGTGTTTTGGATAAAAAGGCCAAACCTTCATCATACCGATCGTAGCCTATGTGCATGGGAATCCAAGTCCAATAATAGACTAGTCCTTTTTTTCGCAACAGTTTTTGCAGTAAGTAGGCGAAATTGTCGTCTTTGATTGCGGGTCGTTCTTTATCCGAAACATATGTCGCTAAATCCTGTTTCTCTACTTTTTGTGAGCGCATCAACTGGTTCACTTCTTGTAATGCGATCACATCAAAATTCTGCTTCGCCAAACTGTCAGCTAATTGTTCTAATTTTTTAAAGGGCTGTTTTTCCATCCAACTATGTGTATTTAATGTCAATAGTTTCATGTTTTCTCTCCTAATAAAAATCAAATGATAACCATTATCAATTTACCGAAGACCACCGATTATAGCAAGTTAAACCCCATTTTTGAATCGACAAGACTATAGGATGCTCAATAAAAGTACCTAAAAAAATAAAAGGAAGCAATGCCCGGCATTGCTTTTCCTCATGAAGAGACTTTGCGGTCAGCTAATAAAGCGGAGCTGCAAAGATACGCTGAGCATTAGATACGTTAAACCGATGCAGCATAAAGCGGTTCGAAAGATGTCGAATCGGTCAACTTCAAGAGAAAGAAAGTGTGAAGTTGCCTGAATGCCCCCGAATCGGTCAACTTCAAGAGAAAGAAAGTGTAAAGTTGCCTGAATGCCCCCGAATCGGTCAACTTCAAAAGGAATGAAGTGTGAAGTTGCCTGAATGCCCGTGAATCGGTCAACTTCAAGAGGAATAAAGTGTGAAGTTGCCTGAATGCGGCTGAATCGGTCAACTTCAAGAGAAAGAAAGTGTAAAGTTGCCTGAATGCCCCCGAATCGGTCGACTTCAAGAGAAAGAAAGTGTGAAGTTGCCCGAATGCCCCCAATCGGTCGACTTCAAGAGAAAGAAAGTGTGAAGTTGCCCGAATGCCCCCGAATCGGTCAACTTCAAGAGGAATAAAGTCTAAAGTTGCCCGAACGCCCGTGAAGCTGGAAACTTCACTGTTTCGATCAACAATGTCATCCATTTTTTCCAGAAGGAAAGAGTTGGCCTCGCCAACTCTTCAGCGTTTCTTTTGGAGGGAACAATGGAGACAGCAAAATCAGTTTGAAATCGTCAGTCTGGCAATCTTTCTGTTCCTTTCAAAAATTTGTTTCAACTTCTTGAAAAAAACGCTTGCATTATTTTTTGTGTATGCTATTCTAAATGTGTAATCGGTTACAGGTGATCGTTACATAGACAAAATCAGCTGTGATCAAAGAAGCTAGTTGGAAAGAAGTAAAGGTGGTGTAGGTATGGCAACGATCAAAGAAGTAGCAAAGCTCGCTGGGGTATCCGTCGCGACGGTTTCTCGTACTTTAAATAAAAATGGGTACGTAAGTGAAAATGCTCGTGAAAAGGTTGAAGCGGCAATCAAAGAATTAGAATATTATCCGAACGAAGTGGCGCGGTCTTTATTTCAGAAGACATCCAAAATGATAGGATTGCTGTTGCCAGATATTTCCAACCCCTACTTTCCATTATTAATGAAAGGTATTGAAGAAAGTGCGCGCGAACATGGCTACAGTATAATTCTTGGGAATGTGGAAGAAGGTAGTGAAGCGGGGAATGACTACATGACATTGTTTGCACAGCAGAACGTTGCCGGTGTTTTGTCTGCAGTCGAAAATACGTTGAGCCATCAGCAAGCCATGCCGGTCGTGATGTTAGACCGAGTAATGGAAGTAGATGACTACGCTGTCTATACCAATGACGTCAAAGGTGGTATCTTGGCTGCTCAAGCTATTGTGGACCGTGATCCTGGTAAGGTGGTCATCATTGCAGGACCGAAAACTGTTCCGGGTGCGATCGATCGGCTGATCGGTGTGTTGTCTGTATTGAACCCGACGAATGTGGAATATGAAATTGTTGAAACACAGTCGTTTTCAATCAAGGAAGCAGAAGTAACGGCCAAAGAAATTTTTCGAAGATATGGGAAAATAGATAGTGTTATTGCAAGTAATGATTTGTTCGCTCTTGCTGTTATGAAGGAAGCACAACGCAGAGGATCTCGAGTTCCGGAAGATATTCAAGTAATTGGGTACGATAATATTCCGTTTAGTCAACTCGTGTACCCGGGCTTGACGACCATTTCGCAACCGGCTTTTCAAGTGGGCTATCAAGCAGCAGATTTGCTGGTTCGCCGCATCAAACAAAAAGATATTCAAAATAAACGGATCAAATTGGATCCCGAACTAGTTGTTCGAGATTCGTTACGAGAAAGAGAGGAAAAATAAATGGCTAAAATTACTGTTGTTGGAAGTATTTCAACCGATTTTATTATTCAGACTGATAAACGCCCACAAGTTGGGGAAACGGTGGAAGGAAAAGATTTCTCTACTGCATTTGGTGGTAAAGGTGCGAATCAGGCAGTTGCCGCAGCGCGCTTAGGTGCAGAAGTTTCTATGATCGGTACAGTAGGAAAAGATACGTTTGCTGATGAACTCCTCGGGAATTTAAAAGCAAGCGGCATTTTTACCGGAAATGTGGAACGGGTTACAGAGTTGCCGTCAGGGTCAGCTGTCATTACGATCAAAGAGGGAGACAATGCCATTATTTACATTCCGGGAGCCAATAACGCATTGACAGCGGAACGTATTGGGCAGTTGCAGCCGGACTTGAAAACGAACGACTTAGTCATAGTACAAAATGAAGTGCCGGTTGCTGCAATCGAAGAACTGGTTCGCGTCTGTACAGAAGTAGAAGTCCCCATTTTATACAATCCGGCTCCAGCAAGAGGCTTGAGCGCGGAAGCGATTGAACAGGTCCGTTTCATTACACCGAACGAAACTGAATTTGAGGTACTGTTTCCAGGCGAAAAAATGGAAGACGTGTTGGCACAGTACCCGAACAAGTTACTCATTACGGCGGGTTCCCAAGGCGTTTATTATCATGATGGTACCCAAGTGAAATTGGTTCCTGCCAACAAAGTTGAGCCGGTGGATACAACGGGTGCTGGTGATACGTTCAATGGTGCGTTTGCAGTGGCTTGGTCAGCTGGACTGTCTATAGAAGAAAGTATCCGTTTTGGGAATCTAGCAGCATCCTTGGCGATTCAAAAAATGGGTGCACAAACAGGGATCCCGACGTTAGAAGAAATGAAGAGGAGTGAAAAATATGAAAAAACATGGAATCTTAAATAGTGAAATCAGTAAGGTCTTGGCCGATTTAGGGCATACCGATCAAATCGTCATTGGAGATTGCGGTTTGCCGATTCCAAATGGCGTGAAGAAAATCGATTTGGCGCTTGAAATAGGCGAGCCAAAATTTATAGATGTGCTGGCTATCCTCGTAAAAGAAATGCAGGTAGAAAAATATATTTTAGCGGAAGAAATCAAGGAACTCAATCCAATCCAACTAGAAGCAGTGAGTGAAAAAATGGGCGATGCAAAAGTGGATTGGGTGACACACGAAGAATTCAAAGCCCAGTCGAAAAATGCAAAAGCAATTATCCGTACCGGGGAAGCCACTCCGTATTCAAACATTATTTTACAATCCGGTGTCATTTTTTAGGAGGTGAGCATTAGTGAGAATTCAACTGAAAGACATTGTCAAAAGTTTTGGAACCAATAAAGTACTTTTGGGTGTCGATTTAGAAATCGAATCCGGTGAAGTGCACGCCTTGATGGGTGAAAATGGAGCTGGGAAATCTACGTTAATGAATATTTTGACCGGATTGCACAAATACGATTCCGGAACCATTTTGATAAACGGAGAAGAAAAGACCTATGCCAACCCAAAAGAAGCTGAAGAGAATGGTATCAGTTTCATTCATCAGGAGATGATCACTTGGCCCGATTTGACTGTTCTAGAGAATTTATTTATGGGACGCGAAAGGAAAACAAACTGGGGCTGGATCAAAACAAAAGAGATGCGTGAGACTGCTCGCGAATTATTTAAAGATTTAGGTGTCACTATCGACTTGGACCGTGAAATGCGGACTTTGTCTGTGGGTCAGCAACAGTTAGTTGAGATTGCCAAATCACTTATGTCAAATGCTGAGGTCATTATCATGGATGAACCGACGGCAGCGTTAACGGATCGAGAAATCAAAGTATTGTTTGAAACGATCAAAAAATTGACTGCCAAAAATGTAGCCATAATATATATTTCTCACCGGATGGAAGAAATCTTCACCATCAGTGATCGGGTGACGGTGATGCGCGATGGTGTCAGTGTAGATACACAACCGACAGCTCAGACCGATACCGATGAAGTTGTTCGGAAAATGGTCGGCCGTGATTTGGAAGATTATTATCCCTCAATTGATACAGAAAAAGGAAACATCTTGTTTGAAGTGAAGGACCTGAGTGATGGAAAGGTATATGAAAATATTGCTTTTCATGTTCGTCAAGGCGAGATACTTGGCATTTCTGGATTGATGGGTGCTGGACGAACAGAAATTATGCGTGGCATTTTTGGAATCGATAAATTAGCTTCAGGCCAACTGTTTCTGGAAGGGGAAGAAATTACGGTCAAATCTCCTGCTGACGCCATCAGACAAGGCATCGGGTTCTTAACAGAAGATCGGAAAGCAGAAGGGCTGATCTTGGATGATTCTTTGAGAGAAAATATTTCCCTCCCTTCTATCGGGGAATTTAGTAAAAAGGGTTGGATCAATACGAAAGAAGAAAGAGAGTTTGCGGACTTATTGATCAAACGATTGACTGTGAAGACAGTGAGCGGGGAAGTTCCCGTGAAAACATTGTCAGGTGGGAATCAGCAAAAAGTTGTCTTAGCTAAATGGATCGGCGCCGGGTCCCGCGTGTTGATTCTAGACGAACCGACTCGTGGAGTCGATGTCGGTGCTAAACGTGAAATTTACATGTTGATGAAGGAATTAGCGGAACGCAATGTCGGGATCATCATGGTATCCAGTGACTTGCCGGAAATCATCGGGATCAGCGATCGTGTTGTGGTGATTCACGAAGGTAAAATAGCCGGTGAAGTGGAAAAAGAAAATCTTTCCGAAGAGAAAATAATGACATTAGCGACAGGAGGATACAAATGAACACAGCAGCGAGTGATGTAGAAAAGAAAAAAGAAAAACGGAGTGAACTGATACGGAAATTAGGTCCATTCTTCGCTTTGATCGCATTGATGGTATTTGTCACGATTATGAATCCGAATTTTATTCAAGTAGGGAATTTGTTGAATCTGCTGCGTCAAGTCTCGATCAACGGATTGATTGCTTTCGGGATGACATTTGTTATTATCACAGGTGGAATCGATCTGTCAGTTGGGTCCACACTGGCTTTGAGTGGGGCATTGGGAGCAGGTCTGATTGCTAGTGGGTGGAGTCCTGTCATCGCAACGTTTGCAGCGATAATCATCGGAGCTCTTTTAGGAGCAGCGAATGGTATGTTGATCACGAAAGGAAAAATGGCTCCATTTATTGCCACATTGGCGACCATGACGATTTATCGTGGATTAACTTTAGTGTATACAAACGGGAATCCGATCACCGGGATCGGTGATAGTTTCTTTTTCCAATTCATTGGTAAAGGGTATCTTTTCGGAATTCCTATTCCAGTAGTATTGATGGCTGTTGCTTTTGGAATATTGTATGTCGTCTTACACAAGATGACATTTGGTCGAAAAACTTTTGCGATAGGAGGGAATGAGAATGCAGCTTATATTGCGGGCATAAAAAGCGATCGGATCAAAATTGCTGTCTATTCCATCTCAGGAATGATGGCATCCATATCTGGTTTGATTTTAGCTTCGCGTTTAAACTCAGCACAACCAACTGCTGGTACGTCATATGAACTTGACGCTATCGCAGCCGTCGTTTTGGGTGGAACCAGCCTTTCTGGTGGACGGGGTCGATTGTTCGGTACGCTCGTCGGGGCGTTGATCATCGGAACGTTGAACAATGGGCTAAACTTGATCGGCGTCTCCAGTTTTTACCAACAAGTTGTCAAAGGAATCGTCATTATTATCGCAGTCTTGTTAGACCGTAAGAATGATTGACCAAAAGAATAAAAAAACTTTTAGGAGGAATTATTGATGAAAAAATTGATTGCTTTATTCGGTGCATCTGCTTTACTTTTAGGAGCTTGTGGAACAACTGGGTTAGAAGGGGATGACACTGGCGACACTGGTGAGGAAGCTGTAGAAAGTGTGGAACCGGAAGAAATGGTCGTGGGATTATCGCTTTCGACTTTGAATAATCCATTCTTTGTTTCGTTAGAAGAAGGTGTTGTAAATGCAGCTGAGGCAGAGGGTGCTGAAGTTCAAACGGTTGATGCCCAAGATGATACGGCTAAACAATTGAACGATGTCAATGATTTGATTCAACAAGGTGTCAACGTCTTACTCATCAATCCAGTAGATTCTGCAGCGATCGCACCTGCAATCGAATCTGCAAATAGTGCTGGTATCCCTGTTATCACTATCGACCGTTCGACAGAAGGTGGAGATGTCATCACATTAGTTGCTTCTGATAACGTTGAAGGTGGCGAAATGGCCGCCCAATATATTATTGATTTAGTCGGTGAAGGTGCAGCAACTGTTCAATTGGAAGGTGTACCCGGAGCTTCTGCAACCCGTGAACGTGGAGAAGGATTTATGAATGTGGCAGAAGAAGGTTTGGATGTAGTAGATACTCAAACGGCTAACTTCAACCGTTCCGAAGGCTTGACAGTTATGGAAAACATGTTGCAAGCTAATTCAGATCTTAAAGCTGTCTTCGCACAAAATGATGAAATGGCTTTAGGCGCAATTGAAGCAATTGAAGCTGCCGGACTTGAAGATGAAATCGTGGTTGTCGGATTCGACGGTAATGATGATGCTCTTGCAGCTATTGAAGAAGAACGTATGGATGCAACGATCGCCCAACAACCAATTGAAATGGGACGTATCGCAATGGAAACAGCATTTGAATACTTCGACGGCGAAGAAATCGAAGACTACATTGCTTCTCCATTAGAATTGATCACAAACGAATAAAAAAGTATGCAGATAAAAAGTTGTTAGACAGAGAATCGGTGGAGGATGGGACAGTGGTCCCATCCTCTATTGTTTTAAAAAATCAAATAATAGCGGAAGAGTTGAGCTGCGATCAATCAGCTTAGCTTTTTTTGTTTAGATACGAGTAAGCGATAGAGATAGCACATACAATGAAGGAATCAGGACACTCGCTCTAGAAAACGCAGTGGAGTGTCGGGAATCAGTCGGATACTGGACAGTGGCCAGTATCTTCAGCCGGTGAGTGTCCAGAACAGAGTGGAATCGGGACACTCGATTGAGAAAATGCAACGGAGTGTCCAGAACCTGTCGGATACTGGACAGTGGCCAGTATCCTCCAACGGTGAGTGTCAGAATGGGATGGAATCGAGACACTCGATCGAGAAAACGCAGTGGAGTGTCCAGAACCAGTTGGATACTGGACAGTGGCCAGTATCCTCAGCCGGTGAGTGTCCAGAACGGGATGGAATCGGGACACTCGATTAAGAAAATTGTTGTGTCTGTATAATTGTGTAAAATGGAAAAGGTCATATCAACCTTGTACAATGTAGTTACCAACACACATTGAGAAAGGAAAATTGATATGACCCAACTAAATTTTAATATAAATTTTGAAGAATTAACAGAGGCTATTTTAAAGAGTGATATGAATAGCATGATGAAATCTTTAGCTGTATTGGTCATGAATGCCTACATGGAAGCAGAACGAGACGAACACATTAAAGCCAATCAATACGAAAGAAACGAAGAGCGTAAAGATTCACGTAATGGGTATTATTCTCGAGGGTATACGATTTCCATTGGAAAGTTGCATTTAAACGTTCCACGTACACGGTCAGGAGAGTTTTCTACACATCTATTCAATCGGTATCAACGAATGGATCAGGCTCTAGTTTTAAGCATGACGGAAGCTGTAATTAATGGTGTGTCCACAAGAAAAGTAACGAATATTGTCGAACAGCTTTGTGGAGAAATGGTTTCAAAATCTTTTGTTTCCACTATTATGAAGAGGTTAAATCCAGAAATAGAAGCTTTCCAGCAACGCAGCTTAACTGGGCATACCTATCGGTATATCTACGTGGATGCCATGTATATTAAAGTCAGAGAAGACCATCAAATTGTCAGTAAAGCGGTTTATATCGCTCAGGGCATCAATGAAGACAATAGACGAGAAATCATTGGGTTTAAAGTCGCCACTAGTGAATCAAAAGAAACCTGGTCATCCTTCTTTAAGGAGCTACGTGAACGGGGTTTAACTACGCCTAAAATGCTTATTTCTGACGCACATACTGGATTGAGGGCAGCCGTTAAGGAAGTATTTGTAGGGACAGTTTGGCAACGGTGTACGGTTCATTTCCTTCGAAACATTCTCAACGTCTTTCCAAAGAAAGACGCGAAAGAAGCCCGTGAATTATTAAAAAATATCTTTCGTTCTCGTACCACACAAGAAGCAAAAGATAACAAAGAAACTTTTGAGGCTTATGTTAAAGACAACGGTAAATATGACAAAGCCTTGCGTATTTTAGATGACGGTTTTTTTGATAGTATTCAGTATGTTAATGAGCCGGAGGCTTATCATATTTCTTTACGCACAACGAATAGCCTAGAACGCTTAAACCGAGAAATTAGACGGCGAGAAAAAGCTATTTCAATTTTTCCGAATAGTGCTTCAGCTGTTCGGTTAATTGGGGCAGTTTTACTGGATATTAATGAAAAGTGGCAGAGTAATCAGAATACTTTTCTAAAAGATTATATCAGCCCGCTTATGGAGACAAAATAAAATAGTACTACGTAACTACTGTACACTTTTACACAAGATGAAGGACTTGACCAAGAAAATGCAGTGGAGTGTCCAGAACCTGTCGGATACTGGACAGTGGCCAGTATCATCTGACGGTAAGTGTCCAGAACAGAGTGGAATCAGGACACTCGATTGAGAAAACGCAGCGAAGTGTCGGGAACCAACTAGATACTGGACAGTGGCCAGTATCTTCAGCCGGTGAGTGTCCAGAATGGGATGGAATCGAGACACTCGATCGAGAAAACGCAGCGGAATGTCGGGAACCAGTTGGATACTGGACAGTGGCCAGTATCCTCCAACGGTGAGTGTCCAGAACGGGATGGAATCGGGACACTCGATCAAGAAAACGCAATAGAATGTCGGGAATCAGGACAAGAAAGTTGGCTCAAGCCAACTTTCTTCTTAAAAAGTAAAAGGCTCAGACTGGGGTCGGCTGCTTTATTCATGCTAGAATGAGAATGAAGAGCTGTAAAAAATCGCAATGACTTAGAAGGAGGCAATTCGTTATGCGCGCATGGACGATAAGTGAGCCAGGGGGACGCGACAAGTTGATACAAGTCGATTGTCCGATCCCGATTCCTGAAAAAGAGGAATTATTGATCGAAGTCAAAGCGGCCGGTGTGAATCGGACCGATGTATTGACACGTCAGAACCGATCGTTGAACGAACCGTATCCCATTTTAGGGGTAGAGATAAGCGGAGTGGTCGTTGAAAACAAGTCTGAATTTCCGAGCATTTTGCCGGGAACACGAGTAGCCGGATTGGTGAATCACGGAGGGTACGCGGAATATGTGACGATACCTGCTGATCGGGTGATCGTTTTACCAGACTCGGTTTCGTTTATTGAAGGAGCGGGCATCCCAGAAGTATTTTTGACGGCGTATCAGACGTTGTACTGGTTAGGTGGGTTGCAGCGGAAAGAAACTGTCTTGATCCACGCGGGAGCGAGTGGCGTCGGAACGGCTGCTATCCAGTTGGCACGACACTTGAGTGATGCAACGATTTTCACAACAGCCAGTCGCAAAGAAAAACTCGTGCAGACTAAGCGCTTAGGTGCGGACTTTTCGATCAATTATAAAGAAGCAGATTTTGAGGAAGTGATCGACCGGGAAACCGGCGGCTACGGCGTGGATGTGATCTTAGATTTCATCGGCGCATCCTATTGGGAAAAGAATTTAGCGAGCGCAGCCTTGGATGCACGCTGGATCTTGATCGGAACGCTGGGTGGATCAACGGTGAATTATGTCTCCATCAGCAGCATCATGAGCAAACGGTTGACTCTAAGAGGCACACTACTGACCCCTCGAACAGACAATTACAAAGCCGCGTTGACGAAAGAATTTGAGAAGAAGGCTTTTCATTTAATCAAGGACAGAGTTATTCGCCCGCTCATTTATTCAACGGTGCCTTTTGACGAAGTCCCTGAGGCGCATCGGCAAATGGAAAACAATGAAAATACAGGTAAAATCATTATCACATTAGAAGACTGAGGACTTCTTCAACAGCAGAAAGCAATCAGAAGTTGAACGCCTGGCGTTCAACTTTTTTGATAGGATCGAAAAAGTCTAGGTGGACCCCTGATAAAGTCAGTAAACTGACCAGTTTTGTAGCCCAATCATTGCAATAGAGAAGGATTGGTTTCAAACCGATCCCTTCAATAAATCAACCCTTTTTTTCTGCTGGATTTTCGTTATACTTTACTGAGAGGCTTGAAAATAAGGAGAAGATAAAAGTGGTCGATATCGCCAAATTAACACAAGGCAAAGAGTTGTCAGAATTGGATCAGCAATTACTCACGTATATTTTGGAAAACATGGATTGTGTCCTTCAAAAAGGAGTCCGTCAAATCGCAAAAGAAAATTATACTTCCCCAGCTAGTGTCATCCGTTTGTCAAAAAAATTAGGGTATACAGGATTTATTGATTTGTATTATCATTTGTTGCCGTTGGTCAATGTGGAAAGTGAAGCGGATACGACCAAAGAGGCCGATTTTTTTGAACTCGAACGGTCGTTGATGTTGCAACATAATTCTATTGAAAAGCTGGATGCTTTTGTAGAAAACGTCCTTTCTTTGGATGGAAAAGTCATTTTTATCTACGCAGCGGGTTTTTCTTCCATTACAGCGGAATATCTGTATAAGAAATTGTTGCTTTTAGGAAAACAAGTGATTATCGCCACGGCGCTGGATTCTGTTGGGGTCTTAGAAAACAACCTGAAAAACATCGGTGCCTTTGTGGCCATTTCGAAATCCGGTGAAACCCAAGGAGTGTTGGATAAAATCCATACAGCAAAAAAAGCAGGAGTGTACACTGTTTCCTTCACCAAAGAAACGCCGAATCGGTTAGGGGAGTACAGTGACTTGAACTTCAAAATCACCGATCAGCACAAATTGGATGACCGGAATCTCCTGCCCAATACCTTCTTCCCGTTCACTTTATTGTTGATCGAGTACCTCTTGAGCCGGTATTTGAAAGGGATCAATGAGGTGGAAGATACTTCTCCACAAGACTAAGCAGTCGTTCGATAAAAAGCGCACACGAATAGAAAAAATATGAAACGTGTTTCGTCTTGGCGAAACACGTTTTTACATCTTGTGAAAGCCTTTTAATCCGGGAGAGTTCTCGCTACACTTAGCTCAACATAAAAATATTGGAGGGAACAAAATGAAAGATAAAGTAATGGATACCATGCAGAAATTTTCCAAAGCTATGTTTGTACCTGTTTTGATTTTACCGATCGCGGGGATTTTGATCGCGATAGGAAACTTATTCACCAACGCCCGTTTACTGGAAGTTGTCCCGTTTTTAGACAATCCGGTGACGACAGGATTCGGAACGATATTATCCGGATCGCTCGTTTCGATCCTAGTCAACTTAGGCTTGGTCTTTTCAGTCGGACTGGCTGTCGGCCTGGCCAACAAGAAAAAATCAGAAGCTGGCTTTATCGCTTTGCTTGGATACTTGGTTTTCATCAATGCGATGAATCGCTTTATGGGTATTCAAGATATTTTGATCGAAGGAGACCTGCAAGGTACCGGACAAACAATGGTACTTGGGGTACAGATACTGGACATGGGAGTGTTCCTTGGGATTTTCTTGGGAATTGTGACAGC
This sequence comes from Lacticigenium naphthae DSM 19658, assembly GCF_000425865.1. Taxonomy (GTDB): domain Bacteria; phylum Bacillota; class Bacilli; order Lactobacillales; family Carnobacteriaceae_A; genus Lacticigenium; species Lacticigenium naphthae. Next base: position 12,614 of record NZ_AUEG01000018.1, read on the forward strand.
ACTTGTACATAACCGCTTCGCTGATACAGAATTCGACAATGCCTTCCAAATCTATGGCGGAACAAGATTTGTCTTTATTGTCTTGATCCCTGTTGTCGTTATCCTCGCGATCTTGTTCACATACATTTGGCCATTTTTCCAAATGGGCATCAGTAGTTTAGGAGCATTGATCAATCAAAGTGGAAACTTCGGGTTATTCCTATATGGTGCACTCGAACGCTTATTGATCCCAACTGGCTTGCATCACTTAGTTTATACACCGTTCTTGTACACTGAATTAGGTGGCGTTGCTGAAGTCGGCGGCCAAATCTTTGAAGGAGCACGTAACATCTACTTTGCAGAAATCGCCAATCCTGATGGAGGCTTATTGGCTCCAAGTGTTATCTGGGATGCCCGCGGTATTTCTAAAATGTTCGGATTGATCGGTGCTTGTTTGGCAATGTACCATAAAGCTAAACCAGAAAACAAAGCCAAAGCACGTGCGATTTTGATCCCAGCTGCAGTTACTTCATTCGTTGCAGGCGTAACAGAACCCATCGAATTTGCATTTATGTTTGTAGCACCGCTACTATTCGTTGTTCATGCAGGTTTGAGCGGATTGAGTATGGTCGTCTTGAATCTCTTGAATGTTCGTGCTATCGGTCCGAATGGCTTCATTGACTTCCTGCTCTACAATGTCCCTCTTGGAACAGAACGGACTGCTTGGCCGATGTATATTGCTGTCGGGCTCGTATTCTTTGCGCTCTATTATTTCTTGTTCCGTTTCTTGATCACGAAGTTCAATTTTAAAACTATCGGACGAGAAACTGTCGGAAATGAAACACGTTTGTATTCGAAAAAAGACTACCAAGAGAAAAAAGCACAAAAAGGGGAACCAGCAAGCGATTTAGGATTAGCCCATACCATTGTGGCTGCGCTTGGTGGCGATAAGAACATCGAGACCGTGAACAACTGCTACTCGCGCTTGCGTTTAACTTTGCTCGATCCGGAATTGGTCAACGAAAGTGTCTTGAAAGATGAGACAGGAGCCAGCGGGATCATGAAAAAAGGACAAAATGTGCAAGTGGTTTACGGATTGCAAGTCAATAAAATTCGCAAATCTGTGGATATGGTATTGAATCGGGAACCGGTTGAAGAATAAAGGATCAAAAAAAGTGAGGATGGGTTTTTATGAAGAAATTTTCTGTAGTTATTGCTGGTGGTGGCAGTACGTTTACGCCAGGGATCGTTATGATGATGCTGGAAAATCACGAGCGTTTCCCGATGCGGGAACTCGTTTTATATGACAACGATGAAGAACGTCAAGCAAAATTGGGAGAAGCTCTCGAAATTTTGCTGAAAGAACAAGCTCCGGACTTGAAATTCTCTTATACGACGGATCCGGAAGAAGCATTTACCGATAAGGATTTCTGTATGGCTCATATCCGCGTAGGGAAATACGCTATGCGGGAACAAGATGAGAAGATCCCCTTGCGTCATGGTGTGATCGGACAGGAAACCTGTGGACCCGGTGGGATCGCTTACGGTATGCGCAGTATTACGGGCATGCTTGAGATCATCGACCACATGGAAAAGTACTCACCTGACTGCTGGATGCTGAACTATTCCAATCCAGCGGCAATCGTAGCGGAAGCTTGTCGTGTCCTGCGTCCAGATGCGAAAGTGTTGAACATTTGTGATATGCCTGTGGGAACGTTACGCAGAATGTCTCAGATCATTGATAAAAAACCGGAAGAGTTAGAAGTGCGTTACTTTGGGTTGAATCACTTTGGCTGGTGGACGAGTGTCAAAGATAAAGAAGGGCAGGAATACATCGATCAGATCCGTGAATATGTGGCGGAAAATGGCTACTTGACGCAAGTGGAAGTGGATAAACAGCATATGGATGCCAGCTGGCAGGAAACGCATAAAAAAGCGCGTGACGTGTTAGCCGTGAATCCGCGTTATTTACCGAATACGTATTTGAAATATTACCTGTATCCTGACTATGAAGTGGCTCATTCTGACCCGGATCATACTCGTGCGAATGAAGTCATGGCTGGACGCGAAAATGAAGTCTTTACAGCTGCACGCACGATCATCGAAAAAGGTACTGCCGTAGATGGCGGCTTCCATATCGATAACCACGCTTCTTTCATCGTCGATCTGGCGCGCGCGATTGCATTCAATACACATGAACGGATGCTGATGATCGTGGAAAATAATGGCGCCATCGCAAATTTCCCAGACGATGCTATGGTCGAAGTACCGTGTATCGTAGGAAATGATGGTCCGGAACCATTGGCTCAAGGGAAGATCCCTTCTTTTGAACAAGCGTTGATGTTCCAACAAGTGACTGTCGAAAAACTAGTGGTTGAAGCCTATATCGAAGGCAGTTACCAAAAATTATGGCAGGCGCTCACGTTATCGAAGACCGTTCCCAGCGCTCAAGTAGCCAAAGACATCTTAGATGACTTGATCGAAGCCAACAAAGATTTCTGGCCAGAATTACAGTGAGCTTGTTCGGAACCGGTTGAATACTGGTAACGTGCAAGTGATCAGTAGCAGAAGTTGCCGGAACGCAGTCGAATCGGATGAGATGAAGCGCAGAGACTAGCGGAAGTGTCCTGAATGGAGTTGGATCAGGACACTGAGCCTAGGCAGTTCCCGAAAGTGTCCGCAATCCAGCTCGATCGCGACACTCAGCCAGTCATTCTCTCTGTAAAGACCGGAAGGAAAGACTTGCGCGCCACTCAACTAGCAGAAGCTAGAAAAGTGTCGCACATCAAATCCAATTGCGACACTGAGAAGCGGGATGCGCTCTGAGTGTCCATCACTTCATCGAATCGCGCCACTCTAAAGAGAAAACGCGACTTGAGTGGCGCGCAAACAAACCAATCGCGTCACTAATTGAAGTAGCGGAAGCTGAGTGTCCTGAATGGAGTTCGATCGGGACACTGAGCCTAGGCAGTTCCCGAAAGTGTCCACTATCCAGCTCGATTGCGACACTCAGCCAGTCATTCTCTCTGTAAAGACCGGAAGGAAGGACTTGCGCGCCATTCAACTAGCAGAAGCTAGAAAAGCAGCTGGTACAGGCAACTTTCTCTCAAAACAAATCAAAATAGTATAAGTATGAGGGAGGGTCGGAAAATTTCCGACCCTTTCCCTATAAAAAAGAGCATGGGGGCAGAAAAAATGGAAATAGGCATAATCGGATTAGGGAAAATGGGTATGAATATAGCAGAAAACATGGTCGAAAAGGGCTTCACAGTATACGGGTTGGATGTAAACACTGCGCTAAAAGAGGAAGTGGACGCAAAAGGCATCTCGTTTGCAGAAACGATTGAAGAGTTGCTGTCCAAGTTTTCTGGTAAAAAAACGATCTGGATGATGTTGCCAGCCGGGGACATTACGGAAACCATTTTCCAAAAAGTAACAGCGCAGTTGAGTGCAGGCGACCGCATCATCGATGGCGGGAATGCGCATTTTGAAGATTCCAAGCGTCGAGGAGCAGCCTGTGCAGACCAGCAGCTACACTTTTTTGACGTGGGGACTTCCGGCGGCGTTTCTGGCGCACGCAACGGAGCCTGCATGATGATCGGTGGCGATGCAGAGGCATTTGCTGAGATCGAAAAAATATTTGCGGCGATCAATGTGGAGAACGGGTATTTGTACACTGGCCCCAGTGGCAGTGGGCATTATCTAAAAATGGTGCATAACGGCGTCGAATATGGCATGATGCAAGCCATCGGTGAAGGCTTTAACGTGTTGCAGCACGCTGAGTATGATTTTGAAATGGGAAAAGTAGCCAAGGTGTGGAACAACGGCTCCGTCATCCGCAGCTGGTTGATGGAATTGGCACAGGATTTTCTAACCGAAAACTCCCGCTTAGATGACATCGAAGGCGTGATTCAATCATCGGGCGAAGGACAATGGACGGTCCAGGAAGCGATGAAGATGCAAGTACCTGTTCCGGTGATTGCGCAATCATTGATGGTGCGGTATGCTTCTTTAGACGAAGAAAAATATGGAGAAAAAGTGGTGGCTTCCCTGCGTAACGGATTTGGAGGCCACGCAGTAGTCAAGAAGGAGGACTAAACGTGCAGGAACAATTTAGAATTGGAATGGATATTGGAACGACCAGTACGAAAGCAGTGTTGTATGATGCTAATTTTACAGTCAGAGACACCTCTTCAAAAGGTTACGCGACTATTCGCGAAGAAGAAGGAATGGCCGAGCAAGATCCCCAGGTGATTTTTGCAGCAGTGCTGACCGTTCTGCAGACACTCTTGGATCGAAATGGACCCATCCGCGAACAGGTGAAGTCGGTCTCGTTTTCGAGTGCCATGCACAGTTTACTGCTCATCTCGACTGACGGTGAACCACTGACGTCCGTCTATACATGGGCGGACAATCGTTCGAATCCAACACTGAAAGCACTGCGCGCTGAATCCGATTTGAACTGGATTTACCAGCGAACAGGAACCCCAATCCATTCGATGTCTCCGTTCAGTAAACTAGTGTGGTTGAAAGCGGAGCACCCTGAACAATTAGCAAAAGCCGAACGCCTGGTGGGGATCAAAGAATACATCACATACCGTCTGACGGGCGAATGGAAAATCGATTATTCCCTTGCTTCAGCGACCGGATTGTTCAATCTAGAACAGTTGGATTGGGACGGGGAGATCCTCGATTTTATCGGTGTGGACCCAACAGCCTTTTCTGCCCCGGTCGATACAGACTATGTTTTCACCGGGCAAAACGTGGAAACATACGTGCAAGCCGGCCTTTCTCTAAAAACGAAACTAGTCATCGGGGCCAGTGACGGTTGTCTGGCAAATTTAGGACTCAACGCCGTCGATCAAAACGAAGTTGCCATGACGATCGGAACAAGTGGTGCCTTGCGCATGATCAGCGACCACATCGTGCTGGACCCGAATGGACGCACATTTTGTTATTACTTGGCCAAAGACACATGGGTCATCGGCGGAGCCGTCAACAACGGAGGCAATGCCTTTGAATGGATAGCCAACATTTTCTCCCAAGAATACGCAGACTTAAATGCACTGGCTGCACAAATCACTCCCGGAGCAGACGGCTTACTGTTTTACCCTTACTTAAACGGCGAACGCGCACCACTATGGGACGCTTCCGTACAAGCCCACTTTTTGGGAATCGATGCCGTCCATACAACGGGCCATTTTGTGCGCGCGGTAATGGAAGGCGTATTGTTCAACTTGCAAGAAGTGCTCACTATACTGGAAACAATTGGTGGCCCGGCTCGGTCCCTAAAAGTCACAGGCGGCTTTTTACACTCCTCTCTCTGGAAACAAATGACCGCAGACATATTCGATCAGACACTGACACTGTCGTCCCAATTTGAAAGCTCGTGTCTGGGGGCCGTCTTAGTAGGCGAGCCGCACGATGCAGCACTCCTTGAAACCTTAGAAGCCAGACAAGAAGAAGTCATACCCGATAAAGAGACTGCCAAGAGTTATCAAGAAACACTGGCACTCTACCAGGCACTCGCTAAACCGCTGAAAGAGATCCATACGATCAGAGAAGCCCATCGAAAAAAATAAAACTTCAAAACAAAAAGCTCCCCTATAATTTATAGTAGGGGAGCTTTTTTATTGCAGCACGGGAAAGAAATTTGCGGATCGCCCGCTCAAATAAAGCCCGGCAGAACACGCATGCAGCCTTTCATGGGGAGCGTATTCCTAAAGAACTCTCGCAGACAAGTCAAATACAGGAAAACTGGTGAAAGGAAATAAACAGCAGGATAAAGACGGCGGCAAACTCTAAAATCTGCATTGTTTCTAAATGGATCCTGCACAAAATGTCTAGATCTTCTAGACATTTTAATTGGAACCTCTTAAAACAGATGAACTTTGAAATTAATTTTTAAATAAGTATTGGAATATTTTATGAAATGGTTTACACTAGATAAAGTAAGCCGTTCCATTTGGGAAGGTATTTATTTTAAAGGGGGAAGCACAATGTATGTTGAAGTCAGTTCAGCTTTAATGCAAGATAAGATTATTGACCTACTCAATAATTACGAAGGAGAAGCATCTTTTACTTTTGTCAAAAAAAGTGGATTGAATATGCTATTTGATTTTGAGGGAACAGATGGGGAAACAGCCGCTTCTGTTGCCAAAAAAGAAATTAAAGGACAAGACTGGGGAGCAGGGTTATACTTACGCGCCCACACAGTAAACAAATAAATAAATGAATGAATAAAAATCCTTTCAAAAAAGAGTGGACATGGAAAGGTTTTCAGAGTAAAATGAAAACATAAGTTGATTCAAGGAAACAGACGTTTAAGTATTGCTATGATTGGATTTTTTGAAAAATTATTCTTTTAGAGAGCGTTTGCGAACACGGTCAGCTTAATAAAAAAAATTGGAGTGAAGTTAAAATGGCAGAAAATACAATCATGTTAGTGTGTGCAGCAGGAATGAGTACATCATTATTAGTAAGCAAAATGGAAAAAGCAGCAGCAGCAAGAGGAATGGAAGCCGACATCTTCGCTGTATCAGCAAGTGAAGCTGACTCAACAATCGAAAACAAAAATCCAGATGTACTTTTATTAGGACCTCAAGTTCGTTTCATGCAATCACAATTTGCTAAAAAAGTTGCTGACAGAGGAATCGAAGTAGAAGTTATCAACATGCAAGATTACGGAATGATGAACGGTGAAAAGGTTCTTGATTTCGCAATAGAATTGATGCAGAAAAATAAGTAAACACTTAAACGAATAAACTTTCTAATGAAGAAATAGGGGGCTATTTACGTGTCAGAAGAGAACAAACAAGAAGAAACATTGCAAGTGATCATGGGATTGATCATGAATGGTGGAGATGCAAAAAGTAGTTGTATGGAAGCTATTTATGCAGCAAAAGAAGGTAACTTCGAAGAAGCTGATCAAAAATTAAAAGATGCGGATGAAGCATTGAACCGTGCGCACAATTCCCAAACAAGCATGTTAACAAAAGAAGCTTCAGGTGATAAAGTTGATATCACTTTATTAATGGTGCATGCACAAGATCATATCATGAATGCTATTACCTTCCGTGATTTAGCTGGAGAAGTTGTAGATATTCACAGAAAAATATCGAGTAAATAAATAGTGGAGAGTGGGTGCTTTTGAAATTTATTTCAAAAGAGCCCCTTTCTTTGCAAGAAAAATGGAATTTTCTTTTACGTTTTCTGAAAATTTCTTGAATAGAGTGACCAGTCATTCCAAATCTGGACATACATAAAAGCGAAAGGAGTGTTTACATGTTTCACAAAGAAATGAAACCGTTCCCGGAAAATTTCTTTTGGGGAGGGTCAACGAGTGCTTATCAGGTAGAAGGTGGAGCAAATGAAGGAGGAAAAGGTCCTTCGGTCCAAGATATAAAAGAGGTACCGGAAGATACTTCTGATTTTACTGTAGCTTCAGATTTTTATCATCATTATAAAGAAGATATCGCCTTGTTTGCTGAAATGGGCTTTAAAGCGTATCGTTTCTCTATTGCCTGGACACGGATCATTCCAACCGGTGACGGTGAGATCAATGAAGAAGGTATCGATTTTTATAACGCTGTGATCGATGAATGTTTGAGACAAGGAATCGAACCCATTGTAACCGTCTACCATTTTGATTTACCAGCAGCTTTAGCTGAAAAAGACGGTTGGCGTAATCGTGAAACGATAGAAGCTTTCGTTCGTTACTGTGATATTTTATTTGATCGTTTTGGAGATCGTGTAACGTATTGGCAAACAATCAACGAACAAAACATGATGACTTTAGTAGGAGCGGTTTTAGGGACTTCAACAGGGACACTCCAAGATATCTATCAGGAGAATCATCACATGTTATTGGCGCAAGCACGTGCCATGACAAGTTGTCACGAAAACTTTCCTGGATTAAAAATAGGACCGGCTCCCAATATTTCGGTTGTCTATCCAAAAACAAATGATCCAAAAGATGTTCTTGCAGCAGAAACATTTTCTGCTTTGCGTAACTGGTTGTATCTTGATATGGCTGTATATGGTGTCTACAATGCTCAAGCTCTTACATTCTTAAAAGAGGTGGATGCTGCTCCTGTATTTGAAGAAGGAGATAAAGAGACCCTTGCAAAAGGAAAAGCAGATTTTATTGCCTTTAACTACTACAGTTCAGCAACTGTTGAATTTTATTCTAAAGAAATGGCAGAAAAAGAAAATGGATCAAGCGACCAACAGATCGTTCGAGGATATCCTGGATTTTTCCGTCAAGTTCCACATGGTAATTTAGAAACGACAGAATTTGGTTGGGAAGTAGATCCAGTTGGGATGCGCAACACGATCAATGAAATGTATTCTCGGTATCGTTTACCACTGATCATTACTGAAAATGGTTTAGGCCAAAGAGATACATTATCTGCTGATGGAAAAATCCACGATGATTATCGGATCGATTACCTACAAAAACATATTGAACAAGTTCAATTGGCTATTTCTGATGGGGCAGAAGTCTTCGGTTATTGCCCATGGAGTGCAATCGATTTGATCAGTACGCATGAAGGGTTTAGAAAACGGTATGGCTTCATTTTCGTTGACCGTGAAGACTTTGACTTGAAAGACTTAAAACGGTACCGTAAAGATAGTTTTTATTGGTATAAAAAAGTCATCGAGTCAAATGGGAAAGATTTAAGTAAATAAAGTTGATTTTAAAAAGTGTGGGGGGATCATTATGGACCAGGGAATCAACGTTTTCCCCCACATTATTTAAAAAGTAAAACTTTTTTTCAAAAAGTTATTGCATTAATAAAATGAAAGCGGTATAGTATAAATGTGATAACGATTCCACAAAAACTTAAGGAGGTGAGGGAAACACCGAACGAAGTATTTAGGCATTATTCATTTTTCGTTTCATGATCTTATAGATTATTTCGTTACAAAGGATTTTTAGAATCCAACACCGTCTAAAAATTCTCAAATTTGAAAGGGGTTGCATGTCAAAATGATGGATTTTATGCAAGATAAATTAGTACCAATAGCTTACAAGCTCGACCAAAACAGATATATTTCAGCTATTAAAGCTGGATTCTTTGGAGCAATGTCCATACTTATTTTAGGATCGCTTTTCTTACTCGTAGCAAACTTACCAATTCCTGGTTACCCAGAATTGATGGCTTCTATTCTTGGTGAAAATTGGACAACTTACTTCATGGTTCCTTACCAAATGACAATGGATATTATGACGCCGTTCGTTATGGTTGGTATGGCAAAATCATTAGCTGTCTCATATAAAGTAGATGACGTTGCTGCTATTATCATGTCTCTAGTAGGATTCTTGATTTTAACACCAACTATCATCAATGCTGATGGAGCTTCTGGTATTCCAACAGGAAGCTTAAGTGCTTCTGGATTATTCTTAGGTATGATGACTGCAGTTCTTGCAACAGAAATCTTGAACTTTGTAGTGAAAAAAGGTTGGGTCATCAAAATGCCTGACTCAGTTCCATCAAACGTTGCACGTTCATTTGCATCTTTGATTCCTGGACTGTTCATCATGATCACATTCAACGTGATCCGTGTACTATTCTCATTAACAGGTTACGGAACAGCACAAGCATTCATCTTTGAACTATTACAAAGACCTTTACTAGCTTTAGGTGCAACACTACCAGCTATGTTGATCATCTTGCTTTTCGAAGCAATCCTTTGGTCATTTGGTATTCATGGTTCCAACATCGTTGGGGGAGTTATGAATCCGATTTGGTTATCATTAACTGCTGAAAATGCTGAAGCATTTGCTGCTGGTGACATGTTACCAAATATCATCAATGCTCAATTCTACGGAAACTTCGTTAAATTAGGTGGAGCTGGTGGTACGATCGGTTTAGCACTTGCCGCTCTATTCTTCGCAAAATCCACACAATTTAAAACTTTAGGTAAACTAGCATTAGGACCTGCTATTTTCAACATCAATGAACCATTGACATTTGGTATTCCTATCGTGTTAAACCCAGTTATGATGATTCCATTTATCATTACTCCATTAGTAAATGCAACACTAACATTCTTCTTGATGGACTGGGGTATTGTAGCTTTAACGAATGGTACGAATATTCCTTGGACAACTCCTCCGATCTTCTCAGGATTGTTGATTAGTGGATGGTCTGGTGCCCTTTGGCAAGTTGCGCAAATTGGTATCTCATTCGCCATTTATTATCCATTCTTCAAAGTTGTTGATACTAAAGCATACATGACAGAAACTCAAAGTGTTGAAGAACAAAAAGAAGCTGCAACAAACGTTCCAGGTGCAAACGCATAAGTATTTCTTAATAAATCAAGTTAAAAATTAATCGGGCAGTTGATTTCCCCAAGCTCTAAAAAGTGGGGAGTCAGGCTGCCCCTTATTTTGAAAAAATGTGAAATTAAATTTTAGGAGGATAACCATGACTAAAGAAGCATTGAAAATCGTCACCATTGGTGGCGGAAGTAGTTATACACCTGAATTGATCGAAGGATATATTAAACGAAAAGATTTACTACCTATTAAAGAAATCGTCTTAGTGGATATCGAAGCTGGGAAACACAAACTCGAAGTCGTTGGAGCAATGGCTAAACGGATGGTGAAAGCTGCTGGATTAGATTGGACCGTTACATTGACACTCGATCGCAAAACTGCTCTAAAAGATGCAGATTTCGTGACAACACAATTTAGAGTTGGGTTACTCGATGCACGCGTAAAAGACGAACGTATTCCATTGTCTCATGGTGTTCTCGGACAAGAAACAAATGGTGCTGGTGGTATGTTCAAAGCTTTCCGTACTATTCCAATCATTTTGGATATTATCAAAGATATGGAAGAGCAATGCCCAGATGCCTGGTTAGTCAACTTTACTAATCCAGCTGGTATCGTTACGGAAGCTGCCATCAAACATGGCGGTTGGAAAAAAACAGTTGGTCTATGTAATGTTCCAATTGGTCACCGTAAAATGGCTGCAGAAAAATTAGCAATTCCAGAAGAAGACCTATTCTTTAAATTTGCGGGACTAAATCACTTCCATTGGCATCGTGTCTGGGATAAATCAGGTAACGAGCGCACACAGGACTTGATCGATGCGATTTACAAACCAACAGATGATGAACAAGAAAGTCATTTGAAAAACATCCATAATGCCAGTTTCCATTATGAACAAGTAAAAGACCTAGCAATGTTGCCTTGTGGTTATCACCGTTATTATTATGCAGAAGCTGAAATGCTTAAACATTCTGTCGAAGAATTTGAAAAAGGCGAAACGCGTGCACAAGTTGTGAAGAAAACAGAAGCAAGATTATTTGAATTATACAAAGACCCTGCTTTAGACTACAAACCAGAAGAATTATCTCAACGTGGAGGAACACATTACAGTGATGCAGCGTGTGAAATCATTGCTTCCATTCAAAATGATTTACGTAGAGAAATGGTTGTTTCAACAGAAAATAACGGAACGATCGTTGATCTACCTTACGATTGTGCTGTAGAAGTTTCTGGAGTAGTGACTGCTCATGGATTTGAACCGTACAACTGGGGTACTTTTACACCTGCAGCTCGCGGCATTCTTCAAAACATGAAAGGTATGGAAGAAACAGTTATTCGTGCAGCAATTGATGGAGACTATAATGCCGCTTTAAGTGCATTCGTTGTCAATCCACTTGTTCCAGGTGGAGAAATTGCGAGAGACTTACTGGATGAACTCTTATATGCACATAAGGAACATCTTCCACAATTTGCTGAAAAAATTAAAGAAATCGAAGAAAAAAGACCAGAAACTGTTCGTTATGTAGACGAATTAATGAAATCGAACTAGAACTAGAATGATTGCTTAGGATCGATAGGGGAAAGAGCTGGAGAAATTCCAGCTCTTTTAATTTGGAATAGTTTAGAGTCAACCGACTGTCTCTTAGTTAACAGGCGGAGGAAAGTATGCTGTAGGGGAGAGCGAAAAAAATGCCCGTATAATCGGAAAAATCAGGGGGATTCGACTAATGAAAATGTGTACACGAAAAAAAGGGTCAGGATGTCTTATCCTAACCCTTTATCTTGGCACTGAATCAGTCGATCATAGCTAAGTTTTCTCCGTTACTTTCGGTTACTTGCTTAAACCAATGGTAACTTTTTTTCGGTATTCGACGCATATCTTTTAAGTCATGGTTTTCTCGGTTGACATAAACCAATCCGTAACGTTTGCGCATATCGCCTTGTGAACTAAGGATATCGATCAAGCCCCATCCTAAGTAACCAATGACTGGGACTCCATCCTTTTCAACAGCGTCTTTCATCGCTTGAATATGATCGTGATGGTATTCAATTCGGTAGTCATCGTTGATCAGTTCATCTTCTGGTAGTTCCTCGATGACTCCAATACCATTTTCGATTACAAATAGTGGCAAGCGATATTTTGTATACAGATCTTTTAAAATATAGCGTAAGCCAAGTGGATCGATTTGCCAATTCCATTCTGTTGCGTCTAAATGTGGATTCATTTTCCCACCCAGACGTCCATATTGAGATATTGGTGTATCTTTTGTAATGTTTTCTGCAGAAAGAATGTTGCTTTGGTAATAACTAAACGAAATCCAATCGCTCTTCAACTGTTCGATCTCTTTTAAATCAGCAGGGGTGATCTCCGGGAGCATGTCATGGTCCTCTAAATAGGTGAGCCAATAGCTAGGATACTCTCCGTATACGAACGTATGGATGAATACTTGATTGAAAAACTCATCGTGTAATTTTGTCGCGATCATGTCTTCTGGTTTCGGCGAAGCCGGATAGTTTAATGCATACGCGATCATGCCGCCTATTTCGCAACCTGGAGCTGTTTCGTGTAAATAATTGGCCACTTTGGCATGCGCAAGCATGGTGTGGTGACTCAATAAATACAAGTTTTTATCTGTATACAATGCTTCATTCAAAACACCTGCGATCCGAAACGCGATATCCGGATTTCCAAATAAGTTCTGTTCGTTAAAGGTAATGAAGTGTTTTACTTTGTCTTTGTACCGGTCGACGATGAGTTTGCCGTAACGTGCAAAAGCGTCAACGACTTCGCGGCTGATAAATCCATTGTATTTTTCAGCTAAAGCTAACGGCATATCGAAATGATACAAAGCAATCATCGGTTCGATTCCACGTTCGATCAAATCGTCGATGAAACGATCATAAAAAGCCAACCCTTCTTCGTTCACTTTACCGTCGCCATCTGGGATCACACGAGACCAAGAGATTTGGAAGCGATAACAGTTCATTCCCATGTTTTTCATATGGTCGAAATCTTCTGTGTAACGATGATAGCTATCGGTCGCTACTTTCCAGTCAGAAGCGTGTTCGCTTGCATCTCTGATATCATACACACTTGGACCTTTGCCGCCTTCATTCCAGGCACCTTCTGTTT
>NZ_KE384468.1:0-13034 GCF_000425865.1 Lacticigenium naphthae DSM 19658
TTGAGCGTAGATGTTTTTGTTCCGTTTTTAGTCACTGAATAGTTTTGATTAACAGATCCACAGTGATGACAGGCCTTCGGCTTGTAAGTCAATGTCCCTTGATAAACAAGGTAAGTGGTTCCTTTAAGCGTTTCTTCTGGGCATACGTAATTATTTAGATCAAAAAGAATATTTTCATCTTTAATATTCAACGAATTTCGTATAATATGAGAGTGGGTCATGTAGATTCTCCTTTGATTGGTTTTGGTCGACTTAATTATAAGGGAATCTACTGGCCTTTTTCTATACAAAATAAAAAATCGTATCAGCGAGTTCGTTAGAACTCACCAACACGATTAATTATAGAACCATAATAAAAGACTCCAATAGAAATTGTATTGGTTTGTTAGTTCAAAACAATACATTCAGATAAAAGAGGAAAGATTCTGCTATGAAACAGTGTAGAGTCTTTCCTCTTTGCTTTGTTCAGTATGCTATACTATTTTTAAGATCGAATTAGAGGAGGAAAGTCCATGGCCGTCGAACTGGCAGAGGAAACAAATAAAGGTTTAGATTTACTGAATTGGTCCTATCAGCGAACCGTAGAGGGAATACCGAAAGTCTCCAAACCGATTGAAGTTTTGGCAGATGAATATGTACATAGATATAAAAAGTCGGATTTGGCTATTAAAAAGTTGATCAAAAACCAAGTCCAGAAAAATTCAATAAACGGATTCGTCTCGGGTGTCGGAGGAGCATTTACCTTACCTGTAACGGTAGCCGCCATATCCACAAATATTACTTCCGTCATTTACGTTCAGATGAGAATGATTGCTGCAATAGCTTATATAAAAGGATATGACTTGAAAGACGATGAGGTACAGACATTTGTCTACGCTTGTATCGCAGGAAAAGGGATCTCAGATGTTTTCAAAGAGGCAGGAATCACAACGGGTATGAAAATGGGCAAAAATATCATTACCAAAAAAATACCGAGCGAGGTTTTGACAAAAATAAACCAAAAAATCGGATTTCGGTTTATTACGAAAAATGGAACTAAAGGAGTAATCAATTTAACGAAACTAGTACCAGTCGTGGGCGGAATCATCGGTGGCGGATTCGACTATGGAACGACCAAAATCATTGCCACCAGAGCCAATAAAGTGTTTGATTCAACGGGTATAATTAATATGGATGCCTTGGACTGAATGAATAAAAACTGGGCAGATTTGAATAAGTCATGGATAATGAAATATTTCGGCTGAAAAGATATACTGTAAAGTAGATAAACTATGAAGTATATAAGAAACGGAGGTAAAGAAAGTGAAAGCTATCTACAAAGATGTGGTGCTTGCAGAAAGTGATCACACTGAGGTGGTGGAGAAGAACCATTATTTTCCTAGAGAAGATGTAGCAATGGAATATTTTTCTGAAAGCGATAAACAATACACTTGTCCTTGGAAAGGTGAAGCCACATATTATCATATCGAAGTAAATGATGAGCGGATAGAAAATGGTGCTTGGTCTTATGAAAATCCGAAAGATGCCGCAAAGAATATTACCGGTCATATCTGTTTTGATCCGAAGATAGAATTGAGTTAAAGATTTATATATAATAGTCCAGAAAAATGATAAAACCTTCACTCTTGCCATTAATGGCATAAGTGAAGGTTTTTTTTATTTAGTATTTCCATTAATAATCTAGTTTCAAAGCATGTATTATTCTTTTTCTTTATCTAATCAAGAATGGGTGGAGTTGGTATGTTTTTAAAATCATTAAATGAAAAGTAGCATTTTTTAAAACCTTCATGAATGTTATAATTAATAGGACTATATTTTATAGAAGAGGGCGTTCGCAATGAAAAAAAAATATTTAACTACTTTAAACACTCGTCCATTTTTATATCAAGAAACAAGAATGATTACAGAACTTATGGATCAAGGATTGACTGATGAGGATATAAAAGAAAAAGTATTGGAAGAGAATATATTTCAATTGTCTAGTGATGATCGCAAACAAAGCTTCTTGGGTGAAATAAAAAGACGTTTGAACTACTTAGATGAGTTTTTACTTAGAAATTTTATTACGAGTGATTCTCAAACGAGTAAAATAATTCTATTATATGCTATTTTAAAAAAAGATAGGTTGTTTTATGAGTGGATGAGAGAAGTTGTTCTGGATAAGTGGTTGACGCTAGATTATGAAATTTCAAAAAAAGATACAGAGTATTTTTTTGAAAAAAAAATTGAACAAAACGATACTGTTGCCAAATGGAAAAAGGAAACAAGGGCTCGACTAGTGAACTCTTATCATCAAACGCTTGCAGATGCAAATTATGCAAGCATAGTGAATCATAAGATTATTTTGCACAGACCAGTCATTTCTTCAAATGTAGAAAACTATTTAGCAAATAATAAAGATAAGTATATTGTAGAAGTCTTATTAGGGGAGGTTATTCAGTGAGACCCATTGCAGTTCGTGTGGATGAGCTAAAAGAAAAATTATCAGATCCAAAAATTTTAACAAACAAAGGACTAGGGAACGAAGTGGGATTTTATATTTTTGATTATGAACCTGAAGATGAATTAATAGTAAGAGATGCCTTGCCATATATAAAAAAACACATACAAAAAGAAAATCCAGATATTTCTATTCAAGAATTCGATTTGTTTGACATAGCCTTAGAATTCTTCGAACAGAGAGGATATATGGATAAAAACTTTAAAATGGAAGAAAAAAAAGGGAGCGAATTTTTGTATGACAAAATGAAAAAAGCACTAAAATTGGCTACAAATAATGACTGGATCGTAGAATATATAAGTGAACACAAGCAGGAAGGGTCCATGATATTTATCACGGGTATCGGAAAGGTTTATCCTATTGTACGTTCACATACCGTTTTAAACAATTTGCAAGCAGTTGTTGAGAATACACCCTTAATCATGTTTTATCCTGGTCATTACGAAAATGGAAGTTTAAAACTTTTTTCACGTTTTATGGATGATAATTATTACCGTGCGTTTAAACTAATCGAAAATTAATCAAGGAGGTCGATATACGATGAATATTGAACAGTTATTTAAAAAAGATATTACGAGAGATATTCAAGGTGTAATAAAAATTGGTCAGAAAGAAAAAGAGAATATCAAGCAAGAGTTAGAGGAATATGTGGTTACAGAAGAACTGAAAAAGCATTTTGAAACTTTTTATACGGCTTATAATAAAGCCTATAATAAGCCAACTGATCGAATGGGTGTATGGATTTCAGGGTTCTTTGGTTCGGGTAAATCACATTTTTTAAAAATACTGTCCTACTTGTTACAGTCTGATATGGAAATCGATGGAAAAAAACCAGTAGATTTTTTCAGAGACAAACTACATAATCCAGAGTTGTTAGCAGAAATAGAACAAGCTACTCAGTATCCAAGTGAAGTAGTTCTGTTCAATATTGATTCCAAAGCCGATTCCGATAGCAAACAAAATAAAACAGCTATTGTGAAAGTATTTAATAAAGTATTCAACGAGATGAGAGGATATTCCGCCAGTATACCTTGGCTAGCAGAATTAGAAGAAACTCTAGATGAAAATGGTGAGTACGAATCATTTAAAGAATTCTTTAAAAAAGAAACAGATTTGAAATGGGAAGAAGGAAGAGAAGAGCTTTATTATAATTTTGATGAAACGGTTAGTGCTTTAGCTAAAGCTACGCATAACAGTGAAGAAAGCGTGAATCGCTGGCTCGAAAATGGAGAAGATAATTATTCCATTTCAGTTGAACGATTTGCCCAACGTATTCGTAGTTATGTAGATAAAAAAGAGAAAAACTATCGTTTGATATTTTCAGTAGATGAAGTTGGTCAATATATTGCTGAAAACACGGAACTAATGCTCAATCTGCAAACTGTTGTGGAAGATCTAGGAAAATATTGCAATGGGAAAGTGTGGGTATTGGTTACTTCTCAACAAGACATCAATAGTTTGAGCGAACACATGTCTTCAACTGATTTTTCAAAAATCCAAGGCAGATTCAACACCCGCGTAAGTTTAAGCAGTGCAAATGCAGATGAAGTTATTAAGATACGTTTGCTTGATAAGAAAGCTGAAGCCTATTCTACATTACTTAAGATTTATGATAAAAATTCCATTGTGCTGAAAAACAAATTGGAATTTGAAGATGCTGCAACTATGCGTTTTTATAATAGCCGTGAAGATTTTGCCAAAGTTTACCCGTTTGTTCCATATCAATTTAATCTATTACAAAAAGTGTTTACAGGGATCCGTGAACATGGGTCAGCAGGAAAACATTTATCTGATGGAGAACGGAACTTGTTAGAATCTATTCAACAAGCGACCATTGCCAACAAAGATAAAGATTTAACTACGTTGATCCCTTTTTATGTTTTTTACGACAATATTGACCAAGCTTTAGAACATTCGGTGCGATCAACGATTATAAAAGCAGATCAAAATGAATCATTAGGTTCATTTGATGTAAATGTTTTAAAATTACTTTTTCTTATTCGTTACGTAGATGAAATGCCGGGCACTTTAAAAAATCTTACTACCTTAATGATTCATTCAATTGATGAAGACCTGATTGAACTAAACAATAAAATTAAACAATCGCTTGATTTATTAGAAAAAGAATTTTTGATACAGCGAATAGGCAATAAATATTTATTCTTAACGAATGAAGAACAGGATATTAATCGTGAAATAGATAATATTGAAATCCCTACATCTGAATATATTATGGAAGCGGGTAATCGTTTAATTAGCGATGTTTTGAACCTTAGACGCTTTACCTATAAGCCTTTTAATGATCAATCCGATGTAACTTATTTAATGGACCTTTCTCTTTGGATAGACGATCGCTCATTAAGAAATTCTTCATCCTTATTAGGAGTACACTTTATGACTTCTTATTCGGATTATTATGCAGAACAAGAAACACTGGTTTTATCACAAAGGGAACCAGAAAAAATCATTGTGCGATTTCCCGAAGAGGAAGATTTTAAAGAAATAAAAAATTATTTAAAAATTAACCACTATTTAAGAAAACAGACAATACAAGCTGCTACTCCTGTTCAACAGGAAATTCGCCAACGTAAAGCGTCCGAAAGAAAACAGCTGGAAAATGTGTTTTTAGATAAATTAAATTTAGCAATTAGCGAAGCTACAATTATAGTCAACGGTTCTGTAGTAGATATTAGTGGTACACCAAATAAACGAATTGAACAAGGATTGCATTCATTAGTGACCAATGTTTATCCGAAAATCTTTTATATGAAAAAAATGCATACAAAAATAGATCTGGAAAAAATTATCTTTAATAGAGATATTTCTATGTTAGAAGAATACGAAGATGAAAACAGAGAAGCAACAGAAGAAATTGAACGGTATTTAGATATGCAAAAAGAAAGAAATCGGATAGTCACTTTAAATGAAATCTTAAAACGCTACACCACTGAACCTTACGGATGGAATGAACTGGATATTCTAGCGAGTTTAATTCGTTTAGTTAAACTTGAAAAAGTTCTATTTACAGTAAATAGTAAAAAAATGAACTTGCTTGAAGATGACGCTTTAAAAATGATTCAACGTTCGCAATGGCAAGAAAAAATAGTCGTGACAAAACGAAAAACGCTGGATAGTTCTATTTTGAAAAAAGTAAGTGAATTGACGAAAGATTTATTTTCTATCACTTCTATTGGAGATAAAGAGGAAGAAATCTATTCTAGTATTGCCGATAAATTTAGTCAAAAGCAAAAAGAGCTGCAAGATAAAATTCCTTTATATAAAAATGGACGTTATCCAGATCGTGAATTAATACGGGAGACTATTTCAAAGATCGATCGTTTACTGAATATTAAAGACTCAAGAGAATTTTTAACTCATTATGTAGAGTATGGTAATGAGTTTTTAGATAGTTTTGAAGATTTAGAGGATATTCTTGAATTCTTCAAACACCATAAAGAAATATTTGATAAAGCAACAAAACAGACCCAACTGTACGCAGATGACCAAAATTATATTGAAAATGAAGAATTGAGACAAATCTATACAGCTGAAAAAGAAATTTTAGCTATGAATCGTCCGTATCATAAGATGAAGGAATTAAAAGATTGGACTGACCGATTCAATGCAACGTATACAGAGGAATTAGAATCTGTCTCCCAACCCATTCACCAAGCTATTGAACAAGATAAAAGGGATATTGAACAAGAACTTGAAACGCTAAAGGGCTATCCTGAATATGATTGTCTCTACAAGAAGTATAAATTTAAAATAGCCAACGTTGAAGATGGAGTATTGAC
This sequence comes from Lacticigenium naphthae DSM 19658, assembly GCF_000425865.1. GTDB lineage: Bacteria > Bacillota > Bacilli > Lactobacillales > Carnobacteriaceae_A > Lacticigenium > Lacticigenium naphthae. The sequence goes on from NZ_KE384468.1 coordinate 6,298, forward strand.
TGCGAACACAGTCCGCGCATTAAAGTCTTACAAACAAGAATCCAATGTGATTAAGGGAACGTTAATACGAGGAGTTTTCGATGCAAAAGATGAAATCTCCGAAAGAAAAAAACTAAATGATCAATCGCCTAAGATAGAGGTATTCCCACCTGCTGACGACCTACCACCTGAAGTAACCGTTGAACCGGTTGAACCTTTCATCGAAAGCAAACCTGTAATTGTGCACAAAGAAAATATTCTTCAGAACCAGACGATTGAACTACACTCAAAAGATGATGTGGAAAAGTATGTTAGTAAATTAAAAGATAAATTGAATGATTATTTAAAAGAAGCGGATTATATCAAGTTAATATAGAGGAGAGTTACAGTGAATAAAAGTCAATTGCGAAAATTTGCGGTAACGGCACGTCAAAAAATTGAAGAGGCTGTAAAACAGAAGGCTTATAGTTTTGGAATCACGAAAGAAGCGATTCAACCATTGGATGAATTAAGTGATGGGTTGTTAGTCAATGGAAACGTAATGGGCGAACGGGAGCGCAGACAATATACGCATTTAAAAAATCGAATTTTGATTGAAGGCTATCAAAATGTGATGGATGAAGCTGCGTATACTTGGTTTAACCGCTTTGTCGCCTTACGCTACATGGAAGTGAATGACTATTTACCTATTGGGATGTGTATATTATCTTCAAATACACCAAACAAATTAGAACCAGATGCACTGACAAATATTCTCTCTATTGTTGAGGAGTTAGACTTAAATAAAGAACGAGTCTATCACATGCAGGAAGAGAGCCAGCTGAATCAACTCTATCAATATTTATTGATCAAACAAAGCATTCAATTGGGTCAATTTTTGCCAAATGTTTTTGAACCAATTACAGATGACTTGGCTCTTTTAATACCAGATGCTTTATTAAATGACAACAGTGTGATCAGAGACTTTGTCACTATGGTCGATGAAGAAAACTGGAAAGAAGTTGAAATAGTCGGATGGCTGTATCAGTTTTATATTTCAGATGAAAAAGATACTGTATTTAAAAACCTTAAGAAAAACAAAAAAATAGGCAAGAAAGAAATTGGACCGGCTACACAATTATTCACTCCTCGGTGGATTGTCGAATATATGGTTGATAATTCTCTCGGAAGGTTATGGTTAGAGTCTTATCCAGACGAAATATTAAAAAATTCTTTGAATTACTATGTAGAGGATGCAGAGCAAAGCGAAGAAGTCTCAAAAGAATTGGAAACTTTAAAAAATTCTGACTTAAATGTTGAAGAAATTTCTTTCTTAGATCCTAGCTGTGGATCCGGACATATTTTAGTCTATGCATTTGACCTATTCTATAAACTGTATCTGTCTCGTGGATATAGAGAGCGCGAAATACCAAAACTCATTTTAAAAAACAATCTATTCGGATTAGATATTGACAAACGCGCTGCTCAATTAGCTACCTTTGCCTTAATAATGAAAGCTAGAGAATACGATCGCCGTTTATTTAGTCGTGAATTGCAAGCACATATTCTTTCTATCGAAGAAAGCAATTCAGTAAACGAAGAAAATATAAATCTTTTTTCAAAAGGAGAAAATGAAGTTAAAGATGAATTAGTGAAGTTAATTCATACTTTTCATGATGCAAAATTGTATGGATCTATTTTAAAAGTTCCCGAAATAAATAGTCAGGTTATTGAAAAGCAAATGGAATTTATTAGAGAACAAGCTGAATTAGATATTTTGACAAATGATTTGATTGAATACACCTTTCCATTAATTGAAGATTTAATTAACCAATATAAAGTCCTACTAAATAGTACTTATGATGTGGTCGTGACAAATCCACCCTATATGGGTTCGAAAGGAATGCATGCTGACCTCAAAAAGTATTTGAAAAAGTATTATCCTGATGAAAAAAGTGATTTATTTGCAGTGTTTATGGAAGTGACCAGAAATCTTACAAAAGATAAAGGGTTTTTGGGGACTATCAACCAGCATTCATGGATGTTTATTTCTTCTTTTGAAAAATTAAGAAACAAATTACTAAAAACGCAGACGATTATAAATATGATTCATCTGGGAACACGTACTTTCGAAGAAATAGGGGGAGAAGTTGTTCAAAATACTTCTTTTATATCAAGAAATACTTCGGTTGAAAATTATACTGCTCAGTACATTCGCATGGTGGACATAAAAAATGCAGAAGAAAAACAAAATAATTTTTTTAATAAAGAAAACTATTATTTGACAAATCAGAGTGATTTTAGAAAAATTCCAGGAAGCCCCATTGCTTATTGGGCTTACAAGCAAAGTTTCGAAATAATTGAAAAAGCTAAAACAGTTGAAGATTTTTCAGTAACTAGAGCGGGGATGATTACTGGTGATAATAATAAATTTATAAAGCTCTGGTTTGAAGTATACCAAAATAAAATTGGATTAAGTATTGAAAATAGAAATGAAGGAATTAATAGTAAAAAAAAATGGTTCCCATACAGTAAAGGTGGGGGATTTAGAAAGTGGTATGGCAATAAAGAATATGTGGTCAATTGGGAAAATGAAGGATTTGAGATGAGGAATTTAAAAAATAAAGATGGTAAAATTCCTGCGCATGCCTTTAATTTAGATTATATCTTTAAAGAGAATATAACCTGGAACTCTCTTTCATCTTATAAATTTTCAGCTAGGTATATTCAGAATGGATTTCTATATGATGCAAGTGGTTCATTTGCCAATAATGACAATAAGGACGAAATTTACTATCTCCTTGGTTTATTATGTTCAGAAATTGCTTATTACTTTTTATCATTGTTAAATCCTACATTAAATTTTCAAAAAGGGAATATTTCAAATTTGCCAATTATAATGAATAAATTACACAAGGAGAACATCGATTGTTTAGTGAAAAAAAATATTGATATTTCAAAAAAAGATTGGGATTCTTTCGAAACGTCGTGGGATTTCGAGAAACATCCTTTCTTAACATACAAAGAAAACTCTTCTTTAATTCAAGGTAGTTTCAATAAATGGCAGGATGTTGCTGAAGAGCGATTCTATCAATTGAAGGTAAATGAAGAAGAACTGAATCGTATTTTCATTGACATCTATGGGCTTCAAGATGAGTTGACTCCTGATGTGGAAGAAAAAGATGTGACTGTAAGAAAGGCAGATGTGAAACAAGATGTGAAAAGCTTCTTGTCTTATTTAGTTGGACTGATGTTTGGCCGCTATTCATTGGATAAAGAAGGGTTGGCTTATGCAGGGGGGGAATGGGATAGTAGTCAGTATAAAACCTATCAACCTGATACGACCAATATTATTCCGTTGACCCAGGACGAATACTTTAAAGATGATATCATGAATAAAGTGGAAGAATTGATCTGTTCGATTTACGGGAAAGAATCGTTAGAAGAAAACTTACGGTTTATAGCTGAAGCGTTGGATAAAAAAGATACAGAAAGTTCACGTGAACGTATTCGTCGTTATTTTATGAAAGAGTTCTATCAGGATCATGTGAAAATCTATCAAAAACGACCTATCTATTGGCAGTTCACCAGTGGTAAACGAGGAGCTTTCAAAGGCTTAATGTACTTGCATCGCTACAACAAAAATTCGATTGCCCAACTTCGTACAGACTATGTCTTGCATGAAGCCAGTGTATTGGACAATCTGATTAGTCATGAGCAACAATTATTGGAAGATTCTACAAGTACTCCGGTACAAAAAACGCGTGCACAAAAAAACATTGATGAATATACTAAAGACCGTGCCGAGTTAGCTCAATATGATCAAGTGATCAATCACGTTGCTAGACAAGAAATTGATTTGGACTTGGATGATGGCGTTAAAGTAAACTATGAATTGTTTCAAAATGTCGAAGTAACGGATGACCATTCGAATAAACCCAAAGAATTAAATGTATTTGAAAAAATATAAAAAGGAGGTGAGCGAATGGCAGAGGATATTTTATCACACGTGCAATCTTTTTATGACTCTCCCCTAAAAGAAGGAGAGAAACGTAAAATTCTCTACTTGTTTGACAAGGAAGAGGCTTATTCTGAAACGATTAAGGGATGGATAGAGTCACAAGCTGAAGTGAACCTTTTACGTGTGACGACATCCAATTATTTTCATACGAATGTTTTAATTGAAAAAAATTTAAAAGAAAAATCACTTTTCTTATATTTTGCAATGGAACGACCGAGCATTGAAGAGAACCCTTTAATTGATGTACTTTTATATAGTGAAGAATTAAAAGTTGACTCTGAAAGCCAATTGTATTTATCACTGGGTATTGATCCAGATGATGCAGAGATAACAAATACACTTCAGCATTATCCAGTATTTTTCAGATCAAAAACACGTCTGAATCAATTCCAACGTCTTTATCACAATAATCCTTTTCAATCATCCGAAGTGGTTGATTACGCAGTTTTTGCTACGCTGACAAAAGCAGCCTCAGCCTCATGGATGGACGTGCTGATTGAGCTGTTTGATGAAGCAGCTGCAGGAAACAGTTCAAAATGGGATCAAATCGTTAAATTTGGAGACGAAAAACAATTCTGGAAGATGATTGAAAAAATATTGGGGTATGCAGAAGCTACGAGTCCAAGTGGTTCACACTCTATTATGGAATTGATGCAACAAGTCTTTCTCACGCATCTTTCCACGGAGTTGGGAGACTATGTTCCTAAAGAAATGAAACCGTATCTTCTACCAAAAACCAATCCCATTGTCGTGTTTATCAATCAATGGATGAATACGAAGGATAAAGAAGAAGCGTTTGTCTTTGTATCTGCTGTTATTGAAAACGAATGGGACTTTGATGAATTATTTCAAGATTTGCCAATGGAAGCTATTGTTGAATGCGAGTTGTTTTCGTGGTTCGATAGAGAATTGATAGCACGAATCGTTCAGTCAATATGCGTTCAGATAAAAGATAGAAACCGTTTAACCCCATTTATAACGAAAAGGCGCAATACTTTTTGGCATAAACAGTTTTCTCATGAATATGCGTTTCTTAGATGGGCGATCCAGCTGAATCAGTTTACTGAAGAATTTGAAGAAGAATGGGAAATGCTTAGTCAATTAGAAGAGTTATGGCAGTTCTATAGTGAACAAGGGTATCATATTGACCAGGCTTACCGGAAAATGTATGGTATGTATGATGTTCTTCCAGCGGAACGAAGAGAAATACTCATGCCAGTAAAAGAACAGATGGAACGTTTGTATGTGAATAAATACTTAGAAACATTCACGCAAAAGTGGGATAGGTATTATTCTAATTCTCAAGTGTTTGACCCAAGAAAACTACAAGCATCTTTCTATACAAATGAAGTAGAAGCTTATGTGCGGAATAATAGACGGATCGTTGTCATTATTTCGGATGGATTGCGTTATGAAGCTGGGAAAGACTTGTATCTTGAGTTAACGAAAGAGAAGAAATTCAATGGAGAGTTTGATTGGATGCAAACGGAGTTGCCTTCAATCACTTCTGTGGGGATGGCAAGTTTGCTTCCGCATAGTTCCTTGCAATTAAAAGCGGATGGGACAGTCTTTGCAGATGGGATGCCAACGAACAGTACAGTCAATCGCGAGATTATTTTAAAGAGAAACGGACATGAAGAAGCACTAGCGATGAAATCAACGGATATTGAGCAGTTAAATAAAGAACAATTGAGAGAAAAGTTTGCAGGAAAAAAACTCATTTATGTTTATCACAATAAAGTGGATGCGATTGGTGACCATCAGCCGACGGAACAAGCAGTCTTTGATGCAACCCAAGATGGTGTTTCCGAATTGAAACAATTAATGACGCGTTTAACGAATGATGTGAGTATCGGTTCTTTCTTAGTGACGGCAGATCATGGTTATCTGTATACGAGAAGTAGTATTCCTACACAGCAAAAGGTGCCTGTTAAAAAAGAGTCAGATGCTTGGATCAAAAATAAACGATTCATTGTTTCAGAAAAAGAAGAGAAGCATTACAGTGGATTAAGTTTCCTACTGTCTGAACGCTTAGACAACCTCGGATATATTACTGTGCCAAGAGGAATGAATCGCTTTGCTCTACAAGGTGGGGGGTACCAATATAGTCATGGTGGTCATTTACCTCAAGAAATGATGGTCCCTCTTCTACGTATTAAGACGGATCGTTCACGGAATGAATTGCCTGAAGTAGAGATCAGTTTGATCAGTCAAACTCGAACAATTACGAATACGATTGTCTGGTTATCTTTTTTACAAACTGAAGTAGTTAGTGAAGAAAAAGTGGAAAAACAGGTAAAACTGTATTTTGAGGACGATAAGGGAAGAAAAATTTCGAATGAAGTATTGCTGATTGCTGACAGTATGAACAAGTCAAGTGAAGAGCGAGTATTTAAAGAGAAATTTGTCTTTCTAAATGAAAAATATGATCCTTCAGATTTGTATTATTTTGTAATGGAAAATAAAAATGATCCAGATGATGTTACAAAAGAGAGATTTAAACTAGATCTTGTATAGTAAATAAGAAAACGACGATAGCGCATAAATTATGCGACATCGTCGTTTTTGTTTTATGGAATGATGTGAGCACCAGAATACGGTTTGATAGAGTCATAAAAACTTTTGTGTTCCTTTATACCAAAAGATGAGAGAGTACCAAAATAAAAGAGTTAGACAAACGCTACACGTTGGAGTTCCTTTATACCAAAAGATGAGAGAGAAGATGAGAGAGAAGATGAGAGAGTACCAAAATAGCATG
>NZ_KE384468.1:15010-25633 GCF_000425865.1 Lacticigenium naphthae DSM 19658
GATAACGGATTCAATGAACTTTTTATATTCATCAGGAATCCCCGTATAGTCAATAATAAAAGCTATTTTAGTGACTAATAGCATCAATAAAACATATATTAATTCTTCCAAGTTATCCACAGCTTCAATAGATAGATTGACCACTTTATGTTCACAGTTATCCACACATTTCATATACCAATTAATACTTTGATTAAATATTTTTTCATCAAAAACAAAAGGTAGAAGATTCTCAATTCTCTCTTTACTGGAGATGATCGATTGCTGGTGAAAAATGCGATTATTATAACGAATATTTTTGACTCCATTAAAAGAATGTGAGCTTATTATTATAAAATAATTCTTTTGCATATTAATAAAATGATCTAATTGAATTAATTCTTGATTATCAAGAATCAATTCAGGTGAAAGAATTACACATATATGTTGTTTATCTGCTTTAACCTTCTTAATAAAGGATATTTGTTGGATTATTTTATCTAGAGGATCTTGTTTTTTGTTTTTCCACTTCATATGGGATGTAACCACTTCCAGGCTAAAATTATCTAGATGTATTTTAGCAGCGGAACCTGATTCTTCGCTTAGTAGGTCAACCTCTTCTTGTAATTCTTCCCAACTTTCAACTAGTCTTTTATAAAATGGAGAAAGTTCTAAATAGTTTAAAAATAAACTTTTTGCTTTTTCTTTAGCGTAAAAAACATCTGATGACGTATATTGATGTGAGCACGAAAAGACATCTAGACGATAGTCATGCACATTAATTTTTTCATTTCCTTCATAAATAGTTATTTTATTATCATTAAAGGTAGTTTTTAAGAGATCAACTATGTCCTTCCAATCGTCAATTGTTCCTTTTAAGTGAGTAACATGATCTATTAACAAAGTAGTAGATGAGTCATTGTGAAAATGCCATTCTTTCATAGAATCACCATGGTATTATCTGTGAGTGTCTGCTCTGTTAGAGTTTGATTTCCTACTAAAAGATACATTTTATTGTATTGCTTTTCTGTAACTGCCATTGCTCTTACAGAACCATGAGCGGGGAGATTATTTCTGAGAGTTAACATATACGTATCAAGAGAGCTTCGGTTTGGGAAAATTTTAGAATAAACAGAAAATTGAACCATGGTAAAACCATTTTTTATTAAATACTTCCTAAAGCGGGTATAGGTACGTCGTTCACTCCGTGTATTCATTGGCAAATCAAAAAATAGCATTAAGCGCATAAATTTATATGGCGATCCCATTGGCGGGATAGACCAGTAATTGAGTATTTTCTTGATCCATGCTTTTTATATAGCTGTGGATAAGAATGGATATTGCATTTAAAATTGTCTGTTTTTGATTGCCAATCAAAATTTTATTGTTGCTAATTAAATACACGAGTTTTTGTTTAATTTTGGTATCTAGATAGTCGCTTTCATCCATGAGTACCGAAACCCATAAATCTACTACTGGTCTAAATGGTTCAATCAAGTCGTCAGCTAAATTAAATGCATTGTACTGATTATTGTGACCTATACCTAATGCAGGGTGTAATCCAGAAGCAATCAAGCTTCTAGCTACAGCAGAGCGCAATACAATGTATCCATAATTAAGGCTAGAATTTATACCGTCTAAACTATCTCGATCACGAATAAAATCAGATCCAAATAGTTCTTTAAAATAGAGTTTAGCCGCATGACCTTCTCGATTAGATTGGTCTTCTAATTTTACATGTTCAGCTAATTCGTAAAGAGAAAAAATTACAGACTCATTTCGCTTTAAGTGATTTAAAACCGAAGCTTGATTGTAAATTTTTATTTGAATGAACTGCTGCCACATTATCCTTTTAAAAGAAGAAGACCAAGCGATTTGTTTTTTTAACATTTTAGAAGATTGATGATGGCTATGAGGTGACAGTACATAGGTGTTTGGTAAATGTTTATCGTCACAGAAAACGAGTAAGATGTGGTACAGAGACAATTTATTGATTAATCTAGCCGTAACGACTGTTTGTTGATTATCGACAATAATGGTATGTATATCTGACAGGGGGATCAAGATTTCGGCTTCTTCACGGACAACTTTTAAGTTGTCTAAATACAACTGCAAGCGATCGGATTTCTCAATGTATACAACTCGCCAACTCATTTTGGACACCTCGTTTCATAGATTTGGATACAGAAAAAGCCCCAGTAAAGGGGCTTTTTCTGTGATCTCGGCATAAAGCCTTTTTTTGATAGGTTCTCTCAACCTTTGGTATAAAGGAGTCCTCCGTCGAGGACAAACACATTATACCAACTTGTTGTAAAAATGTAAACCCTTTATTTAAATTTCGTGAAGTATATCTCGAAAATCTTCTTTCTCTATAAAATATTCATTTCCAAGAATATCTACAGTATACTTTCGTATATTGTGTAAAGGTCCTATGGATGGCATTTGTTGTGAACTAGTTTTTCTCTCGATATCTTCTACTTCTAATTTATTCTGGCGAGGATTATTATCTCCTCTAAACAATTTATCATAATAAATAGTGATTTTTTCTTTTTTACCTGTTGAAGGATTCTCTTGTGTTTCTACTTTATCATACGAGATTCGGTCATTTTTATAAAAACTATACTGGAAAGTGTAGGATTCATCTATTTGTTTATAGGGAGCAGCTAATCCATCTTTACCAAAATATTTTTCTTTATCTAATACATATTCAGTTCCGATTTTTTTAAACCAGTTATATGGAACTCCCAGGTATTTGTATTTACCTTCCTCATTTTGATAGACATCGATGCGTATGCTTTTACGACTAAGTAACACAACATCTCTATTGGAATTAGGATAGTTATGTGAGATATCTACGTGAATACCAAGCTTGTTATCCAGATATTTTAGACCTTTCACAGGTACTTTTCCGTCTTTTAAAATATACCCGTGTTGTGTCTTGAAATCTTGGAAAGGATTGTCCGCATGTTGATGTTCTTCCATAACTTTTAGAAGCAATTCCCATGTTTTAGGATCGTGTTGAGCCATTAAAAAGTCATTCGGATTTTTATCGATTTTTTTCTTTAAGGATTCAAAGCCTTTTTTATCTAATTCATAAATGTTTTTCACTTTGCCTACTACATATTTGTCTCCATCTTTTTGACGCGTAGAGTAGAGAGTCTGGTTTGTCATTGTTCGGTTCGGTTTCCGGTCAACTTTATGAGAAAATTTTATTTTGTTTCCTGAATTCCGTAATTGGCTTATGAATTTTAGGGTAGGGGTAGAGAAAACTTGTTTCTCGTTTATAATTTCACCAGTTTCTTTATCCACTACAATACCTTCGCGGTTAAAGTTTACAGCATTTAATTGTTTTAAGATAGGTGTAGTACCAATAGCCGCAACTATTAAAGCATCAATTGCATGGTGTGCATGACTTTCATCTCTATCTTTATGAAGGTGAGCACGCCGTCTTAAAGCAGAAGTGAAACTCCCTCTAATGGATAATACTTTTGTATCGATATCATTATTCAGATAAAATGTTCGCAGATTGGATGAGAAACTCCGCATGGCATAACGCGTATCGACAAGATTTCGATTAATGAAATCTTTTTGAACTTCGGGATCGTGTTGTATATCTCGTTGTTCGAGTAAATAGTTTAGTTTTCTTTTTAAGATCTTTTTAGATTTAAATAGATTAGTACATTCGGCTTTGTATACTTCAAAGGTTCGTTTCGCTTTTCCACTTTGAAAATACTGGAAAGGTGTGAGCTGGCCTTTGTCTTGATTTTCTCTTCGATAGCACAATACTTTGTTTTGCTGACTATCATCAAAAGAATAGGAGAGCGGAATAATATGATCAATCTCAAATTGAGTATCATCCTGAACAATATCTTGAGGGAGTATTTGTTTCCCTGAATAGATACATTTATAATCTTGGTTATCCATCAGTTTTAATGCCAGCATTTGTTTTCCAGATAGTTTCAAATCTTTTAATTCTTTCTCATCTAATAATTTTGCCATTTTCTTTTCAAAATCGCCTTGTTTCTTTTGAAAGTCTCTATAACTTTGCTTTTCTTCATCACTATTTTTTTCTCTAGCCATCTCAACGACTACGTAAGCAAGCTCACCATGCTCTTTTCTTACTGCGTTCGTCAATTTAATGGCTTCTCGGTGAGCACGTCTGGCAACAGTACTTAAGATTGCCTCATCATCAAACTGGATTTTTTGACCGGACTGCAGTTGTTCTAAGCGACTTTTTCCTAAACCGCGCTCTGTAAATAATTGCATCTGATTTTTGTTTGTTTCCCATAATTCTGGAAGGACCAGTGAAATAGCTTTCTTAGAAAGGGAATGATACTCTTTAAAACTTGTATCATTGAGTAAAGCAGCTGTCACTTCTTCTAATGGGAGACCATATTGTTCGGTAAACAAATTTGTTAATTGATCTTTTCTTCGTGTGATACTTTTTTCAGCAGTAAGGATTTCAGCAATCTGATCAAGCATATCGATGTTTTCCAAAAATTCATTGGGAAGACTGACTATATCCAAATCTTTTTTAAGTTTTTTATACCCTAGAAATTCTGTGAACTGGGGTTTATTCGTTCTTAAATCAAGTCTAGCTCCTTTGATATCCAATTCATTTGTCAAGCCGACTAATTTTGCTATATTCTTGAGTGTGATTTTTTTACCTTTTCTAGCATAATTTTCAATTAAATATTCTTTTTCTTTTGTTGTTAAGCCTTCTGTTTCTCCAGATTCCTCGCGAGGAAAGTGTATGTTGTTTAAGTCATTTAATAAATTAAATAGTTCAGCGGTATAAGCTTTTTTTGAAATACGAAACTCTTCTTTGAAATAGGTCCCACGACCGCGCATTTTATTTATCATGGTTTCATGTTGGAATTCGCCGTTTTCATCAAAGAACCATTGACCATAGGGGGTAGGAGATTTTTTTGATCCCGGTCCATCATAATATTGTCTGCGATTATTGATTATATCAACTATATTCTCAATGAATTCTTCATCAATTTCAGAATGAAATTCTTTTTGTGTTTCTAAAAGTGCGTTAGCTTCCGTTATGTAATCACTTGTTTTGAAGCGATTGGTATGGTCTCTTACTACTTCATTGTTCTTTATTTTTTCGTGTTGAATTTCAATAACATATTTATCTTCAAGTTTTTTTGCATTTCGTTTGAGTTGTTCTTTTGTTGACAATTCACTTCCAGAAGTTTTCTCATCTTCTTCGGGCGTATCAATTGTCGTTCCACGACGTTTAATAAGATGATAGAGGGCAGCGGCTAATTCATCTTTCGAAAGTTTTTTTGTCAAACCATTGAAGCGAGCTTGATAAGGATCAATATCCTCGATAGTCTCACAATAAAAGCCATTTAATTGGAGAAAGTCTTTTGCTCTTTCCAATCTGTGCTTCCGACGCCTTTTTAATCGTCTCGCTCCGCGGAAATTTCTGCGATCTTCATTAGCATTTCGAGTGGCCTCCTCAAATAATCTTACTCCTGTATCAATAATTTCATTCGTATCTTTATCAATAAGTCCCCAACCAACGCTTGATACTCCAATATCCATACCTAAGACTAAGTTAGTCATTTAGTTTCCTCCATACTTAATGTATTTAGTGTTTAAAGTCAGTATATCATGAAACCGCATGCAATTCATGAGGGTTAACAAAGTGGGGGATGTTTTCAGCGACTTCACACATCAAAATAAACTTGCTTTTTTGTGTGATTTAAAATAGCTGTGGCCGAAGGGTTATAGGATTTCTTTTTTATATTAAAACTTTGATTTTTAATTTCATAAAGATTTGGTATAATTGATAAGAATACAAAAATAATGTATATAGTTGTATTCTTTAATGTTCGCGAGTAAGAGTAAACTACTCAGTGTAGCGAAGCTGTTGACCATTATAAAAAAATTGAAAGAGGTGCACACATGGTTTTTGATTTAAGAGATAAGCCGATTGATTCATTAGATTTCGATTTACTGGATACCGGAAATTATTCGGATGCCATATCAAAATTTATTTTACATAGTTCCACACCCATGACGATTTCTGTTCAGGGAGAATGGGGTTGCGGAAAGACTTCATTAATGAAAATGATAGAAACAAATGTATGCGATACCACCCAAGACAAGTATTATGAAAGCATTTGGATAAATACATGGGAATTTTTTGTGAACAACAATTCTGACAATGCCTGTGAACAAATCATTCTGTATATTTTACGAGAGATCACAAACCAGACGGAAAAACAAAAAAATAGTACGGATGTGGAAGATTTAAAAAAGAATTTGCAGCGCTATTTTTCAAGTGTTGCGAACATTGCAATGGATGTTGTGGGAGTCAGTGACGAAACAAAGCATAGTACTATTGATATCTTCAGTGATGTTCGTTTAACGACTGTCTCTCAATTGAGAACCTCGATTGAAAGAACAATTGGGAAACTGGTGAAAAATCAAAATGGATTGAGCGATTCAGGATTTGTTTTTTTCATCGATGATCTTGACCGCATCGATCCAGAAAATGCGATCCGTATTTTAGAAATCTTGAAAAATTTGTTTGATATTGACCATTGTGTGTTTGTTTTGGCTATCGATTATGACGTAATCACCAGAGGTTTACAAAAGAAATATGGGGAGTTTGACAAAAAAAGCGAAGTAGCTTATAGAGCTTATTTTGACAAATTGATTCAATTGCCATTCTCTATGCCAATCAAAAATTATGATCCTACAGAAATGATCAAGCAATCACTGACAGAAATTGACTATTTCCAAGACTATCATGTGAAAGACCAGACGTATAGAAAACTGGCAGAAATCGTGCGGAATACCATCAACAATAATCCGAGAAGTTGGAAACGCGTCGTGAATTCTCTCTTTCTAAGCGATATTATTGACCAGAAAGGCAAAAATATCCTAGATAAATTTGAAAACAGGTTGATCAACTTTGTTTTTGTCGTCATTCAGATTGGTTATCCAAAAATTTATTCTTATATGTTGTCTTTTCCTGATTTGTTTTTATCCTATTTAACAAATGAGGATGACAAGTTCCTTTCTTTATTAGAGGATCAGCTACTTGACGTTTACGGAAAAGATAAGTTGAACAATGTGGCTGGCGTTTTCAGCTTATTGAAAAGTGTAGCGCATGATTTTGTTGATACGAGAGAAATTATTTTAACTTCCGCAACAACCAGTCTAGAAGAAGACATGAAGCTAGAAGTGAAATATGATGGGGAGCTCTACAATCAATCTTCACAGACCCAATTTAGACAGGGAATCAATTTGATCGAAAAAGTTTCCTTGAAATCTGGAAGCGACGTTTTAGATATTGGATGTGGGAACGGCAAAACGACGATCGAATTGTATCAGACAGATTCTAGCGTTAAAATAAAGGCATTTGATTATTCTGAAAGCCAAGTTGAGGTTGCTTGTGCTAATCGCGCGGAAGCGAATATCCCAGATAGTTCAATAGACTTCTATCAAATGAATGCACTCGATTTAAACGAGAAGGAGCAATATGACCTGATCTTTAGTAACGCTGCCTTACATTGGATCACAGACAGTAAAAATATGTATGCCAAGATATATACTGCCTTGAAAAATGGGGGTTCGTTAGCCATTCATCAAGGAGGAAAAGATTCGTATAGAGAACTCCATGAAATGGCATTGACAGCAGCCAATACGTTAGGAATGCAAGAATACTTTGATGGGTGGCTCTGTCCTTTATTCTATCCGACTAAACAAGAGATGGAACGGCTTTTATTTGAAAGTGGCTTTACGAATGTTCAAGTAGTGAGTGAAGAGTCTCAAGGAAGCGAATATGTTAACTTAATCGATAATTTTGCGAATGCCTCACTTATTCCATACTTGGACAGGGTTAAAACAGTGGCAGAACAAGAACTATTGAAAGAAACATTCAAAACACTAGCAAAAGAACAAATAAGTGAAGTCTATACCCATAGACTATACATCTTTGCGGACAAGGAGTGAGCAGATGGAAATCGGAAAAATAGAAGAAATACAGTGTCCGAATAGCTCGGATCAAATCAAAGAATTATTATTTTGCTGTGATGAAGAGTTCTTTCCTTCTCTTTCTTCGCGTACTAGCTCTACGCAAAGTACATTAGCCCAAAACGAGGGAGATCAACCAAACGATGGGCCACTGACGTATTTTCAAGCAATGATTAAACAAAATTTTATCATTGCTGTAGAATCAGAAGAACTCGTCGGCTTTTTATCGTATATCGATGGGTATCAAAATGATGTGTTCGAGGGACATGTACTGAATGATACGAATATGTATGTCTCAACGATCTGTGTCAATAAAGACTATCGTGGTCAGCGTATTGCTCATAGATTGTACGATGCATTAGAAGAGGTTATCACGAGTAGTGGGGAAGGGTATATTTCGACACGTACATGGTCTACAAATACGTCACATCTAAAAATATTAGAGAAGAGAAGTTTTGATATTATAGAAACGCTAAAAGATCATAGAGGAAAAGGAATAGACACAAGTTATTTTCTGAAAGAAGTATATTCATTATAGTCTAAACGTCTAAACCTTCATAATGGTTTCATTTCCTGACTAAAAGGAGTTCAATAGAATGACGAATACGTATAAAGAGTATAAACACTTTGATGAAGATGAAGTGATAGCTTTGTATCAATCAGTTGGCTGGTCCAGTTATTATGAGCATCCGCAAAAGTTAAAACAGTCTTTTGAACACTCACTGTACACCCTAGCAGCATTTGCTGAGAACGAGCTAGTCGGATTGGTGCGCGTAGTGGGAGATGGGGTTTCTATTGTCTATATTCAAGATTTACTTGTGAACCCCCTCTTTCAACACAAAGGGATTGGAACAGAATTGGCTCGTCAAATACTGACTAAATATGAGGCAGTGACGCAACTCGTTTTATTGACTGATCTAACTGAAAAAACTAAACAGTTTTATCAAGGTGTCGGCTTTAAAATGGTAGAGGATTACGATTGCCGTTCTTTCGCACGAATCAAGTAGCTTTTATACAAAAGAGAGAACACTCTCTTTTTGAATCAGAACAGGATAGGATCATTTAACATACAGGCAAGTACTTTTTTATCTTCAGCTTTGAAGAAAAATAGGTGCTTGCCTGTTTCATTCTGGTCACATACTGATTTTTTGCTTACTTAAAATAAGAAGCTGTTGACAAAGGCAAGGATTCTCGATATAATTATCTCGAATTCGAGATATATTTTTATGTATAAAATAAATGGAGGAATTACAATGAAACAATTAAATGGGATCCATCACGTAACAGCTATTACCAGTAGCGCGGAAAAAATCTATGACTTTTTTACCTATACCTTAGGTTTACGTTTAGTTAAGAAAACAGTCAACCAGGATGATATTCAAACGTATCACTTGTTTTTTGCTGACGACAAAGGCAGTGCCGGAACAGATATGACGTTTTTTGATTTCCCTGGAGTTTCAAAAGGCGTCCACGGCAACGATGAAATCGCACGGACAAGTTTACGTGTCCCAACTGATGAAGCATTAGACTATTGGGTCAAGCGGTTTGATCGCTTGCAAGTGAGCCATGAAGGTATTCAAACTCAATTTGGCAAGAAAGTTTTACCGTTTATCGATTTTGACGGACAAGCCTACCAATTGATTTCAGACGAAGAAAATGAGAGGGTTGAATCAGGGACGCCTTGGCAAAATGGACCCGTCCCATTGGAATATGCTATCACCGGACTCGGTCCGATCTTTTTACGCTATTCAGATATCGAATATATGACTGCCGTCCTCGAACAAGTCTATGAAATGAAACACATTGCTCAAGAAGAGATGTATCATTTATTTGAAATGGGACAAGGGGGCAATGGTGCACAAGTCATTGTCGAACACATTACCGAAATGCCGCCACACCAACAAGGGTACGGCACAGTGCATCATGTCGCATTCCGTGTGGATAACAAAGAAGACTTAGAACAATGGATAGAAAGATACAAAACTTTTCAAGTGGGAAATAGTGGTTATGTCGAACGATTTTATTTTGGGTCTCTCTATGCGAAGATCACAAATGGCATCCTGATCGAATTAGCTACAGATGGTCCTGGATTCATGGAAGACGAGCCCTATGAAACGCTGGGAGAAAAATTGTCGCTCCCACCATTCTTAGAAGATAAACGAGACACTATCGAAAGTAAAGTTCGGTTTATTGATACGGTAAGAAGTACGAAGACGATTGAAAAAGAGTACGAAGAATAAAAAAGCAAGCGTGAAGTGGATGTCGGATCTGCTTTTTGGAACACGTTTTAGAAAGTGAAATTTGGGAAATGATTAGAGGCTGGGACTTTTGTCCCAGCCTCTTCCTACGTTTAGTCAAGGCAAAAGATTAACTAACAATCCTATTTTCAAAAGAGTGATTGTTAATTCAGACAAAAATGCATACCAAATAAGCCTCAGCCTTTTTATATTTTTCTGAGAAGGTTCATGCTATACTACAGGTATATTATGGGTCTTAGAGACCGTGTGCGTGTAAGCGTACGAGGTATGGTTCCTTACCATGGAATGCATACATTTCAGGAGCTTGTTCATACAGGCAACTGTGGCAACCTTATCCTTCTTGGGGGTGGGTTGCCTTTTTAGTTTATAATAATAATCAACGATG
>NZ_KE384469.1:0-6545 GCF_000425865.1 Lacticigenium naphthae DSM 19658
AACAAATTAACTTCTGATACGATTTACGTCAATCAAAAGTTGACACTTAGTGGAACCGTAGAAGAAAGTAAACCGGCACCAACACCTATTCCCGAAGAAACAAAGCAAACAGTCTCTACCGTAACAGTACGTTATACGGTTAAAGCTGGAGATACACTATCTGCTATTGCCAAAAAGTATGGTGTAACTGTTTCTCAATTGAAAGAAATGAACAAATTGGAATCAGATTTGATTTACATCAATCAATCATTAACAATTAAAAAATCGGCAGCTTCAACAGTATCATCAACGCCTGATACAACTGTTAATGGCACAACTTCCTATACAGTGAAAAGTGGAGATACACTTTCACATATTGCTAAACAGTTTAATACAACGGTTACAAATATTAAACAACTAAACAATCTGAAATCAGATTTGATCTTTGTAAACCAATCATTAACAGTAAAATAAATACAAGAAAAGGATCCTCTCATTTGAGAGGATCCTTTTTCTTTTGAAATAAGTGAGATCATTTATAGGATCAATTTACCTATCAGCATAGTGATGGTAAACTACGTTCTAAAGAGTGTATAATAATTGAATTGTTATGCTGTTCCGGTAGGATAAATCTGAAGTAAACGATTCTGTAGGATTTGTATCGATATTTGTTGCCTCTCGATTACACTTGATTCCAGAATTAATAACTGTACTTTTCTTTTTTGTAGCGTCAACGTTCGGCCGGACCACAGGATTTGGATTTAGTGCGGGACTGGTGGATTTTATTTCACCCTGCAACTGATCATTAGCTAACCAATTCAATATGCTAGCTGTTCACGGTGTGGTTATTGTAGCGCTTCATTACTTTGGATTCAAATGGGCTATCCCACAGCCTTCGATTTAGCTACACTTGGATGCAAAGGTGGTTTAGCTGAAGAAGACTAGACAATCCCGATCAAGATTCGAACATCATCGCGTCTACAGTTGAGGGAACAGCCGGATCAGATGTAAGTATAAAATGGGAACCGTTTGGGCTGGGTTAGATGGTTCAGAAAATAGCGAATATAATAGACCGTATGCTACCCGCTTATGTGTGGAGATGAAAGCCCGGGATTAAGCAGAGGAAGGAAACAGATAATCTGCTGATATTTTAGGAACGAATACAAAAGGTGTCCGGGATACTCAAATTGCCGTCGGAACAGAAGGCCAGTTTTGTGCAGATGAAGTCGGAAACACACACTAGGAATATATTTTTAGGAATCGCAGACGGTTTCGTCTTTGCATACAACACTGATAAGTGTGAGCCTTAGATAGTCAGCTTAAATGCCTTCTGTACTTTGTTTTTTCGCAAATGGCCCGTAGGCTAAGCGACAGCTTTTCACGCTGGATATTTTTCCTCTTGTGATTTTGTGATTTATTTGATAGAATAGTGGCATTCGTATAAAAGAAAACTAGGAGAAGGATCACTAGGCGGGGCAATTTTTGTAGAGAGCACATGGATGGTGAAAATGTGTAAATAAAACCGGCGAACTCACCTTTGAGTCATACAACAGAAAACAGTAGTAAGTTGTATCGTATCTCTGCGTTAAAGAGCTGAGCTGCTAAGGAACCGTTTAGCAGAAATTTCAGGTGGTACCGTGAATATACCTATTCGCCCTGTAAACAATAATGGATTGTTTGCAGGGCTTTTTATATAAATTTTTTTAAATTAAAAGGAGTGGAATGCATGACTTTTCATCATGAAGAGATCGAGAAAAAATGGCAAGACTACTGGAAGAAAAACCATATGTTTAAAACAACCGAGGATGCGGATAAGGAGAATTATTATGCGTTAGATATGTTTCCCTATCCATCTGGACAAGGGTTACATGTAGGCCATCCTGAAGGATATACGGCTACAGATATATTGGCACGTATGAAACGGGCACAGGGGTTCAACGTTTTACACCCAATGGGTTGGGACGCTTTCGGACTTCCTGCTGAACAATATGCATTGGACACAGGAAACGATCCTGCCGAATTTACCGCGCTGAATATTCAAACATTCAAACGGCAAATCAATTCTCTTGGTTTCAGTTACGATTGGGATCGTGAAATCAACACCACAGATCCGGACTATTATAAATGGACTCAGTGGATTTTTACAAAATTATATGAAAAAGGATTAGCTTATCAAGCTGAAGTACCAGTAAACTGGTGTCCCGCATTGGGAACAGTGTTAGCAAACGAAGAAGTTATTGATGGGAAAAGTGAACGAGGTGGACACCCCGTTTACCGTAAGCCGATGAAACAATGGATGTTGAAAATCACTGCGTATGCTGACCGCTTGCTGGACGATTTAGAAGAAGTCGACTGGCCAGAAAATATAAAAGATATGCAGCGCAATTGGATCGGGAAATCGGTTGGAGCGGAGATCACATTTTTAATCAAAACGCTCAACGAAGAATTTACTGTCTTTACCACACGACCCGACACATTATTTGGTTCGACTTATGCAGTATTGGCACCTGAATCTGAATTAGTTCAAAAAATCACGATCCCAGAACAGAAAGAAGCGGTTGATGCTTATATCGAAGAAGCAAACCGCAAATCTGATTTAGAGCGAACAGATTTAAATAAAAATAAAACGGGCGTCTTTACAGGAGCTTATGCAATCAATCCAGCAACTGGCACAGCTATGCCGATTTGGATCGCTGATTACGTTTTAGCTACCTATGGAACAGGGGCCATCATGGCTGTTCCTGCTCATGACGAACGTGACTGGGATTTCGCCCGTCAATATGACTTGCCGATCATCCCAGTGTTAGAGGGCGGAAATGTCGCCGAAGCAGCTTTCACTGAAGACGGTCCGCACATTCACTCTGGATTCTTAGACGGGATGAATAAAGAAGAGGCCATCGAAACGATGAATGCTTGGTTGGAAGAAAAAGGTCTGGGCAGCAAAAAAACAACTTATCGTTTGAGAGACTGGCTCTTTTCACGTCAACGGTATTGGGGCGAACCGATTCCGGTGATTCATTGGGAAGACGGTACGACTACAACAATCCCTGAGGAACAGTTGCCGTTGACATTGCCGAAGACCGATGCCATCAAACCGAGCGGAACAGGTGAATCTCCATTGGCTGTGATCGATGAATGGGTAAATGTTGAAGACCCTAAAACAGGCATGAAAGGTCGGCGGGATACGAACACGATGCCACAATGGGCTGGGAGTTCCTGGTATTTCTTGCGGTACATTGACCCACACAATCAAGAACAATTAGCAGATCCTGAAAAATTAAAAAAATGGCTTCCGGTAGATATGTATATTGGAGGTGCCGAGCATGCGGTGCTGCATTTATTGTATGCACGTTTCTGGCATAAATTCTTATATGATTTAGAAATTGCTCCGACAAAAGAACCGTTCCAGCGTTTGTACAACCAGGGTATGATTTTAGGCGATAACAATGAAAAAATGTCTAAATCTAAAGGAAATGTGGTCAATCCAGATGAAGTAGTCGAAAAATTTGGTGCTGACACATTACGTGTTTATGAAATGTTTATGGGACCGTTGGATGCTTCGATTGCCTGGAATGAAGATGGGTTAGAAGGCGCTCGTAAATTCTTGGACCGTGTCTGGCGCTTGTTGATCGATGAAGAGGGAAAAGTACGCGACCGGATCACAAAACACACGGATGAAGAGTTGACTGTCGTGTATCATCAGACAGTGAAGAAAGTGACAGAAGATTTTCAAGACTTGCATTTCAACACGGGGATTTCCCAATTGATGATTTTTGTCAATGATGCGTATAAGGCCAAATTATTGCCGTTGGAATATATTGAAGGATTCTTAAAACTGTTAGCTCCTATAGCTCCTCATCTAGGTGAAGAGTTATGGAGTCGAATTCACGGCGTTGAAGAATCGATCACTTACAAACCATGGCCTAGTTTCGATGAAAGTAAATTAGTGAAAGACGAAGTAGAGGTAGTCTTTCAGGTCAATGGAAAATTACGTGCAAAAGCACAAACTGCACGGACGATTTCAAAAGAAGAGCTTGAAAAAATGGCGATGGATAACGAAAAAATTCAAGAATATTTACAGGGGAAAACGATCCGTAAAGTAATCGTTGTTCCCGGGAAACTAGTCAATATTGTAGCAAATTAACTGAATTGATAAAGTAGGGATAGAGAGGACGCAATAGTAGTCATTTTCTCTATCCTTTTCCTATTCCTGAAATGTGAACAGATGTCTTCACTTTTGTGGGAATTGCTTACAGGTTTGAGAGAATGTGTTAGTCTAGAATAAGATCAAAAATTAAAGTGATATAGATGGAGTGTTAATAATGAATCGAGAATTTATGAAAGACTACAAACGGATCGTGATTAAAATTGGGACGAATTCGATCATGAAATCGGTCAGTAAAGTAGATTACCGGAAAATCGATCGCTTAGCGTTTGTTTGTTCCAGTTTGCAGCAGGCAGGAAAAGAAGTTATTCTGGTTTCTTCGGGCGCTGTCGGGGTAGGTGCGAGTGTGCTGAAGCTAAAAGAATACCCTAAAAGCATCGGTGAACAACAAGCGGTGTCATCCGTAGGCCAAAGTGCATTGATGAATGTGTACAGTCGGTTCTTTCAACAATACAATCAATTTGTGGGACAAATTCTAATGACACGGGATGTGGTAGATTTTCCATTGTCGTATGAAAATAGTAAAACAGCGATTCAATCGCTTCTCGATAAGCAAGTTATTCCGATCATCAATGAAAATGATGCGGTATCGGTCGAAGAAATGAACCACCAGACGAAATTTGGGGATAACGATACCCTATCTGCCATTGTGTCGGAATTGATCGATGCAGATTTGCTCATTATCATGAGCGATGTCGAAGGCTTATTTGATGCCAATCCTATGACCCATAAAGAAGCTAAATTGATCCCTTATGTGAGTGAAATTACAGAAGAGATTCGCCAAATGGCTGGTGGAGTCGGTTCCGATTTTGCGACAGGCGGTATGCAAACAAAAATCGTCGCTGCTGAACGGATGTTAGCTAAAGGCAAAGCGGTCGTGATCACTAGCTCCGAATTTCCCGTTACACTATTCGATATAGTTGAAGGACAAGAAATAGGGACTCTCTTTAAGAAGATGGATAAATAAGGAGGAGAAATCATGGATGAAATGAATCAAACTTTAGCGAAAATCGGTAAAGAAGCAAAAGGTGCAGCCAAGCTATTGCGGACAGCTTCGACGCAAGAAAAGAATGAGGCACTGCTCCACATTGCAGAAGCTTTGACTAGTCAAAAAGAAACAATTTTAAAAGCAAATGAAAAAGACCGCAAAAATGCAAAAGCAAATGGATTGACTGATGCAATGATCGAACGGTTGACAGTGAATGAAAAACGGATCGAAGGAATGCAAGTTGGGTTGCGCCAAATGGTTTCCTTACCCGATCCAACGATGAAAACCGATACGCAATGGGTGAATGAACAAGGGCTACGAATCAGTCGACGACGAGTTCCTCTTGGCGTTATTGGAATCATATATGAATCGCGGCCGAATGTAACAGTGGACGCCTCCGGATTGTGTTTGAAAGCTGGGAACGCAGTTATCTTACGTGGTGGAAAAGAAGCGTTAGAAAGCAATCAGGCAATTATTCAAGCCATCCAATTAGGGCTTGAACGATCATCGTTGCCTGTGACCAGTGTGCAACTCATCACAGATCCTTCGAGAGAATTGGCTACACAATTCATGCAATTTAACGAGTGTGTGGATTGCTTGATCCCCCGTGGAGGAGCAGGATTGATTCAAGCGGTCGTAAAAAATGCGACCATTCCTGTCATTGAAACCGGGACGGGCAATTGTCACTTATATGTGCATGAAACAGCTGATTTGGAAATGGCGGCAGCTATTTTGATCAACGGGAAAACACAGCGTCCTTCTGTCTGTAATGCGTTGGAATCCTTGTTGGTAGATAAGAAGATTGCCGAGACAGCATTGCCTCTTTTGGGAAACAAACTGAGAGAAGCTGCTGTAGAAGTGCGGGGAGATGAGCAGACTGTCTCTCTAGTTGCACAAGCCATTCCGGCAAGCGAAGAAGATTATGCAACAGAATTTTTAGATGATATTATTTCTGTGAAAGTTGTGGAAGATTATGCAGAAGCAATCGCACATATCGACCACTATTCAACTGGCCACTCAGATGCAATCGTCACGAAAGATTACCAAGTCGCGCAAGATTTCTTAAACGACATCGATTCAGCAGCTGTCTACGTCAATGCTTCGACCCGTTTTACCGATGGAGAAATGTTTGGATTTGGTGGAGAAATTGGCATCAGCACCCAGAAATTACATGCCAGAGGGCCAATGGGCTTAGAAGCGTTAACGAGTTACAAATATGTGATCGAAGGCGAAGGTCAAATTAGAGAATAAAATGAAAGATTCTGGGACAGATATCCATATGCGTAAAGCATATAGGGATATCTGTCCCTCTCTATTTCCTACGTTTAATCAAGAGGAAAGAGTGATCAGAGGTAAACTTGCTCGAATGAGAGCGAACCGGTCGAGTTAGCTCGAGGTAGGTGGTGAAGTTGC
>NZ_KE384469.1:6715-20232 GCF_000425865.1 Lacticigenium naphthae DSM 19658
GAGGTAGGTGGTGAAGTTGCTCGAATGAGAGCGAATCGGTCGAGTTTGCCCGAGGTAGGTGGTGAAGTTTGGTATGTCAACACTTAATTAGACAACTTTTTAAAGGTTTGATAATTTGTATTCTTGTGGCGATAAGTAACCGAGCGACCCGTGAATACGAATCTTATTGTACCAATTAACGTAATCAAACAGTTCAAGGTCCAGTTCTTTCTGATGTTCAAAAACACGGCCATTAATCAATTCTGTTTTAATCGTTTTAAAGGTAGCTTCTGCTACAGCGTTGTCGTATGGAGTGCCTTTATTGCTTAAAGAGCGTTTGATACCAAAGGTATCTAGTGCTTTGTCGATGAGATGATTTTTAAATTCACTTCCCCGGTCTGTGTGGAATAATTTAAGACGAGTTAAATTGTACGGAACCGTTGAAAAAGCGCGTTGAACTAACTCCGCGGTCTTATTTGGACCAGAGCTGTACCCAATAATCTCACGATTATATAAGTCTACCAGAACACAAATATAGTGCCATTTTTGTCTTACGCGCACATAAGTTAAGTCACTGACAATAACAGTCAATTCCTTCTCTTGATTGAATCTTCGATTCAGTACATTAACTGTTTCAGACTCATTAACGGTCGATTTACTTGGTTTGAATTGAGCAATCGTATATTTAGAGAGTAGACCTTGTTCTTTCATGATTCGACTAATTCGACGACGTGAGACTTGCCAGCCCAGCTTTTGGAGTTCGACTTTTATTTTTCGCTGACCATAAATGTTATGACTAGCTTTAAACACCTGAACAATTAACTGTGTTAGCTCTTCTTCTTGATGATCACGTTGTTTCGCTTCGTAATAGTAGGTGCTTCTTGAGATTTGCAGGACTTCGCACATTGCTGATACCGAGTATTTGTGAAGGTTATTCCGAATCACATCTACTTTCGTCCCATTATCAGCGCTGCTTGTTTTAAAATATCGTTCTCCATCATAAGACGTTGATTTTCTTTACGGAGCTTTATTAATTCTGTTTCTTCAGGCGTACGATTATCTTTTTCTTGAAATGAACCAGATGATTGGTGTTGACGAACCCATCTGTCCAAGGCCGAAGGCGTCAGATCATATTCTCTAACAATATCTGCCCGAGGCTTTCCAGCTAAATGCAGTTGAACAACTTGTTCTTTAAAGTCTTTAGAAAACGATCTTCTCTCTCTTTTAGTCATGATGTTTTTCCTCCGTTGTGATTTGACTTAAGTGTATAAGACCTTATAATTATTGTCCAACTTAGTGTAGCCTATCCAGTTGCCCGATTGAAAGGGAATCGGTCGAGTTAGCTCGAGGTAGGTTGTGAAGTTGCTCGAATGAGAGCGAATCGGTCGAGTTAGCTCGAGGTAGGTTGTGAAGTTGCTCGAATGAGAGCGAATCGGTCGAGTTAGCTCGAGGTAGGTTGTGAAGTTGCTCGAATGAGAGCGAATCGGTCGAGTTAGCTCGAGGTAGGTTGTGAAGTTGCTCGAATGAGAGCGAATCGGTCGAGTTTGCCCGAGGTAGGTGGTGAAGTTGCCCGAACGGAACTGAATCCGGCAAGTTCTGTGACCATTTCTTTAAAAGTAGCCCAATCGATTCCACTTTCTGGAAAGTTGAAAGAGCAACTAGAGAGGAAGTTGCCCGATCGAAGGGGAATCCAAAAAGGTTGAGCGAGATAGCAATGTATGTTGACTAGTACGAAAAGGATGTGAGAAACTAGGGTAGCGAAAATAGGCAAATCTACCTGTGATTTCTCTATATACTATTGAAAAGAAATGCAGAGCATTTCTTTCATTATTTCACTTTGTATATCGAAGGGCATTCTTTAAACGGTGCTGCAAAGTCAACGCTTCTTGCAGACAGAGTATGCGCAGATCTATCCGGGTCTAAACGCCTGTTGTCTTACTCTCATTTCTTATTAGTTAAAAAAGCATTAAATATACACAACGGTTTACGGAAATCGTTGCAACTAAAAATATAAAGAAGTAGAATATAGTTTAACGGACAAAAAATGTCTAGATATCTCAATGAGAGTAGGTTTAGATACATGACGAAAGATACGACCCATCAAACAGAAGCCAAACACACAATCAAACCAAAAGATGATACACAGAATAAAATGGTCAGCGGATCTGCCTGGATGACCGCAGGAAGCATGACATCTCGGTTACTCGGAGCATTATACATCATTCCATGGATGGCATGGATGGGGAATTCGCAGACAGCCGATGCGGCAAATGCTTTATTTCAAATTGGCTATACACCGTATGCTTTTTTCTTAAGCTTAGCTACAGCAGGTGTGCCCTCAGCAATCTCTAAACAAGTTTCTTATTACAATGCTTTAGGTGAATATGAGATCAGTAAAAATATTTACAAAAAAGGTCTACAGATCATGGCTATTAGTGGCTTAGTTTCCAGTATATTACTTTTTGTACTCGCACCATTTTTCGCGGCCGGAAGCCCATCAGCTTCTGTAGCTGACAGTACAGCTGTCATTCGTTCACTCACACCAGCGTTACTGTTTATCCCACTCATGAGTGTGACACGTGGATTTATTCAAGGTCATAATACAATGGCACCGTCAGCGATATCACAGATCATCGAACAGATCGCTCGCGTTTCCTTCATGTTGGTCACTGTTTACCTCGTCCGGGTAGTGTGGGGCGGCTCAGTTGTACTAGCAGTAGCAATGTCAACTTTCGCTGCTTTTATCGGAGCACTATTTGCTTCCGGTTATTTAGGCATGAAGCTGAAAAAGCAACAGACAGCTCTCCGCTATACAAAAGAAGAAAGTGCCAACGCCATAGAAATTTCCACTAACCAATTATTAAAAAGTATCATCAAAACAGCTATCCCTTTTATTATCATCGCAACAGGAATCATCTTGTTCCAATTTGTCGACCAGTTTACTTATCAACCCATAATGGAGCGCGTTTCCACAATGGATGGTCTAGAAATCCAACGAACTTATGGAATTTCACAAGCTAATGCACACAAACTCATTATGATCATCATTTCCTTTGGAACAGCTATGGCAATAACATCGGTACCGCTAGTCAGTGACTTGATTGCAAAGAATGACATGAAAGGCGTCCGGCGTCAATTCAGCACGAGCGTACAACTCTTATTTTTCTTGATGTTTCCAGCTGCAACCGGCATGGCCGTATTGGCAGGACCATTGTACACAGTATTTTACGGATACAATGAATTTGGGACGACGATCACGCAAGTTTCTGCTTATATGAGTATTTTCTTGGCAGGGTATGCCTTGTTTGGGAACTCTTTACAAGCAGCAAATAAAACACGTCCCGCGATCTATGCCTTGTTGATTGGATTAGTAACAAAAATCGTCTTACAATATCCATTCCTAGCCATGTTCAGCACTTATGGCATGCTTTACACGAACATGATCGGATTTGGTGTGACCGGATTCTTGATGTTGCGTATCATGCACAAAACCATCCACTTTAACATTGCCTATCTTGTGAACCGCATTATTTTGATCGCCATTTTATCTGGGATAATGGGTGGTGCTACACTGTTAGTCAGAGAAGCAATGAACTTAGTCATTTCGCCAGAGCGCCGCTTGGGAGCAATGATAACGATCATCGCTGTCGCTGTAGTTGGTGTAGCGACGTATGTCTATCTAGCCGTAAAAACGCGCCTGGCTGATCGCTTGATCGGAACCAAAGCGCAAAGCATTCGCAATAAATTGCATATCAAATAATCTTAACGAACGGGTCGTGTAGAGAAGCAACGGATCACCAGATAATGAATCAACTAAACAAGATCAATAAAAACTAGTGAGCAGTCACTAGTTTTTTCTGTAAAACTGAAAGGAGCATACAAATGCGGATCGATAAACTATTGGCACACACAGGTTTTGGTACACGGAAAGAAGTCAAAAAGCTGTTGAAAAAGAAACTGGTCACAATAAATGGAGAAGAGATAACCGATCCCAAAACACACACTGATCCAGAAAAGGACACTGTTCTCTTTGACGGAGAACCGGTAGTCTATCAAGAATACATTTATTTCATGTTAAATAAACCAGCCGGACTGATCAGTGCAACGGAAGACGAACTGCATGAGACAGTGATCGACATACTCGAGCCCCATGATACGCTACAGGAACCATTTCCTGTTGGCCGACTAGACAAAGATACGGAAGGGTTGCTGTTGCTGACAAATGACGGGGCGTTAGCGCATGCACTCCTTTCCCCCAAAAAGCATGTGGACAAACGGTATGAAGCACTCGTCTCTGGAAAGGTGACCCAGGAAGATGTCACAGCATTTGAAGCAGGTGTGGTGCTGGAAGATGGCTATCAAACGATGCCGAGTCAATTACGTATTCTTTCTGTGGACGAAGAAAAGGAAGAATCGCGAGTAGAAATCGTTATCCAAGAAGGAAAATTTCATCAAATCAAACGGATGATGGAAGCAGTGGGAAAAGAAGTGGTTTATTTGAAGCGGTTGACCATGGGACCGTTAGAATTGGATCCAACATTGGAATTAGGACACTACCGCGAACTGACAAAAGAAGAAATCGATTTGTTGCGAAATCGATAAAATAAGTAAACAGATCCGAATACAGCATCGTGAAGTGGTTGTCGGAACTGCTTTTTGAATACGTGTTAGAAAATCAAGTTCACGAAATAGAAAAAGGCCGGGACAAAAGTCCCAGCCTTTATTTTTTTTTGCACAATTTTTACAGGAATCAGAACAGACTTTTACAGCTTTTCTATAGTGTCTAGTTTCTTCTGCCCTGACCCGGCATAAAAAAAGAAATCTTCACCCCATTGCGCAAGATGCTCATTCAGGGGTGAAGATTCTATTTTTTATGGGGTCAAAACGGGTAGGAGAAACTTTTCTTTCTTGTCTAGCTGTCCAAGTCTTGACTCCGTGTAAAAAAGATCCCTTCACCCCATTGCGCAAGATGCTCATTCAGGGGTGAAGGGCCTATTTTTACAGGAATCAGAACAGACTTTTACAGCTTTTCTATATATAATATTTTGCGAAGAAGCCGATGAGGACACCGAGGACGAGGACGAATCCTGTCAGGGTAAGTAATTGTTGGTTCTTTTTTTCTTGTTCTTTTCGTGCAGTAGATTTGGCTGCTTCGTCTTTGGGTGTAAAAAAGAATAAGGCTAAAGGAACCAGTAGAAATATCAAAAAGAAAAATTGGTAATAGCCTTGATAGCCGATCAATGCACCCGCAAGTAAAGCTACCAGCCAAATGGCGGAAATAAGTTTGTTCATACAATAAACTCCTTCATTAGTCTCCACCATAGTATACTAAATATTTCCATTGGAAGAAAGAGGCTTATACGTACGGAAGTGGTTTATTCTCGTAGCCTTTCATTGTTTTCGGGATACGTTGGATCAATTGACTCGGAATGATGACGTATTGTTCATTGTTCATCAAATCAGCAATACGACTATGCAAATAAACCGCTGTTATCAGCGCTTTATCCTTATCGTCAAATTGATGCAGAAAACCACCGATCATACCGGCTAAAGTATCGCCCATACCACCGGTAGCCATTCCCGGGTTCCCGGCACTATTTCTCCATACCTGATTTTTCATGTAAATTTCAGTTCGAGCCTTTTTCAACACGACGATCGCATTCAATTTCTTTTGTATCTCTCGATTGGCTGTTTCATTTTCATTTTTAGGAGAAAGCCCACTCAACTTTTGCCATTCGCCCAGATGAGGCGTTAAAATAACTTTGGCTTTTGTTTCGGGTAGATCGTTTTCGGCAAAAAGAGAGAGTGCGTCACCATCAATAACTAGAAATTGGTGTGCAGACATATTTTCTCGAACGAGACTAAGCAAATCCAGTTCGTGCGCTTTTCGACCGAGACCAGGTCCGATGACAATGGTGTCCATAGAAGAGAGTTTTTCTTCCACAGCTTTCAAATCAGATGAATCGACAAACATGGCTTCGGGTAAACGACTGTGTAAAGCCGGTTTATTTGAAGGATGTGTAGCAACGGTGACTAATCCCGCTCCGCTATATACTGCGGCAGAAGCCGATAAAATGATGGCGCCACCCATCTGTTCATTTCCACCAATGAATAAAACTCTCCCGAAATCGCCCTTATGACTATCCTTTTGTCGTGTGGGAATCCATTCTCTCACCATAAAGTTCTTGATCTCTTTCATATATAAAACTCCTTTCATCCAGTACCTAATGAATCCGTTTCCCTTTCTTCTAGTATAAGAGGAATGCGGCGGGATTGTCACTTAGAAAGCCATCGAATCTTTGTTTTTTTAAAAGCAGCCATTACCAAAGAAAGAAAGTCACCGCAGAATAAGGGGAATCTGGTACTAGATAGGGGGACGTATGATATAGTTGATTCATATAGACTTACGAAATGATAAATTTACTATTCAACAGACGGAACAGCAGATTTCACTAGCGCAAATAAGTTTGTTTGGTGAAAAATAGAGGAAAAGAAAGTTTAAATCAGAGGAGTGGAATAAATTTGAGAAACAAATTAAGGAAATCCGCAACAGATAGATCTTTATATGGTGTTTGTGGAGGTATAGCTGAGTATTTCGGGATCTCTTCTTTTGCTGTGAGATTAATTTTTATCTTCTTACTTGTACCGACGAATATCATCATCTATATGATTCTTGCCAATACGATGTCAGCTAGTCCTCCGTCATTATAAAGTTACATTGGATCCACTTGTTTGTTCGTTAAATAAAAGCCTGTACAAGAGTAGAACTTCGAAAAATGGAGAGTTCTATTTTTTACACAAAATCAGCAAATAGCTTTGACCAAGCCTAAAAAAGAAAAGAGAACTGCCCTATCTTTTGTATTGATTAAAAAAATGGTATGATAAAAAGGTGAAAAACAAATGAGAAAAGGGAGTTGGAAGCATGACAAATCAATCTATTGATTGGAAAAAAGAAGCGGACAAACGAAAAGACGCTTTTCTAGAAGATTTATTTACTTTATTGAGTATCGACAGTGTGCGTGATGATGACAAAGCTACTAACGATGCGCCAGTTGGTCCTGGACCCAAAGAAGCATTGGAAGCTTTCTTGAAAATCGGTGAAAGAGACGGATTTCAAACAGAAAACTTTGCGAATTTAGCTGGTCATATGGAATATGGAGAAGGCGACGAAGTGATGGGCGTGTTAGCGCATGTAGACGTTGTCCCTACTGGAACCGGTTGGGAAACAGAGCCCTTTGAACCGGTCATCAAAGAAGGTCGGGTCTATGCACGTGGTGCCAGTGATGATAAGGGCCCAGGTATGGCTGCTTACTATGCATTGAAAATCATCAAAGATTTAGAGTTGCCTGTATCAAGAAAAGTTCGCTTTATCATCGGAACCGATGAGGAAAGTGGTTGGAAAGGAATGGATCACTATTTAAGCGTAGTGGATGAACCCGATTTCGGATTTTCACCTGACGCAGAGTTCCCGATCATTAACGGCGAAAAAGGTAATATCACTATATACCTAGAATTTAAAGGCAATACTGAAGGTGGAAAAAGTAAACTACTTAGTTTCCAATCCGGCTTACGTGAAAACATGGTCCCTCAAGATGCCATCGCAATTTTTGAAACACCAAAAGCAGATGAAGTAGAAGCTGCATTCCATGCATTTACTTCGGATAAACCTGTTCATGGAACAGTTGGTGTCGATGGAAATAAAGTGACGATCGAAATGGTCGGGCAATCAGCTCACGGTAGTCATCCAGAAGCTGGAGTGAACTCCGCGACTTACCTAGCAACTTTCTTGACGGATTACAATTTTGGTGGAGATGCACGTGCTTTCTTAGAAGTAACGGCACTTTACTTACATGATGATCCTGAAGGACATAAATTAGCTGTTGCTGTCGAAGATGCAGTAATGGGCAAATTGTCTTCAAATCCAGGTGTGTTTTCCTTTACAGCTGATGAAGGTGGAAAAATCTCTGTCAACTTCCGTTACCCACAAGGAACAACAGAAGAAGACGTAGAAGAAGCTGTTCGTCAAAAAATGAGTCAATACCCAGTCGAACTATCTAAGGGCAAAGGAAAAGTTCCCCATTATGTTCCTGCAAATGATCCACTCGTTCAGACACTTTTAGGTGTGTACGCACGTCAAACAGGTTTAGAAGCACACGAACAAGTAATCGGTGGCGGAACATATGGCCGCTTGTTAAAACGTGGTGTAGCATATGGAGCCATGTTCCCAGACAGCATAGACACTATGCACCAAGCAAATGAATTCATGGCGATAGACGATTTAATGAGAGCCATGGCCATTTACGCAGAAGCCATTTATGAACTGATCAAATAAGGACAGAAGTGAAGGAGGATGACAGATGGATTGGATGATCGTCTTCTTGTTTTTGGGAATAGGTTGGCTCTTTTCAAAAGGAAAGGGCGCCAACTTGATTGCTGGGTATAATACATTACCTAAACGTGAAAAAGAAAAATACGATACTCAAAAGATGACCAAAACAACAAGCAAGTTGATGTTCATCTATGCCTTCTTGACCTTTGTGTGGACAGTTGGCATAAGAATGGACTGGATGGGCTTGTTTTGGATGGCTTTTGTCCTCTTTATTCTCGTTACGCTTGCCTTTTTGATCTATTCGAATACAAATGAGCGGTTTAAAAAATAAACAAAAAGCGCCTTTCCAATTTGGAAAGGCGCTTTTTGTTTATAGAAATACGATTAAAAATAGTTATTCATTCACCATAGAATCATCCACAGTGAGGTAGTCGTCTTCTTCTAAAACGATATGGCCGGATTCATAGGCTCCGCCATCGATTGTGAGATAGACACGTTCCGCACTGTAGTACTTCCCGAGAGAGTTGGCCAATCCTTGTAGGATCATACTCTCGATACCAGCCCCCGCATTCATATCAGCAATAAAGTCCTCTGACAAGTCGACGTAGACATAACCGTCTTCATTTAAATACAGTGTGTTGATAGTGGTATTATCGGAGATCATTTTGAAATCGTTTGGTCCCAAAGGTGATTGCAACAAATCAGTAGCGGTCTCGCGGAAAGATTCGTTGGTACTCATTTCAAACTCCATCATTTCTTCTTCCAAACCGAGTGCTTGTTCATCCAAATAATAAAGTGGGATCGTATAGGTTTCTGCAGCATCTTCTTCGATAACTTCTAGACGGGAGTAGATGCGATTCTCTTCATCCATTTCAACGTTGTGCTCAGCTTGAACGAGTCCAACATCTGGAGCGTAGTAGAAACGAGAAATCGACTCATCTTGCTGTGTAGTTACTTCCAAGGCCTCATATGAACCGGAAGGTGTATCTACAGTGACCTCTAAAGCAGTGATTTCAGACTGCGAACCGGATGGACTTTCCCAACTGGTCCCCACTTCGATAGGTGCCTGCAAACGGATTTCGAGCGACTCCGAATCCAAAGTTTCCGGATCCTCTGCGATAAAGTTTTGACGGTAATAGACTTCTGCGCGTCTGAATACTTCTTCTGCCTTTTCTTCGGTCAAATGGAGCACCGTGACCATTTCTGTGCCGCCGTTATTTTCAGTGTATTGAATATATTCTCCTTCGATGTATTGCGGAAAATGAGTGAAACTAGCGTACTCATTTCCGGTTCCTTCATAACGATGGAGGGTATTTTCTGCAACAGGGAAGTAGTCTAGAATAGAAATCCTATCGTCAGTTTCCTCAGTTGTATCAGTTGATTCCGTTGTGTCCATCGAATCCGTCGTGTCACTCGTATCCATACTGGTATCTATCGGTTCATCATCAGCAAAGAGCGAACAGCCACCAAGTAAGAGGACTGAGCCTGAAAAAATGAGTAAATGCGGAATTTTTTTCATCAGTGAACCCTCCTTTTAAGTCTTGTTATGTGTAACCAATAATAGAAAATGATCTGATTGTAATTGACTCGCATATTCTTCTAGAAGTTCTGCTTCAGATGGATAATCTGTTATTAGAGGAATATCTGTTTGTAGCTGGAACGCATTTTTCATCTTTTCATTTACGATGAGGTGAAATCTATCAGTCGGATAACCTTTCATCACAAACGTGTCATAAGC
Source organism: Lacticigenium naphthae DSM 19658 (assembly GCF_000425865.1). GTDB lineage: Bacteria > Bacillota > Bacilli > Lactobacillales > Carnobacteriaceae_A > Lacticigenium > Lacticigenium naphthae. The sequence goes on from NZ_KE384469.1 coordinate 16,762, forward strand.
GCGAATAGCATCCTTGAAATCATCATAATATCCGTGTACAACACTTTCCATTCTCATCATCCTTCCAGAAGCCAGAGTATTGTTTTCTACTGATCGATTAGTTGGAAGCATAATCTTTTGCAAGTGCCCGCTCGTAAATTCTACGGCTGACCTCCAACGTTTGATCGCCTCTTTCAGAAATAGCTGTATTGTTGTGTTTTTCAAGCTGACCGACTAAAAAGTCGATATCCGATTTTTTCACATCTATTTCCTGTAAAGTGACAGGCATTCCGATGCTGCGAAGGAAGGAAGCCGTTTGTTCGATAGCCGCATCAACTTTTTCTTCATCGCTGCCCTCGTGAATATGCCACACACGTTCAGCATACTGGATCAATTTGTCGTGTTTTTCTGTACGACGAATATCCATTAAAGCAGGTAAGATGGCAGATAACGTACGGGCATGGTCGGTGTGGTTCAATACTGTGATTTCATGTCCCAATCCATGAGCAGCCCAATCTCCTGGTACTCCGCGTGAAAGAATGCGATTCAAGGCCATAGTAGCTGTCCACATATAGTTGGCACGCAAAGTGTAGTCATGATTATCTTCATCGACAACTTCCGGTCCGATTTCGATCAATGTCTGCAGTAAGCCTTCCGAAAAGCGGTCTTGAACCATTCCACCGACTGGATAAGTGAGGTATTGTTCAATAATGTGCACAAATGAATCAGTGATCCCATTGGCCAATTGACGCTTAGGTAAGGTGTATGTCAATTCGGGCTCAAGGATAGAAAATACTGGATAGACTTTTTCATGTTTGAAACTGATTTTTGCCTGCTTTTCTTTGATCGTGATGACAGATGTTTCATTCATTTCGGAACCCGTTGCTGGCAATGTTAAAATGGTGCCCAATGGGATAGCATCTTCAATAGGCAAACCTTTTCCGACACCACTGGCAAAGATATCAATGGGATCTCCAGCAAATTTGGCAGCTGCTGCAATGAATTTTGTTCCATCGATAACACTTCCACCACCGACGGCTAATAAATAATCGTAGCCCTCTTTTTTGATGACATCGACCGCCCGCATACACGTTTCAAAAGTCGGATTGGCTTCGATACCGCCGAACTCTCCAAACGTATACCCACTTAAAGCTTCTTTCACACGGTCAAGCGTTCCAAACCGTATAACACTTCCGCCACCATAGGTGATCAATATTTTTTTATCCTTCGAAATCAATTCCGGCAACTGTTCGATTTGATCTTTTCCAAAAATGATTTTCACCGGATTATAAAATGTAAAATTGGCAATTTCTGTTTGCATGCATGAGCACTCCTTTGTTGTTTTGATTACTTTTAGTATAGCATATGTACACCTGTAATCGAATTCAAACAAATTTAATTGTGCACAATCTTTTTCTTTATAAAACAACAGAAGTTGTGGTAAACTATTAAAAGAAGCATGAGCGTTCAGAAGAACAGTTTTTACGCTTATTTTTTGAAATCAAACCGAAAAAGAGCGGCCTATTTTTTTGCCTGTTTTTTATAAACATAGTACTAAACAGCAGAAAGTCAGGCAGCTTTTCAATAGGTAATAGACTAAAGAGGTGGAATATGTTTTTAGCATGGAACGAAATCAAACATCAAAAAACGCGGTACATATTGATCGTAGGAATCGTTGTGCTGGTTTCTTATCTCGTGTATTTTTTAACGGGACTGGCTTATGGACTAGCTATGGAAAATCGTGTGGCGATCGATCAATGGGAAGCAGATGGGATCGTCTTGACCGACGAATCCAATACGAATGTGGATATGTCGATGCTTGTATTAGAAGATACAGAAGTAGTGGAAGCTGAAGAAGCAGCCGAAATTGGCGTGACACGAAATGTTGTCCGCAAAGAAGGCGAAAGTGGAGATGAAGCAAAAGTAAATGTGGCCTTTTTCGGAATAGATCCCGACGATTTTTTAATGCCGGAAATAACAGAAGGCGAGGCCTTCACAGATCTCTTTGATGTCGTTGCAGATATCAGCCTAAAGGAGCAAGAAGGCGTTGAAATCGGGGATACATTGAAATTGGCAGGAACCGACAAAGAGGTCACTATTGTCGGCTTTATTGAGAACGCCCGTTACAGTGTCAGTCCCGTCCTTTACACCGACTTCGATACCTATCAAGAAGTCCGGTACAGTCAAACGGAATTGCCACCGGAAACGATTTTGAGTGCGGTCGTATACCGCAACGGCGGGGAAGCCATCAATGAGGCAGAATTGGAAGAAAACGATCTGGTTTCTTATCCTATTGAAGATTTCATTTGGAAATTACCCGGATATAGTGCGCAGATTTTGACATTCGGTGTCATGATCGCATTCCTGATCGTCATCGCCGCAGTCGTTATCGGGATTTTTGTGTACGTCTTGACTCTGCAAAAATCCAGCTTGTTCGGCGTCATGAAAGCACAAGGAATTTCGACACGCTACATTTCCAAATCCGTAGTCATCCAGACATTTGTCCTTGCTACAGCCGGTGTATTTATTGGCTTGACGTTGACTGTCGCTTCAGGGCTCATCTTGCCGGCAGCCGTCCCTTATAGCAACAATTTCCTTTTCTTTGGAGCGATCACAGCTTTACTGATCATTGTTGCAGTATTAGGCGGATTATTCTCCGTACGGACCGTTGTCTCAATCGACCCACTGGATGCCATAGGATAAGGAGGAAACACATGAAAGCCATAGACGTAAAAGACGTAAACAAATCGTTCAAAGTTGGACGTGAAATGAGAGAAATACTGAAGCCAACAAATTTTTCCGTTGAAGAAGGCGAATTTGTAGCAATCATCGGTCCTTCTGGTTCAGGTAAAAGTACCTTGCTCACCATTATAGGAGGACTCCAACAGCCCGACAATGGAGAAGTACTGATTGCAGACAAACCGTTCAGCAGTCAAAAAGAAAAAGACCGTGCCAAATTACGCTTTGAAGAAGTCGGATTCATCTTACAAGATTCGAACTTAGTCCCGTTCTTAACTGTTGAAAAACAATTGAAGTTAGTCAACAAAGTCGAAAAAACACGCTTCGATAAAGAGCGCAGTGACGAACTACTGGATGACTTGGATATTATGCATTTGAAAGACAAATATCCAAGTGACCTATCCGGAGGCGAACGCCAACGCGTTGCCATAGCGCGTTCCCTGTACCACGATCCTTCTGTCATCCTAGCCGACGAACCCACAGCCAGCCTGGATACAGAGCGCGCTTTTGAAGTTGTTGACATACTGGCACGCGAAACAAAAGAAAAAAATAAAGCCATCATCATGGTCACCCATGACACCCGCCTCATTGACCGCTGCGACACCGTTTACGAAATGAACGACGGCGTCCTCAGCATCAGAGAGTGAAGCTTTGCGCTAAGAAATGAGGGGCTGGAGCACGTTTTGGAAGATACTGTTTTTGAAATAAGTAGAAGCTGGGACTGTTGTCTCAGCTTCTTTTTGTTGGTGCGCC
>NZ_AUEG01000023.1 GCF_000425865.1 Lacticigenium naphthae DSM 19658
CCTCTCATGGGCAGGTTCCCCACGTGTTACTCACCCGTTCGCCACTCTTCCACTCTCTGCAAGCAGAGAGCTTCAGCGTTCGACTTGCATGTATTAGGCATGCCGCCAGCGTTCGTCCTGAGCCAGGATCAAACTCTCGTTAAAGTGTTTGTGACTCAATTTGAATGTTACGTTATTTCTTTTGCAAATTTTACTTTGCCTGTGTTGTCTTAATTAAAAATCAAGACACCTGCACATTTGATTGTGTTTGCTTTGTTTAGTTTTCAAAGGTCAATTCATTGTCGCCGTTATCAGCAACTTTTATATCATACTATTTATTACGCGTCAGTGTCAAGAGTTTTTTTGAATTTTTTTAAAGATTTGATCACTCGTTGTGAGCGCTCTCTTCCTTGCTGACTTCTAATAGTATAGCACCGTCTCGCTCGTAAAGTCAAGGGAAATATTTCACTGTTTTCTAGTGTCTCACTTGTCATTCAAACGTTTTGCGACGACAAGGAATACTTTACCACCTTTCCGGTTTCAGGTCAACACTTCTTTCTAATTTTCCCGTTTTATTTTTGGCGTCCTCGTTTACCTTCATTAAGGTATTTTCTCATAAACTTTGATCCATCAACTTTTGAAACCCCTCCCCAAAATTATTTAGCAGAACAAAAAAAGAAACATAAACTATTCAACAGTCTACGTTCCCTTTTTCAAAATTTAGCACTACTCAATTCACAACACTTTTTACGAGAAAAAAGTCTACATAGACAGCTCTTTCCTCGAATTATTTTTCTAAATCAACTTCATACAGATTGAAATCAGCAATTTGTTCTCCTGCATCATGTTCTTTAGTAATGCCCACTTTTTCAAATCCGGCCCGAGAGTACATCTGATTTAAATAAGCGTTTGTTGCTAAGCAATCTAGACGAACAGCTTTTTTATGGTCAGCTTGAGCAACTTCAATTGCTTTATACAATAATTTATCTGCTAACCCTTTACCCGCATGTTTACGATGGATGGTCACTCGATGTAAGTAGTAGTAATCAAAAGAGGTATCCACTCCCCATAACTCTTGATCCCATTCACTTTGATGGTCCCATAAAACAAACATACCTGCTGGTTCATTATCTAAATCTACTATATATACTTCACCTTTTTCAATGGCTTGAGGTGTGTTGTGTGTATCTTTCCCTTCTAATATACCATTCCACTGTTTGGACCCTTTATCTTTGAGCCATTGTGCAGTTTCATGTAAGAAAAATTGAATCAGTGGTAAATCTTTTGATTTTGCTTGGTAGACTCGAATTTCATTTCGATTCATCGCTTCTCCCCCCCCTTACTTCAAAATTGTACCGTTGTTTCTAAGTGGATGTAGAGAAAGAAGAGACTGAGGAACCCCCCAATCTCTTCTTCAGCTCACATTTTGTTAGTCTTTTTACAGTCTTTCATTTAATTCTTTAGCAAGATCTTCAAATCCTGGTTTACCAAGCAAAGCAAACATGTTTTTCTTATAAGCTTCTACTCCTGGTTGGTTAAACGGATTTACACTATTCAAATAACCGGAGATCCCTACTGCTATTTCAAAGAAGTAGAACAAATAACCTAGAGTATAAGCATCTGTTTCAGGAATAGTTAACACAAAGTTTGGAACATCTCCATCTGTGTGTGCTAGAAGTGTTCCTTGGAATGCTTTTGTATTTACAAAGTCTACGTCTTTACCTTCGAGGTAGCCTAAACCATCTAGGTCTTCTTCTGAAGTTGGTATATCCATAACTTTACGTGGTTTGTCCACTTTGATGACTGTTTCAAAAAGATTGCGCCGTCCTTCTTGGATGTACTGGCCTAGAGAATGTAGGTCTGTAGAAAAGTTAGCACTGGAAGGATAGATCCCTCTTTGATCTTTCCCTTCAGATTCTCCGAATAATTGTTTCCACCACTCAGAGAAGTATTGCAAGTTTGGTTCATAGTTGATCAACAATTCAGTTACTTTTCCCTTGCGATATAAAACATTGCGCAATGCTGCATATTGGTATGCAGGATTTTCTTCTAAGTTAGACGAAGTTAATTCTTCAGAAGCATCTTTTGCTCCTTGCATCAGTGCTTCCAAATCTCCGCCACCTACAGCGATCGGTAATAATCCCACACCAGTCAAGACAGAAAAACGACCACCGATGTCATCTGGAATAACAAAGGTTTGATATCCTTGTGCATCTGCCTCTGTTTTCAAAGCACCTTTGGCTTTATCCGTTGTTGCATAAATACGTGTTTTTGCTTCTTCTTTGCCATATTTTTCAATAAGCAAGTTTTTGAATACACGAAAAGCTAATGCTGGTTCTGTTGTCGTACCGGATTTAGAAATAATATTTACTGAAAAATCACGATCTCCAATTACTTCGATCAAATCAGACAAGTAAGTAGAACTAATACTATTTCCTGCAAAGAAAATCTGTGGAGTTTTGCGGTCAGCTCCATTTAATTCATTATAGAAAGAATGATTCAAGAAATCTAAAGCTGCTTTAGCTCCTAGATAAGATCCACCGATCCCGATAACTACCAATACATCCGAATTGCTTTTGATTGTTTTTGCTGCTTTTTTGATGCGAGCAAATTCTTCTTTATCATATTGAGAAGGTAAATCGATCCAACCTAGATAGTCACTTCCTGCACCTGTACCTTCACGTAAAGTACGGTCAGCAGCAGTTACTTGAGGTTGCATGTTATCTAATTCTTCCTTAGTTAAAAAACGGTCAACTACTTTTGAATAATCAAAAGATATATGTGTCATTAGAGTTCCTCCATTTTTCATTCTTATTTAACTCTTTATCACTATTTACTTTAGTGTGAACAATCAAAAAATGCAAGCAGAAGATAGCTATTTAGTCCCTTTATCGCAAAAATGTTTACCTTTTCTTTTTAAAATTGAGGGACTCCCGAGATTTCCCATTCATTTAAAGTTGTGGAGATCCCTTCAAAGTTTTTCCATTTCAACTGACTGTCTTCTTTTAGTAAATCATTTAGGGTTGTATAGTTCTCATCTTGGTATTGGAAAACAAATAGAGGCAAGCGTTTTTGATTAGCTACTATCACATTCGTCAATTCATGTAAATCTAAGTAATCAAAGTCTAGAGTGAGTTCTTGTTTGATTTTTTCAATGATAGAAGCTAATCCTGTTTTCTCTCCGTCATTCACTGTGTTTAAAAATCCAATTCCATCGGTTGCTTCTTTAACCAAAAATGCGATTCTTCCATTGTTGTCTTTGGCCATGATCGTACAAGCTATTTGATTTGATTTTTCCATGATGGCACACACCTCTCTATTGCCTGAACATTACTTACGTCGTTGATTTACAATTTCCCCTAAAGCTTTGTCTGTCCACCTAGGCATCGCATCGGCCAAAGACTGAAATCCTTTCGATCCTTTTTTTCCATAGCGGTACCGTTTAGAATTCCCTTGCTCATCAATCGTGAGAGGTTCTAAACATCGAATGGATAGACTGATTTTTTTAGTATATTCATCTAAATCTAAGACTACGACATCTACTTCATCACCTACTTGAATAACTTCTTCTATATCTTTAACATAACCATGTTGCAACTCGGAAATATGAATCAGACCTTGTGTATATTTATCTAACGAGACAAATGCACCATAAGGCTGAATACCGGTCACTTTTCCTTTTACTTTCATCCCGATTTTATATTCCACGGTTTCACCTCTTTATCTTTGCATGGAACGACATTTCCTTCTCAGTATAGCACGCTTTTTATACATTTGAAAAGCCGTCAAATTGCTAAACCGTTTTCTTTTTTTCTAGGTTATTTTTCGTAAGTGGAATTTTTTTTATCTGCTCGTTATACTAAGAGTGAAGAATTTTATCTATTATTATCGAAAGAGGTGCAGCATGAAAAATAACTTTGATAAAATAATCGATCGCGCGGGTACCAATAGTGTGAAGTGGGACTTACGAGAGCATCTGTTTAATGAAAAAAACATCTTGCCTATGTGGGTTGCCGATATGGATTTCGAGAATCCACCTGCCGTAAGAAGAGAGCTCAAAAATTTCGTGAAAAATACCATTATCGGATACGCTATTCCTCCTTACGAATTTTATGAGGCTATCATGAACTGGCAAAGAGAACGACATCAAATGGAGTTAACGAAAGAAAACATCCTCTTTTCACCTGGAGTTGTCTCCAGTATCGGCGTGATGATTCAAGCATTTTCAAAACCAGGAGATAAAGTGATCATCCATGATCCGGTTTACCCTCCGTTTACAAATCTAGTGAAAGTCAATCACCGCGAAGTGGTCCGCTCTGCCTTGAAAGTTGAAAAAGGGCAATACCATATGGACTTTAATGACATTGAAGAAAATCTTCAAGATGAAAAAGCAAAACTGTTTATACTAAGTAATCCTCATAATCCTGGCGGGCGAGTGTGGTCCAAGGAGGAAATGTATCGTTTGGCTGAACTTTGTCACGACAACGACGTAATTTTAGTAAGCGATGAAATCCATGGAGATTTAGTCTATCCTTCTCAAGAAATGGTTTCACCCGTCACCCTAGATGAACGATTCAAACAAACCGTGGTGACTTTGACATCTGTTACAAAAACATTTAACTTAGCTGGAATCAAAAATTCGATGATTTTCGTTTACGATGAAAAAATGATCGAGCAGATCAAAGAAATTCAAAGTCAAACTGAACAAAGCGGTGTGAACACATTCGGGTATGTTGCCGCTCAAGCTGCCTTATCAAACAGCCAGGAATGGCATGCAGAATTGCTTGACTATTTAGAAAACAATCGGAAAATCGTCTGTGATTTCTTCGACCGTGAACTCCCTGAGGTTTTCTACATGAAACCTGAAGGAACGTATCTCTTTTGGTTTGATGCTTCTTCTTTAGGAATAAAAGATGCTGACTTAAAAGATATCTTTGCTAAAATTGGGAAAATTGGCTTAAATGACGGAAAAAGTTATGGACCCAACGGAGACCAGTATATGCGTTTCAACTTCGCCGCTCCCCAATCAATGGTAGAAGATGGATTGGAACGTATAAAAAAAGTATTCGACCATTACCAATCTCGTTAAACAGAAAAAATCCAAAACCTCAAACTGAGGTTTTGGATTTTTTTGTTTCCTGAATAGTTAAACTGCCTCTTTGGCAAGAAGTAAACTTCCGGTGATTCCGGCGTCATCTCCTAAACCTGGTGCAACAATGTATTCTTCTAATGGCGGAACCGCTACGTAATCCGCTAGTAATTTTTTGAACGCTTCACGAACAAGCGGAAAAAGTTGCTTTTGCTTCATAACCCCGCCACCGATTACGATTTGTTCCGGACTGAGTGTGAGAGTATAGCTCATTAAAGCCTGAGCTAAATAATAGGCCTCTATTTCCCACACTTTCTTATCACCCGCTAGTTCTATCGCTTTTACTCCGTGACGTTTTTCAATCGATGGCCCGGCTGCCATTCCTTCTAGACAATAGTCATGATACGGACACAAGCCCGAAAAATCATCTTCTGGATGAGAGCGCACTAAAATATGCCCCATTTCGGGGTGGCCGTATCCTTCTAGTGGTTTTCCATCCACCACGGCACCTCCACCAATACCTGTTCCCACCGTTAAGTAGACACACGATTGTTTTCCTTGCGCGGCTCCTTTGGTTACTTCGCCCAGTGCAGCGGCATTGACATCGGTTGTCCAACCAATAGGAACAGCATAGCGCTCTTTCATTATACCGACAAAATCAAAATGTGCCCAGGCGACTTTGGGTGTCGTCGTGATATAGCCATAAGTTTCTGACTCTTTATTGATATCGATCGGACCAAAAGTTCCAATTCCAATCGCAGCAAGTTCATATTGATCAAAGAAATCAAAAACAAGCGCCATTGTTTCCTTTGGAGTGGTTGTCCGTATTGTCACACGGTCTTTTATTGTAAGGTCTGCATCACTGACTGCACACACAAATTTTGTTCCACCAGCTTCAATTGCACCAAGTAATTTCACAGGATAACCTCCTCTATTTATTCATTATTTTTTTATGATTTCAATAGATTGAATCGAAATATCTTCTTCTGGTTTATCCATGACGTTGGTTTCTACTTTTTGAATTTCTTCGGCAACATCAAATCCAGAAACAATTTGTCCAAAGACAGAGTGACGACGATCTAACCACGGTGTTCCACCCATCGTTTTATAAGCTTCCATAACTTCACTTGGGAAACCGGCTCCTTCTAGTTGCTCAATCATTTGTGCTGGAACTTCAGAAGCTGTCACGATAAAGAATTGACTACCATTCGTATTTGGGCCAGAATTAGCCATTGATAGTGCACCTTTGAAGTTATACAATTCAGGTGAAAATTCATCTGCAAAAGGTTCTCCCCAAAGACTTTCTCCGCCCATACCGCTTCCGGTAGGATCTCCTCCTTGAATCATGAAGTTCGGAATAACACGGTGAAAGATAATTCCATCATAATACCCTTTTTCAGCTAAGCCTACAAAGTTTTCTACCGTTTTAGGAGCTTGTTCTGGGAATAATTGGATCATCATTTCCCCTTTGGTAGTGTTTATTTTCGCAAACGTTCCTTCTTGTTGATCTGTGTTTAATTGTGGAAATTGGCTCATATTCATCCTCCTTAAAATTACTTACTTAGTTAGTTTACCCTATTCAGTCTAATTTTCCAATCTGTTTCCTTTTTCAAACATTATAATCAAAAATATAATCTATTCATGTTATGATTGAGATTGAAAGCTATCTCATTTTAAGGATGATCTGTATGTCTTTATTTTCAAACTATCCACTCTTTTCGGCATTTTTTGCGATAATTTTTTCGCAGCTCGTTAAAGTACCGGTTGCCTATCTCATGAAAAAGCAAACTTCCTTTGCTTTAGCTACTTCTACAGGAGGAATGCCCAGTTCTCACTCGGCTGGCGTTTCGGCTTTGATTACAGCCTTGACTGTTCAGCATGGCATCGCCTCTCCTTTTGTTGCTATCGCAGCTACTTTTGGTGTCATTGTTATTTTTGACTCCATGGGTGTCCGTAGACAAAGTGGTGAACACGGAATCTTGCTCAATGAACTTGTTTTGGAAATTGATACTTTACGTAAAAAAGTAGTAAACTTATCTAAAGGTGCGTATGCCTACAATAAGGAAGAACACGTACGGCAATTGAAAGAATATTTAGGACACAAGCCCATCGAAGTTTTCTTTGGTATTCTAACGGGTATCGTGATTGCTTTGGTCATTCACTGGAGCTATCTTCAGTTGAATATTCCAATGGGCGTGTAAAATGAATTTGTGAAAGAAAGGTTGGAAATTCTTTGATTTCGGAAGAAAAAATATATGATATAACGGTTATTGGCGGTGGACCCGTTGGGATGTTCACTGCCTTTTATGCCGGGTTACGAAATGCAAAAGTAAAAATCATTGAAACTTTACCAGTGCTTGGCGGACAAGTTTCTTTGTTGTATCCGGATAAGACGATTTACGATGTCGCTGGTTTTCCACGCATTAAAGGGACCGATTTGATTGAACAACTCGAAGATCAAATGGAAGCTTTTGACCAGACTATTTGTTTGGAGGAAGAAGTCTTAACAGTGACGAAGACAGAGGCTGGCTATTTTGAATTAAAAACCAATAAAGATACCCACTATTCTAAAACAGTCATTGTCACTGTTGGAAAAGGAGCTTTTATTCCCAGAAAACTCAAGATCCCTGGTGCAGAAATATATGAAACAACTAATCTGCACTATTTAGTATCCAACATCGAACAATACCGCAACAAGAAGGTAGCGATATGCGGAGGTGGCGACTCGGCAGTCGACTGGGCACTCACGTTAAAAGAGGTCGCTGAAAAAGTATATTTGGTTCATAGAAGAGATAAGTTTCGTGCCCATGAATATCCGGTTTCCTTGGTGAAAAATTCTTCTGTTGAGGTGCTAACGCCTTACGTTCCGACTTCTCTATCTGGGGATAGGGACGCACTAGAAACCGTTACCTTTACTAAAGTCAAAAGTGACGAATCACTAACTTTAGATGTGGATTATTTTGTGGTCAACTATGGCTTCACTTCCACTTTGGGTCCTGTGAAGAATTGGGGGCTCAACACTTTGAAGCAAGAGATCGTGGTGAATCCCAAAATGGAAACAAGTGTGGCTGGGATATACGCTGCAGGGGATATTGCCACGTATGAGGGTAAAATCAAGTTGATTGCAACTGGTTTCGGAGAGGCTCCAACAGCTGTCAACCATGCAATCCACTATATTCATCCTGAAATGCATACCCAGCCTGCTCAAAGTACTTCACTGGATTTCACGAATGGATAATTAGCATACTAAAAAAGAGGAGGAATAAGATATGGTCAAATCAGATTCGGAATTACACAAAGTTGCGTTAGAATATTTAGAACAAAGAGGGGTTACTTTAGTAGAAATTGCTGAATTGGTTTATTTTTTACAAGAAAAATATATTGATGATATCTCAATGGAAAAATGTCTAGACCATGTAAATGGTGTGTTACGCAAACGCGAAGTACAGAACACTATTTTAACTGGTATTCAGTTGGACATCATGACTGAGAAAAAATTATTAGAAAATCCTTTGCAAGAAATCATTGCAGAAGATGAAGGTTTGTATGGCATCGATGAGATTTTAGCATTGTCCATCGTAAATGTTTATGGTTCGATCGGTTTCACAAACTACGGATATATCGACAAGGTAAAGCCTGGTGTTTTAAAACGATTGAATAGTCATCAAAATGGAGAAGTCCACACCTTCTTAGATGATATCGTGGGTGCCATCGCTGCTGCAGCAGCCAGTCGTTTGGCTCATGACAATCCTGAAATCAGCGATATAATGAAATAAATCGAATTGAAAAAAGACTGGCCAGTGATCCTGGCCAGTCTTTTTTGGTGAAAAACCACTAAGGTGATCGTTCTTTCGTTAGTTGTTCCCTATTCAATCAGTTTTTCATTTGTACGAGTACGAGTGTTTCGCCGGGATGACGCTGGTCTTAGTTTAGAACATACGACAATAAAAGGACTCCAAGCAAACATACTCTCGATAGGTTCTCTTGGGTTTGCTTTTTTATAGATAATACCGATTTACGACAAAAACGTAAAATACTGACAATATCAGCAAGATGATCAAGGCAATATTCAATCCTTGTTGGTTAGAACGTTTTTCTGTTTCCGGAAAAGGAGCTTCCCCTTTCCATGTCAAGTAGCCTAAAATTGCAGAGGCGAAATTCCCTGTTAAAAGTGAACTGACACTTAAAGCAAAAACCATCCGTTTGTATTCTTCCACCGTTCCATTCTCCCAAATCGTTTTATAAATAAACAACCAGACGATCATCAGGAACGTCGGTAGTAAAACAACTACGATTTGCGGTTGCTGCGTTATATATTCACGAATAGATACCCCTCTTCCCGACGAATCTATCAAGAGGACCGCCCAGGTTAGAGCTGGAATGATCCATAAAGAATGGAATAAAAACTTTGCGTAGCGTTGTGTTTTTTTAGACATGTATTTCCCCTTCTTCTTCGTTTTTGTAGTCTACATATGAACGAAATAAATTATCCATTGTTAAGTGTAACGGTACAAAAGAATATACAGCCTCTCCCTTATACTTTTTGGGCGTAGACTGAAAATATAAATTATATGTCCCCATTGAAGCTAAGGAATTATTGCTAATATTTGTGATAGATAAAATAGACACATTTTTCATTTTCAATAAGCGGATTTCATCCCTTATTTCTGCTATATCTCCACTCAGCGAAACAACTATCAATAAATCGTTCTCAGACATCTCTTGTCGGGAAGCCATTTCCAATTCTTTCTTAGCAGATAATAAGATTGGGTAGCGATTTAACGGTATTAAACTTCTTCGAAAATCAGACAATACATCTCTCTGACCCCAACCGGTCCCGTAGCAGAAGATCCTTTCGGCTTCATCCAATTCTTTTAGCACAACTTTCGAATTTATTTGCTCAAACAATTTCCGAGTCGCATCCACGTCTCCTTGCTGCATGCTCATAAAATTATTCGTGGAAACTTCTTCACTGTTAATGGAATTATCTTTTTGTAAACTATATTTAAACTCACTATACCCACTGAACCCCAATTTTTTTGCCAATCGTAAAATGGAAGATTTTGATGTTAGTGTGACCTTGGCTATTTCAATGATCGTCAACTCTTTGCATTCTTTTTTATGATTGATTATGTATTCAATAATCGCTTTCTCATTTTCATTTAACTGAGAAAAATGACGATTGATGGCGCTTTCTAGTTCCATTTCATATCCTCCTTGTTGCATATGACGAGAAAGCACAAAGAGACTTGGCCCTTTGTGCTTTCTCTTTTTCTATTCTATCATACGCAAGAGGAATCTGTTAACTCAATGTTGGCCAAAAATCTTTATTGGCTACAATCAAATCATCTAAGATTTCTTTAGCTACACGTGCATTTGGTACAGTGCGTGACAAAGTGATTGCTTGCCACAATTTTTGATATGAGCCTTCGTCCCATGCTTCCACAACTAGTTTTTCTACGGCAACTTGTTGTTCCATCAGACCTTTTTGGAAGCGTGGAATTTCTCCTTGTACTAAAGGTTCCGGACCTTGTGAACCAACTATACATGGAATCTCTACCATAGCTGTTGGATCAAAGTTTACGATCGCTCCATTATTCGGAACAATCAGTAGCATTCTTTCTTTCGTGTTGTAGGCAATTGCGCGAGCTAAGTCCACAATATACGAAGCATGTTCATCAGCGGCTAAATCAGTATTCTTGGCTGTGCCGATTTGAGAGATGCGGTTGCATTCGTCAAACACTAATTTTTCTCTGTGTTCCATAACTTCATTTGCTCGTGTGTGATTCGGATCTGCAAGAGCTACTTCATCTTGTGGGAATAAATAATATTTTAAGTAGGTGTTTGGCATTGTTAGCGGATCTAATGCAAACACTTCTTTTGCTTTACCAAAAGTATGTTCCCAACTTTTTTCTACTGTTTCGTTAGCAGTACCTTCGAGTTCTTTTGGAGTAAGGTAGCCATGTTTAGAAACATGTTCGCGTAATTTAGGTAGCAAATCATTTCCATCTTGGTCACGAATATCTGTCCACCATCCAAAGTGATTCAACCCATAATAGCGAATAGATAATTCCTTACGTGATTTCATGCCTAGAATTTCTACCATTCTGTGTTCAATTCCAACAGGCATGTCACAAATATTGATGATTTTACTATTTGGACGTAATTTGCGTGTAGCTTCAGCTACTATTGCAGCTGGATTGGAATAGTTTAACATCCAAGCATCAGGTGAATATTTTTCCATATAATCTATTATTCCTAATACGCCACCAATCGAACGCATACCATAAGATACGCCACCCGGTCCACATGTTTCTTGGCCTATTACATCATATTTCAATGGGATTTTTTCGTCTATTTCACGCATAGCATACTTCCCGACTCGGATATGTGCCATCACAAAATCTACATCTGTAAAGGCTTCTTCTGGATCGGTGGTTGACAAGAATTCAATTTCTGGTGCACGTTCTTTTAAGATGATTTCAGCTGCATCCGCAATTTGTTTTTGTCTTTCTGCATCATTATCGTAAAATTTTATTTGACGAATTGGAAAACGATCTAAGTTTTCCAATAACATCATGATGATCCCAGGTGTAAACGTACTGCCGCCTCCGGCTATAACGATCGATTGTTTTTTTAAGTTCATCAATAAACGCCCCTTTGTGTTTTTATTTTTTATTCAATCGTAACTAATTTTTCAAAATTTTCACGTACTTGCGGAACATCTAATCCCACAATGACTTGGAAAGCTTTTCCCTTTTCAACTAAGCCATGTGCCCCACCTTGTGTAAAGAAATCTGCTTCTTTTACTTTGGCAGCATCTTTTACAGATACTCTTAAACGAGTAGCACAGTTTGTGATATCTGCAATGTTATCACTACCTCCCAGGCCTTCTAAGAAAACAACTGCTCTTTCTTTATAAGGATTTTCCTCGGTTGTAGTTTTAGATCCGGCAACTAATTCGCCGGCTTTTTTCGCTTTATAATCTGCTTTGCGATACATTTTCATTGAATCGCCTGCTCGACCGGGTGTTTGAATATCCCATTTCAAAATCGCATAACGGAATATGATGAAGTAGATGACACTGAACGCCAACCCAATTCCAAAGACGAGTAGAATTGCATCCAAGTGATTCGACCACATTGGAACGATGAATTTTGTGACTACTGTTAATAAACCACTACCAATATCACCAGAAACGCCAAACATGTAAAGTGTAGCTCCCAACAATCCTGCTAAGACAGCATGAACAGCAAACAACTGTGGTGCCAAGAATAAGAAGGTAAATTCAAACGGCTCGGTGATACCCGCTAGGATAGCTGTTAAAGCTGTGGGTATGATCAGTGCCAATGTTTGTTTTTGCTTATCTTTCTTAGCTGTCACAACCAAAGCTGCACCAATTCCGATTGGAGCAAACATTTTGGAGACATTGTGTAAAGCGAATCCACCTTCAGGGAACAAACTGCGTAATGTTCCGGGAGTATTTGCAAAGTAATTCAGGTTTTCCAACCAGTATGGTTCTATTCCCCCTTCAATTACAGCTGGTCCGTAAATGAATGGTTGATAGATAAAGTGATGTAACCCTGTTGGAATCAATATTCTTTCTAAGAAAACGTAAATTCCGACCCCGAACGCTCCAGAGTTTGCCATGAATGTTTGTAGACCCGAAATAACGTTTTGAACAGCTGGCCAACCCCAAGCAGTTAGCAAAGCTAACGGGAACATTAGGATAAAGCCAATGATGACTACCATAGATGATCCTTGGAAAATTCCTAACCATTCAGGTAATTTTTTCTCGAAGAAACGATTATGTATCCAAACAACGATCGCTGCAATTAAAATCGCTCCGATTAGGTTGGTGTCGAGTGTTTTTACGCCCCCGATATTTTTCAACCCACTTACGCCACCTGCTTCGAGTGAATAATCAACTCCGAAAGAACTTCCCCAGAACTCAAGCATTTTTGCCATGAAGTTGTTCCAAGTCATATAGACTACAAAAGCAGCCAAAGCAGCTCTTGCATTAGCTTTTTTCGCTAACCCGATAGGTAAGCCAATAACAAAAAGCAATTCGATGTTACTAAAAATCGTCCAACCACCGCTTTCGATGATTGCCCATACTTGAGACCATAAGCTCCCATCAGCAGCAATACCTCCGACGATCAATTCTGTTTGCATCGCAATAGCTAAAGACAAAACTATACCATTAAAAGCAAATAACAAGACCGGTGTAAACATTGCTCCACCAAAACGTTGAATCTTTTCCATCATACTGGTTCATCTCCTTTAATTTGTAAAAATAATTTGTGTAAAACAATTCCTATACGTACTCTACCATCGAGATTCTTTTCAAACAATAGAACGGAGGGGTTTAGGGAAAACGCTACCAAAAAGAAACAATTCCCATTTCTTGGGAAATATCCCAGCTTTATTCTCGTGCACCTATAGACTATACTAGTGAAGTGTATGATATGAAAATAGTGACAAAAATCAGATGATTAAGAGGGATAAAATGAGAAATATAAAAATGTTGATCGAGTACGACGGCGCTAGGTATCTAGGGTGGCAAAGGCTTGGGGATTCGGGCAAGACCATTCAGGGGAAAATAGAGAATATCCTCACGGAAATGCTGGGGACTAAAATTGAAATCGTTGGATCAGGTCGGACGGATGCCGGAGCTCATGCCAAGGGCCAAGTAGCAAATTTCAAGACGACGACTGACATGGATTTAACGGCAATGCGAGACTATCTGAATCGTTATCTTCCGCGTGACATTATCATCAAAGAGCTAGAGGAGGTTCCAGAAAGATTCCATTCCCGGTATCATGCCGTTGGAAAGAAATACAGTTACTATGTCTGGAACACTGTCGTCCCTTCCGCATTTAAGCGCAATTACAGTTATCATTACCCTGAAAACCTTGATATCGATAGGATGACTGCGGCTTGCGACAGGCTTGTGGGCACTCATGACTTCCTCGGTTTTTCTTCCCTCAAGAAGACAAAAAAATCGACGGTCAGGACCATCAATGAGATCACAATCTATAAAGAAGGCGATTTGATCCACTTTACCTTTATTGGAAATGGCTTCTTGTACAATATGATTAGAATCCTTATGGGGACGCTCCTAGAAATTGGAGCCGGGATGACGGAACCGGAATATATCGACTCCATTTTTGAGAGTGGGATCAGAAGTGACGCCGGAATGACAGTACCTTCTCAAGGACTGTTCCTAGATGAAGTGTATTACGATTGATGAGGCATTAAAATCGTACCTAAATAGTCTTATCTGCGTATAGTTATTCTTTCAACAGAAACGATAAAAGTTAACTGGTTCTGCAATCGTTCTATTTTCAATAGTATTGATTCCTTTTCCAGAAAATGAAGTCCCTTCTTTACTATGTGAGTGATTTCTATAGATTAGGTGAGTAGATCATGTAGAGTCTCAGCTGTTAGGTTCTCATCGACTTGATCATAAGGGAGTCCGCTGGTTATTTTCCCGATAAAAGAATAAATCGTGTTGAGGGGTTCCTTCGAACTCACCAACACGATTTTTATTTTAAAGTCATTTTATAGAAACCAACTTGTAACAAAAAAGAAAATCCATCCTCTTCGAGTAAAAGGTTCTCATCCTAGTATCCATCTGAAACGTTAGCTTCCATCTACTAACAAGGAGTCTTCTGCTTTGAGGATCAAGCTCCGCCACTTTTTTTCTTTTGAGGAAAAGCTGAACGTTTGGCCCAGAAGTACACTCCTAAGAAACCAGCGATCAGTAAACCAAAAGCCAGAATGAAAGTATACAGAAAAAATTGTTCTGGTAAGACCAAAATGATCGGATCCGTGGCTGCATTAAAAATCCAATCGTCATTATTAAAAAACAACTCGTGAAATAGTATGAAAAAACGATTGAAATTGACAGTTAGGAAAAACAGTGCCACAAAGGGGACCCCTATAGCTATGCGAAAAGGTTGAATTAATTTCCACTGTTGCTTTGTTTTTTGTACGTAAGTGAGATAAACAAACGCTCCAATTCCGCTGATGCCTAGAATAGCGTAGTTCAATAGGAACAATCGTTTGACCTCATAAAAATGAAACAGACCACTTTCAGAACTCGGAAAATCAGGTAAGTTTAATGTGCCTACCCAGGGTTTGTTCAAATAGCCGATCAGTTTTTCGTAATTTTGCATCAATCGATCCTGACTCAAACCTACCCGGTTAGCTAAGTCTAGTGATTCAGCCGTCCATTCATATAGCGGTATAAAGTTTATCGTAAACGTAATGGAAAGGGTCAAAATAGCTAGGATGAGGCTCGTTATTCCAAAAAAATGAAGCATCCTCTTTTTCAACTGATCACCCACTCATCTAAATTATCCACAGTATAGGTAGGTTGTTCGGCAAAATGAGCAAGCTCATGCTTACTTGTGAAACCAGTGAAAACGAGCAGTGTATCGATACCATTCTGGATTCCCGCCATGATATCTGTCTCATAATTATCCCCGACCATCAATACTTCTTCTTTTTTCAAACCAATGTGTTCAATAGCTAAATCCATCATGATCGCTTCCGGTTTGCCAATGTATATCGGCTTTTGGCGTGTAGCTATCTCCACTAATCCGATAATCGATCCAGCTCCGGGCGACAACCCTTTTTCCGTCGGGATATTCGTATCTTTATTGGTCCCAATAAAAGTGGCACCCTTTTGAATAGCCAATGTTGCCTCTTCGAATTCCTTATATGAGACTTTCCGGTCCATTCCCACAACTACATAATCAGGATTTTCACGGTCTTCTTTGAAACCGGCTTTGCGTAAAGCACGTTTCAATCCGTCTTCACCAATGACATAAACCGTTTTCCCGCCACGTTTAGATAAAAAATCTGCTGTAGCTAGCGAAGTAGTGTAAATCTCTTCCTTATACGCTTCGATCCCAAACCGATCCACTAGCCTACGTTGTACCTCCGAAGGGCGACTCGTTGAATTATTCGTCAAAAACAAGAAAGGTATATTTGCTTTACGCAACCGTTGGATAAAATCTGGAGCTTCCGGAATCGGATCTGTTCCTCGATACATCGTACCGTCTAGGTCGACCAGATATCCTTTGTAGTGTTTTTTAGCCATAGCTAATCCTTCCCTTCAGTATTCTTGCGGCGAATCTCAAATTTCTTTTTCCCTTGTTTATCTTTCACCGTCTTTACTTTTTCAGCTTTGGGAGCTGGAATTGGTCGTTCCGGCTCTTTGGAAATATCTTTCTTCGTAAACTCTTTACGCGTCCGTGACTTCTTATTAGTGCTGTTCGTTTCTTTATTGACTTTCGTATCCAAAGTTTCTTTCTTTACAGTTTGCTGTGTCGTGTTTCTTGAAGATCTTGCTCCCCTTTTGTGGGGTGTTGATTCTCTTTTATGCGTCGCTTCTTTTTTCTGCATCGGCTCTTTTTTGTGTGCGGGTTCTTTATGATTAGCTGATTCTTTTGGCTGTTGTTTTCGTGCAGATTCACGTTTGAGCACATAGTATCCACAACCAAAACTGCAGTATTCCACCAAATAGTCTTCTAAAGAAGAAATACGCATATCAATAGGCGCTTTACGAACAGAATCTTCATAAAACCCACGTAAACGCAACATATCATAGCTCATATCGCCGACGATGTAATCGTATTTCTCTAAGATATCACTAAATCGTTCGTTGAATTTTTCAATATCAAATGCTTCGTTGTAATTTTCTACGATATGGTATTTTTCCTCATTGATCAAAATGGTCTGTTCATCATAACGAGTAGCGACTTCTTCAGCTACTTTCGCCTCTGTAATTCGTTCCAGCTTTTCTTCTATGGCTTCTTTTTTTTCTTTCTTATCTTCTTGATTTGTCATGTGTATTCCCCTTTTTCTTCATCAATGGATAGTGTTCAGCTAAATAAAATTGCACGACACTTCTTAGGAAGAATGGAAATAATATTTCAATTTCTCCCAATTCCTCGATCAGCGGAAACCATTTGGAAAATATAAAATAATCTACAGTTACAAATGTAATGGTTTCATCTGGCAATACAGTCTTTCCATTCACTTTGACTTCTTCTGTATTTGAATCCCATTCTAGTCCATCGTAACAGAGTTCTCCAAATATCTTTCCACGAAAACCAATTCCTTTGATAGCTAAACTTCTCATTTCGTCTCTTTTACTTTCTAACTGTTTCATTAAATAAGGAAGATTTTCTCCTGAAATAGTACAGCGAACCGTCCGCATTGGATGTGGCAATGCTTGATGCAATTCATCCCGTGTCACAATTCCTTGCAATAAGGGTTGGACAAACAGCCCTGCATTTAAAATCGCTGCGTCGGTTTTTGCATACGCTTTGACTGCTTTGAGTCCTAATGACACAAATTCCGACGGCTCCTTCCATTTTACTTGAAAGGTTTCGGGAACAAAAGCAATTTTTTGTTCTTGTAGCAGTTCATGGCCTAGCTGGATATACTTGCGAACCAATTCTTTTTCATGATAGACCGGTTCAAGTTTAGCTGTTGGATGTAATTGAGCCGTTGCGGCTACGACCGCATGATTTTGAAATGTGAGCGTGATTTCTCCCACGTAGTAGCCAAACTTTCCTCCGGCAGTAAGCAACGTCTGATTGTGTACTTCCCCATTTTCCAAAACATGGTGGGTATGTCCACCCATGATGACGGAAATCTCTGGAAAATGTTCAGCAATCTTGCGATCATAAGGCAGTCCTAAGTGAGAAAGAAGTATGAATGTATCCACGGTAGTCTCGAACTGGTCGATGAGTCGTTCGGTGACTTTCATCGGATCCATCACTTTCCAGCCGAGAGGTTCATAACTCATGTTTAATGGAAAAGTGAGTGCAAAGATGCCTATTTTATTGCCTTCTTTTGTATGCAAAATTTTAAATGCTTTTGCCCACGGTGGGATACGACCTGTTTCTTTATCGATCAAGTTGGAAATCAGCACGGGGTAGCGAGCATCATCATACAGTTGATTCAACTGTGCTTTTGTACTGCCGATTCCTTCGTTGTTCCCGATCGTGACTGCATCGTATTTCCCTTCATTTAATAAGCGAGTGATCGCTTGGCCTTCAGTCGCTTCAGTTAGTGGGTGGACACGATCGCATGCATCTCCGATATCAAAAGAAAATATCGTTTCCTTTTGTGTTTCATACGCATAGCGTTTTTGTTGTAAAAACTGAGAAATACGGGGCCAATTTTCTAAATGCGAATGAATATCATTGGTATGCAAGATATGTACCGTTTCCACTTTTTCACCTCCACTTTGTTCTTTTATTGTAACATGAAGCAATGAAAATAGAATACAGAAAAAGCATTTGCTCAATGAGAGATTAAAGGGGTTGAATTGAAAGAGAAAAACTTTACTTCTTCACTAACAGAATGGACTATTGCTCTTGTTCTTTTTTGATTCTCCTCGACTCTTCTTTTTGTTTAAATCGAGTAGGAGGTAAATAATTAATTTATTTACCGTCCTCTCACACCACCGTACGTACGGTTCCGTATACGGCGGTTCAATATCTTAAGTAAGCAGACTCTGCCAGGTTACGTAGTGAAACTACGTTCCACCGGTAGAGTCTTTTCGTTGTAAGCACCCAATGAACCTCAGGTGTTTTTGACAGTCTCCAGTATTTCTTTCTGGAGTAGCCAATACGCTTAGCACTGTCCATATCTAGACCTAAGCGCATTAATCTGCTAATCTTAGTACGTGGATTTTTCCATCTCTTTAAAATTAGTTGCCTGATTCGGTGATGGAGCCATTGCTCCACTTT
>NZ_AUEG01000024.1 GCF_000425865.1 Lacticigenium naphthae DSM 19658
TGATTCGCCAACAACGATCAGCCCCCAATCACATCGTTGATTATTATTATAAACTAAAAAGGCAACCCACCCCCAAGAAGGATAAGGTTGCCACAGTTGCCTGTATGAACAAGCTCCTGAAATGTATGCATTCCATGGTAAGGAACCATACCTCGTACGCTTACACGCACACGGTCTCTAAGACCCATAATATACCTGTAGTATAGCATGAACCTTCTCAGAAAAATATAAAAAGGCTGAGGCTTATTTGGTATGCATTTTTGTCTGAATTAACAATCACTCTTTTGAAAATAGGATTGTTAGTTAATCTTTTGCCTTGACTAAACGTAGGAAAGAGGCTGGGACATAGGTCCCAGCCTCTTTTCTATACGAATTAAAAAATTTAATTTAAGATAATATTTGTGCGCCGACACCAATTAGTCCTGGCCCTGTGTGAACACCTAAAGCTGGACTGACTTGAATCAAATAAAAATCTTCAAAATGGGGAAGTTTTTCTTTTAGCTGTTGCTTGACCATTTCTGCATCTTCACGAACCACTTCTCCACCATATTCTACTGCTAAGTGATATTTTTCAGCATCTCCAACAAAGTCTTCTAGTATTTGGATCGTTTTGTTTAAACTCTTAGTTGTCCCTTTTCCTCTAACTTTTGCAACAGTGTGGTAGATACCTTCTTCATTACATGAAATAATTGGTTTTAAGTTGATCAGTGTCCCAATCATAGAAGAAACCAGCCCTATTCTTCCGCCTTTTTGGAGATATTCTAAAGTAGGAACTTGGAAAAAAACTGTTGATTTTGAAATCGAAGATTTTAATTTTTCTTTAATTTGAGACCACTCTACGTTCTTCTCTACCAATTTGGCAGCTTCGATAGCAATGAACCCACTAGCAATACCTATATTTTTTGAGTCCAGTATAAATACTTCTAATCCTTCATAAGAATCCGCAATCAATCTGACCATATTATGGGTACCACTAAGTCCGCTTGAAATTGTAACAGCGATAACTTTTTCATAACCTTCCGCTTTGATTTCATCAAGCGCATCCCGAATCATTTCACCATCAGGAAGAGATGTTTTTGGTATTTCTTCTTCTAAACGATCAAAAACTTCATGTGCAGTAATTGTCTTCTTATCTATATATTCTCCATCTTTGTAAATAATTTTTAATGGTAAAACTTTCATATTATATTTCCCAACTATTTCATCGGGTACATCTGATCCAGAATCTGTTAATATAGCAATCTTTTGGTCATTCATTTAAATTCCTCCATTATTGTTCTTTTTCCGCTTTGATTTTAGCAATAAATATCTCGCTATATAACTTAGCTGCTGCTGCAATTGTAGCATGTTTCACTAAAAGTGTTTCAGGTTTTACACTTAAATCCAACTTTATATCTGTCTCGTTATTTTCTTTAGTTGAAAAGATTGAACGGATAGCCTTTTCTTGCTCCTCACAAAACAAATCGTAAGATTCTTTTGTCCCAATCAAATTGGCTTGATATACCAATCCCACTTTGATTTCTGAAATAGTCAAAACTTGCTTTAGAATTGTGATAGCTATTAAGAAAGCTACATGCTTTTTAGTATATCTTTTTTTTACTGGTTTTGGCATTAAATCTAATTTTACATAGTTATTTATCATAGACGGGGTGATCAACTTTTCAGCCGAATCTTTTTTAAAAACGGATAAATACTTCTCAATAAAATTTACCATCTGATCCATATATAAATCAAACTCTGGTAAATCTTCCCATCGAGGCAAGGAGAAATGTCTCATCTCTTTTTGCCAGTCTTCAAAATTTTTAATTTCTGATTCCATGGCTTCCCTCCATTAAAATTAGATTATCAGTTATTAAAATTATACCATATACATTCATTAATTACATCATCTGGTTTTCAATACTATATAAAAAACTCTTGCCAAATTTTAGGCAAGAGTTTCATATTTCATGATTCAGGATCAACTGATTTAGTTATTTGCTTCCGATTGGACAATTCTCTGGAAAGACTTCTTGTTTCTTTTTGCAAACTTTCAATTTCAATATCTTTTTCTCTAAGAGTATCTTCATACTCTCTTATTATTTCATCTTTTTCTTGTTGCTGTTCTTCTTTAAATAAATCTAACTCTTCTCTTGCCTCTTTCACGTGCTTCTTCTCTTTATAAATTACCGTGGTCCCTAACAATGTAGCTATTATTGCCCCAATTAGAATAGAAAGAATTATGACTATAATTAACGGCCATTCAAGGACTGCCCAGCCAAAGTTAACAGGAACTGGTTCAACGTTTACTACTGCAAAAACTACCACTAATAATATAAGTACAATAGAAAAAACGATACTCCACTGTCTTTTCATAAAAATCACTCCTCTTTACTTTTATAAGTTTATCTTATCACGAAATTGAAAAAAAAGAGAAATATCCACTCTATTTTAAGTTAAATACAGTATTTGCGAGAGTATCTCCTAAAGAAGGAAATAGTACATAAAATTTGTGAGCAATATTTAAGTAGAACGGAAGATTGATTTCCCGTTTATTTTTTCCCAAAATTTTTATGGTTTTTTTTGCTACCAAATCTGGAGAAAGAATAAATGGCTGCATTGCCTTTTTATAATCTCCAGTTGGATCGAAATGAATGAAAAATTCTGTTTCGACAGGTCCAGTATTTACCGTGGTCAATTTAATGTTGTATTCTTTCAGTTCCAGCCGTAATGAATTTGAGAAGCCTACTATTGCATGTTTAGAAGCACTATAAATTGCAGATTGAGGTGTAGCTATTTTTCCGGCCATTGAACCTATATTTATAATATGACCTTCTTTTTGTTCTATCATTTCTATTGCAACAAGTTGGGTTAAATACATCAAACCTAACACATTTACAGAAAATATTCTTTCAATTGTATTAAAAGATTGTTCAACAAATTTTCCGGTTTCACCATAACCTGCACTGTTGACTAAATAATCTACTTTATCTACAATAGAAAACACTTCTTTTACTGCTCTTTCAATTTGTTCTGGTTGGGAAATGTCTAGCTGGATAATGAATACGGGTGCTTGAGTATATTGCTCACACCTTTTCCTTAATTCTACTAATCTTTCTTCTCTTCTAGCTAGTAGTATAAGACTTGCACCTTTCTTCGCAGAATATAAAGCTATTTTTTCTCCGATACCAGAAGAAGCTCCAACTATCATTATTACTTTTTCAGAAAATTCTGACTGACTATCCATCTATTTTCAACTCCTTATGTAGAGGAATAGAAACATTCATAAAATCATGAGCAATACGCGTGTTTTCAAAAATCTTTTTAGCTTCTAATTCAAGACATTTTATTTCATTTCCAACATAACGTGCACTTAAATGATTGAGAAGTAATAATTGTACATTGGAGTCTTTGGCAATTTGAGCTGCTTCTCCAACGGTAGAATGATTATAATCTTTTGCCATTTTTTTCTCGCTCACATTAAATGTTCCTTCATGAACAAGTACTGTAGCATCTTTAGCTAATTCTTCACTTTTAAGGCATTTTTTTGTATCTCCGAGAATAGTAACAATTCGTCCTTTCTGAGGATTTCCTATGAAATCTCGACCATCTATCTTTCTACCATCTTCCAGCATTACTGTTTTCCCTTGTTTCAACTCTCCGAAAACAGGTCCTGATGGGATATTAAATTGTTTCAGTTTATCAATTTGCAATTTGCCGGGATGGTCATTTTCAACAATTCTATATCCAATCGAGATGATTCCATGTTTTAAGAAACCACAAGATACCTCGAAAGTTTCATCTTTAAACAGCAAACCTTCTTCTGAAATTTCTTTGAAATAAAGTGGATACTTTAAATATGTATGAGACAATTTTAAACTTGTCAGCACATATTGCTTTATGCCTACGGGCCCATAAATGGTTACAGGCGAGTCTCCCCCTTGAAATGCTCGACTACTGAGAAGTCCTGGCAAACCAAATATATGGTCTCCATGCATATGTGTAATAAAAATTTTTTCTATTTTTCTTGGCTTTATAGACGTATGTAGTATTTGTTGCTGTGTTGCTTCACCACAATCAAATAACCAGATACTATTTCTTTCATCCAACAACTTCAGTGCTAAACTTGAAACATTCCTATGCTTAGCAGGTACACCAGATCCAGTTCCTAAAAATGTAATTTCCATTATATAACCTCGATTCACGTTAAGTATAAATAGAGTAAAGAAGAAACCCAAAGTTAACTTATGCGAACAATAAAAGAAAGATAGTAATTCTTTTGTTCTGTTCGCTCCAATTATCTAATTTAGCCATCCGGTAAGAATTTTAAATTAATATACTTGGAAGTACTTTGGGTCTCTTGTTTAATCTGTTGTGTTTATTCTGTTCAATTAACTTAATCTACAAACTCAAATTCGAATTTTTCGATACGGACAATATCTCCATTTTGAGCACCAAGTCTGCGGAGTTCTTCATCTACTCCTAGCCCACGAAGCTGTCTGGCAAAACGCATAGAAGATTCATCATGATCGAAATTAGTCATCTTGAATATTCTTTCAAGTTTATCGCCAGAGAGAACCCAGGTTCCATCTGTTTCATGCGTTACCGTATATTCTGCTTCAGATTCTTCATGTTTGTAAAGTTTCACTTCTTCTAAATCCTCTTCCTCATACATAGGGAATCTTGGAGTTGTTTCAAGTAAGTCTGCTGTTGCTCTTAAAACAGCATTCAACCCTTTTTGAGAAATAGCTGATATAGGATAGACTTTTTTGTCTTCGCCCGTCTGAGCAATTTGCTTTTTGAACTCGATAAGATTATCTTCAGAATCAGGCATATCCATTTTGTTTGCAATAATTAATTGTGGTCGTTCTAATAATTTCAAATCATATTCTTCTAATTCTCGATTTATCTTATTGTAATCATCAAAGGGATCTCTGCCCTCTGAACCACTCATATCTATTACATGCAATATAACACGCGTACGTTCAATATGTTTCAAAAACTCTATTCCTAAACCGACGCCTTGTGAAGCACCTTCAATTAAACCAGGTAAATCAGCCATAACAAAACTACGTCCGTCATCCGTTTCTATCATTCCCAAATTCGGAACCAAGGTAGTGAAATGATACGCAGCAATTTTAGGTCTTGCAGATGAAACCACCGATAGAATAGTAGATTTTCCAACTGAAGGAAATCCGACCAAACCGACATCGGCTAAGACTTTTAATTCTAACTCTATTTCTAAATCTTCTCCTGGTTCACCATTTTCAGCAATTTCAGGTGCTGGGTTTTTGGGAGAAGCAAACCGAATATTCCCTCTGCCACCTCTGCCGCCTCTTGCCACTACTAATTCTTCATCTTGTTCAGTTAAATCTCCAAGTATCTTGCCAGTAATGCCATCTTTCACTATAGTGCCAGGTGGTATTTTTACAATTAAATCTTTCGCACCTCTACCATGCATACCTTTGGTCATACCATTTTGACCACCCTGAGCTTTAAAGTGGCGATTATAGCGGAAGTCCATTAAAGTTCGTAGACCTTCATCTACTCTAAAAAATATACTTCCTCCTTTACCACCATCTCCACCTGCAGGTCCACCATTCGGCACATATTTTTCTCGGCGAAATGCGACCATTCCATTTCCACCATCTCCGGCTTTGACTTGCACATTTACTTGATCTAAAAACATTGACATTATTCATTTCCTCATTTCTTTTCTTTCCTTGAAGTATTAGAAATTCCATTCTCTTCATTTTACAACAAAGAAAGTGAAATAACTAATAAGTGTGTGATTCAATTTAACAATTTTAGTTAACAAATTTCATTTATTTGAACTGGCGTATAAGTGAATTTTTCATAGTTATTCCATAAATCAGTCGAACTTTTTTGAAATGTTTCTTCAATATATTTGTCTGCTTCTTTATTTATTGCCATATTATGAGTGGATTTTGTTACCCAGTTTTCAACATGTTTGTAACAAGGGCTCTGCATTTTGACTATAGTTACATTTAATTCAGTATCAACAGATATAAAAAACTTTGAACTTTTATTTTGCTGAATCAACTTAATTTCTTCACACGAGTAGATACTACAAAATTCATCTAAGCTACTTCCACTCGAGATAAAAGCATCCGCGGTTGCAAGATGAAAATTAAGAGACACCTGCGTGACTTCAGATAAGATGGGCCTACTGTTAGTAGGATCAAACATTTTCGCCGTACAATTGACCTCATTAATATGAATCAGGTTTGTATTATTCCTGTTTATATAGTATAGATTAGTAAAACCTTTGTGAACTAAAATTTTCATTAAATCTAATAAGTCACTTGTTACATTTTCAAAAACAATTTTTTTCCATCGATAATTTTCCCAATTTAAAGAGAATGTTTCAATGATATCAAAAAAAGGATGCGAATAATTAGGGATGATTTTATCATCTAATTTGATGTTTATGCTATAAGAAATTACTTCTTTAAAGAGATTTTTTAAAGCTAGCCCAATACTATCCGCGGCAATGGCATAGTTAATAGCCGTTTCAAACTGAGTAATAGACTCAAAAGGGCTATGCATATTTTGGTTTTCCACTGAAGAAATCTTCAAAAGATGACGTACGACCTCTTTATTAAATAAACTGTAGGAATCGGAAATTATCTCAGCCATATCTTTTTTATAAAACATAGTAAGGTACCTTAAAAAATCACCATGGCTGAAATAATTTTCATCTACATTCAAGTAATATTCAGTTCGTTCGCTAGTCGCTAAAATTAATGTTTCTTCTACACCAACCAATTTTTTTATGGCTAATAATTGCTCAGTAACACCAAATTTGTTCATTACTAAGTAATCTTTTTCGAAAGAGGAAACAGAATTATAGCCCACACCATATAAAAGTAATTTCAATGTGATCATCCTATTCATAATTTTAATCTAATCTCAACAAACCATCATTTTAAATAAGACTCAATAATCTTCCATGACTCAGCTTTTCCTTCGTTTTTTTCTGTTGAAAAAACAACGAAATGGTCTGATTCATTAAAGTTAAAAGCTTTTTTTATTTGTTGGGTATGTTTATTTTTTTTTGAAGGAGATATTTTATCAGATTTTGTTGCTACGACTAAAACAGGTAACTCGAAATATTTCAAAAATTCATACATTTGAATATCATCCGAAGTAGGTACATGACGAAAATCAACCACTAAAACCGTAAGAGCTAACGGTTCACGTTGGGAAAAGTAGGTATTCATCATTTCTCCCCATTTTTCTCGCTCTGTTTTTGATACTTTTGCGTATCCATAACCCGGAACATCAACAAAAAAGAATTTATTTTCAATTTTATAAAAATTAATAGTCCGCGTTTTTCCAGGTTTACTCGATGTTCTTGCTAATTTTTTCCGGTTAATTAGACTATTAATATAAGAAGACTTCCCTACGTTTGATCTTCCTGCCAGGGCAATTTCAGGCAAGCCTTCATTTGGATACTGAGCGGGGGAGACAGCACTTATCGTTATTTCAGCTTGATTGACTTTCATATCTCTAACTCCTCAAATTTTGTCTTTATCATTTTAACACATTAATAAGAATCTTCCTAATTTTTGTAATATGTGTAATAAATTAAATGAAAAAAAAAGAAATGGAAGTAGAATTGATTCCATTTCTTTTTGATAACATTCTATTCAATTAACTTACTTGTTCTCCATCTTTATTAAATAAATGAGGAGAACCTTCACCTAAAACAGTTTCTTTATTTATTACTACTTTGCTGATATCTGTTCTACTTGGTATCTCGAACATGATATCCAGCATATTGCTTTCAATAATGGAACGTAACCCTCTAGCTCCAGTATTTCTTTCAATTGCTTTTCGAGCAATTTCCCTTAAAGCTTCTTCTTCAAACTCTAATTCAACATTATCGATTTTTAGCAATTTCTTGTACTGTTTAATCAGTGCATTTTTTGGTTGAGTAAGAATTTGGACTAAATCATCTTCAGTCAATTTTTCTAGTACAGCAGTAATCGGGAGTCTTCCAATAAATTCTGGAATCAATCCAAATTTCAGTAGATCTTCTGGAATAATTTGTTGCATGAGCGTTTTTTTCTCATCCATCTTTTTGCGTTCGGATGATCCAAAACCAATAACTTTATCACCCAAGCGATTTTTTACCATTGTTTCAATACCGTCAAAAGCCCCACCGACAATAAACAAAATATTGGTTGTATCAATTTGAATGAGTTCTTGCTGGGGATGTTTACGTCCACCTTGTGGAGGAACGCTAGCTACTGTTCCTTCTAAGATTTTCAACAGTGCTTGTTGAACTCCTTCTCCACTTACATCTCTCGTAATTGATACATTTTCGCTCTTGCGAGCTATTTTATCTATTTCATCTACATAAATAATTCCTTTTTGTGCTCTTTCGACATCATAGTCAGCAGATTGCAACAGTTTCAAAAGAATATTTTCGACATCTTCTCCTACATATCCAGCTTCTGTCAAACTAGTAGCATCCGCAATCGCAAAAGGTACATTTAGAATTCTTGCCAAAGTTTGAGCCAAATATGTTTTACCAGATCCTGTTGGTCCAATTAAACAAATATTACTTTTTTGTAATTCTACAGGCTCTTCTTCAGTTTCATTGATCCCGCTATCGTTTATTCTTTTATAATGATTATACACAGCGACAGATAAAGATTTTTTAGCTGAGTCTTGCCCTATAATGTAATCACTTAAAATCTCTCTAATTTCGTGTGGTTTGGGGACATTTATTTCTCCAGTAAACTCTCCCTGATTTAATTCTTCATCTATGATATCTTTACATAAATCGATGCATTCATCACAAATGTAGACCCCAGGTCCAGCTACTATTTTTCTAACTTGCTCTTGAGATTTTCCGCAAAATGAACACGAAATATTAGTGTTGTTTTCTTCGTCATTAAACATTGATTCATGCACCTCTATTTCTTTAAACTTTCTCTTTTTAATCTAGCAATAAAAAAACTCTCCAAACAGTTTAAAAAAGAAGAACTTCATTACCGAAGCTCTTCTTTATAAAACTTCTTAGATCACTGCTTCACAGAAATTATTCTCCTGTTTTTTCTTCATCTTCTGCTTCTAATTTTTCGTTTGCTGTAGAAGTAATCAAATCAATTGCTTTTTTCATTGCAATATCATGTTTGAGCATATCGTCTGATAAAGCGGCACTCACATTTTCTTCTGTCATATTGTATTCTTTTGCAAGGTTTTGAATTTCTGCTGCCATTTCTTCTTCAGATGCTTCTAAGTTTTCTTTTTCAACG
Source organism: Lacticigenium naphthae DSM 19658 (assembly GCF_000425865.1). Classification (GTDB taxonomy): domain Bacteria; phylum Bacillota; class Bacilli; order Lactobacillales; family Carnobacteriaceae_A; genus Lacticigenium; species Lacticigenium naphthae. Next base: position 9,270 of record NZ_AUEG01000024.1, read on the forward strand.
ATAGCTTCTAAAACTAGGTTAGTACGAACGCGGAATTCTGCGTCACCTTCCATTTGCTTATGCAAATCTTCTTCAGAAGTACCAGTGATTTGGTAGTACATTTCAGGTGAAATACCTTGGCGTTGCATATTGTTTAAGAAGATATCCATTTGACGATGAACTTCATCATGTGACATCGCATGTGGAATTTCTTCGATAGTAGCATTTTCTACTGCTTCACGGATTGCTTCATCTTCAACAGCTTCATCTGCAGCATTATTTCTGCCTTCTTCTAATTGCTTACGGATTTTTTCTTTTAATTCAGTTAATGATTCTACTTCTTCATCAACATCTTTAGCAAATTCATCATCTAATTCGGGCAGTTCTTTTGCTTTCACTTCATGAACTTTCACTTTAAATGTAACTTCATTTCCAGCTAAATCTTTCTCTTGATATTCTTCTGGGAAGGTTACTTTAATTTCTTTTTCATCTCCAGCTTTTGCTCCAACTAACTGTTCTTCAAATCCTGGAATAAATGATTGAGAACCTAATTCTAGTGAATGATTTTCGCCTTTTCCGCCTTCAAAAGCTTCGTCATCTTTGAATCCTTCATAGTCAATGACTAGTGTATCGCCTAATTCGGCTGCCTCTTCTTTAACTACTAATTCAGCTTGTTGTTCACGCTTATTTTCTAAATTTGTTTCAACAGCTTCATCGGTCACTTTACGATCTTGAATATGAACATCTAAGTCTTTATATTGTCCCAATTTAACTTCGGGTTTCAATGTAACTTTTGCTTCGACTTCCCAATCCGCATCTTTCTCCATGCTTTTAACATCAATATGCGGTTGTTCTACTGGGTCAATACCTGCTTCTTCAATAGCTTTAGAATAAGCATCTGGTAGTAAATCATTTAGAGTATCTTCATAAAGTGCTGCTTCTCCATACATGTTGTTAAACATTTGTCTAGGTAGACGGCCTTTACGGAATCCAGGAACATTTAATGTTTTTCTTACTTTATTAAATGTTTTATCTAACCCTTCTTCTATTTTTTTTTGTTCAATTGTAAAAGTTAATACTCCTGTTGTTGCACCTGTTTTTTCAAATTTCACTGACATAAACAATACCTCCGAAATTTCTATTTTAATTCACTTTTGACACACTTACATACCCAATTAGTTTACACTACTATTTTAACAATGTAAACAAAAAACAGCTTTTTACTTTCTATCTCTTAAGTTTGATTGTATTTAGCTTCAAATAGATGAATAAATTCAAAATTTTCTTTGCTTTTTTTATGCACATTCACTCTTTTACCAATCAGGGTAGGCTCGTATTTTTCTACGTAAAGCTGCACCCACTCTCGAGGATACGGGATCGTCTCATCTATAAACGGAAACAAGAAAAGAAAATGATAATTCACTTCTTTTTTTATGAGCTGATAGAAAGAAGGGTTTTTGTCCATAAGTTCATCTAAAAGATTGTTTATTGTTTTGGCTGTTTCGTTTTCCTCTAGAGTACCTAATTGGATAGGGCAAATCTCTTTTTGTGTATCCATCCAGATCATTTGATAAGAATGAGCATCATTGTATTGAATTAAATAAGCTAGAAAACTATTTCGAGCTAAAACATTGACGTAAGGATTGGTTAGTATTGAAGGAGAAACTTCTCGTAGATCTTGCAGATTAAATACTCTCGCTTCCTCCATCCAATACAATTGTTCGTAAACTGTTTTAACGCTCAAAGAAGTTAACTCTTTTTTTATTTTTATTTTATATTCTCTTTTTTTCTTGTTCTCTATTTCTTTTTCCTGGTATAACTTTAGTTCTAAATTAGTATGTTTTTCTTCTGAAGCAGAACTCAAAAAAATCTTTTTAGTATCCAGTAATCTTTTAGCTTTAATAAAATTTTTAATTTCTATGAGTATTGAAATATACAGAAAAAGAGCCTCTGCAGTTTCAAAAAAATCGATTTCTCTTTTATTAGCTATTTCCAAAGCTTTTTCATATTTTTCCAAATCAAACAATATATTTGCATATAGTATTGCATTCTCAGTTGAAGAATTTAATTCAAAAGCTTTTACAACATATTTTTCTGCTTCAAATATTCTTCCTTCTTCTATAAATTGACGGGCAATTCTTTTGTAATGACTATCGTCCTGGATTTCTGTTATTTTTTTCATATAATCGAACCTTCTTTAATATAATTAAAAAAAGCCAAGACAAGTGTCTCAGCAATTTAAGTTTGTTCACTAACTTCATTAGTTGGTTCATTACTATTCGTTACGTATTCTTCGATATCTTTAAAATTCACAATTGTTTTTTCTTCTACGAGATCATGCATTTTTTCGGAAGACTCATTCCATTTGATTAGGACTACTGCACTATTCGTTAGTAGTTTTTCAATGACTCCACGCATTTTTTCTCCTCTAAAAGAAAAAAGGATCTCATCGCCTACTTCAGGTCTGAAACTCTCTTTAATTTCTTCAATCATTTCAACTGCTTCATTATAAGGTAATCCAAGTAAATTTGCAATTCGTGAGTTGCTGGCTCCTTTTCTTAACTCGGTTTCTACTAAAGATTGTATTTCTGGTGTAATCATATTTGCCATTTCATTTACTCCCCACTTCAATAATTTGCATGATAATTTGTTAATCTAATTTTCATTATATCATAATAAAATTCAAATTTCGAGACTAATTGAAAAGGATTTCTTTTCAATTGATCGTATCTCCACAAATTTAACATATTTTTCGTCACAGATACTCAAAAGACCGAAACGCAGAAGCGTTCCGGTCTTACAAGTGCGTGTCCCCATCTTATACATACAAGCTTAACTCTCAGATTCTTTCGGACCTGTCATTACCCTTACACTTTTTCAATCTATTGATTATAGGAGACACGCATTATATTTGTGGCACTCTCGTTTGTTGAATCGATTTTCATTAACTTGTTGCAAAGTTTCCTTTGTTTCACTCTAACTACTACTCTTTTTAACATTTACTTCTTGTTCGAAATACCGAGAGTGCCACTTCGTAGGACAGCAAGTTGCGGCTGTCTCACTCTTGAACCAATAAATGGTTCTTACATAAAGAGCGATATGCCAATACAATCTCTTTTAAAGCATGTCCCTCTTTACACTTATAATATAACATGAAAGCGAATACAAAACAACTCTTTTTACCTCTTTTTTTTATTATTTTTATGAATTTTTTTTAGATTGTATCAAGAAAAATATGGATCGTTTATTATTACCACACTATAGTTTTTCTTACAGTTTATTTATTGTTATTCATAAGAAAAATTGAATTTCGAGACTAATTGAAAAGGATTTCTTTTCGATTGATCGTATCTCCACAAATTCAGCTTGTTTTTCGTCACGGATACTCAAAAGACCGAAACGCAGAAGCGTTCCGGTCTTACAAGTGCGTGTCCCCATCTTATACATACAAGCTTAATTCTCAGATTCTTTCGGACCTGTCATTACCCTTACACTTTTTCAATCTATTGATTATAGGAGACACGCATTATATTTGTGGCACTCTCGTTTGTTGAATCGATTTTCATTAACTTGTTGCAAAGTTTCCTTTGTTTCACTCTAACTACTACTCTTTTTAACATCTACTTCTTGTTCGAAATATTGAGAGTGCCACTTCGTAGGACAGCAAGTTGCAGCTGTCTCACTCTTGAACCAATAAATGGTTCTTATAAAGAGCGATATGCCAGTACAATCTCTTTTGAAGCATGTCCCTCTTTACACTTATAATATAACATGAAAGCGAATACAAAACAACCCTTTTTACCTATTTTTTATTATTTTTCGCAAATATTTTTTGTGCTTTCTATTCAAAAAAATAATTGCTTGGTCATTTTCTTTCCACTGTTTTTTTGGATCCTTACTCGCATTGTATTCTTTTCTGTTGTTTCAAAAATACTACCCGATATCAATACCGGATGAGTTCCTACAAACGTAGCTTGTAATACAAAAGAACCTCTTAGCGATTTTTGGCTGATCCAGCGTATCAGTCTCGTTTTTACTTATCCCTATTAATTTTAAGCAAGTATGTGCCTATACTATACAATCCACTTACTTAAAGATATTTATAAGTCGGATGGTGTAATAATACCCAGTAAATTTTCGGTTGATTTTCCATTTTCTGTAATCATAAGTGCTTCTAATTTTTTGTTTTTTATCATTAAATCACTAGCGGTTTGAATGGGCATTCCTTGACGAATAAACAGGTAATTATCCGAAGAATATTCTTTTTCTAAAATATCCTTTATTTGGACATCTAATAAATTATTAGTATGGTCATAGCTGTGTTTTGCAATCCAATAAATGATCCCTTTTGCTGTTAAAACATCTTTGAATTGCTTTTGTTGGTATATAGGAAAATGCCCAGCCTTTTCCAGTTTGATTTTTTCAAAAACTTTTTGTAAGGAATCTGTTTCTTGAAACGTTATGACATTTCTTTTGAATCTCGGATAAATTGCTGTAGGATGGCTGATTTCTTCTTCCATTTGTTCAATTTCTTTCAAAATTTCGTCAGTTGGATCAGCTAAATATACGCCCGGTTTCCATTTGTTATGGACCAAAACATTTCGTAAATCAGCAAAAATTTGAAGTGCTTGTTTATGTTTTTTGACCGCATCATTTCGCTTTTCAGCGCGTTCTAATAATTCATAAAAGGGTAAGTAACCATTTTCACCGATTAAGTGATTTAAGTGTTGGTGAATTCGATTGAATGTCGCTAAAAATTTTTCTGCATTTTCCATTTGATTACTCTCCTTCATTTTTTAACATCTGAATAAAAAGCTTTGTATACAATACGAACGATAAAAGCAAGAATCCCCCTACAATTATAACTATATTGTATACTAGATTTGTTTCCATATCAGGAAACAAAACCAAAATAAATGTTGATAAATAGAATACTATTGTAGAAATTTTTCCAAACCATTTTGCTCCTTCTAATTTTTTTCCTTTTTTCAATAACACTAAGTCAAATATAAACATAGAAGTTTCTTTTGCCAGTAATAGCAACAACAAATAAATAATAAAATTCCATCGCAACACTAAACAAATCACTATAGCTAATTGAGTGAGTTTATCCGCAATAGGATCGAGTGCTTTCCCGAGTTCAGTTATTTGGTCAAATATTCTAGCTATTTTTCCATCCACAGCATCCGTTAGTCCTGAGAGAAATAATATGCTTGCGGGTATATAAGAGGGTACGCTAGATTGAATAAAGTAATAAACAAAAAATGGTATCAATATTATTCTAAAATAAGATAGCAAATTAGGTATAGTTATCCAATCTTTTTTAATCATATCGAGCCCCCCTATATAATAAAAAAAGCTACTTACCTTGATTTCATTGGTAAGCAGCTTTTAGATTAGTGGAAGATAAGGGATTTGAACCCTTGCACGAGATGAATCGCCTAACGGTTTTCGAGACCGTCCCCTTCAGCCGGACTTGGGTAATCTTCCTTAAACACAAATCTAATTATAACTTAACCTACCAATACTTTCAATTATTTTTTATGGATAAATTTCATCAGATGTGTATAAAAATTAATAGAAGGAGTAACGGTGTTACTCCTTCTATTAATTTTATCACTGAATTCCTTCTTTTAAGAATCACTAATCACAAACTGTTTATTGTTTATCTATGTAATCATCTTATCAAATTGACAGGCTTCAGTAAATCAAGAACACTTTTCTTCCTTTCTTTCGGAAATAGTGAGAATGAATGGGGAAAGTTTGAAGAGCCTCTGTTTATCGATAATAAGAATTTAGAATATTTATTATTTATAACTAAAAAAGAGCCGATCGGTTTAGTGAAACTAAACCGATCGGCTCTTTTTTAGATTACCTTTTATGTTTCAGGAGGGATTCGAACCCCCGACCGTTCGCTTAGAAGGCGAATGCTCTATCCAACTGAGCTACTGAAACAATTTAAATATCGCAACAAAGATTATTATATACATTATTTATTAATAAGTCAATACTCAATCTTGTTTTTTTATTTTAAATCTAATTTCAATCTATGATCACCATCCGGAAAGCATCCGTTTATAGTTGATAAAACAATCTCCTCAAGGTTCTATCAGCAGTTCAATTCTTGAGGAGAGGTAATCAAACCAATTCTTTTTTTAATAAAGATTCATGTATTTAGCTTTTTCCCATTCTGTTACTTGAGTAGCATATTCATTCCACTCGATATATTTTGTGTTAACAAAGTTTTTGTAAATATGCGTACCCAGGGCTTCTTTAATAATGTCGTCTTTACTTAACGCTTCTAATGCAGAAAGCAAATTACTCGGCAATTGTTTAATCCCTTTTTTTTCTAGTTCACTATTTTTCATCTCATAAATATTTTCTTTTATAGAGTTTGATACTGTAATTTCATTTTTGATTCCATCTATACCCGCTTTAAGCAACACAGCTAAAGCTAGATAAGGATTTGCTGCAGGGTCCACACTTCGTAGCTCAATTCGTGTGGAATTCTCTCTTGAAGATGGAACGCGAATCAGAGGTGATCTATTACAATTGCTCCAAGCAATATATACGGGTGCTTCATAACCTGGAACTAATCGTTTATAAGAGTTCACAATAGGATTACATACTGCTGTATAAGCCGGAGCATGTTCTAATAACCCACCCAAGAATTGATAAGCTATTTTGCTTAATCCAATGCTATCTTCTTTATCATAAAATGCATTTCCATTTTCGTTAAACAAAGACATATTAAAATGCATTCCCGATCCATTTATTCCCTGAATAGGTTTAGGCATAAACGTTGCATGCAAACCATATTTCCGAGCTACTGTTTTCACAATCAATTTAAATGTTTGAATATTGTCACAGGCTTCAACCGCATCAGCGTATTTCCAATCTATTTCGTGTTGTCCTGGAGCAGCTTCGTGGTGACTCGCTTCAATTTCAAATCCTAGTTCTTCTAGTTCTAAAACAATTTCTCTTCTACAATTTTCTCCTGAATCCGTTGGGGCTAAATCGAAATAGCCTCCGTTATCATTTAATTTCTCAGTAGGATTATGTTGATCATCTAATTTGAACAAGAAAAATTCTGGTTCCGGTCCCAAATTAAACTCAGTAAATCCTAATTCTCCCAATTCTTTTAGAACTCTTTTCAAATTGCTACGAGGATCACCAGCAAATGGTGTGCCATCTGGATGTTTGATATCGCATATTAAACGAGCCACTTTTCCTTTTTTACTCGAGTCTACCTCCCAAGAAAAAATTAACCACGTTGAAAGATCTGGGCTTAAATACATATCACTTTCTTCAATTCTGACAAATCCTTCGATGGAGGAACCGTCAAACATCATTTTATTATCTAATACTTTATCTAATTGACTAATAGGTACTTCTACATTTTTAATTGTCCCCAGTATGTCCGTAAACATCAATCTTAAATAACGAACGTTGTTCACTTTGGCCTCTTTTTTTATTTGATTAACTGTTATATTTTTCATCTTGTCGCCCCTCAAATGAACTATACCAATAAATGGTATGTCTTTTATTTTTTATGTATTAATTAAATCACTCTCTTATACTATCAGCGTTATCATGCAGTGTCAACTGTTTTATTTTTATTTCACGAAATAAAAACTGTGAAAGTTATCTATACCAATTTCTTTTAAGCAATCGAGTAGGAGGTAAATAATTAATTTATTTACCGTCCTCTCACACCACCGTACGTACGGTTCCGTATACGGCGGTTCAATATCTTAAGTAAGCAGACTCTGCCAGGTTACGTAGTGAAACTACGTTCCACCGGTAGAGTCTTTTCGTTGTAAGCACCCAATGAACCTCAGGTGTTTTTGACAGTCTCCAGTATTTCTTTCTGGAGTAGCCAATACGCTTAGCACTGTCCATATCTAGACCTAAGCGCATTAATCTGCTAATCTTAGTACGTGGATTTTTCCATCTCTTTAAAATTA
>NZ_AUEG01000025.1 GCF_000425865.1 Lacticigenium naphthae DSM 19658
ATCTTCCCACAAGCACGTTTCATCTTCATAGATGACGGCATAACTTTTCCCCATAGAAACATCTAAAGCTAGTACATAAGTCATATTATTCCTCGCTTTCTTTTGTATTGAAAGACCATCACTGCTTCATTTCGTGTCTTATTTCCTGTACTCGGACTCATGGTCCCACATACTTAAACCTGATTTAGAAATGACAGTGAGGGAGCTCAGTTTTTGTTTCGGACTCATAGTCCCTGAGGCTTCAGTCGAGCTTCCTTTCACCCTTACTATACCTCTATAAAAGAAAAATAGTAGGTAAAAACCACCGTCGTGGTCTTTACCTACTAATCTTAGTATGTTTCAAAGATGATTTTCTTCCTCAAAAGTAAACTATAGTACTAATATACCCATTTAAGTGCCTATCCTGCAAATATCACAGTCTTGAATAATGCAGCTATTTTTATAATTTATTAAATACCTGTAGTGTCGCTACTTTTTCGTGGACCGTGTCCGCAAACTCCGGTTGTTTCAAAAACATTTAAATAAACATTAAAAAGTCTGAAATTATGTCTCAGACTTTTTAATGTTTATTTATTTAAGTATATTTTCTTTTAATTTCTTGCGACACCGATCATTGGCATTTTTTATTTGAGGAAACGTGTATTTCTGAAGTAATCGTGGATCAGCTTCCGGATTTTCTTTTAATGCTACAAGAAAGACCTCTTGTTCAAAACTTGACAATCCCATAAAATACTCTTCTAGATTAGCATTCAATATAGCCAATGCTTCCGGGGAGTTTCTATCTCCTCTGGTTCCCTTGACTACGTATTCTAACCCTTTATCTTGTAAGTCTTCTAGGGAAGAAGCATGTTTTGTTGCTTGTCTTTTTTGTGCATTATCATGCCTTATCATTGATACTTTTTCATTAGACAAGATACTTTTATAGAACACGCCAAACGAAACTTCCTTCTTAGGTTTATATTCCATCACAGCCTTATACAAGACGATTCGTGCTTCTTGGATAAAATCATCTTGGTCATAACCTCGAATAAATAAGTCTTTCATTTCTTTGTGAATAAGCGGTGTGAACATATTATATAATTCTTCAAATGGATCTTCTGGACCATTTTGAAGAAGATCGATTACATATTCAAGTGTGCGACCATTCTCCAACTGTTCATTTTTATTTGTCATATAATACTCCCCTTCTATGATTTTATTTGCTTTTAATGTGTAACTCTTAATCGTTCCTCCTCTATGAATTATATTACTATTTCCACATGAATATACACTATTATCCGCAATTATGGAAGCGCTTTTTAAATTATATTTCGATGAGTTTTCTCATTTAATTTTCTATTTAATAATAATATAATCACTTTAATTAATACTGTACAAATACACCTTTATAATTTTCGTCTTTTTTAAACAGCATTGTCCGTAAGTTAGTTTTTCCGCTTTATTTATGCTAATAAAAAAACCCAATTCTCTAATCAGAATGGGTCAGTTGTTCGTATAATTTTTTTAAGGCCTCTAAATCTTTTGCTTTTAAAGGAGAATTGCGTCGGAAGCGCTGACTGTTGTACATGTTAGCATCCATTTCAATCGTTTTCTCTATACGTTTCATCCGCTTGTATAATTCATTTGCTGATACACGTGCGGCCCCTTTTTGGAACACCATCCATTGTTCAGCCAAATCACTGGTGGCAACGGAGACATTTGTAGTGAGTAAATTTTCTTCCCCAACTACACGTTCGATATAGCTGTCAGCCGTTTCTCCCTCTTTGGTGAAAATGACTTGGACATCAAAAATATCATACTGCTGTTGTATGCCGGGGACAAATTGAGCATCAAAGACCACACGGACTTCTATCCCTGTATATTTGGCATAATTGCTTAAGACAGCTAACAATACATCCCGTGCATCGGCGAGTTCATCTATCCGTTTCAACTTCACTAACTCTGGCCAAGCCCCGATCATATTGTAGCCATCCACAAATAACACATTCTTCTTCACTCTTTTTGCCCCCTTTCTACTTGATTGTTTCCCTCTTTATTGACGTTTGCGGAATACTTCGTACATCAGCAATGCCGTAGCAACACCCGCATTGAGACTTTGAACATGACCGACCATCGGGATCGTTACTATGCCGTCCATCTGATCTTTCACTAGGCGAGACAAGCCTTTTCCTTCATTTCCGATAACGATTCCGATTGGTCCTTTGGCAGACCATTGGCGATAATCCTCGCCTTCCATATCTGTCCCAAAAATCCACAATCCGCGTTCTTTCAATTCCGCAATAGTCTGGACCAGATTCGTCACCCGTGCAACCGGTACATGCTCAATAGCCCCCGTGGACGCTTTTGCCACGGTTGCTGTCAGTCCGACTGCTCTTCTTTTGGGAATGATCACCCCGTGTACGCCTGCAGCATCTGCTGTGCGTAAAATCGAGCCTAAGTTATGTGGATCTTCAATTCCATCCAACAATATGAAAAATGGATCTTCCTTTGCACTCTCCGCACGCTCGAACAATTCATCGATCGTTGCATAATTCATTGGAGACGCCGCCACGACAACTCCTTGATGATTTACACCCTCAACTAACTGATCCAGCTTTGTTTTCGGAACAAATGAAATTTGAATCTTACGTTCTTTGGCCAAATTGACCACTTCTGTGATTTTCGATCCAGATATGCCTTCTTGAACGAATATTTTGTTTATATCACGATCAGATTTCAACGTTTCAATCGCAGGGATCCGTCCACCGACTAGGTCTTCATTTGGTGTTTCTTCCATTTCGTTTTCCATTTGTTCTTCTCTAGGGTAATGCTTCTTTTCTTCTCTAGGGTGATGCTTCTTTTCATCTGCTGGTCTTCTTCGTTTAGCTGACATTAAAATCCTCCTCGATTCTTTGAATGCACCAATGAGTAAGTTCCTCTAAACGATCACTTTGTTCGCTCATATATAAATAACCCATCAACGCTTCAAAACCTGTAGACATACGGTAAGTCTGAATATCTGCATTTTTAGCAGACGTATGACTTTTTGCGTTTCTTCCCCGTTTAAAAAAACCGATCTCTTCTTCATTTAATTGTTCCGCTGCAACAAGAGCCGCTATTAAATGGCTTTGTGCTTTTGCAGAAACGAATTGCGTAGCCAATCGATGCAATTGGTTCGGTTTTATCTTTCCTGTTGTCAATAAATACTCCCGTATACGTAATTCATATGCCGCATCCCCAATATAAGCTAATGCCAATCCATTGAGTAAACTCCATTTGTTGATCTCAGCCATTCTCGTTTCCTCTTCTCCAGCGAATTCCTTGAGGTGTATCTTCTAATAAGATCCCTTGTGCTTTCAACTGATCACGAATGTCATCGGCTCTTTGAAAGTCCCGCTCTTTGCGTGCCTGTTGCCGTTCTTGGATCAGCTGGTTTATTTCATCATCTAACAATTCCGTTTCAGTTTTCAATTCGATGCCGTAGATGGCCAACAATCGTTGCATTGTGTTTAGCATTGCTTCGATCACCGTTTTTGAAACGGTTGCCCCTTCACTATAAATATTGATTTGTTTAGCAAAGTCGTACAATACAGAAATCCCATTTGCTGTATTAAAATCGTCATCCATTTTTTCAACGAATGCCTTTTCTACGCTTTCTACTTTTTCAAGCATCTTGGCATCTTCTGTTGTCCTCTCTACAGCCGTTGCTAACCGATGATGAGCATTTTGGTACGCTGTTTGCAGCCGTTTCAAATTGGTTTCGGCTTCTGTTAAAGTCTCTTTAGAATAGTGGATCGGATGACGATAATGAGCCGTAGCCATGAAGAAACGGATGATTTGAGGATCTACTTCTTCTACTAGATCATGAACAAACACAACATTTCCAAGAGATTTACTCATTTTTTCTTGATCCATCGTAACAAACCCATTGTGTAACCAGTAGCGGGCAAAAGTCTGCCCATGCTTCGCTTCAGATTGTGCAATTTCATTTTCATGATGCGGGAAAGTCAGATCCTGGCCACCTGCATGAATATCAATGGTTTCGCCTAAATACTTTTTGACCATCACGGAACATTCGATATGCCATCCGGGGCGACCTTTCCCCCAGGGGGCATCCCAACTGATTTCATCCTCTTTTGCTGCTTTCCATAAAGTGAAATCAACAGCATCTTCTTTTCTTGTATTTTCTACCACACGTTGACTGGCACCTTCTGCCAATTCGTCTATGGAGATGCCACTCAGTTTACCATACCCTTCAAACTTTCTTGTGCGATAGTATACATCGCCTTGAGAAACATAGGCATAGCCCTTGTCGATGAGGGCTTGGATAAATGCAATGATGTCCGGAATATTCTCCATTACACGAGGCGATGCCGTCGGTTCTTTCACACATAACTTCTGCGTATCTTCCTTATAGGCTGCGATGAAACGGTTTGCCAATTCGGGTGCAGAAATTTCTAGTTCTTTAGCAGCTTTGATAATTTTATCATCTACATCCGTGAAGTTGGATACATAATCCACCTCGTAGCCTCGGTATTCAAAATACCGTCGAATGGTATCAAATGCCACAATACTCCGCGCATTACCGATATGGATGTAATTATAGACTGTGGGTCCGCAAACATACATTTTGACTTTCCCCGGTTCTAACGGCTCAAACGTCTCTTTTTGTCGCGTTAAGGTATTATACAGTTTGATCATGTGCGGGGTCCTCCTTCGCTATATGGCTTCCATGCATGAGTGCTTCAGCTTCCGTTTCTTCTACTTTTTCACCTTCATAGCGCACGACTTTTGCAGGCATACCGACCGCAGTGCAATTTGCTGGAATATCTTCTAACACGACCGCATTGGCTCCGATTTTACTGTTTTCTCCAATGGTTATATTCCCAATAACCTGGCTATAAGCAGAAAGTAAAACATTATTTTCAATATTTGGATGGCGTTTGCCGTGTTCTTTTCCGGTCCCACCAAGAGTGACCCCGTGGAATATTTTTACGTCATCGCCGATAATGGCTGTTTCTCCGATGACCAATCCCATACCGTGATCAATAAACAGCCGTTTCCCAATTTTGGCTGCTGGATGGATCTCTACTCCAGTTAAAAATCGCGAAAACATTGTCACCATTTTGGCTAACAAAATAAGGTGGTTTTTATATAAAAAATGTGAAAATCTATAATAAACAATTGCCCAAAAGCCCGGGTTAGTCAACACGATATCCATCGTGCAGCGAGCGGAGGGATCATTCTTTTTTATCGTTTGAATGATTTCTTTAAACAACTGGTTCATTCCTTTCTCTGTTTCCTTACTATGCTGTGCGTCTATTATACAAGAGAAGCGTAGAGAGTAAAAAATCAGCGCCTTAATTAAAAGACGCTGATCACGTGTATCCACTTTTACTCAGATAAATCCTTAACGCGGATTGGACGTGATTTCCTACACTATCGGAAATCCGACTCCAAGAGGCATTTCATTCTATAAAAAAGTATCCTTTTCCACCAAACCGGACTCTCTGCATCTTTTTTATAAAATTACTTTTCTTATCTTCGTCTTTATTTTTGAACAAGTTGTCGTGCTTTTTCTATATGCGCAATCGCACGTTCTCTGCCTAGCATTTCAATCGTGTCATTCAGTTGCGGGCCATGCATTTGGCCACTTACTGCTACACGAATAGGCATAAAGAGGTTTTTCCCTTTAATTCCTGTTTCTTTTTGAACTGCTTTAATTGCTTTTTTTATTTCATCTGCTTCAAATGGTTCGATTGCCTGTAATTTTTCGACAAAACTTTCTAATACTTGCGGAACTGTTTCTCCGGCTAATACTTCTTTAGATTCTTCATCCCAGTCAATACCTTCTTCAAAGAATAAGGCAGCTAAGTCTGTGATTTGTGCAGCATAACTCATTTGTTCATGATAGAGAGCAACTAAGTCCTGTACCCAAGCGCGTTTTTCTTCTGATGGATCTTCTTCTACATAACCTGCTTTTATAAGATGAGGTAATGCTTTTTCAGTTACTACGTCTAGAGGCAATTCCTTCATGTATTGGTTGCTGATCCATTCCAATTTTTTTGCATCGAATGCAGCGGGTGATTTCCCAAGACGAGCAGGATCGAACATTTCAATTAATTCTTCTCGTGTATAGAGTTCTTTTTCTCCAACTGGAGACCAGCCTAATAGAGATATAAAGTTGAATAAACCTTCAGCAGAATAGCCAAGTTCACGGTATTGTTCAATAAATTGAAGAATATCTCCATCACGTTTACTCAATTTTTTACCCGTTTCACTATTTACAATAAGAGTCATATGACCGAATTCAGGAGCTTCCCATTCAAAGGCTTCATAAACCATTAATTGTTTCGGTGTGTTGGCAATATGGTCATCCCCGCGTAACACATGGGTGATTTTCATATAATGATCATCGACCGCTACAGCAAAGTTATATGTTGGCATACCGTCACGTTTCATAATAACGAAATCCCCACCTACACTCGTTGCTTCAAAACTAATGGGACCTTTAACAATATCCGTGAAATTATACGTACTGTCTTTTGACACTCTGAAACGAATGACCGGTTCCAGACCCTCAGACTCTTTTTCTTTTCTTTCTTTCGCAGAAAGATTCGCGCACTTACCGCCATAATGTGGCATTTCTCCACGGGCACGTTGTGCTTCTCGCTCAGCTTCCAATTCTTCAGATGTGCAGTAACATTTATAGGCACGATTACTTGCCAGTAACTGGTCAACTAAAGGTTCATAAATATCTTTTCGTTCAGACTGACGATACGGTCCATATTTTCCCGGTTTATCTGGGCTTTCGTCCCAATCGATACCCAACCAGGCTAAATTATCCAGTTGACTTTTTTCTCCGCCGGTAATATTTCTTTTTATATCGGTATCTTCGATACGGATAATGAAATCTCCACCTGTATTGCGTGCGAATAGGTAATTAAATAATGCTGTTCTTGCATTTCCTATGTGTAAATGTCCAGTTGGGCTAGGCGCATACCGTACACGAACTTTTTTCATCATGATTAATTATCCCCTTTTAATCTCTGAATTTTTGACTACTTACCTTAACTGATACAGTCTCTTTTTTAACATAACACGATTTTTATCGAATTGCTACAGACTGACTTTATCTTCATTTGTTTTCTTTTTCGAATTCGTTATACATTCCCTTTGCAATCACATAATCATTTACTGTCGTCACTTTAAAGTTTTGATCTGTTCCTTTTATGACGGCTAGCGGATAACCTGCTCTCTCAAGCAACTCTCCTTCTTCATTCGCCAAAAATCGATCTTTTTCGGCTTTTGCAAAAGCTCGCTGTAACCATTCTTTTTTAAAGGCTTGTGGTGTTTGAATCTGCCAAACTTCCGGACGATAGCATGTGCGGACTACCAGACCTTCTTTAACGATCTTAATGGTGTCTTTCACCGGGACACCTAATGTGACCGCCCCAGTCTCTACCATTTTTAATTTTAAGGCTTCCACTGAATTCCTGTCGATAAAGGGGCGGGCTGCATCGTGGACCACAACGTATTGAATAGTTGCTGAAACTTTACTCAACCCATTACGGACACTATCTTGCCTCTCCAGTCCACCTACGACGAGTTCGACTTTTTCATTTGCTACAGCCCATTCAGTTAAATCAGACTCGATCAGTTCTTTGTCTTCTGAGCGTATAACAAAAATAATTTTCCTGCAGGCTTCGTCTTCCAAAAAGACGGTCAGTGCTTGCATGTATAGAGGCTTTTTCCCTAAGGGGAGCAGGATTTTATTGATGGATTTTCCGACTCTTTTTCCTGAACCGGCACCTAGCAGAATACATTCATATGCTGCTTTCATGCATTTTCTTCACGATCTTTGATTTGTTTTTGAGAATGGACCGGTTTAGCAAAAATCATTCTGCCCGCTGCTGTTTGAAGTGAACTTGTAACGATGACCTCTATTGCTTGGTTCATGTAATGTTGTCCATCTTCTACAACGATCATCGTTCCATCGTCTAAATAAGCTACTCCTTGGCTTCTTTCTGTTCCGCTCTTGACGATCATTGCCCGCATAGTTTCTCCAGGAATGACCACAGGTTTTACGGTGTTGGCCAACTCATTGATATTAAATACCGGAACGTTTTGGAATTCGGCTACTTTGTTCAGGTTATAATCGTTCGTGACAACTACACCATCTAAAATTTTCGCTAATTGTACTAACTTAGAATCTACTTCTTCTACATCCTTCACATCTCCATCGTACATTTCAACAGATAGCCCGGGTTCTTTTTGGAGAGAATTCAATATATCCAATCCTCTACGTCCGCGAACACGTTTCAAACTATCAGATGAATCGGCTATATGCTGTAATTCTTGTAAGACAAAGTTAGGTATAAGGAGCGTCCCTTCAATAAAACCAGTTTTAACAATATCGTAGATGCGCCCATCGATGATCACACTCGTATCCAAAATTTTATACTTCCGGAAGTTTTCTCCTGCTTTTCTTTCTAATACATCTTCTTCTTCATCTTTCTTATTTCCTTTTGTTTGGAACAGTCGTCTAATTTCTTCGCGTCTAGAAGTTCCCAATCGGAAACCGACGTAAGAAAATCCTACTGTTAAAATAATTGGAAAAACATCGCTAATAAATGGAAGTCCTAAGCCTATCAAGGATAAGTTCACAAGCCAACCCAGAATAAGTCCAATAATCGTGCCTAGACTTCCAAATATTAAATATGATGCACTTCTTTCACTTAGAAAAGCCTCGAGTCTTAGGATGCCTTCTTCAATTCGATTGACAGCTGGTATCGACAAAAAGTAAAAAATCATTACTCCTAGTGCGATATTCATCACTGCATTATCAATTACTGTCGGGACATTTGGTATCAATCCCCAAACAGTAGGCAAAAAATTGTACCCAAGGCTTCCTCCGACAAGCATAAGCGTAATCATAACCACTTTACTAATCACAAAAAACCCTTCTTTCTTTTTTTAATGAAATAATTTTTTTAATGTTTCGCTAACCGTAGACACAGCAATTATTTGAGCATCCTTCGGAAATGTCCATCCGCCAATATTGTTTTTTGGTATAAAAATACGGTTAAAACCTAGTTTAGCTGCTTCTCCTACCCGTTGTTCGATACGGCTTACGCGTCGGACTTCACCGGTCAGCCCTATTTCTCCTATAAAACAATCAGTCGATTTTGTTTCTTTTTCTTCATAACTGGAAGCAATACTCATCGCAATCGCTAAGTCGATAGCCGGTTCATCCAAGCGAACGCCGCCAGCGGCTTTTAAATAGGCATCTTGATTCTGCAATAGCAAACCCGCTCTTTTTTCAAGTACCGCCATAATGAGTGAAACCCGGCTATAATCTAACCCACTCACTGTCCGTTTAGCATTACCGAATGATGTCGGGGTGATGAGCGATTGGATTTCAACCAGGATCGGCCGCGTGCCTTCTAAGGCTGCCACGACTGCTGATCCGGTCGCTCCGGCTAATCTTTCCTCTAAAAATAATTGAGATGGATTTAATACTTCTTCCAATCCACCATTTTTCATTTCGAAAATCCCTATTTCGTTTGTAGAACCAAATCGATTTTTTACAGCTCTTAATATTCGGAAGGTATGGTGTCTTTCACCTTCGAAATACAGAACAGTATCCACCATATGTTCTAGCATCCTCGGCCCAGCAATGGCTCCTTCTTTCGTTACATGTCCAACAATAAAGATAGCGATTTGATTTGTTTTAGCTATTTTCATTAACTCGGCAGTTGATTCCCTAACTTGCGAAACACTACCCGTCATACTTTCGATTTCAGGATGATGCATCGTTTGAATCGAGTCGATCACCACAAACTGTGGTCTTATTTTTTCTATAACAGAACGGATAGCATTCATGTCCGTTTCTGGGTAGATATAGTAATCAGACTCCTTCAGTTCCAATCGCTCGGCGCGCATTTTTATTTGACTACTACTTTCCTCTCCAGTGACATATAAAACTATTCCTCCTGTTTGAGAAAGTTCTGCTGAAACTTGTAGAAGTAATGTAGACTTTCCAATACCTGGATCTCCACCGATCAATATTAATGAACCCGGAACTACTCCCCCACCTAGTACACGATTAAATTCGGTTATAGAAGTCTTGATACGCGGTTCTTTGCTCACTTTTATTTCTTTGATTGTTTCTGCTTTTGCTACATTTCCCGCAAACGTCGTCCGTGTGTTCCCTTCACTTTTTCCTGGTAGTTTCTCTTCTTCCATCTGGTTCCAACCACCACAATTGGGACACTTTCCCATCAACTTAGCTGACTGATAGCCACACGCTTGGCAAACATAGACTGATGCTTTCTTTTTAGCCACTCTTTCACCTCTTTTCATCAGAGTATACAATACCTTATTATACCATAATTTAGCGGGTTTTCGTGATGAAAAAATGTATTCATTGCTTTTTAAAGTATTATTTTCCTGAGGATCCAAATCCTCCTACTCGTTCAGCAGAAACAGGTTCGTCTCGGTCGGCAAGTGCATACGTCATGAAAATACCTTGACCGATACGCTCTCCTTTTTTGATCGTATAATCTTCCAATCCATAATTAATTAACTGGAAAAATATTTCACCCTCGTTTTTTTCGTTTGCATAATAATCTGCATCGATGATCCCCACTCCATTAGGTAATGCTAATTGATTTTTCATAGGGTTGCTTGAGCGATTAGCCAGCAACAGATATTCATTTTTAGGCATAAATGCCTTTATTCCAGTAGGGACCAAAGAAGACTTTAAATATTCCTTGTTTTCAGAAGGAAAACTGATCGTCTCTTTCCCTTCAAAGTTTTTCAATTGAAATGCTGAGAAGGCTGCTTTCCAAATTGAAGGTAATGTAATATCTTGAGCAGCTTCGAAATCGTATCCGGCTGATCGGTCCGTTGCTCTTTTGGGTAAATTGATTCCCATTTCTTGATACGTTGTGACTACTTCAAATCCTCTTTTTTGCATGCATAAATTCCTTTCTTTCTTTTTATCCTTCTCTAGTCTACAATAAACTAGCTTTTCTTCCTAGTTTTTCATTTTAAAACTCTTTCGATCTTTCGTCATGTTGCACAAGTTTATGAATTAGATTTTGTGCAGTCTACCCTTTCGAAAAGGTAACGCTTACACTATACTTAAAGTTGTCAGCTACAAAGAAACTAATAAGAATGGATAGGTGAATAAAATGGTAGAAATGGCCTTAAATAATATTTATAAAAAGTATGATAATGCAGATGATTTTTCCGTTACAGATTTTAACCTGAAGATTAAAGATCGCGAATTCATTGTATTTGTTGGACCTTCTGGTTGTGGGAAATCAACTACTCTTCGTATGATAGCCGGACTAGAAGAAATTACAGACGGTGAACTATACATAGGGGATACTCTTATGAATGATGTTGCACCAAAAGATCGTGATATTGCGATGGTTTTCCAGAACTACGCTCTCTATCCTCATATGACTGTTTATGATAATATGGCATTCGGATTGAAACTGCGTAAATATAAAAAAGATGAGATAAAAAAACGAGTTGATAACGCAGCAGATATCTTAGGCTTAACACCTTTACTTGATCGTAAACCTGCAGCATTATCTGGCGGGCAACGTCAACGTGTAGCTTTAGGTCGAGCAATTGTTCGTGACGCAAAAGTATTCTTAATGGACGAACCTTTATCAAATTTAGATGCTAAATTACGTGTAGCTATGCGTGCCGAAATTGCAAAATTACATCAACGTCTAAATACCACCTCTATATATGTAACACACGATCAGACTGAAGCGATGACAATGGCCGACCGTATCGTCATACTTAAAGATGGTCTTATTCAACAAATTGGTTCACCCAAAGAAGTTTACGATACACCTGTCAATATATTTGTTGGTGGCTTCATCGGATCTCCTGCTATGAATTTCTTCGAAGTCACTCTAAATGGAAATAAAATTTCTGATGGAGACTCTCTTGACCTTACAGTTCCAGAAGGTCGACTAAAAGTCTTGCGTAATGCTGGCTTTGGGAACAATTCCAAATTAACATTTGGTATTCGCCCAGAAGATATCAAGAGTGAGCAGATTGCCTTAGATACGAACCCGGAAAGCACAGTTCGTTCTAAAGTGGTAGTCTCTGAGTTACTTGGTGCAGAAACAATGCTTTATTCTGAAGTAGGCAGCACTGAATTTATCGCTAGAGTTGACGCGCGTGATTACCATAGACCTGGTGAAATGGTCGATATGGCTTTTGATATGAGTAAATCTCATTTCTTCGACCCAGAAAGCACCAAAGTAATTCGTTAGTCACAACTTAACTTGTCCCCCTGTTTTTTCCTTTCCCGCACTGTGGGAGAGGCTCTTAAAAACAAAAAAAGATCAGACAGTGATGTCTGATCTTTTTTTGTTTATTCAGCAGAAAGAATATCCGTAGTGTTTCTTTCCACATAGCGTGCAGAATTTACTTGAGTAAAAGGTTTCACGCCATCTTTAACGAACATATCTTGTGCAATAATTGTACCCATAGCTGCTTGAACTTGCTCCGGTGTAATATCTAAAATTGGATGGGCAACGTTTAAAGTACGAACTTTTCCTTCACTTGACAAGAACTTCAATTCCAATGTTGTAGCCATTGTTACATTCCTCCATTATTTATATGATAGATAGACGAACAAAATATTTTCTTTGTTAAATTTAACGGATATATTTGAATTCTTCTGTAACGACTGTTTCAATTGTAGGCAATACGCTTAAAGAAGCAATTGCATCTGAAAACTGTTCAACTTGCTCTGGTCCTAAATCTTGCATACTATCATTGTAACTGCGACGCACAACTTTTTCGTTTTCAGCATCTTCAAAGCAAACCACTACTTTTCCACCATTCCATTGTTTGATCATACTGCACTCTCCTCATCTGTTTTTGTAAGTGTCGACGTCTTACACTACTACTAACGTAATCGAGATGAAATATGTCACCTATTCTAAAATACATGTTTTCGGTATTATTATTTTTACGAAGGAGGATTGACAGTTCCTCATTTTAGTTATAAAGTGAGGACAGATCAAAGACTGAAAGGGCGAGTATTGTGTCTGATAATATTAACTATCCTTTTTCATTTCGTTCAGGAGCAACCTTTCGAAATCCGCTTATAATGGCCCCAATGACTACGAGCTCGAGTCAAGAAAATGGGATGATTTCAAGAGAAGAGTTGAATTATTATTATAAACGATCTCATGAAGTTGGAGCAGTGATTACTGCTTGTGCATATATCTCTCCTGAAGGACAAGCTTTTCAAAATGGATTAGGAGCTTCCAATGATGGACAAATTGCTAGTTTGCGTCAACTTGCTTCTGTGATTCAAGCAGGCGGTGCAAAAGCAATCCTTCAAATCTATCATGGGGGGAGGATGTCTCGTCCTGAATACAATGGAGATGTTCTTCCGGTTGCGCCTAGCCCTATTCCACCAATCAGAGAATGGGCCGTTACCCCGAAAGAATTGACCCATACTGAAATTGAACAATTGATCATTCAATTCAAAGAAGCCGTTCGCCGAGCTCTATTAGCAGGATTTGATGGAGTCGAACTGCATGGAGCCAATACGTATTTGTTACAGCAGTTCTACTCTCCTCATTCGAACACTCGCTCAGACAGATGGGGTGGCAACCGAAAAGAAAGAATGCAGTTCATAATAGAGATCATCCGAGGGTGTCAAGAGGTTATTGCTAATGAAGCAGAACGACCATTCGTTCTCGGTTATCGTTTTTCTCCTGAGGAAATAGAAGAGCCAGGAATCAGATTAGAAGATACCTTTTATTTGATAGACGAATTATGCAATATGGAGCTGGATTATTTACACATCTCACTTGGTCATTATACAAAATCCTCTCTACTTGATTCTGAATCTAATGAACCCATTTTAAATCAAATATCCCGCTATATTAATGGTCGCATACCTCTTATCGGTGTCGGTGGCATAAAAACCCTTGAGGATGTTGAATGTGTTCTGAAAACAGCTGATTTAGCTAGTGTAGGAAAAGCTTTGATAATCGATCCTCTGTGGGCTAAAAAAATACTTGGGCGACAAGGAAATGCAATTCAACAGGCAATTAGAGTAAGTGACAAAGAAACTCTAGTCATTCCTCCTATTTTATGGAATCAAATCGTTTCCATTCCACAATGGTTCCCAGTTGATTTTGAGGATAATCTGCTCATAGAAGAACATACTTCCAAAAACAAACGAGTGTTTTTACTTTGGCACCAATTAATTCAGTGGTATAAAGAAAATAATAAGGCAACCGCCACATTATTAAAAGACTTCAACATTTCTCAGGCACAGTTTGAAATACTTGCCCGTCTAGTAGAGACAGATAAAGTCTTATCCCAACAGGAAATCGCAAAAAAATTGTTGGTAACACAAGGAAATATTACACATTTATTATCAAAATTAGAACAATCCGGCTTGATTTTAAAGAAAAAAAAGTGGAAGACGAATGGTATTCACTTAACAGATAAAGGGCATAACGTGTATACTAAAGTTGCACCCCAATTAAATGATTTACACATTAAGTACTTCAGTAAATTGACCAGAGAAGAGCAAAAAGAGTTATATGCTTTGTTAAGCAAATTGAATGAGTAATCTATAATATATCTAGATTCACTTTAGAATGATTTAGAGAGGGGGAAAGCACGGATTGTCGTGCATAGCAGAATGGATATAAAAATTAGTAACGACGCAATCAAATGGTTTGAAGAAGAAATGGGTATTGGTGCTGGATTGGGTGTTCGTTTCTTTGGTAAAGTTTATGGAAAAACTGAAGTTCATACTGGTTTTTCTGTGGGCATACAAGTTGCTGAACCGCATGAACCGATAGCTAAAACAATAGTTAATGAAATCCCCTATTTTGCAGAAACTGAAGATGAATGGTTCTTTAACGGCTACCATCTATCTGTCGAATTAGATCCTGATAAAAAAGAGCCTATTTATCATTTCATTGAAATATAACACCAAAAAGACAGTACACACTAAGCTGAATTTACTGTGTACTGCCTTTTTTATTTTGGGTTGAAACAAGTTACGCTGACTTGCTTCACAGGGAATATTAGTGGAAAAATACTCTTTTCTAGAAGATAGGTCATAGTTGTTTTCACCTGATTTTTTCCTTCAAATAGAAAATGACGTGGATGAGAAGAGTTTCTCATCCACGTCACTTTCTATTTAACGGTTCTATAATAAATCGTGTTGGTGAGTTCTAACGAACTCGCTGATACGATTTTTTATTTTGTATAGAAAAAGGCCAGTAGATTCCCTTATAATTAAGTCGACCAAAACCAATCAAAGGAGAATCTACATGACCCACTCTCATATTATACGAAATTCGTTGAATATTAAAGATGAAAATATTCTTTTTGATCTAAATAATTACGTATGCCCAGAAGAAACGCTTAAAGGAACCACTTACCTTGTTTATCAAGGGACATTGACTTACAAGCCGAAGGCCTGTCATCACTGTGGATCTGTTAATCAAAACTATTCAGTGACTAAAAACGGAACAAAAACATCTACGCTCAAAT
>NZ_AUEG01000026.1 GCF_000425865.1 Lacticigenium naphthae DSM 19658
ACTGATCCCTTGAAATAATCAGTTAAAACTTTATGCGATAACTCCTCTAAATACATTGTCTGGATCGCCGTAGGCGTTCGAAAACCTTATAAAATTCGGTTTGATACACATGATAACTCGACAGGTTGAGATAGACTTGTCTGCCTGTTTTAACGAGTTTGCCGGCAACTTTGAGCAATGTCAATCGTATAGAATGAATCGTCATCCCCCGATTCACTTGTTCAAATCCAATGGTCTTTAAAAAATTGACGAGGTTGTAAGCCAGGACACTGATCATCATTCTAACGTGATTTTCCAGGAAGAGTGGGCTATCTGTTTTGTCAAAATAAAAGCCTGATTTCGCTTCTTTGATGAAATTCTCCATTGTACCCCGTTTGCCGTAAAGAGAGAATATGACTTCAGGTGAGACATTATCGGATAGATTAGTCACAATGAATGCGTGGTGAAAGAGCAATTCTCCTGCTTCACGAACGGAACGTATACAGACTCGACGGGGTTTCGACCATGATTGTGCTTGATAAGGCATTGAAAAATACTGAACTTCCCGATCTTCCCATTTTTGGTTATCCCCGTAAAGAACGGATTGCTCAGCTAATTGACTTAACCTCCGATTGTTCTTTAATCGGATCACATACTGACTTTCATTTTCTTCACAAGACTCATACACCTCTGGTGTTGCGAAGCCGCTGTCCCCACGAACCAATATGTCAGTATTCGGTATGGATTCATTGTAGTGGTGTAACAATGGGTCGATAAAGGCTTTCACCCCTTTAGATGTGTACTGATTACCTGAACGCAGTTCAGCTTTTAAGAAATCTCCAGTCAGTCCGTCAAAGGCAACTAATGGGTGGTAGCCGTAGGTTTGATAATGTGCATTATAATCTGTTTGTTCTTGATGGCCAAAGGTATCTGAATGAGTAGAATCGAGATCAATGATTAACTCGGTGTCATTGCGAATCAAACGCGCTTTATCAATGAGCGACTGATTTAATGATTGTAATTGACCCACATTTTCCGTGGTGAAACGATCCAGAAACCGTGAAATTGACGATTGTGAGGCTAATTGTTTTCTGCCTAACACCATTTGAAAGACTGGATCCTGTCGTAACAGATTAGCTGACGAGTCTGCCGAATAACCAGCAATCAGTTGCATAATGAGCTGTTCTAATATCGCTAAATTATCATGCGTGTAGTAAGCACGGTTATCTTTAATGTCCAGAAGTGATTTTGCCAAATCAGAAAACTTGAAGGTATCCATTACTTCTTTAACTAAGACTAAACCCGAATCACTCGATAAACGACCACCTGTATGCGAAATGATGATGTTTGAATTGAATTTTACCTGGTTTTTGTGTAAGCTAATCATGAAGAGAACTCCTTTCTTATGGTTGGTTTAGACACCTTTACCATATCAGAATGGGGTTCTTTTTTCATCACTTAACAGGTGAAAATGAAAAAGTAAATTTAAGCTGCCATTAGGCAGTTGGCACATGTTTCAACGAAAAGTATGAATTGTTCAGGAAAAATAATAATCTTTAATATTATTTTGTTTCTATGTGCTCTTGTGACTGTAATCCCATTTATATGGATGTTGATTTCTTCTTTTGCTACCAATAGTGAAATCGTGAAGATTGGAGGATCCTTCTTTCCTACACCGACTACATTTGAGAATTATATCGTTATTCAAGAAAAATTCAATTTCATGAGAATGTTTGGGAATAGTCTATTTGTTGCATTGACGTTGACCGTAATCGTAATTTACACTTCAGCCCTAATTGGATTCTTATTTGCAAAATTTTCATTTAAAGGGAAAAATCTTTTGTTTGGGCTAGTACTATCTACTATGATGTTGCCCTGGGCAGTCACTATCATACCTAAATATGAAATGATGGTAAATTTTGGTTGGCTTGACTCATATAAGTCTTTGATTATTCCTTCTATGGTGAGTGCATTTGGTATTTTTTTATTCAAACAGTCTATTTCGCAAATCCCTAATGAGTTAATTGAGGCCGCAAGAATGGATGGAGCTACTGATACCTATATTTTTCATAAAATAGTATTACCTATGTCACGTAATACTATAGCTAGTTTAGCTATTTTCCAATTCCTTTGGAGTTGGGAAGATTTCCTCTGGCCGTTCTTAATGATCAATAGTGATGAAAAACAATTGATTTCAGTTGGATTGCGATTGTTTAATGGCCAATATGGTACAGATTATGGTGGTCTCTTTGCCGCTACCTCAATTTCAATCATTCCTGTTATAATAGTATATATGATTTTCCAAAAGCAATTTATTTCAGGAGTTGCTAGTGGGTCTATCAAATAAAAATACAAGGTGAGAAAAATGACAGTGACTATTAAGCAAATTGCCGAAGAAGTCGGAGTAAGCATCGCAACGGTTTCCAATGTAATCAACAATAAAACAAATAAAGTTTCTGCGGATAAAATCAAAGTCATTAATGACGTTATTAAAAAATATAACTATGTTCCCAATATGAATGCAAGAGGATTGGTTCAATCTTCTTCTCGATTAGTTGGAGTCTTATATTATTCTGATAATAATAACTTTCACTTTTCTGATCCCTTTGTAGCTGAATTTTTAGAAGGTGTTAGTCGAGTAGCAAAAGAATTAAGTTTCTTTACGTTAATTCATAATGTTACATCCGTGAATGATGTAGAAACTTTACAGTCAAATTGGAACTTTGACTGCTTTATAGCTGTTGGTATGTCAGAAAGTTTTTATAAAAAGATAAAAAACAAGGTGATAAAGCCAATCGTTTTCATTGATACGTATGTTTCAGAAATAAACAGAAAAAATAAGATAGAACATGTTTTTATAAATAGTGAGGATTTTAAAGTTGGCTATGATGCCGCTAAATATTGTATAGATAAAGGGCATAAGTCAATTGCTTTTCTGTCATATTCATTTGATTTTGAAGGTAATGGCGTTATCCAACAAAGATTAAAAGGGTTTAAAAAAGCAATGGTTGAAAGTGGAATAGAAGTTAAATACGATGATTTATTTACAGATGATCAGTTTGAAGAATTATCTGTAAATTTAAGTCAATATACGTGCATTGTTTCGACTGCTGATTATCTGGCTATTGAAGCGATAAGTTATTTAAAAAAGAAAAAGTTATTTGATTCTGAAAAACTTTCTATAATAGGAATAGATGATATAACATTTGCAAAATTTCATGAACCGGCATTGACCACAATTCGATTAAATCAAGTTCATAAAGGAATCGTTGCAGGTGAAACAGTTAGTAAAATACTAAGCAAAACTGCTGATTGTCAAATCGAAAAACAAATTTATCTACCTGGCGAGTTGATTCAGAGAGATTCAGTGAAACATAAAAAATAAAACAGAAGAATAAGAGGTGTGGTTTCATTTGACTAATATACACGATCACAAAATTGAAAGAAACATTATACAAGGAGATAATTACCGATTCACAATTTTAACCAATGAAATGATACGAATGGAGTACTCCTCTAAAGGTGAATTTGTAGATCAAAAAACTCAAATTGTAGTTAATCGAGAATTTGAACAACCAGAATTTAATACTATAGAATCTGATGAGTATGTGGAAATAATTACTAGTCATGTGCATCTTTATTATCGTAAAGGAAAGTTTAGTCCAAGTACACTATTTATAGATGTAAAAAACAATTATACACCTTACGGGAATAGATGGATTTTTGGCCAAAAAATCAATACACTCAAAGGTACCGCGAGGACACTAGATGAGATAGATGGTTCAGTATCATTAGAAGAAGGTATCGTATCAAAAGATGGGTACGCCTTATTAGATGATTCAAAATCTTTCATTTTTTTAGATGAATCAGATAAAATCATCCCACGTAATGGATCAGAAATCGATCAATATTTTTTTGCTTATGGAAGAGAATATAAGAAAGCTTTAAAAGACTTCTATCATTTAACAGGAGAAACACCCCTTCTCCCAAGGTATGCACTAGGGAATTGGTGGAGTAGGTTTTGGAATTACTCAGAAGTTCAATATTTAGAGTTAATGAATAAATTTGATAAAAATGAAATTCCACTATCAATTAGTGTAATCGATATGGATTGGCATTTGACAGAAATTGATTCAAAATATGGGAGTGGTTGGACTGGCTATACTTGGAATCAAGAATTATTTCCTGATCCAAAACGTTTCCTTCAGTTACTACATAACCGAGGATTAAAAATCACTCTGAATGTTCACCCAGCTTCCGGTATAAGAGCGTTTGAATCGATGTATCCTGCAGTTGCGAAAAAATTGAACTTAAATCAAGAATTAGAGGAGCCGGCTAAATTTGATATAGCCAATACAAAATTTAGAGAAACATATTTTGAAGATGTTCATCATCCATTAGAAGAAGATGGGGTCGATTTTTGGTGGATCGATTGGCAACAGGGATCAGTTAGTGAATCTGAAGGATTAGATCCATTGTGGCTCTTGAATTATTACCATTACAACGATATTCAAAAAGAAAAAGGGAATGATATCATACTTTCTAGATATGCTGGTCCGGGTAGTCATAGGTATCCTATTGGTTTCTCAGGAGACACGATCACAACCTGGGAATCCTTAAAATTTCAACCCTATTTTACTGCTACAGCAAGTAACATTGGTTATTCGTGGTGGAGTCATGATATAGGTGGTCACATGCGTGGTTATTTTGATGAAGAACTATCATTAAGATGGGCACAATTTGGGGTGTTTAGTCCAATCAATCGACTTCATAGTTCTAAAAGCGAGTTTTCTAGTAAAGAACCTTGGATATTTAGCGACTCAGTATTTAGAATAATGGCGAAATATTTACGCTTACGCCATACTTTGATTCCCTATCTGTATACTATGAATGTAAAAACCAGCGAAGAGAGTCTTCCTTTGATCTTACCAATGTACTATGAATTTCCAGAAAATGAGGAAGCCTATTTGGTCCCAAATGAATATTATTTTGGAACTGAACTAATAGTTTTACCCATAACTGAAAAAATAGATCCAGATATCCATTTAGCTTCAGAAAAAATATGGTTACCTGAAGGAGAGTGGTTTGATATTTTTTCAGGAAAACGATATAAAGGCGGATCTACACTCAGGATTTTTCGATCGTTAGAAAACATTCCAGTTTTAGCAAAAGCTGGGGCGATAATTCCTATGGATTCAAATGCTATAGGAACTAAAGGGGATAATTTACCAAAAGAATTAACTTGGCAGATTTATCCAGGAGAAAATAACACATTTTCTCTAGTGGAAGATAGCAAGGGGCATAGGGCAATCACGGAAGTAGAGCTAGATTGGCTGAAAAGGGAAATTTGCATAACAATAAAAGATACAAATAATATTATTCCCAAAGAAAGAAAGAATAGATTAACTATTTATGGAGTAGACTATAATAGTAATCATTCCGACAAAGGCTACAATATTAATCACAAAAACAATTCAATAACTATCAGTTTAGATAGAAAGAGTAGCACGAAAATTTCATTGAAAGATGTTGAAATAGTAAAAAATCAGGATGTGAAAGATGAAGTGTTTACTATTTTAAGTGAAGCTAATATCAGTTACGATTTAAAGGATACATTGTGGAGGAAATTCAATGATGAAGAGGATGGATTGAGTTTAATTGCCTTTTTGAATGAATTAGAAAATAAAAAATTAGGTCAGGCATTATTTGAATTCGTTTATATTGAAAATAGCTAAAATATGAACTTGTTTTTAGATTGAGTGATTTTAAAGAAGAGCCCTATTTATTAGGACTCTTTTTTTTTGAAATGTATTCAGTTTATTTCACAATTACTTTTTTCGTTACTTTGACGTTGCCTTCGATGGCACGGCTGTAGGGGCAGGTTTGGTGAGCTTTCTCGATGAGGTCTTCAGCTTCTTCCTGCGTGACGCCTGAAATTTCAGCGATCAACTTGACGCTCAACCCGAATCCTTTCAGTTGTTTCTCGATGCTTACTTCAGCAGTGATTTCACTGGTGATTTTTTTGCGTGCTTTTCCAGCAACGAGTTGCAATGCGCTGTCAAAACAAGCGGCGTATCCGGCTGAAAAGAGTTGTTCCGGATTCGTAGCCGCGACGTCCCCTTTGCCACCTAAACCTTTGGGCATAGCGAGCTCTAAATCCAAAATCCCATCAGAAGATTTCACGATTCCTTTGCGGCCACCTGAAGCAGTACTTGATGCAGTATATAATGCGATTCCCATAATTATTACTCCTCCGTTAATATATTTTCTACAATTCAATTGTACACAATTTAATTTAGTGTTGTCAAGTTCTATATTTTTTAGCAAAGAATTGGTATACTGAAAGGAAGAGGTGATCAAAATGACGATAGAAGGTTTGAAATTAGATAATCAGGTGTGTTTTCCGCTCTATGCGGCCACACGAGAAATAACGAAACGGTACCGTCCTATCCTCAAAGAATTGGGTGTGACGTATCCACAGTACTTAGTATTGATGGTTTTATGGGAATCAGGGCAGTTGTCCGTAAAAGAAATGGGTGCGCGGTTACATTTAGATTCCGGTACATTGACACCCATGTTGAAGCGCATGGAACAACAGAAGCTAGTCGATCGGAGACGCTCTGGGGAAGATGAACGGGTCGTGGTGGTCGAATTGACAGCTAAAGGAAAAGAAGCAGAAACTGTAGCCGAGTGCATTCCGGAGCAGATATTGGCCCAAACAAATTTGACCGAAGCAGAAATGGTCGAATTGCGTCGCTTACTGAATAAGATGCTGGAACCGATGGACGAAACTGAATAGAAAAAGAGGAAAAGTCTGCCCCGGCAGACTTTTTTCATTCCTCCAAAGCGTTAGAGGGATATGGGAAAGCGAATGAGATATGGCGGAGATCGATCCCCGGCACTTTTAAAAAAACAGAGGGCGGAGTGTCAAATCGGATCGTCCTCGCTGGATGACAATGAAGGACTGACGTGGAGACACTCTTTTTCTGCTTCTTTGGGCTAACGCAGCACAAAAAAACCACAGCCTCAATGAGCGTGTGGCTCGAAGGCTGTGGGTTTCATTTAGTACGAAATCAGAGCGGCATGAACCGCTAATGCGTTATTTCTTTGTTGAATAATCTAATTCATCGGTGTTCAATTTTTCCTCAAATAACTCGCGGAAGAATTGAATGATCGGTCCGAGGAAGAAAGCAGTGATGAGGGTGTTGACACCGACAACTGCACCCAGGGAAAATCCGATAATGGTCAAGGACACATCTAACGTGACTTTGGCTGTGCGGTAAGTTAAGGGTGTTTTATCTTGAATGATGATCGGAATCGCATCATAAGGTGCCACGCCTTCTTTGGCTTCGATATACAAAGCGGCGCCGATAGACAAGACTAAAATACCTAGGACAGTGAAAAGCATGCGGACAAGCAAGTTATCGAGTGTACCGAAGTTAGTCGTGTAAAGTGATACGAGTAGATCGGACAGGTTTCCAACAATGAACATGTTAAAAATTGTGCCGATACCGATCAGCGAGCGGTTCGCAAAGAAAATAAAGACGACAGCAATCAAACTGGAGATGACCAGGAAAGTGCCATAGCGAATGTTAAAGAGAAAACTGAAGCCTAAGTTGAACGTCGTAAATGGATCGGTTCCTAAGTTCGCTAAACGGAAGAACGATACGGCAAAACTGATCAAGATGTTTCCATATAAAGAGTATAATACCTTTTTTGTTTTCATTTTATCCCTCATTCTTATAATATCCATATAGATAAATATTTTACGGATAGTTTAACAGAAAGTCAAAGGGATTACAGGAACTGTTAACAGATTTTAATAAACAAATGTTTGAAAAAGCGTGCGATTTCAAAAAAATGCCCAAATAAGTAGTGTATGAGCAAAACAAAGTTTTAAAATCAAGCAGCCACCAAACCAAAAAACCTGGCTTATTTTTTATGTATTCGTCTAAAGAAAACAGTTGCCCTTTACATCTCTTTCAAGAATGCGATATAATCAATACGGTTTAGGAGATACGCTGAGGCGGATCTTCCTATAGAAGAACGGTGAATGATTGACTAGAAATGAAGGAGCCGATTGGGTTTGCCAAATAAAAGTATAAAACACTTTGTTGTCCTGTTTGCTTTGATGGGGCTGGTGATGGGGGCCATCGGACTGCCCTTGATGACCAATGGTGTGTTCATCACACCGATTTCCGAAAGCCTCGGGGAATACCGCGGGGCAGTTTCGATGCACAACACCTTGACGATGCTGATGAAAGCATTCACGGGATTATACGTTACCCGGTTATTGAAAAAGTACCCCTTCAAACTCGTTCTACTTGCAGGTGTGCTGTTGACTGGAGGAGCCAATTTCGCCTTGGGGCTGACGCGCTCCATCTGGATTTTTAATGCGTTAGGGATCATTCGCGGATTGGGTTCCGGGTTGCTTGCCTGGGTACCGATCATGCTCATCATCAATGAATGGTTCGAGAAAAAACATGGCTTAGTCATGAGTGTCGTTTTAAGTTTCAGTAGTGTCACGGGGGCCATTTTTTCGCCTGTCTTTGCGAATTTGATCGAGACATTCGGCTGGGAGATAGCCTACCAGCTCATGGGTGGGTTGATAATCCTATTATCATTGCCCGCTATCCTTATTCCGTTTACACTCGATCCGCGTGACAGTGGATTGTTGCCATATGGAATGGAACCGGAAGAGGATCCGCTGAGAGACATACCGGCTGAAGAGAAAACGACTACGATTCCATTGACCGAAAAGCGCGAAATAAAAGGGTATTTATTCGTCATGATGTTTGCCTTCACCTTGATGCATACTATGTTGGTCGGTATACCCCAACATTTCCCCGGATTCGCACGCTCGTTGTCACTATCCAGTGAATTAGGCGCGACGTTATTGTCGGTCACCATGATCAGCAGTATCGCCTTCAAAATAGGCTTAGGCTACATCAGCGACCGTATCGGATCGGTCAAGGGAACATTTGTCGTCCTCGTATCGCTTATGCTAGCCAGCACCATTTTCTTACTGCTGGACACGTCCCTCTGGCTGTATGGTGCGGCGCTGTTATTCGGTGCGGTTTATGCGGTACCATCAGTGGCAGTCACCTTGTTGACGCGCGAGTTTTTCGGCCGTTACAATTTTATGCGCCTGTATCCGATTTTATCTTTCGCAACCAGTATAGGAGCATCTTTCTCCCTATCGGTAGTCGGATTTGTGTACGACTTCAGTGGGTCATACCTGCCTGCATTCGCTGCAGCGGTCGCGATCACTCTGATCAATATGATCTTACTGTTTGCCATGTACCGTATCTCGTGCAAATAAAAAAAAGAAGTATAAGAAGAGAGAAGAAGAGCCAGGCCTGGAGCCTGGCTCTTCTTTTGGTTTGTAGGAAAGATGGAGAAGAAATGCAGCGAATTTCTTTACCTTATTGGTTTTGCGGTCGATTTGAGAGAAATAAGCAGACGAAGTTGCCTGAATGGACGCCGATCGAGCAATCTCGCGAGTAAAGGTGCATGAAGTCGACCAAAAGAGCAAGATACCGGCAACTTTGAAGTGAAAGCACAGTAGAAGTTGCCCGAATGGACGCTGATCGAGCAATCTCGCGAGTAAAGGTGCATGAAGTCGACCAAAAGAGCAAGATACCGGCAACTTTGAAGTGAAAGCACAGTAGAAGTTGCCCGAATGGACGCTGATCGAGCAATCTCGCGAGTAAAGGTGCGTGAAGTCGACCGAAAGAGCAAGATACCGGAAACTTCGAACCGGTAGAGAAGAGGAAGTTGCTGGATTCAGGAGGATAGTGAAAACTTGAAATGAAGAAAGGAGCAGCTCCTTTCTTCTAAACAAAAAAAGTTCTTCGTCTACTACAGACGAAGAACTTTCCTATATAGATAAAGTCAACTAAGATTTTGCAGTATAAATTGTAGCTTTTCCTTTCTTTTCTTTTTTATAGTTTTGGGCTAGAAATATTTGAAACCGACGCCTTGGTAATGCAAAGCCACACCATTTTTCCAAAAGAGCCGTCGACAAAAGCGTATCGGGGAATAAGGTATGCAACTCACTGGCCGCTTGTGTGAGCAGAAGGGGGACACGATTTTTTTCAGCACAATGCGGACAAAGGATAGATTGTTTATACTTGGTTTTTGTCCGAAATAGTTCGCTGCAATGTGCACAGCGAAAGCCTTTATTTAGCGAATCGAGGGTGTACTCCGGAACAGACTGACGGAAGGGACGGCTGTTGCGATTTTGACAGTCTTTCGCGATCAGTTTATCGGCTAGGGAAGTGAGGCGCAAATCTAACGGGGTCGCGTTTTCTTCGACTTCGCGCAGGTGTTGCTCGACTTCAGAGTGGAATAAAAAATGCGAAGAGAAAGGCGTTTGGAATAACAAAA
Source organism: Lacticigenium naphthae DSM 19658 (assembly GCF_000425865.1). Taxonomy (GTDB): domain Bacteria; phylum Bacillota; class Bacilli; order Lactobacillales; family Carnobacteriaceae_A; genus Lacticigenium; species Lacticigenium naphthae. The sequence continues at coordinate 10,369 of NZ_AUEG01000026.1, forward strand.
AACCTGGATCGACAAACACGATCTTGGCGGTGATCGGTATTGGGAAATTCCACATACGAAGTAAAATTTCCAGCTTCGCTTTCGCCTTCTCGACTTGAAGCAGCGGATTATCTACGGCAGTAGTAGGCATTTTGTACCACTGGTTGTCCTCGCAGTAATACTTTCCCGAAAAATTCTTGATTTCATATAAATAAATCTGTTCATTCGTCAAAATGAGCGTGTCGATTTGATAAAAACTATTGTTCAGCTCAAGTCGGAGATCCTCCAAAACGATACAAGCCGAAGAAAGTTTTCCGGCAAACTGGTCAAAAAGCAACTCCCCATCAAAGCCTTTCTGAAGCGAAAGAAGGTACTGTTTTTTATTGTTTGGTAAAACCATACGCTTATTTAAATACTGAAGTAAAACGAGTTGTTCGGGCGGGTTACGCTTTTTCATTCGCATAAGATTGCTCCTTCGCTTGCGGTCTTAACAATAGATACGAAATAAAAGGAGAAAAGATTGTTTTGAAGAGAGAATGAAAGATTAAATGGTAGGTTCGGGATCGATCCAACAAATTGTTGCTCGACTGACTAAAATATAGACCAAATCGTCTAGACACAATCAAAAAAGCACCCAGCGACTAGCTGAGTGCTTCCTTTCTGTCTTGTTATTTCATTTCAACTCCACAGCGATACCAAAGTGATCAGAGACGATCGGTTTATTTTTATCGTTGTACATGACGTATGCGGAGTGTACAGGAATAGCTTCATCAACGAAGATATGATCGATACGCAGACCGGCACCGCTATTTTTCCTTCCATCATTTTTTAAGTGAACATTATTTTAGTTTTGGTGAACATGTTCACTTTGCAGGGAGATAACGTTTTGTATCGAAAAAATATGGTATCTTCAATTTAGGTTGATGAAGAGTCATGGAATAAAGATTCAAATAAAATCATAGTCATACCGTAGAAGTATTTGGGACTATTTTCATTAGAAGATAATCCTTCATATAAATCGACACTCAAATCCAAAGTAGAATTTTTGGAGATCGTTGAAAGGGGGTTGCCAGTAAAAGATATAATATCCAATTTATTCTTTTGTGCTTGAAGTATAATATCTTTTTGGATCGTCGTTTCTCCTGATTCAGAAACTACAATGAGCAAGACTCTATTGTTTTCCATAAGTTCAAGATGAGGATGATTCAATACCGGAAATCCAGAGAGACGTAAATTTTCATAAATATAAGTGCCAATGAGTTCAGAATATCCTGTGGCTAAAATGAGTATGGAGTGATCTTTATAGGAATCAAGCAGTTTATTGAATGTAGATTTTTTAGAAAGAATCAAATTATAAGCTGCATCAAGATCAAGACTTTGCTTAAATTTTTCAGGAACTTCTAGCGTGCAGTCATTTGAAATTTTTATGACAAGATCCCGGTAACTATTTAAATTCAACTTTTTGACCAACTTCATTATAGTGGCAGGAGAAACGTAACAGTCATTTGCAACTTCACGCACCGTTCTACTTTGTATTGCTGCTATATTTTTATTCATGAATAGCAGAATCTCTTTTTCGGCTTCAGTAAAATTATATTTATGATTTAATGTCTCTAATTTCATTTTCTCACAACCTAAATTAAATTATTTTAAAAACTAAGGAGTAATAAAACCATGCCTAATAAAAAAAATATTCAAGATCCGTGGGCTAAAACGACCACTAGAAACAACCTTCCTGGAGATGAAGTGATTTCTTCTTTACAAAAAACTATTCGCCGAGGAATGACAAAGGAAGCCTGCGAGTTTGCTTACGAAATGTATATTACTTCACCCCAATTCGAAGAAAAGTTATGGAGAAGATTACTTGCTATTTCTGTTGAAGATATAGGATTTGGGAACATGGAGGCTTCAATATACATCCAGAATTTGAATGAAATGAGAAAGAACTTTGCATATAATGAAGCTGACCGTGTAATGTTTGTTTTTCATGCGATACGTATTTTGACACAATCAACAAAAGATCGTTCAAGTGACTTATTGAAAAACATAGTGATAAAAAGTTTTGCTATGGGATATGTCCCGAGTATACCTGATTTTGCATTAGATAAACATACAACCCGGGGGAAAGAAATGGGAAGAGATTCATTCCATTTTCTTCATGAAGCAAGCAAAGTTATTCCGCAATTAGATGTAGATAATACGTATAAAGAAGAATATGAAGAAATTTTAAAAAAATATGATAAAGATTCCATTGTAGAAAATGCTTTTGAATTTAATCCATTTCAAATCTAAAGGAGAAAAATAATGAATACTTTTCTGGAAAAATTAGAGAATACTTTGTCACCAATAGGGACAAAATTAGGAAATCAGCGTCATCTAAAAGCTATATCTAGTGGAATGATGTTTGCCTTGCCTTTTATAGTTATTGGATCATTCTTTTTGATTTTAGCACATCCTCCTATCAATATGGAATTATATAATGAACAAACAGCTAATTTTTTCATGAAATTTCTAGCAAGTTGGAGAGGATTCGCAGATGAGTATTACGCGCAAATAACGCTACCTTATAATTTAACTATGGGGTTGTTCAGCTTATATACCGTGTTTGGAATTAGTTATCAACTTTCATCAGAATATAAATTAAATCCTGCTATGAATGGATTTATTAGTTTAGTAACCTTTTTGCTAGTGTCTACGACCATATCGGATGGAGGCCTATCTACAGAATACTTAGGAACAAATGGTGTGTTCACTTCGATCGTTGTCGCTTTACTCAGTGTAGAAATTTCTAAACTGTTTAAAAAACCACAGTTCCAAATCAAATTGCATGAAACTGTTCCAACTGCTATAACAGTATTTCTGAACTCGTTACTACCTTTGTTAGTCAACATGGTGTTGTTTTATGGCACGAGTTTAATTTTATTGGGTGCATTTGGACAGACTTTCCCACAACTAGTGATGAATGTGCTAACACCTGCAACTGGAATTGCAAATAATTTGTGGGGATACATTGCGATAGTAACTTTTGGTAATATTCTTTGGTTATTTGGGATCAACGGACCTTCAATTATCTTTCCTATTATTTTCACCTTGGGAATTGCGAATACTGGACAGAATAGTGAGTTAGTCGCGTTGGGACTAGAGCCAACCAATCCAATGAACTTGCAAATGTTTCGTATAGCAATAATGGGTGGTTCAGGTGGCGCACTGGGCTTACTTGTTTTAATGGTTAAGAGTAAAGCAAAACACTTGCGTACACTTGGGAAATTGTCAATTGTTCCTGTAATCAGTGGTATTAATGAACCGTTGATTTTCGGTGTTCCGCTAGTATTAAATCCGATCTTGGCGATTCCGTTTATCATAACTCCGATTATAAATTTGATTTTAACCTATTATGCTCAAGTTTTAGATTTTATCTCGATGGGGTTCATTGTAGATCCTTCATTTACGCCATTTTTTGCACAAGCTTATTTATCTTCATTAGACTGGCGTAATGTAGTCTTCACCTTTATTCTGATTGCAATGAATACAGTAATTTATTATCCATTTTTCAAAATTTATGAAAAACGCTTTGTTTAAAAGATAGTAATAAATAAAGAGGGAACATTCAGTGTTGAATTGAATGTTCCCTCTTTATTTTGTGGTTCTTTGTCAAATCGTGTTGGTCTATAATTCCCGAGGTAGAAACTTCACTGTTTCTACCTCTTTTTTATGCGACTATACTATCTTTGTGTTTTTCGCTTTCTTTTTCTTCTTCAAATGTTAAGGGTCTGATTTTCTTGTCAATCTTTTCGGTCAACTTGAAACTGATGAAAACACGGGCTCTCAAGTGAGCGAAATTACGATAACCGTAGCCGCTTCGCTTCATTGTCTTTATCTTATTATTCATGCCTTCTAAATGTCCGTTGGACAAAGTGTAAGTGCAGGAATTTTCTATTGCATCTAAGTATTTTTCTATTGTCTGGAAGGTGGTCCTAACGTATCTTTTAAGGGGTCTTTCCTTACTGCGTTCGAGTTGATCAACGAATTCTTCATAGTTACCAGTAAATAGGTGCCATTTTAGATCATTAATCAAATCATATACCCACTGGAATTGGTCATCGATGGATAAAAGGTAATTGACCATCATTTTTTCAGTGACCTGACCATCATAAAGGCGATGGGAAAAGTAGTGCTCAAAATCGACACTCCAGACATTCTTCAGAATGATTTTCCATTGTTTCTTT
>NZ_AUEG01000027.1 GCF_000425865.1 Lacticigenium naphthae DSM 19658
TCTTTAATATTCAACGAATTTCGTATAATATGAGAGTGGGTCATGTAGATTCTCCTTTGATTGGTTTTCGTCGACTTAATTATAAGGGAATCTACTGGCCTTTTTCTATTGATATACAAAAAAACGTGCCAGCGAGTTCGTTAGAACTCACCAACACGATTAATTATAGAACCTTTTTTGTTTAAGAATCTCTTAGAATCCTGAAGTCCAACCACCATCTGTAACGATGACGGTCCCATTAACAAAACTGGAATCATCCGAAGCTAGAAAAACAGCAACCTCTCCGATTTCATCCGGTTTTCCTGTTCTTGGACTAAGACCGTGTGTCAATTTCGCTCTACTAAACCCAAACTCACTCATATTTGTCATCGAAGAACCAATATTTGTTTCAACAGCACCTGGAGCGATGCCGTTCACTCGAATATTTTTTTCAGCATACATGAAAGCCGAATTCCGCGTTAATGCTACAACAGCATGTTTCGATGCCCCATACGCTACTCCGGCATGAGCTCCATTTAAACCACCAGTTGAGATGACATTTACGATGACACCTTTTTTATTGTTATCCATCCAATAGTTTACAGATTTACGCATCGCACGCATGACACCTTTGGTATTGACGTCAAATATATGATCCCATCTTTCATCCGTGATTTCTCCCACAGGTTCAAACCCATCCATGATCCCTGCATTATTGACCAATATATCTACCGTCCCGAATACCTCTACGGCTTTATCGAACATAGCTTCCACATCTTCAGCCTTGGAAACATCTATTTCCATAGCTTCAGTTTTTCCTCCGTCTGCATTCAATTCGTCCGAAACCTCTTTGGCTCCATCAAAATTGTAATCCGCAAGCAAAACCTGTGCACCCTCCTTAACGTATAACTGTGCAATAGATTTTCCCATACCCGATGCAGCACCCGTAACTATGGCCACTTTATTTTCTAATTTTCCCATTGTCGTGCCTCCTTTTAATTAAAACGCTTACATAAAGATTAGACCAAAGACCTTTTTTTGTCAATTTATACCCTGTCTCCTTCTCTACTGTCCTTCAAAATAACTGGATGCTATGAAAAAACTTCGTGAAATGGACGCTAGTCATCCCACGAAGATTCTCCTTCAATTCCATTTAAATACTTTGACTGAAAAATACTTTTCGATCTCTACGATTACAAATACACCTGATCCGATCAGGACGGGGATGATCCAATCCGTTGCTTGGATCGAAGTCAATCCGAGCCCTTCGGATATAAAGGGCACGTAGGTCACGAGCAACTGAAAAATAATCAGCAATCCTGAAACGATAAAGGCAGCTTTGTTTTGAAAAAACTGCTTATTCAAACTGAAATGCCTTTCGTTCCGCACATTGAATAAGTGAAAGAGCTGGGCAAATACAATCGAATGAAGAGTCACGGTGTGGACGTGTTCACTTGAAAGCCCGGCACTCAATTGCGTATTCAAATACGTGACTGACCCGCCGATCAAAACGGAAACAAAAATGATTCGGAAAATATAGTAGGGACTCAGTAGTTTTTCATCTGACTTCCTTGGCGGCTTTTGCATGCTCCCTTTTTCTAATGGTTCAAATGCCAGAGCCAAAGCAACTGTTACGGCCGTAATCATATTCACGTACAAAATTTGTACAGGAGTGAGCGGCATTTCCAATCCGATCAATAAAGCGGCCATCACGAGAAAAGCCTCTGCCCCATTCGTCGGCAGAATAAACAAGATCGTTTTTTTCAAGTTATCATAAACTCTTCTTCCCTCTTTGATAGCATTGACGATGGTCGCAAAGTTGTCATCCGTCAAAACCATTTCAGAAGCTTCTTTGGCTACCTCGGTACCTTTTATCCCCATCGCTACACCGATATCCGCTTTTTGCAAAGCCGGAGCATCGTTGACCCCATCACCTGTCATCGCACTGATATGTCCATTGTCTTGTAAAGCTTCTACGAGTTTCAACTTGTTTTGCGGACTCGTTCTTGAAAAAACATTGACTTTTTCAGCAACACTTCTGAATTCTTCAGCGGATAACGCGTCCAATTCTCTCCCTTCAAGGACATCGTCATTTTCAGCGATCCCCATTTGTTTTGCAATGGCAAGCGCCGTTTCTTTGTGGTCTCCTGTGATCATCTTGACTTGTATCCCGGCTTCTTTACAGGCCTTCACAGCTTCGATCGCTTCTTCTTTCGGCGGATCTACAATACTGGCTAGACCAATGAATGTCAATCCATTTTCAACAGCGTCATGATCCAGTTCCCCAAAATCTCCCGAAACTTCTTTACTGCCAGCCGCGATCAATCGTTCTCCTTTTTTAGAGCGTTCGCTTATTTTTTCTTCCCAGTATTTTCGTTCTTGAGAGTCCTCAGTCAGTCCAGCCATTTCCAATAAGCGATCCGGCGCACCTTTCACATATACTTTTTTCGTGTTTTCTCTTTCAACTAGGCCGGCCATATATTTATACTCCGAATCAAAAGGGATCTTGGACAGAATGGATAATGCCGGTATCTCCTTATCTGCTTTTTTAGCAAGCGTCAATAGACAGCCTTCCGTAGGTTCCCCAGTTATTTCCCATTCCCCATCTGACTGGTTCAATTCTGTATCATTGATCGTTTTGAATATTGTGAGCAGCTCTTCCAGATCCGGCTCCTCTTCGACCTGTACGGCATGTTCATTCAGTTGGATCTCTCCAGTTGGTGCATACCCTGTACCGGTGACCTGATACTGCTTTTCTCCTGTGATGACAGACGTCACAGTCATTTCATTTTTTGTCAGTGTCCCGGTTTTATCTGTACAAATGACCGATACTGCACCCAATGTTTCTACCGAGGGCAGCGTGCGCATGATGGCTTTTTTATCAGCCATCGTCTGGACACCCAGAGCCAATATGATCGTTAAGATAGCCGGCAGTCCTTCCGGTATCGCAGCGACAGTCAACCCGATCACCGAGAGCAATAACTCTCCCCATTCATAATCATGCATCCAGAGACCGAATACAAAGAGTATGACGGCCAGAAAAACAATGACGACAGCGATCGATTTTCCAAAGCGATCCATCTGCCTCAGGAGGGGAGTTTTGATATCTTCCACCTCATTTACTGAGCGATTGATCTTGCCGATTTCCGTCTCTTCACCTGTAGCGACCACGATCCCCCTACCTGTTCCGCTAGAAATAGACGTTCCCGAAAACACCATGTTGACCCGGTCCCCAAGAACCGTATCCTCATCTACAGCTTTCGTCGCCTTTTCTACAGATACAGATTCACCCGTCAAAGGTGATTCTTCAGCCTTCAAGCGTTCCGTTTCGACCAACCGCAAATCAGCCGGCACCTTATCGCCTGCTTTTAACAGCACGATATCTCCAGGAACGAGTTCGGTGGAATCGATCCTTTTCTTTTCCTTATTTCTCAAAGTGGTCGCCTTCAATGAAAGCATCTCTCGGATTCCTTCTAATGCTTTTTCAGCTTTGCGCTCTTGAAGATACCCGATCAGCGCATTGACAATAGCTACCAACAGAATGACACCCGTATCGACATATTTTCCTAATATAAAAGTAACGACAGCTGCAATCAATAAGATGTAGATCAGAACCTCCCGAAAATGTTCCAGGAATTTCTTCCATTCCGGTTCTTTCTCTTTTTCAGGCAGTTCGTTCTTCCCATATTCTTCCTTGCGAGCGGTCACTTCTTGCCCAGACAAACCTTCTCGTGTATTTGTCTTCAGTTCTTGTTCCACTGCTTCGCTATCCAGTGAAAACCACTTCTTGTCTCCCATCGTTTTACCTCCTTTACCACAGAGATTCCTTATTTTTATACTAACACAGCTTTTTTTTAGAATGAAACGACAGACACTCTGACAAAAGAGATCCCCTCAGTATGGATTGCCAATTTCTCTGGACAACTACTCCCTTTTCTTTAGTCTGACATATTCGCGAGTGTCTTGAACATCTCCACTCCGCGGGAAATATTTTCATCACGATAGTCATACGCACTCGTGTGCACTTGAGGATATTCTTCTCCATTTCCGATATAGAAAAACGCTCCTTTTGTTTGCTTTGTATAGTGTCCAAAATCTTCAGACCCCCGGTATGCTTTCAGTAGATCGGTGTACTCATACCCTAATGATTTAGCTGCTCGGCGTACCTTTTCTACGTTTTCTTTATGATTGAGCGTTTCCGGAAATTCATCTTGATAAGTAAACCAGACCTGTAGTTGTTCCTGTTTGGCTATCTCCTTCGCGAAAGTTTCAACGTTTGTTTGTAGGCGATCCAAATCTTTTTCATCATATGCCCGGATAGTTGCTTTCAACTCTCCTTCTCCCGGAGAAATACCAAAAGCTTCGGACCCCACAGCGATTTGAATGACTGTAGCCAAAACCTCTCCAGAATACTCTTTTACATGAGTGAATCCTGGGAGAGCTTGAATCAATTTTGCAATGGCTAAAGAAGGATTCTGCCCATCTTCCGGTCGGCTTGCATGAGCTGGGGCACCTTCAAAATGGATCGTCATCCCTTTCGAAGCGAAATGAGTCGTCCCTTCCCGGGCAGCGATCGCTTGATACGCAAGACCGCTAAAGTTGTGGTATCCATAAATTTCATCGATTTGTTCGGATTTGATCAAATCCACACATTGAATCGCCCCATCACCCGTCTCTTCAGCTGGCTGAAACAAAAAGAACGTATTGTTGGCTGCTCCTTCTTGATCCACTTCCAATGCGAATCCGACCATCGTTGCAGCATGTCCATCGTGTCCGCATTTGTGTGCTTTTCCTGGGATTTCAGAAGCCCAAGGCAACTCGATCACCTCATCCATTGGAAGAGCATCAAATTCTGTTCGAAAAGCACTATTCAGCCGATCCGTTCCAGCTCGATAGACCGCATAAAACCAATTGCCTTTATCTACAATTTCCAGAGTCGTCTGTTCTCTTATAAAATCCATCAACCGTTGCTTCGTCCATGTTTCTTCATTCGACAGTTCGGGATGTTGATGCAATTCGTGGCGTAAAGCTACTGCTTTTTCATAATTGCTTTTTTTCATCAGGACAGCCCTCTTTCATTTTGCTGATTGATTCTACCATTCCAGTTAGGTATGAAAGTAAGAGAAACCAGTAGACTAAAATGAAATCTGCACAACAATACTCCTAGGTGCTAAATAGTGAACAGGTCCCACACCCATCCCTATCCTCGTTCTTATTCATTGGAGAATTTCACACTTACAGTATACAATTAAATAGAAATTTAGTGTTGTTGAGTCCATTTTTTTTAAATTGTTTTTTAATCGTCTGTTCAGGTGTGCTGAACTATCCAGGACAAAGCGAGTGTAGAACTGTCATTTTTGATAAGGAGGGTTCGTGTGACTACAAACAGAAAATTGCTTTTATTTATTGCTTCGAGTGTAGATGGGTTTATTGCTACAGAGGATGAATCGCTTGAGTGGCTCTTTGAGGTAGAGGGTGAAGGAGATAATGGCTACGCAGAATTCTATGCGACGGTGGATACTCTTGTGATGGGAAGAAAGACATATGACTGGATAATGAATCAGGATTTAGAAGAGTTTCCTTATAAAAACAAAGACTGTTTCGTGTTCACTCATTCTTTTACTGAACATACTGCGGATGTCACATTTATAAGGGATGATCCAACCTCCTTTATAGATGCTCTAAAAAAACAAGCCGGCAAAAACATTTGGCTTGTTGGTGGAGGGCAGTTATTTTCTTCCTTCTTACAAGAAAATTTGGTTGATGAACTGATCATCACAGTTGCTCCCGTTTTATTAGGCAAGGGCATTCCTTTGTTCAGAGGAGGGTATGCACAAACGGGACTGTTTCTAAAAGGAATGCGGAACTTCAACCAGTTTGTAGAGCTGCATTATACAGTTCTACAGCCAGGACAACTCGGTACTGAGCACCGGTGTTTTTAACCCGGTGGTCCTGCAGCATCTTGAAGAAAAAGTCTTATCCTCTTCATCCTATTCAAAAGAGGATAAGACTTTTTCTGTTCATTTTAAAAAGACAAGGTTTCGATCTTATTCGTTTCTAAATCCAGTTTTTTCATAGTGATCAACCCATACTGAGGAGAAGAAGAAAACAGAAGACTCTCGCCTACTTTCGTCAACCCTGATAGACGCTCTGTTACTAATAATTGTGTCTGCTGTGAACCATCCAACTGCATTTTATATAATCCAGATCCTGGATAAGTCGTCTCTTCCGAAAGCAAGGAGTAATAGATCTCATTTTCACCGATCGTATACGAAGAAATATCTTCATCTACTAATAATTCGGGAGTAGCCGTATCCACCATTTTTATTCGATACAGTCTAAAGTTTTCATCGATATAATAGTACTGATCCTCCCACGAGATTACGTTCTGGGCTTCTTCATGGAAAAGCACTTCTCTTTCTTTTCCATCTAAACTCATTCGTTCCACAACCGCTTCATCGTTTTCTCCATAGCTAATGAGCAGTTCATCTTCATACAAAGCAATATCCCTCGTCGGTTCCGCGAAGATCCTTTGAAGATTCTGTCCATCGAGGTTCATTCGATAGACACTCGCATCATCTTCTAGATTAATAAAGAAAAGCCATTTTCCACGGATATGAACATCATACACATACCCTAAATCATACATGACCGCTTCTTTGGTTCCATCAGTTTTCATTCTATTCAGTGTTTCGCCTCTGGTATAGTATAGCCATTCTCCGACAAGGTTCAGATCGCTATAACTATCGCCTGTGCTTTCGTGTATCAGATACTCTTTAGTGTTAAACTCTTTATCTGTTTTGACAATAGCAAAATCATCTTCTATATAAAATATATGGTCTGCATTTTCAACTCCAGCACCGTAATTATTGATATTTTCGACTGTGTTTCCAATACTCTTTTCGGAAATAGCTTCTATCCGATCACTCGCTTCTGCTTGATAATTGTGGTGCAGCACTTTTGCTTCCCACACCACTCCGCTTTCTGCTATTAGTGGTGAAAGTACGAATACTGCAGCAAGCAATCCTTTTAACAGACTAAAGGTTTTTCCCCACCGACTGTTTTCCTGAGCTTGAAGCATTTTGGATAAGGTTGAAACATAATAGGCCGGACCAGAGATGCTGACAGTTTGATTTGAAAACTGTATCTCGACAATACTGTTGATGATTTTATTCAGTGGAAAATCAAAAGTTGGAGCGACCACTAGCCTTTCTCTTCGACGGTCGTGGACTTCCCACTTATTCTCATTCAGAATTTTTTCTACATACTCACGATTATGTACTTCTTCTTCCATTGTTTCATACTTATACTTATCCACTATCCAATTGACCACCAGAACCAAGTACAATAACAAGACATACCAGTGAAAGCTCATTTCTACTTCAAATAGCAATTCATACAATCCAAATAAGAGCACCAATCCGGGCAAATAAATAAAAATCGACCCTCTTAGAGCTAAGCTTAATCTATTTTGAAATTTCTCCATTTTTGACCTCCTCAACTCCTAAAAACAGCTAGACACTCCAATCGATTGAATAGACCTCTTTTAAACATCTTTTTTCTTACTTAAAATCATACGCTAAAATAGTCAAAACAGCAATCCCTCCATGTAACTGAAAAAGGAGAACCGTTTGTAGAAGCTCAAGTCAAACGCCAGGCAGTTGCCCAATTTATCACAGACTTACTGGCAGGAAAAGAGGACTATCATCGTGCACGTTTAGGCTTGGACAAACCGGATACCGCCTTTACGAAACCCCGTTTTTATGGACTGCTTATTTTGTAAGAGTGGTCTGCACAAAAACCACCTAATACCCCCCCATGAAATTAGTTTTTACCTCTAATTTCATGGGGGGTTAGTTGACTAACCTATTTGTTCATTTCTTTACTCTCCGACCATCCCGTCGCCATCTCTATCGATCATGTACGGATAGATCCAATGGTCCGTTGTAATGGGCATGGAAAAGCCAGCATCCTTTGCTTCAGCTATCGTTACCGTTCCGTTGCCATTTGTGTCGACAGTCGTCACGTCTTGAGCGGATGTGTTCGCTTTGGTTTCTTCCTCGCTCGTAGATTGGGATCCTTCTTTCGGCTCAGATGAAGTTAAGCCTTGAGATTCGTTGTATTCATCTGGATCGACATTGGCAAATGAATCGACCACCTTCTCTCCTTGGATCGTATAGGTGTATTGATAATGGCTCGGGATCTGTGTATCTGTGTTCGGATACGTAATAATGGCTTCGAATCCTTTTGCACCACCCACGCCACGGATAGAACGCTCCATGTAGGCTTGATCACCGTGACGGTTCATCGTGCTGTCTTGAGGAGTAATATTGTAAGCATTCCCTACACCTCCCAGTGAATCCGCGATGACATGCCCCTCATCAAGATCTGAACTTTCTGTCCCGGGTACCTTTGCCTCGTCATAAAAATACCGTCCTTGGGAGGTGACAGCTTCGTTCACTTCATCTTGTAAGACGATTTCATCTGCGATCACATGCGTCAGTTGCCCATGCTCATTGGTAAAGGCCCAGTATTCCCTGTCACCAAACCCAATATTCACGGCAACGTTGGCTTCGCGATGACCTGACTGGTTCCCACCAGCCACTGTGATCACTTGATAGCCGGCAAATATATCTTCTGGCTTTGCTTCTTTGGTCTCTATTTCTGTCGCAGCGACTGCTCTGTCAGAATCAGCTGCCGATTTTTCTGAAGACTTCTCTTCTGCTTGTGCTGCATCTTCGGTTATTTTCTCCTCAACAGCTTCTTTTTCAGGCTTTTTCCCTTCGGGTGCTTTTTCCTTTTCTTGTGGTTCTTCTCTCACCGCGACTTCAGCTACGTTACTAGCTGATTCTTCTGTTTCAGGTGCCGTGATGCCAAACAGTACGAAGGATACAAATAAGGTTCCCCCTGCTATCCCTACCTTTTTGAAATCGGTCTTGTTTCTTTTCATGATTCCTTTAATAAAATAGGCAACCACGAGCACCATACTGATCAACATGAAACCTAAAAATACATCACTCATTTGTTTCTGCCCCTTTTCTTCTCTAGATGCAACTAGTCGCTCAAAAAAAGAAAGAGTGTCCTCAAAATAAATCTTTTTTGAGGGCACTCTTTCTAAGCATCTCTGTTTTTTATACTGCTGATAGTCGTTTTACTTCTTATTCTTTTGTATTTTACTGTTTTTCTTTTTCATAAATACCATTTTCACCAAAATAATTTTTCGTTAATCTTGCGATCACTGGACTCAATAAGAGTAACCCGATCAAGTTGGGTAGAGCCATCAATCCATTCAATGTATCTGCTATCGACCAAATGACACGTAACCCACCTACTGATCCCACAACAATTAAAGGAATAAAGATAATTCTATATAAAACAATGGATTTTTCTCCAAACAAATATTCCATACACCTTTCGCCATAGTAAGACCAACCTAATAATGTTGAAAAAGCAAAGAATACCAAACCGAATGTGACAATATGTCCTCCAAAGGGCATTCCTTTATCAAAGGCTACGGTTGTCAGTGCCGCTCCATCGAAGCCGCTTTCCCAAGCACCTGTCATCACAATGACTAAAGCGGTAATGGTACAAAGGACCATCGTATCTATAAAAACTTCAAAAATCCCCCAAAGTCCTTGTCTTACTGGATGGTCTGTAGTCGCTGCCGCATGGGCAATCGGAGCACTCCCTAGTCCGGCTTCGTTTGTAAAGACGCCCCGAGCAATACCGAAACGGATCGTCATGGCGAAGGTAGATCCAACAAATCCACCAGCAGCTGCTGTCCCTGTGAAGGCGTCGCGGAAAATAACGCCGAATGCTGCCGGAACGAGTTCAATATTCAACACGATAATAATCAAGCCACCAAAAAAATAAATGGCTGCCATTAGGGGCACTAACACCTCTGTTACCTGTCCAATTTTTTTGATCCCACCTATAGTTACTAATCCGACGGCAATGGCTAGTACTATCCCCGTTACTAAGGGATCGATATCAAACGTGGTATTTAAAGAAGCCGCGACCGAATTGGATTGCACCATATTCCCGATTCCAAAAGTAGCTACTGTACCAAAGGCAGCAAATATGACTCCTAGCCATTTCTTGTTTGCGCCTTTATCTAAGTAATACATCGGTCCTCCGACAAAGTGACCACTTTCTGTCTTTTCTCTGTACTCAATCGATAAGACCACTTCACCGTATTTCGTTGCCATTCCAAATAATGCGGCCAGCCACATCCAAAACACTGCGCCCGGTCCTCCTATAGCTATGGCTGTTCCGACACCCGCTATATTCCCGGTACCGACAGCCGCTGCTAAGGCAGTTGCTACAGCTTGAAAGGCCGTCACTTCTCCTTCGCCTACTTGTTCTTTGCTAAATATTTTAAAAAGAGTCTGCTTCATTGTGTAACCAAATTTCGTAAAAGACACAAAGTTCGTTTTTATCGTTAAGTAAATGCCTGTCCCTAAGATAAGAAATAGCAGTGGCCACCCCCACACAAAACCATTGATCATCTCGTTTATTTCTATAAAACTATCCATTATTCTCTCCCTTTGTGTTTTTTCTCTAGCAGAATCTTACCACACATTATTTCGATCACTCAATGTTTATTGAAAATTTCATGAAAAAATATTGAGTTAAACTGAAGCTGCGACTCCATACAAAAAAAGACACCTTCGCAAAGAGGTGCCTTAAACTAGTTCCTATTGCCTATCAAACAGTTTGAGCTAACGCTTCGACCTCCCTTTGCACAACTCTTTGGGCTATCACTTTATTCCAACGGTTATCGCAAGGTGTACCTCCCCCGTTTGAAGTAAGTCTGTCCTGAAATGAGACGACCAAAAAGACTCAGGAAAGGTCCCCTGAGTCTTTTTTTTATTCTACAATTTTTAAATATATCTTCGACGTGATGCGGTAAATGATCCAGTAGATCAGCGAATATACTACGACGACACTTGCAGTCGTGACTAAAAAGAGTTTATTGCTTGTGATACTGAATATCATCAGCAGTTTTTGTACTATAGGATAGGCAAAAGCGGTATGGACCACGGCAGTCAAAATCGGCAAGGTAAACATCCAAATGATCTGAGATTGCGTTGCCTTTTTAGTCGTTTCTTTATCCAAGCCGACTTTCTGCATGATCTGGATTCGTTCTCTATCTTCATATCCTTCATATATTTGTTTATAGTAGGTGATCAATACTGCTCCGATCGTAAATAAGCTTCCTAAAAACACACCGATCAGCTCTCGCAAACAATAATTCTTTAATTATGGTATCGATCCACAACATTGATGCCGCCCTTATCAAACCGATGTTTCGTTATTGAATATTCAAAAGGAGTTCCATCTTTTAAGTGAACAACTTGTTCTACCTGCAAAACTGGATCTTCCTTAGTGCATAACAAATACTTTCGATCCAATTCATCAGGTTTTTCAGCAGTGATCCTTCTAGTAATTCCACCAAAACTTAGATTCAATTCATTCCGGATATAGCCGTAAATAGAGTGAGACAAAACTTCTTTGTTGATGCCAGGTATAACACTGACAGGCATTATCGTATGCTCGATCACAATACTTTCTCCATTTACATAACGGACTCGTTTGATATCGTAAATGAAATCATCTACTTCTACTAATAGTTTCTCAACTTCCTTAGCCAAAGGATTCCGGATAACAAATTTCAAAATTTCACTTTCAACTTCCTTACCAGCCAATTGTTCTGTGACACCCGGATACTCATCTGCAAGGGAATCGAACGCATTAACAGATCCTGCATTTTTCATGACATACGTTCCTGATCCTTGTCGACTGTACAAATATCCTTCTTCTATCAAAATTTCTAAGGCTCGCTTTATTGTAATGCGGCTGGCATCAAATTCTTTACATAATTTCATTTGATCAGGCAAGGCACTCTTTAAGGGATAAAAACCTTCTTGAATACGTTCCCGTATAGTTTGAGCTATTCTTTTATATTTATGCATTTTTTCACCTACTTACTATTAAAATCATCAACTCACTAACATCTCTTGTTCAATATTATAGCATGTTTTTTTCAACAAAAAAGCTAAGAATAGCATATTCTTAGCTTTTAGTACATTGAAAATAGTTACTATTCTTATCCCTAGCAGTTTCTATGCTCATTCTATGATCTCTCATAAAGAATTACGAGATCAGTTTTATGAGACTTGCATCTCAGCTTTTTTAAGTTCTATTTGTTCCTTCTCCATAGCAATTCCTGCAGCTTTTTCACTAACTCTCATAAAGGGAATGTACATAACTACCCCTACCGTAATTGTAAATAACTGAACAACTACTGCTCGCCAATCTCCTCCAGTAGTTAAGAAAGAACTAAGCAACGGTGGAGTGGTCCAAGGAATCAGGACTACTGCACGATTCATTAATCCCAATACTGTTGCATAATAACCTATCGTAATACCTACAGCAGGCATCAATACAAATGGGATCATCATTGGCAAGTTGAAAACAATCGGATAACCGAATATAACCGGCTCATTGATATTGAATAGTCCCGGAGCAAATGCCAGTTTACCTAAACTTCTACTTGCTTTTTGTTTTCCAAATAAAAATATTGCAATTAATAAACACATTGTACTACCAGTTCCACCGATCATTCCAAATGTTGCTACAAAAGAATTAGTAATAATATGTGGTATTTCTAATCCATTTGCGAAAGCCAACATATTTTCGTTCATATTTGTTAATAGTAAAGGATCTAATATAGTTCCATTTATGACTGTTTGATGAATACCAAGAGTGAACAACAGATTTCCAGTGCTGTAAATAATAAGCGTTCCTGGTAAGCTAGTTCCTACTTTTCTCAAAGGCTCTTGAATAATGGTTGAAATAAATGTAATCATATCTGTTTGGAAGAACACAGCTAAAATGAGTCCTATGAATCCGAATATAGAAAGGACTAAAATTACTGGTATCATAGTACTAAAAGATTTACTTACTTGTGGGGGAACATTTTCCCCCAAATTTATTTGCAATCTTTTAATAGAAGATAGTTTGATAAACAGCTCTGTGGCTACTAATCCGATAATGATCCCTGCAAACATCCCTGTTGTTCCGATGTTCCCATATGTCAATACATTTGAAGCCAAAACAGCTTCTTCTGCTCCTACCGGAGTAATCGGTGTATTGATTGGCATCATAATTACAAGAGTAGCAATAGCTACGGCTGCAGAAGCAAGTGGATTAGAGAATCCCTTATTCCTGGATAGGCTATAAGCAACCATGGGTGCAATCAATAAACCAGCGATATTTAAGGTACCATTTGTAATCATAGTTCCCCAAAGTTGCGCATTCTGAAGATTACTTCCTTCAAAAAACCAGGGGAAAATAACGTTGTTAACTAATACTGATATACCCGCCAAAATAAATAGTGGCATGGTGACAGCAAATGCATCTCTTAAAGAACGCAAATGTGTTTGATTTCCTATTTTCGCAGCGATTTCAGCAAATTTATCTAAAAAACTAGCGTTTTTTCTATCCATTTCTTCCACTCCCAGTGTTTTATTTAAGTTCCTAGCTTAAATCTCTTCCGTTACTTTCAGTTACTTGCTTAAACCAATGGTAACTTTTTTTCGGTATCCGACGCATATCTTTTAAGTCATGGTTTTCTCGGTTGACATAAACCATGCCATAGCGTTTGCGCATATCGCCTTGTGAACTAAGGATATCGATCAAACCCCATCCTAAGTAACCAATGACTGGGACTCCATCTTTTTCAACAGCGTCTTTCATCGCTTGGATATGATCGCGATGGTATTCAATCCGGTAGTCGTCGTTGATCAGTTCATCTTCTGGTAGTTCCTCGATGACTCCAATACCATTTTCGATTACAAATAGTGGCAAACGATATTTTGTATACAGATCTTTTAAAATATAGCGTAAGCCAAGTGGATCGATTTGCCAATTCCATTCTGTTGCGTCTAAATGTGGATTCATTTTCCCACCCAGACGTCC
>NZ_AUEG01000028.1 GCF_000425865.1 Lacticigenium naphthae DSM 19658
TGATGTAGTGTATTCAGATCAAGCTATTCAGTTTTGAGAGAACAACGCTCTCAAAATAGAAAAATGTGCGGTGGCGATGGCGAAAAGGACACACCTGTTCCCATTCCGAACACAGCCGTTAAGCTTTTCAGCGCCGAGGATAGTGAGGGGTTTCCCCTTGTGAAAGCAGGACGTTGCCGTGCACTTTTTTTGTTTATCCGCAATAGCTCAGTTGGTAGAGCGCGTGACTGTTAATCACGATGTCGCAGGTTCGAGCCCTGCTTGTGGAGCTTTTTTTAATTATGGAGAGTTGTCCGAGCTGGCCGAAGGAGCACGATTGGAAATCGTGTAGGCGGGCAAAACCTGTCTCAAGGGTTCGAATCCCTTACTCTCCGTTCTGGCCCGTTGGTCAAGCGGTTAAGACACTGCCCTTTCACGGCGGTAACACGGGTTCGAATCCCGTACGGGTCATAAAATAAGAAAGAAAGATCAGGACATTTGTTCTGGTCTTTTATTTTTTTATAAATCAGTGTGAATATTGCTTTATAAAAGTGCAAGTGTTTGCTAATATAAGTATATGGAATAAAATATTTTTTTGTATAATTATGTAAGCGTTTTCTAAGGAAAGAAGGTGAGTCTTCAGTTTTCTCTTATTTAGTATTTAAGAATCTACCATTGGAAGCGAGGAATTCATATGGCAACAAGAGAAAAGTTTTCAAGACAGGAAATAAGAAAAGAGAACAAACATTTTTCACAATTGAAAGCAGTCATTGAAACTGCCTTTTATGGAAACAATGTAGAAGAAATCGCATCTTTAAAAGATGCTTATAAAATGGCGGAAAAGTCTCCCCATACGATCGTGACTGATTTACCCGTAAAACATACGAAAGAGATCGGAATACCTAAATCAGCAAAAGTATTAGTAGAAAATGGGGGTAAAATCGTAGGGAGAACAGCTGTTGCGCGCAGGATCGTTGGAATGGATCCTGAAGAAGATAAAAAACTAGCACCTATAATTCGTCAGGCGATATATGACGGCAAAAAGAAAAATAGATATAAAGCTTCTGCTTATGTAGGACTCGATGAAGATTTTATGGTTCAAGCTCATTTATCTGTTCCAGAAGGCCAAGAAAACAATTTATATTCATGGCTGCTTAACTTTCAAAATCAAAGTGATGAATATAAAAAACTCTATGAAAAATCGACTGATATTGACAAATCAGATATCTATATTTATCAAGATCCAAACTGGTCTCATCCTGATTATCCATTAGGATTGGCTTATTTCGATCCAGAACATAATTGTGGTATCATCTTAGGGTTGAATTATTTTGGTGAACTAAAAAAAGGGACATTGACCTTAGCATGGAACATTGCCAATCATATTGGTTACGCAGCTTGTCATGGTGGTCAAAAGAAATTTAGCACGGGCAAAAAAGACTATGTTTCTGCATTCTTTGGTTTATCCGGATCCGGAAAATCGACCCTGACACATGCTAAGCATAATAACAAATACGACGTAAAAGTATTACACGATGATGCCTTTATCATTAGCATAGAAGACGGCACATCCATTGCCTTAGAGCCTTCTTATTTTGATAAGACAAATGATTATCCTACGGATCATCCCGAAGTCGACTATTTTGTAACTGTTCAAAATGTAGCCGTTACGCTGGATGGTGACGACAATAAGGTTCTATTAACAGAAGATCTACGGAACGGAAATGGGAGAACCGTCAAATCGCGGTATTCAACCCCCAATCGAGTGGATAAATTTGAAGAACCAATCAATGCTATTTATTGGATCATGAAAGATGATTCTCTTCCTCCACTTTTAAAAGTAGATAATTCTATATTGGCTTCAACTTTTGGTGCAACACTGGCAACAAAAAGAACGAGTGCTGAAAGGGTAGCTAAAGGAGTCGATTTGAATAAACTGATCATAGAGCCTTACGCCAATCCGTTTAGAGTTTATCCTCTGCAAGATGACTATGATCGTTTCAAAGAGTTATTTGAAAAAAGAGGGATCGATTGCTACATTATCAATACTGGAGAATTCATGGGCAAAAAAATAACTAAGGAAGTCACTCTTGGAGCTATAGAATCAGTGGTGGACGAAACTGTAAAACTAGAGAATTTTGGTCCATTTGAATCACTTTTTTATGCAAAAATAGACGGTTACGATCCAGAGTTGACCAGCAAAGAATATATTGAATTAGTCAAAGAGCGCATTCAAATGAGAATTGAATTCATAAGCGAGAACAATGAAGCAAATGGATTAAACACATTACCAGCTGAAGCTCTGAAATCTTTAGAAGCCCTTTATAAGAGTTGAGCTTTCATGTAAAGAAAGGGATTTAAAATATGTGAAAGAAGTTGAGAGTACAGTTTCAACTTCTTTCTTCTTTTACATTAGTGCAATTTGGAAGAAAAGGAGGGAGAATTGATGGATCAATTTACCCTTATGGATGGAATAAATCTAGCAATCATAGGAATAGTAGTTGTATTTTCAGTGCTTCTGCTTCTGATGATCGCCATTGAACTTACTGCAAAATTGGTAAATCGAAAAGGAGAAACTAGTCAGGTCGGCAAGGAGAGAATAACTGCTAAAAACGTTCAATCGGTGGACAAACAGCACGTGGCTATTATTACTGCGGTATTAAATCAAGAGGTAAACTTGAAAGATTACCACATTAAGGTTACAAGGAAGAAAGAGGTGAAGAAGAATGATTGAAGCTTTTTCTGAATTTGTATCTACAATAGGTCTTTTTTCCTTCACTTTTAAACAATTTATTATGGTCATTGTTTCTCTGGTTTTTTTATATCTTTCAATAAGGAAAGGATACGAACCCTATCTACTTATTCCAATTTCATTCGGCATGCTTCTAGTTAATCTACCTTTGACCGACTTGATGAGTATCCCTGTTGATCAGTCAAATGGGGGATTGCTCTATTACTTATATCAGGGAACCAGTCTGGGAATTTATCCCCCTCTAATCTTTTTGTGTCTAGGGGCAGCAACAGATTTTGGACCGCTGATTGCGAACCCTAAAACGATTTTATTAGGTGGAGCAGCTCAGATAGGTATCTTTTTAGCCTTTTTTGGCGCTTTGGCACTGAATATGACACCACAAGAGGCCGGTGCGATCGGAATCATTGGAGGAGCTGACGGACCTACTGCTATTTTTCTTTCTACGCAACTAGCACCGCATTTGCTATCTGCAATTGCGTTAGCTGCATATTCTTATATGGCGTTGGTACCCATTATACAACCGCCGATCATTCGTCTGCTGACGACTGAAGCGGAAAGAAAGATTGAAATGGTTCAACTTCGAGATGTTTCTAAAACTGAAAAAATTGTTTTTCCAATAATGACCACTATATTTGTCGTGTTATTGGTTCCTTCATCTGCACCTCTTATTGGGATGTTGATGTTGGGCAACTTAATAAAAGAAAGCGGTCGAGTACCTCAATTGACGGATACACTTCAGCACTCTTTTATGTATATCATAACAATATTACTAGGTATAACTGTAGGAGCTAAAGCAGATGGGAATCTACTATTGACAGCAGATACCTTAATTATTTTTGCTATGGGTGTTTTTGCTTTTGCTATGGGAACTGCTTCCGGCGTTCTCATGGGTAAATTAATGTCCAAGCTTTCACATGGAAAAATCAATCCGATGATCGGAGCTGCGGGTGTGTCTGCCGTTCCTATGGCAGCTAGAGTAGTGCAAAAAGAAGGTCAAAAGGCAAATCCTTCTAACTATCTGTTGATGCACGCTATGGGCCCAAATGTAGCTGGAGTTATTGGTTCAGCAGTTTGTGCGGGTATTCTTTTATCTTATTTGAGTTGATATACGTAACATAAAGAGACGCTCTGGATAAAGTTTGTGTACTGTAAGAAAGCAAGTAGCGCTCATATAATTACTTATGCTTTGTTTAAAAAGATTTTATAAAACAGATAGAATTTTTTCCACGGAAATAATGGACGGGAGCATACTATTTATTTAATCATTTGAGATGAAAAAGTTCCTGATTATCGGTAGAATATAAGTAGTGACGAGAAAGGAAGATGAAATAATGTCAAAGGGAACATTTGGAATAGGAATGATTATTGGCTCTTTAGTAGGATATAGTGCCGCGCACATGCTTTCTCCGAAAACCGGTGAAGAGATGCAAGCAGAACTTTTAGATAGAACTGAAGAAATGAGAAGAAGAATACTCATTTATCGTAACTTAGTACAAGATCAAGCACACCTAGTTTTCTCAAAATTAGATGAAGTGAGACGACAAGATTCTATCGATGATGAAACAGCTAAGTACGTCGAAGACCATTATGATTTAGGCAAAGATACGACAACACTGGTTGATGAAGATGTAGAATACAAACGTGAAGATATGTTCAAAGAAAATGATCCGCATCTATAAATTTAATGAGTTTGTACAAGAAAAAAGAGGTGCGAGAATATTTCTCGTACCTCTTTTTTGACTATTTTTATTCAGTTTTTTTCTTGGAGTTTGCCTTTTCATTGCCTATTTCGACTGTTAAATCTTTTATTTGCAATTGGTTTCACGACATTTTTTTATGTATCGTGTAAACTATCGCTTTGATCAGCATCTAAAGTTTGGATTCGGCATAGATTCAAAGTGAAAAAATGGATCATTTAGATTCCAAGGCAGTGTAAAAACTCTATTTTTATCTGAATCTAGTTTGTTCAGAGTATGAACAATCAATTCTTTCAAGAATATAGATTATACATGTGATAAACTTAAAAGAAAGTAGGAAACAATGAAATGAGGAGATACTATTTTAAGAAAAATCGAACGGAGTGAGTTGTTTTTAAAAGACTGGCTTAGTTTATTTCAATGTCCCATCTGTTCATCAGATTTTATCAAAGTGGAAAATAAGGAACTCGTATGCTCAAATAATCATCGGTATGCGTTGTCTAAAAAGGGGACAATTCATTTCCTGAACAAAAGCAGTCAACAAAATTATAGTAAGGAATTATGGAAATCAAGACACTCTTTAGCAATACGAGGATTGTTTACGCCACTGTTGGATCATGTTTTTGATAAAATAGCCTCCTATGATGGACCGGTATTAGATGTTGGCTGTGGTGAGGGTTCACAATTAGCTTATTTGCGTAAAAAAGGGTTGACCGGCCCGACAATAGGCTTTGACTTGTCTAAAGAAGCAATAAATTTAGCGGCGACAAATTACCCGAATTCATTTTGGTGCGTTGCTGATTTAGCTGATTCGCCTTTTAAAGAGCAAAGCTTCTCTACAATTTTAAATATTTTATCTCCATCAAATTATCAAGAATTTCACCGTTTATTAAATAATGAGGGACAACTTATCAAAGTGATACCCCATTCAGCCTATCTAAAAGAATTAAGAGCGATATTTTTTGAAGAAGGAGATAGCAGACGAACCTATTCGAATAAGGATGTTCAAGATCGCTTTGAAGAAGAATTTTCGAACTGGCAAAGTGAAGAAGTTAACTATACCGTTCAATTAGATAAGGAGGGTGCTAAACAATTGATTGAAATGACACCTTTGTCCTGGAATGTAGCGAGTGAAAAAAAGAAATACGCTGAAGATAGTGTCAGAGAAATCACAATGCATTACTTAATACTTATTGGAAATAAAAGTAATGATCAGTAGTACTTGCAAATTATTGTTTAGGATGCTATATTAGTATGCATAAGCTAATTTGATTCATTTGTTTTTATCAATCAACCCATCAGAAGTTGATAAAAATGCATGAATTTCCAAAGGCTTTACTAACGTACCGTTTCGCAGTGCTTTGACACCGAAACGGTACGTTTTTTTGTATTTTTTCACCTGTTTCCTACTCCCTTTTGTTCATAAAACATATGTTCACAAATGTTTCTTTAGAAAGCTGCCGCTATTTGATATAATTATTTATGATAAAACAAAAAGGAGCAGGGCATATGAATGAACTTCTCAAAGAAAAAATAATAAAAAAAAGTATAGAAATTGGAATTGATAAAATTGGCTTTGCCAACGCTGAACCTTTTTATGATTTGGAAGAGAAGCTGATCAAACAACAAGAGAAGAATCATCACTCCGGATTCGAACACAAAAACATCCCGGAGAGAATTTATCCAGAAAAAATATTTGATGATCCACGATCCATAATATCTATTGCCCTGGCCTACCCCTCCAAAATCCCCAATCCACCTAAAAGAGAAAAGGGTGTGCGCAGAGGAGAATTTGCACGAGCAAGTTGGGGGATCGACTACCATACTATTTTAAGAGATAGGATGGATCAGTTGATAGAGTACATTCAATCAGAATTAGAGGAACCCGCTTCTTTTAAGCCAATGGTAGACACTGGTGAATTAGTCGATGTTGCAGTCGCTGAAAGAGCAGGAATAGGATTCATAGGCCGAAATGGATTGTTAGTCACAGAAGAATTTGGAACCTATGTGTATATAGGGGAAATCATTACAGACATACAATTCGTGCCCGATCCAAAGGTACCTTTCGGCTGCGGGGATTGCATGCGTTGTGTGAGTGCTTGTCCGACGGATGCTTTGTTAGGGGACGGAAGAATGAATGCGAATAAGTGCTTATCTTACCAGACACAAACAAAAGGTTTTATGAAGGAAGAATACCGCCAGCAAATGGGTCATGTCATCTATGGTTGCGATATATGTCAATTATCCTGTCCGTATAACAAGGGAATAGATTTTCATTTACATGAAGAGATGGAGCCCGATCCTGATAAGGTGATGCCGGAATTGAAGCCTCTGTTGACTATTAAAAATAGAGATTTTAAAGAAAAATTTGGATCGTTATCTGGATCTTGGCGCGGAAAAAAACCGCTCCAGCGAAATGCTCTCATCGCATTGGGGAATTATCGTGATCGTTCTGCTGTTCCGGATTTATTGCGTTGTCTTGATCAAGATCCGAGACCTGTCATAAGAGGAACTGCTGCTTGGGCATTAAGCAAAATTGCAACAAGCGAAGATGAAGCAGTAATTGAATTTTTAGAGCAAGCTGCTATTCAAGAAGTCGATGATGAAGCAAAAGAAGAAATAACGCAAGCAGTGACGATCATTCTAACAAAGACCTTGCGTAAAAATAAAAGAAATAGAGGATGAAAAAAATGGCTAACCACATCGTTTTATATGAACCATTGATCCCGGCTAATACAGGAAATATTGCACGAACCTGTGCGGGGACCAATACCCATTTGCACTTGATTGAACCATTAGGATTTAAAACAGATGATAAGCATCTAAAACGTGCCGGTTTGGACTATTGGGATGCGGTCAAAGTGGTTTACCATAAAAATTTGGAAGAATTTATAGAATATGCAAAAGCTGGACAACTCCATCTGATTACAAAATTTGCGAATAAAGCCTATACCGCTGTTGATTATAGTGATTTAGAAGTTGATCATTATTTTATTTTTGGGAAAGAAACAACGGGCTTACCAGAAGAGTTCATGCGTACTTATGAAAAAGAATGTCTCAGGATCCCTATGAATGATGAACACATTCGTTCTTTGAATTTATCTAACACAGCCGCTATATTAATCTATGAAGCATTACGTCAGCAGAATTTTATTGATATGGATCTAACGCACCATTATGATAATGATAAAATAGATTAAATTAATAAAAATCCCTTTTCTTTTCCAGAGAAAAGGGTGTTTTTATGCAAAAAAGATTGTATTGTTACAAAACAAAAGCTAAAATTAAGAACGACAACAATTTTTAGCAAATGTATAGAAATAGGTGAGTATATGTTAACAGTATTCAAAGATTTAAAACCATTTTTCAAAGAAAATAAAAAAAGATACACTTTAGCAATTTTGGGGATGCTCAGTGACAATTTACTGATATTGGTTCCCCCGTATATATTGGGATTAGTTATTGACGCTATCTACCAACAAACCTTAACGATAGAACAATTAATTAGGTACAGCATTGTTTTTTTCGTCGTTGTTAGCTTATCTTATGTAATCGGAGCAATGTGGATTTTCCAATTGTTTGGAGGTTCAAATCTTTTGACTCGTGATTTAAGGAGACAATTGATGAATCATTTTTCAAAAATGCGTGCTATTTTTTATGAGAAGTTTCGAACAGGAGATTTGATGGCCCGTGCAACAAATGATCTGAGAGCAGTATCTGAAATGGCTGGGTTTGGGGTAATGGTTTTTATGGATTCAACTCTATTTTTGGGATCCATTATTCTGGTCATGTTTTTTACTGTTTCTTGGAAACTTACTTTAGTTAGCTTGTTGCCTTTACCTTTATTGGGTTGGATATTAAAAATATTAGGTGATAAAGTCAATAAAAGATTCAAAGCTTCCCAAGATGCTTTCGCAGACATAAATGATGAGGTATTAGAAGCAGTGGAAGGTGTTCGGGTAATAAGGGCATATGTCCAAGAGCAAAGTAAGCAGGAGCAATTCGAAGAGAGAACAGAAGATGTATTAGCTAAAAATATTGCAGTTACAAAAATCAATTCGACGTTTCAGCCGATCATTACCATATTATTGGGTGTCAGTTATTTTATTGCATTTGGATATGGAGCAATGCTTGTTTCTTCGAATGCTTTGAGTATTGGAGAACTGATTTCTTTTCAAGTGTATTTGGGAATGGTTGTATGGCCCGTTCAATCTATAGGAGAATTGATCAATTTAGTTGAACAAGGGAGTGCTTCTTTGGAAAGAGTGAATGAAGTACTCGATGCAAGTGATGATATGGAGGAGTATGGGACACAAAAAATTACGAGCCAACCAAGTGTTCAATTCGACAATGTCTCCTTTAAATACCCGCAATCTCCTGACTATAATTTGAAAAATGTTTCTTTAACAGTTCCAGCGGGAATGACTGTCGGTATTGTGGGTAAAACAGGCAGCGGGAAAACGACACTCATTAAACAATTATTACGGCTATATCCTCTAGGAGAAGGCAAGATTTTATTGGAAGGAAAAAATATCAAAGAATATTCTTTGGATGAAATCCACAGTAAAATTGGCTATGTTCCCCAGGAGTATATTTTGTTCTCACGCTCTGTAAGAGATAACATTTCTTTTGGTGTAGAAGAAGCGAGCGAAGAAAGCATTTTAAATGCAATCAAGATGGCTAACTTAGAAGATGATATCAAAAGAATGCCTGAAGGATTAGATACACTAGTGGGCGAAAAAGGTGTTGCATTATCCGGAGGACAAAAACAGCGCATTTCACTCGCACGTGCTTTGTTACTAAATCCAGATATACTTTTATTGGATGATACCCTATCAGCGGTGGACGCCAAAACAGAAAAAAATATTATAAATACTATCCAGACTGTACGTAGAGAAAAAACAACTTTTATTATAACGCATCGTTTATCTGCTATTCACCATGCGGATTGGATCATCGTATTAGAAGATGGAAAAATTATTGATGAAGGAACGCATGCATCGTTAATAGAAGACGAAAATAGTTGGTATTATGCCCAATTTGAAAGACAGAAATTGAAGGAGGAGTCTATCTGATGCATACACTAAGAAAAATGCTTGCATATACTTTATTAAAAAAATGGACTTTTCTTTCAGGTATAATATTATTGATCGTGACAGTGGTTGCAGATTTGATTCGTCCTTTAGTTATTCAACGAATCATTGATAATGTCATTACTCCTTCCATAGAATCTGCTTTGAATGGGCGACTGCTTTTAAACCTTTTACTCATATATTTAGTATTATCTTTGATTACTGCTGGAAGTCGTTACATTAGTTTTTTACTTCTCACAGTAGGAGCGAATAGCGTTGTAAAGACAATGCGTAATGATTTATATGGACATGTTCAAAAATTACCTATTCGTTATTTTGATAATATGCCAGCGGGAAAGGTTGTTTCAAGGATCACAAATGATACAGAACAATTGCGTATTTTTTATGTTGTGGCTTTGGGACAAGTTCTTACAAATATTAGTTATTTAATTGGAGTTTATATTGCTTTGATTCGGTTAAATGTACCTTTCGGCTTGGCCGCTCTTTCTCTGATCCCGATTTTTATTCTGTGGGCATTTATTTACCAACGATTTGCTAAAGAATATACATCTAAAATCAGAAGTTTGATCAGTGAAATCAATGCTAAGTTAAATGAAGCTATCCAAGGGATGGAAATAGTACAGGCATTTCGACAAGAGAAGAAAATACAAGATGAGTTTGATGAAGTCAATGAAAGCTGGTTCAAGTATAGTCAAAAATTCATGCTTCTAGATGCCTTGGCTTCATGGAGTTTCGTAGGGACACTTAGAAATTTTGCATTACTACTATTGGTTTTATATTTTGGAATGGGAAGTATCCAAGGTACATTGACTATTACGATAGGGATGTTGTATGTTTTTGTAGATTATACGACTCGGTTATTCAATCCTATTCAAGGTATTGTTTCACAATGGGCTTATTTACAACAAGCTCTGGCCTCTGCTAAACGGGTGTTCGAACTAGAAGCAGTCCCAACTGAAGAAGACGAAATGGCTATTCTCTCTACTGACGAGGGAGAGGTGGCTTTCGAAAATGTATGGTTTGCTTATGAGGAAGAATATGTTTTGAAAGATATTTCATTCAAAGTAAAAAAAGGACAGACTGTCGCTTTAGTGGGTCACACTGGTTCCGGAAAAAGCTCGATCATGAATTTGCTTTTCCGTTTTTATGATCCTAGCAAAGGTAGAGTTCAAATAGACGGACAAACAAGTACCCACCTTTCAAGAAAAAGCTTGCGAGAAAAAATGGGGATCGTTTTACAGGATCCCTATCTATTTAAAGGAACTATTGCCTCAAATATTCGTTTGGGAAAAGAAAATATATCGGATGAAGATATAAATAGTGTAATCGAAGCAGTGGGTGGCAGTACATTAATGAAAAATATGGAGAAAGGGATAGAAGAGCCTGTTGTAGACAAAGGAAGTACACTATCTTCTGGACAGCGGCAACTGATTTCTTTTGCACGTGCGTTGGCCTTTGATCCTACCATCCTGATTTTGGATGAAGCGACCTCAAATATTGATACTGAAACGGAAGAACTGATTCAACGAGCAATGGAAGTGTTAAAGAAAGGACGCACAACATTTATTATTGCACACCGATTATCTACTATCCAAAATGCCGATTTAATATTGGTGTTAGATAAAGGAGAAATCGTCGAAAGAGGAACGCATAAAGAATTGATTAAAAATGAAGGGATCTATTCTCAAATGTATTCTTTGCAAGCCAGTCGATCGTAAACATTCAGTTTAAGAAACGTATAACAACTGATTTTTTCATTTCTAAATCTAAAAAGGACCCGCAGCTGAAGAAGCTGCGGGTCCTTTTTTGGTGCGCCCGGCATGGGCGACAACTTGGTGGTGAAAGTCCACTACAGACTTGGCAGTAGGAACTGTTAGCGAAAGTCAAGGGTGTCCGCCGTGAGGCGGAATCTGAAGGAAGACGGACGCAAATGCTTGCACTGACGAACAGAAACTTCATACAAAGGCTGAATCAGGACGGATGAGCTTGCCAAACAAAGCGAAGTCCGATACTGCCCGAATCCTGTACAGTAAATGGAGCAGTGACATGAGCAGAAGGTTGTCGTTCTTACCCGGGGAGGTCTCGTCAGCGCTTAGTAGTAACAACGAATGGCGAGAAGTCAGCCGAGGTC
>NZ_AUEG01000029.1 GCF_000425865.1 Lacticigenium naphthae DSM 19658
CGAGCTTCCTTTCACCCTTACTATACCTCTATAAAAGAAAAATAGTAGGTAAAAACCACCGTCGTGGTCTTTACCTACTAATCTTAGTATGTTTTTATTAATGTGCTTCAGTAGAAATATCTTGCATTTCATACATCTCTCGGTAAGCCCCATTTAATCTGATTAGTTCAGCATGATTGCCTCTTTCAATAATCTCACCCTTATCCAAAACTAAAATTGTATCTGCATCTTTAATAGTGGAAAGACGATGAGCTATGGCCACTGTCGTTCTCCCTTTACGCATATTTTCAAGACCTTCTTGAATCAATGTTTCAGTCTCCGTATCTATATTAGCAGTTGCCTCATCTAATATTAATATTTTAGGATCGCGTACAATTGTACTGGCGAAAGAAATTAATTGTTTTTGACCACTAGAATAACTGGCTCCTCTTTCAACGACTTTGGCATTATACTGATTGGGCAAATCTTTTATAAAGGAATCTGCTTGAACAAATCTTGCAGCTCGAACAATCTCTTCATCCGTTATTTTATCATTTTTCAACCGGATGTTGTCCTTGATCGTACCGTAAAATAAAAATGAATCCTGTAAAACTAAGCCGATTGATTTTCTCAAAGAAGTTAAGGGATAGTTTCGTATCGAAATTCCATCTATCAAGACTTCTCCTGATTGGAATTCATAAAATCTCATGAGAATATTAATAATGGAACTTTTCCCACTCCCAGTGTGACCTACAAGAGCAACTGTTTCTCCAGGATTTACAGTAAAACTAATATTGTGCAAAATTTCATTTTTCCCATCATATGAAAAAGAAACATTTTTAAATTCAATTTTCCCTTTGTCAATTTGGATCGTTTCGTCTTTAGTATTTTCAACATAACCTGGAGTGTACTCTTTCGTATCGAGTATTTTTAGAATACGCGAACTGGAAACTATACCGTCTTGGAAAAGACTCATGCTATCCATCAATCTTGTCAATGGTTTAAAGAAATCATTTGCATAAGTAGTGAACGCATAAATCACACCTACTTCTACTATCCCTATAAATGAATTAAATCCAAATATCCCCAATATGATTATTATAGAAAAAGTATAGAGCAAATTAATTACAGGACTAAGCAACAAAGCATTAATTTTTGTCATGGAAAAACGGTCATCAAAATATTGTTTATTCACATCTTCAAACTCTTCTTCCAATCTCTTTTGCTGCCTGAACTGTTGGATGATAGCTATTCCATTAATCGCCTCTGCCAACTTAGTGTTTAACCTGCTCAATTTACTTTTCATACTTTGATAAGTTTTTGAACTTTTTTGTTGATAGACTCTCATGATGATCAACAAAATTGGAACAAATAAGATAATACCTAATGCCAAACTTTTATTTAATAGATACATTCCTATAAAAGAAGCAATCAAGCCAAATACACCTTGTAAAATTGTCAAGAAAACATTCCAAAAATCTTTGAGAGCCTCTGTATCATTTGTTATACGCGTAATTAGCCACCCGGAAGAGGTCTGATCAAAATACCGCATGCCTAATTTGTGAATATGAGTAAAGAGGCTGTCACGCATATTTTGAATTGTCTTTTCCGACGCCAAATTAAAAAGATATAAGTTCAAATACCACATGACCATTTTGAATAATGTAAGAAATAAATAGAGAAGAGAAAAGTTAACCAGCACTGAAGTATTTATCAATCCACTTGTTAAATAATCATCTATAAAAATTTGGATTACTCTTGGCATGATTGTATTAACGATCGTTAATACAATTCCCATGAGAATACCCCAGAAGAACATTTTTTTATACGGCATTGAAAATTGTATGATGCCTTTAAATATTTCCCACTGTTCTTTGAGAGGAATTGAACGATAATTAGAACGCTCTGTATTTTCCATTAAACTAATTCCTCCCCTTTCTGTGAAGCAAGTTTTTGCTGTTCAAACATTTCTTTGTACCATCCGTTATTCTGTAACAGCTCATCGTGTGTACCTCGTTCAACAATTTTCCCATTTTTTAAAACGATTATTTCTTCAGCATGCATGACACTACTGATTCTATGTGCTGAAATAATAGTTGTATGATTGTCTCTTTGTTTTTTTAAATTAGCTAATATATTGCTTTCTGTTTCTGCATCTACTGCAGATAACGAATCATCAAGAATTAATATTTCTGGATTTGAAGCCATAGCCCTCGCTATAGACACTCTTTGTTTTTGACCTCCAGATAAGGAAACACCTCTCTCGCCTACTTCAGTTTCATATCCCATAGGCAAATCCTCTATATCTTCATGAACAGCTGCTAACTTCGCAATTTCTCTAACTTTATCTTCGCTCATCGTTGGGTCTGCAAAACGAATATTGTCTAAAATGGACAGCGAAAACAAATAATTGTCCTGAGGTACATAACCTATATGAGATAATAAATTATCTAGTGAAAAATTCCTAATATCTGTTTGATTTATAATGATTTCTCCTTTATATGAGTCAAATTCCCGCATTAAAAGTTTGAATAACGTAGTCTTTCCAGCGCCAGTCTTTCCAACAATACCTAACGTTTTTCCTTCTTCGATCTCAATATGGATATTTTCCAACGCTATTGCATCATCTTCAGGATATGAAAATGAATCAATTGAAAAAGTAATATTTCCTACTGCTGGAGTCTCTGTGGGATTAGAAGATTCAATAATAGAACTTTCTTCTTTGAGTAATGTATTGATTCGATCGTAACTTGCGCTTCCGCGTTCAATAATATTGAATAATCTACCTACAGCTAGCATAGGCCAAATGAGCATACCAATATAATTAATGAAAGTGACGAAATCACCTACCGTAATTTCTTCAATTCGTATCAAGTTCCCGCCCACAATAATAGTTAAAACATAGGCAAAACCTATAATCAATGTAATCGCAGGATCGAACAAAGAATCAATTTTATAGACTTCTCTATTTTTTTGCAAAACATTTTCTGTTTCCTCTTTAAACTCGATAACGTCTTCTTTTTCATGACCAAATGTTTTTAAAACTTTTATACCTTGAATCGTTTCTTGTACTTTATCATTTAACGAAGAAAAAGCGGCTTGGGCATCACGGAATCGATTGTGTAATGCGCTCCCTAAAAACCTTGAAATCACAGCCAACAATGGCAAAGGCAGTATGGCAATCAACGTTAACCTCCAATCAACCACAAAAATCATGGCTAAAATTGTTGTAATTCCAACACTCGTTGCGTCTGCAATCATCAATATACCACCGCCAGCTACCATCCGAATCCCTCTTAAATCATTGGTCGCATGTGCCATTAAATCCCCGGTTCGATATTTTTGGAAAAAAGGACTATCCATTTTCATAAAATGATTAAATAGACGGCTCCGTATTTTTCTCTCTAACTTGGCTGCATTACCCCAAATTCTGACTCTCCATATATAACGCAACACATATTGACTCAATGCAGAGGCAAATAATAAAATCAACCACAGTGATAGAGATCTAGTTGTAAGAGTATCTTGGGCAATTTCATCCACAACGATCCCTATTACTCTAGGTGGGATCAATCCGATAATAGCTACCAAAAACAACGAAATAATTCCAATAATATATGACCTTTTTTCCTCTTTAAAAAACCATTGAAGCTGCTTGAAAATGTTCATGTTATTCACTCATTTCTCACCGTTAATTTTATAAAATTTCTCTTTGTTTATAATTGTATAGAAAAGGGCCACAGGAAGCTATTTTTTTGCTTAAAAGCAAGCCACTACTATTTAATCATCCATGAATTCGAAAAGCTGCGTATCTCTTGATAGACGAAAAAGAAATATGTTTACCATTGGTAATTAGTGGCTAGATTACGTTATTAAAATACAGTTTAGTCCAATTTGGTTGTGAAAAAAGACTAGAACATTTGTCCTAGTCTTTTAAATCTTTATTTCTTTTTTTTCTTTTGTTGTGATTTCATTGATGATAACATCTGTTGAATCTTCTTCTCAGAAGGTTTTTGTCCCATTTGAATCATCATCATTCTTAGTGTGTTTTCATCAATAGGTGGATTATCTTCAAAATAACTCATCATGTACTTACGCGATAGAAAGAATCCGGCTACCCCACCTGCTAATAGTGCTAAAATAATTAAAACAATTGCTAATCCTGTATTCATTTGATTCGTCAACTCCTTTCATACTTTCAATTAATCATTTTACCGAAAATTCACTAAAAAATAAACAGAAATCTGTGAATTTTTCAAAATCACAGGTTTCAATTTTTTCATAAACTAATTATCTTTTATGAATAATAAAACTCAGAATTTCATCAAAAAATTTATTTTAGAGATTCAAAAGTAGCTACTACATTTTCAACAGTGAAACCATATTCTTTTACGATAGTTTCTCCATCACCACTTGATCCATATTTATCGATACCTAAAACTTTTCCTTTAGATCCAGCATAGCGGTGCCATCCGAAGCTTGCTCCCATTTCAATAGCCACACGCTTAGAAACACTTTCAGGTAATACGTTTTCTTTATAGGCGTCGTCTTGTTCTTCAAATAGTTCCATGCTTGGCATAGAAACTACTGATACATCAATTCCTTTTGTGCTTAATTGTTTTTGTGCTTCCATTGCAAGAGAAACTTCAGATCCTGTTGCAATTAAGATACCATCAGGCGTTTCAGCTTTTGATTCAGAAAGGACATATGCCCCTTTTTGCACAAGGCTTCTTGCTTTTTCTTTAGTTCCTTCTAGTACAGGTAGATTTTGACGAGTAAGAACTAAAATCGATGGTTTGTTTTGAGATTTAATTGCAATTTCCCATGCTGCTGCAACTTCATTCCCATCAGCAGGACGTATTATGTTTAAATTAGGCATTCCTCTGAAACTGGAGAGATGTTCAACAGGCTCATGAGTAGGCCCATCTTCTCCTACAGCTATAGAATCATGCGTCATAACAAAGATTGATGGAAGATGTGATAACGCAGCTAAACGTACTGCTGGTCTTAAGTAGTCTGTAAATACAAAGAATGTTGCAGCGTACGATTTTGTTCCACCGTGTAACATAATTCCGTTTAAAGCGGCTGCCATGGCAAATTCACGGACACCGTACCAAATATTTCTACCCTCGTATTGTCCAGGTTGGAAATCTTTTTCTCCGTTAATCATCGTTTTATTAGAACTTGACAAATCAGCTGCTCCACCCCACAAATTAGGAATAGTTTTAGCTAATGCATTCAGTACCTCGCCACCAGTGCTACGAGTAGCAGCGGCTTTATCATCTGGAGAATATACTGGCAAACTTGAGTCCCAATCTTCCGGTAACTTGTCATTTACTGCATTTTCAAATTGAGCTGCTAGTTCTGGATAAGCTTTTTTATACTCTTTAATCATGTTGTTCCACTCAGATTCATTTTTAGCACCATTCAATTGAATAGTCTCTTTAAATCTTTTGCTAACTTCTTCCGGAACGTAGAACTCTTTATTTTCCCATCCATAAGCTTCTTTAGCAGCTTTCACTCCTTCAGGACCTAAAGGTGCTCCATGAACGTTGTGTGTTCCAGCATTCGGTGCGCCAAACCCAATCACAGTTTTCACTTCAATCATGGTAGGTTTTGAAGACTCAGCTTTTGCATCTTCGATTGCTTTATTAATAGCATTCAAGTCATTGCCGTCTTTTACTAAGATGTGGTGCCAACCATATGCTTCAAAGCGGTTTTTCACATTTTCTGTAAATGCTTTTGAAGTAGGTCCATCTAAAGATATGTCATTGGAATCGTAGAACATAATCAATTTATTTAATTTTAAATGTCCGGCAAGACTTGATGCCTCATGAGAGAGTCCTTCCATTAAATCACCATCACCACATAAAGCATAAGTATAGTGGTCTACAATTGAAAACTTTTCTTTATTATATGTTGAAGCTAAATGTGCTTCTGCCATAGCCATACCTACTGCGTTTGCGATCCCTTGTCCCAGAGGACCAGTTGTCGCTTCAACACCGTCAGTCATATGAACTTCAGGATGTCCTGGAGTTTTACTCTCAAACTGTCTAAAGTTTTTCAAATCTTCCATAGAGACATCGAAGCCTGAAAGGTGTAATAAACTGTACAACATCATTGAGCCATGCCCAGCCGACAAAACAAAGCGATCTCGGTTAAACCATTGAGAATTTTTTGGATTGACCTTCATGTGTTTTGTCCATAAAGCGTAAGCCATCGGAGCGGCTCCCATTGGTAAACCGGGGTGACCAGAATTAGCTTTTTGGATCCCATCGATACTTAAAGTACGAATTGTATCGACTGCTTTTTGATCTATATTATCGAACAAATATATCATCCTCTCAAATTTACTAACATTATCATTTTACTATTCTTTTCCTTTTATTTCAACGCTTTCATGGACATATTTATCTATCATGAAGCCCTTTTTCTTTTTGGATTTTTTTTAATTTTTCTGGGGTAACATCGTTTCCCTCTTCATCGATCACTTTCATGCCTTCAATATGATTTCTCATACCTGAACGAAAAGTTTTGATATATTCTTCTCTTAACTCTTTTTGTTCCTTCGTTTCTTCTTCAGAAAGACCTTTATCTCGCTTTTTTCTAGCTAAAACATTGATGCGATCTAATTTTTCTTTTGATAACATACTTTTCCTCCCCATATTTGTATTCACTCATTTACTATAGCACATTTTCCGACTATCTTTAAACAAAAAAAACGAACATCTGTTTGATTCCTACTCATTCCTATGCTATAATTTTGTTAGATAAATTTTTATTCAATAAAAATGAAATAAAATAGATTTTTAAGAAAAAACATTTTATAAAAGAGGTGATCATATGGTTAACAAATCCGCTAAAAGACAATTAGAAGTCCTAAAGTACATTCATAAGCGCGTAATTGATAATGGATATCCTCCAACAGTAAGAGAAATCGGCGAAGCAGTATCTTTATCGTCAACCTCAACTGTTCACGGGCATCTTTCACGTTTAGAAAAAAAAGGCATGATTCTTCGAGATCCTAGCAAGCCACGTGCAATTGAGTTAACAGCTGAAGGATTAAAAGAAATCGGCCATAATCCAGAAGAATCCTCCATCCCTCTTCTAGGCGTAGTTGCCGCCGGAGAACCAATCTTAGCTATCGAAGAAGCAACGGATTATTTCCCAATACCTAATGATTTTGAAAGTGAAAAAGGATCATTATTTATGTTAACAATTAAAGGAGACAGTATGATCAACGCGGGTATTCTCGATGGAGATCAAGTTATTGTCCGCAAACAATCAACTGCAAATAATGGAGAAATTATTATAGCTTTAACTTCAGAAGATGAAGCTACCTGTAAGAGATTTTATAAAGAACACGATTTTATTCGTTTAGAGCCAGAAAACGACTTATTAGAATCGATTATATTGGAAGATGCAACGATTTTAGGAAAAGTTGTCGGCCTATATAGGAATACGATTATCTAAATAAAAAAGGAAGAAAACCGATAATGGTTTTCTTCCTTTTTTTATTTAAAATTCCATAAGAGTCAACATATCGTAATCTTTTATTTTTTCTCTTCCCTTAAGTTCGGTTAATTCTATGAAAAATGCCGTTCCCACAACAATACCACCTAATTTTTCAATAAGTTCAATAGTTGCTTTGATTGTTCCACCAGTAGCAAGTAAATCATCACACACTAATACTTTTTGGCCAGGTTTTATAGAGTCCTTATGCAACTGTAATACATCTTTTCCATATTCTAAACCATAATTCACTTCAACAGTTTCTCTAGGTAATTTCCCTTTTTTTCTACAGGGTGAAAAACCAATTCCAAGTTGGTATGCCACAGGGCAACCTACTATAAATCCTCTAGCTTCAGGTCCAACAATCATATCTACTTCTTTATCACGTGCATACTCAACAATTTTTCTAGTCGCATATTGATATGCTTCCCCATCTGCCATTAAAGGGGAAATATCGCGAAAAATAATTCCTTCCTCAGGAAAGTTGTCTACTCTAGCGATGTAATCTTTTAAATTCATTATCAAAAAATCCTCCTATGAAACCGGCACTGATTGCCAATTTTCAATTTCTTTAACTATACTTTCAAAATGCGAATAGAGTAAAAATTCTTCAGCTTTCATCTGCTCTGTTCGAATCTTGTAGCTTTTTGTGTCCGCTAAATCCTTATTACTAGGATTATTCACAAGTTGAACTAATCCATCTTCCATTTTAACAAAGTTTGCATCAAAAAACACAGAAATCATAAATTTTAAGTGTACAATATTAATTTTCATAAATTTACTTAGTGTAGAAAGACTATTTAAATCAACATTTTTATGCGAACCCAAATATTTATACAATTGTTTGAATTCACTATGCTTGGGTAATCCATTTACATAATAATCATTTTCAGAATAAAAATAACAAATTATTTGACTTTTAGTATTATTCGAAACAACCGTTTTAAAATCATCTACTGAATGAGGGCAATCTACAAATATGAGTTTGTCCGAAGTTGCCTTATCCTTTTCTCCAGTTAATTCATTAATATTACAGGCATTCGAATTTGTCGGAATCTCTTGTTTATATTTGGCATATAGTTCTTTCTGAAAAAATATATACGTAGAATTTTCAATTGACCAGTCAATAGATTTTAAAGATTTTGTTCTTCTGTCAATTATCACCGCAGAAGTGACTAATAAATCTTCTAACATTAATTGTGTTTTTTTGTTCCCGTTCCATTCATTGATATCCAATTTTCCAATTACTGAAACTTTAGGGGAACTATCCAGATAATCATACATTTTGCCAAATTGGAATCCAATAACATCCAGGAACTTATTTGAATCCGACAATGAGAATTTCAAGTGGTTCTTATCCGCACCAATTTGTCTAACTTGAGTACTCACGAGATTCTCTAAAAGGAAGGTTGGTTGAGGATTTCCTGTACCAAAGGGAGCCAATTTATTTAATTCTTGTATTGACTCTATAGTTATATCCTTGATCTGTATGCTAGCATCAACTGTCAACTGCGATTTCCAATTGTCAGCATCCCATCTTTGTAGAGCTTGTTCGTTCAACTTGTTTTCAAACTCGGTCAGATTCTCTATTGGTAATGATAAACCAGCAGCCATATGATGACCACCAAAAGCAGTCGTTAGACTAGCCAATGGCGATATGGCTTCGTATAAATTATACGGATCGATACTTCTAGCTGACCCTTTGGCTTTATTATTAGTTGTATTTATCGATAAAAGAATGGTCGGTTTATTATATTCTGCTACAATTCTACTAGCCACGATACCCAGTACACCCTCATGCCATCCTTCTTTTGCCAGAACAAAAACTGGTTTGCTTTCTTTCAAATTTTCAATCATAATTTTTGCTTCTTTTGCAATAGATTCGACGATTGCTTTTCTCTGAATATTTTGGGATTCTATAAATTCAACTAGCTCTGCCCCTTTTTCCGGATCAATTGTTGTAAGTAATTCGACCGCTGGTTTTGCATCGCCCAATCTCCCTACTGCATTCAATCTTGGACCGATTTTGAAGCCTACATCCTTCTCATTGATAGTATGTTTATCGAGTTGGATTTTATCAAATAAATAATGCAACCCAAGACGCTTTGTTTTTTGTAGCATCTTTAGTCCTTGTTTAACAATCAGTCGATTTTCATCTACTATTGAAACTAAATCTGCGATTGTTCCTAAAGCTACCAAGTCGAAGAACTCCAACGGTACTTCACCTAATAATGCACTGGCTAATTTAAAAGCAACCCCTGCACCGGCTAAATCCCCAAAAGGGTACTCACCCGAAGGATGTCTAGGATGGATAATTGCATATGCCTCTGGTAAGT
This sequence comes from Lacticigenium naphthae DSM 19658, assembly GCF_000425865.1. GTDB lineage: Bacteria > Bacillota > Bacilli > Lactobacillales > Carnobacteriaceae_A > Lacticigenium > Lacticigenium naphthae. Next base: position 9,828 of record NZ_AUEG01000029.1, read on the forward strand.
CATCTGGTATTGCATGGTGATCGGTTACGATCACATCTATATTCATTTCGTTAGAGCGTCTAATCGCTGCATGTCCTGCAATTCCGTTATCACATGTTAGAATTAAAGACGTGCCGGATTCTATTATTTTTTCAAACACTTTAACATTGGGTCCGTATCCTTCTTCAAAGCGATTCGGAATATAATAATCCACTTCTGCACCCATGGTCAGCAAAGTTTCATAAAGGATAGCTGTACTGGTTACACCATCTGCGTCATAATCTCCATAAACAGTAATTTTTTCTTCCTTAATTAGTGCTTCTTCAATCCGTTTAACTGCTTTTTCCATATCGAAAAATAAAAAAGGATCATGAAAACTCTCAGGATTAATTTCTGTAAACTGCTCAAGTTTTTCTTTTGTTGTATGTCCTCTTTGACAACTAATAATTGCCATTATTCTCGAAATATTTGCTGTTTTCATCAAATATTCAATGTCTTCCTCATTGGGTTGTTGTAAAATATTCCATTCTTTTTTTGATTCCATCATCAACTTACCCCCTAACTAGTTAATTATAGCAAACAATCTTACACTTGCATACCTATTCAAATAATATTAAGAATAGAGTTTGACAAAAAGCATTCATCCCAGAATATAGCTCCACATACACTATCCGTAAGTTCCTAACGCAACAATTGCTACAGAAACTGGAGCTGATACACTAAAGATAATTGCAATTCATGAAATGAAAACATACTAAGATTAGTAGGTAAAGACCACGACGGTGGTTTTTACCTACTATTTTTCTTTTATAGAGGTATAGTAAGGGTGAAAGGAAGCTCGACTGAAGCCTCAGGGACTATGAGTCCGAAACAAAAACTGAGCTCCCTCACTGTCATTTCTAAATCAGGTTTAAGTATGTGGGACCATGAGTCCGAGTACAGGAAATAAGACACGAAATGAAGCAGTGATGGTCTTTCAATACAAAAGAAAGCGAGGAATAATATGACTTATGTACTAGCTTTAGATGTTTCTATGGGGAAAAGTTATGCCGTCATCTATGAAGATGAAACGTGCTTGTGGGAAG
>NZ_AUEG01000030.1 GCF_000425865.1 Lacticigenium naphthae DSM 19658
AATAGACAAAGGATTTTTAATAGGTCCTTCTTCCCTAAGAATCCTGTTCGAAAACACAATATTTTAGAAGAAAGTATCTGCCTAATATAAAAATAGGCAATTTATTCAAGAAAACAGCTTTAAATTAGAGCTATGAATTATTCAGGAATATATTTAGAAAATAAATTATCTAATGGTTCCTTATTGGTATAAGAAATATCGTGGGCCTCACACAGTTCTCTTAAATAAGTCATTAATAAGGTATGTGTCCTATCTAAAGCAAGCTGAGGTTGGTTATCATTAAGAGTCCTCTGGATATCACTTTTTAATAATTGAAAATTTCCTTCAACTTGTAAACTCTTGATTGTACTTACATCAAATTTTTTATTAGGTTGTTTTGATAAAATGTTTAATTCTTTTACAGATTCCTCTTTTAAACGATAGAACGAATAAAAAGTTTCTTCGTCAGGATCGGATAGTCTAAATTTCTGCTCCCAATAAGCCAAAAGGGATAGATTCAATTTAGAAACATTCTGATTACTTTCCAAATTCCAAAAAGCTCTTAATCTATTTGCCTTTGAACCACTTCTAAAGTTATATTTTTTGTCAAAAATATTTATTCCTGTTTTGTCATAAATAAAATCTTCAAACTGTGGACCGCTTAAATCCATGACATAACCAGAGTCCATTCCAAATAATTGCTCTAGTTTCATTTTTGTTTCTATTGTAATTTCAGCCATGTAATCACCTCCTGTTAAAAAAAGCACTTTACTCCGATAAGTTTATTCTTAATATGTTTCTATGATTCTTGGAAAACAATACAAACGGAGTACCTATGGACTGCTTTTGGCATCTTTATTTGTATTTAAGTAGCGATACAATGTTGCGCCGCTAATGCCGGTCATTTCCGTAATTTCTTTTACACTATATTCTCGGGTATGGTAGAGCTTTAGTGCACGTTCAATCTCTCGCTGGTTCACTCGCGGACGTCCGCCTTTTCGTCCTCTCGCACGCGCACTTTTCAATCCTTCTTTAGTTCTCTCCACAATGAGATCGCGCTCAAATTGACTGAACGCTTGAAAGACGGTCATCATAAGTCGTCCTTGCGGCGTAGTGGTATCAAAATTTTCCTTTAAGCTGACCAGTTTGACGTCGTGTTCTTCAAAATAGTTAACTAACTCAATCAAATCTTTGGTACTCCGTCCCAGCCTGGAAAAACTTTCTACAACTACCGTGTCTCCTGGTCGCAATTTATCTTTCAAACGATCCAGCTGCGGTCGACTAGCTTTAGTGCCCGTCATTTTTTCCGTTAATATTTCATTGCAGTTTTGTTGTTCGAGTAAATCGATTTGACGGTTTAGTTCTTGGTGCTGGGTACTGACACGAGCATAGCCATACACATAATCACTCATATTATACGCTCCTTTCTTTTACTCTTCAATTGTATCACAATCGGTGGGTAAAGAAACTTAGATAATGAAATAAGTTTTGAAACAAAAAAGAACCGCTTTTTAAATAAAAAGTGGTCCTTTTAACTTTGTATCATAAACGATTGTTTTTGATACTAACTGATTTATAAAAATATGCCTCTAAAGTTTCCAAAACTTCAGAGGCATATGAAAACGAGAATTAGTTAATATTTGAAACAGGTTATTAATTTTTGATAGGCTTAGAATTAGACCTTAACAATCGAAGCCCATTCAGAATAACAACCAATGTACTTCCTTCATGAATAATGACACTGATTGCAATATCCGTTAAGCCTAAGAAACTAACGACAATTAAAAAGGCAACAACGGCCATTGAAAAAATAATATTCTGCCAAATGACACGGTTCATTTTCGAAGAAATATTATGGGATTGTACCAATTTAGATAAATTGTTTTGCATTAAAACTAAATCAGATACCTCTACTGCCACATCAGTCCCATCTCCCATAGCGATTCCCACATCTGCATTAACAAGAGCGGGAGCATCATTGACACCGTCTCCAACCATGGCGGTCACACCGTATTTTTCTTTTTGTTCGTCTATAATTCTGGATTTGTCTTCCGGCATGACATTCGCAATCACTTCATCTATTCCTAATTGTTTAGCAACCGCTTTTCCCGTCATTTCTGAGTCACCAGTAATTAAAGTAGTGTGTACGCCTTGTTCTCTGAAATAATCAATGGTTGCTTTTGCATGTTCACTTGGAACGTCCATGAGGGCAATAAGGCCTATAACTTCTTCATCGACTGCTACGTATACGACCGTCTTACCTTCTGACGCCCATTCGTTATTTAAACGGATATATTCATCTGAAACATCCTCAAACGATGTCGGTTTTCCTATACGATAATTTTTTCCTTTATAATTTCCTGTCAATCCTTTACCAATCTGGTTTTCTACATCAATAGTTAGTTTGTTTTTTTGCTCAAACTTTCTTAGAATAGCATCTGCTAAGGGGTGATTGGATTCTTTTTCAAGAGCTACTACGATATCAATCATGTTTTCTTCGTTCACGGAATCAGCAAAATAATAATTGGTTACTTCAGGTTTTCCTTTGGTCAAGGTGCCCGTCTTATCAAATGCAATTGCTTTAATATCGGCTAATTGAGACAGGTAAGAACTACCTTTTGAAAGGACTCCTTTTTTGGCTAAATTAGAAGTCGTCGATAGCGTTGCCGAGACAGTAGCTGCTGCTAAAGCACACGGTGAAGCTGCAACTAAAAGGACCAATCCTCTATAGACACTTTGTGACCATGTCCAATCAAGTAGAAAAGGAGCCAATAACATGAATAGAGGAATGGCAATTAAAACAACTGTGACGTATTTGGGTTCAAATTTTTGGATAATACTCGCAGCTTTTGTTTGGTTATCTTGGTTCTGGTTCACTAATTGTAAAATTTTTGAAAATACTGTATCTTCGTTTTCTTTGGTGACTTTCATCGTGAAGCTACCTGTTCCATTAATTGTACTCCCGAAGACGCCATCTCCTTTGTATTTCTCTTTCGGGATACTTTCTCCATTAATAGACGACTCATCAATGGATGTAGATCCAGACAAAATGACGCCATCAATAGGTACTTGATCGCCATTCAAAACTTGAAGTTGATCTCCCACTTTTAATTCACTGACATCTACATTTTTTGTACTGCCATCAGGTAGGATTAACCGGGCAGTCGTTGGATTCATTTCGAGTAATTTCGTTATTTCTCGTTTGCTTCTTCCTTCTGCATAATCTTCCAAAAAATGTGCTCCAGAAAAAATAAGAATCAATAATGTTCCTTCCCAAAAATTCCCCATTAAAGAAGCTCCGATTGCCGCTAATCCCATTAAAATATGAGAATTAGGCATGAACTTTTTTTGGTTTTTTGAGTTCTCAATTGTTTCTCCAAGGCCTTCAAGAACAATGACATGATACCCAGCGCTGATTGTAGCGATTGAGAACAAAACATTTTGTAGCAACTGATAATCTTCATTCAAAAATAGAGCAATCACTGCTAATGCTAAACCAACAAAGTACAAAACGACTGGCATTTTCCCATGATCATGATCGTGACCGTGGTTGTGATTATGCTTTTCTTGAGACTGTTGTTTTTGGACAGTTTCCATTTCTATTGCCTCCCTATATAATTTATAAGTCCTTTGTTTTCCATCATTTACTTCTTGAATCACAAAAATTTCCGCTATTTCTGGATCCTTTCGTCTATTCCAAAAGTAAATCGTAATGAATCTACTTTACATATGACTAACTAATCATATGTTTGTATTCTCATTTTATATCGCTATATACGTTTTGTCAAGATAAAGAGAACGCAACTTCTCTTTTATAAACAAAAGATTAGCATTGTTTCGCTCATATGGTAATATAGATATGAACGAAAGGTCATATGAAAGGAATAAAAACACTATGGATATAAAAACAACTTCTCCAATCGATAAAGAATCTATTCTGTCAATAAGCAAACTATTTAAGGTGATTAGTGCTCCTACACGATTGTCGGTTCTCTTTCTTTTACAGAAAAAAGAGTGTAGTGTTGGAAATATCGCTATTTCTCTGGACATGGAACAGTCTGCTATTTCTCATCAATTAAAAACGTTGAAAGACGCACGCTTAGTAAAATCAAGAAGAGAAGGAAAAAGTATGCTTTACAGTTTAGATGACCTTCATGTTTTTAGTATTCTCGAACAAGTTTTAACTCATGTCAGTGAATTAGAAAAATAAAACCAATTAGTTATGTAGCATACAAACTTAGGAGGTTTTTAAAATGTCAAAATCAGATAAAAATCATAATCACTCGCATCAGGATCAATCGAAAAAAAATATTAAAATTGCTTTCTTCATAAATTTTATTTTCTCCATAAGTGAATTTTTCTTTGGGTTTCTTTTCAATAGTGTGTCCATTATGTCTGACGCAGTTCATGATTTAGGGGACTCTATTTCAATTGGATTCGCTTGGTTTTTTCAAGGTTATTCAGAGAAAAAACAAGATGAACGGTTCACCTTTGGCTATAACCGATTTTCTTTACTGGGCGCGCTGATAACTGGCGTTGTGCTAATTAGTGGCTCGTTCTTTATGATCTATCGTAGTGTGCCACGTTTGCTTGACCCACAACCCGTAAATTATAGTGGCATGTTCTGGCTTTCTCTCGTAGCTATTGCATTGAATGGATATGCTGCTTGGATTTTAAGCAAAGGCACATCCAAAAATGAGGGTATGTTGAACCTCCATATGCTGGAAGACGTATTAGGGTGGATTGGAGTCTTGATTGTGAGTATTCTAATGAACTTTACCGAGGCATATCGTCTGGATCCTATCTTATCGATTTTGATTGCACTCTATATCCTCTACAAAACCATTCCTGAATTTTTCACCACAATGAAAATTTTATTGAATGGTTCGCCTGAAAATGTAAACGTAAAGAGCTTGGCGAATTCCATTAAAAATGTTCCTGCTGTAAAAGACCTCTCACATTTTCACATTTGGTCACTGGACGGGGAAGAAAACGCCCTTATCGTCACGGTTCTTATAGACCCTTCAGACATAGACAAGTCTAGGGAAATAAAAGAAGTAATTGCAGAAATCGCACATGAATCCAGTGTGAAAAATCATATCACAATAGAAATAACAACAAGTAAAGAAGAACTTGAGAAAGGATACTCCCACAACACTTAGGATAGTCCTACACTAAAAATACCTCATTATTTGAAAAGCAAAAAAGGCAGCGACTAAACAAATCGCTGCCTCTCTTTTTATCTTTCGTGATTATGATTTTTAAAAACCTAGTAGCGTTTGTATCGTCCCGTTCTCTACCAAGATAAAGATTCCTAATCCAATAAACACGATTGGAACAATGATTCGTTCATACTTTTCTAACGTTTCGGAAACAAAGGAAATTTTTGCCAACTTATAACTGATAAAGCAAAGAATCGCAATCGAGATAACGAATACTACTAAGGCAATTAAAATTTCTGAAAAAGCTAACGAAGTAAAGTAGGGAATATAAATCCCTAAATTGTCTCCACCTGACGCAATGGTTATTAAGGCGACAGTCCAGAATAACCGACTGGTTCCTCTAGATTCTAGTTTTTCAACGACTTCCTCTTCTTCTTCCTCCTCTTCGCCTATCACAGCGACACGGATACCTAAATAAATTGGAATTAATCCAAGAAGTCCAATGATCCAATCTTGCGGAATAAAATTCAGCACATAAGCAGCAAACAAACTTACTGCGACCAAAACGCTTGTCCCAAGATATTGACCCCAAATAATATGGCGCATCCCTTTTCGTGTGTGGCTTTGAGAAAAGATAATTAGCAAAATAAACAAATAATCAATGCTCGTAGAAATATAAACAGCGATCGCTGAAATAATACTTTGTAACAAAATAACTTCCTCCAAACTAAAATTTCGTAGTTATCTTTTCTGACAGATTCAGAAAAGTTTGAACAGCAAAAATTACGTCCTCATTCGCTAAAGAATAATAAACTACTTTGCCATCCTGACGTGATTTCGTCATTCCATACTTTTTTAAATAACGTAAATGGTGTGACGTTGTAGCAATACTAGCGTCTAATATTTCCGCTAAATCACAGACACACATCTCTTTATAAGTTTCTAAAGCATAGAAAATTTTAATTCTAGAGGAATCGCTGAAACATTTCCCTAACACAAGCAAATCCGAAAAATCTTTTTTCTCCAATTTGTTTTTTACAACATCTACTTTTTCTTGGTGTATGATGGTTGTTTGGCAAACTTCAGTCATTTAACTCACCTCTCATTCAAACGTTCATTTGATTGTATCGTTAATATTATACATATGTTGTGCCTTAATAGTCAAATGCTTATTTGATTGTTTCGCCATTCGATTTCTTTACGGTATTAAAATCTTTAAATATATTTAAGGGATTTTAAGAGAAAACTACTAGGGTAGAGTATTTTAAAATCATAAATATCTCTTGACCATGTACTATGGTACATGGTGTATAATAAATAGAGGTGAAAAGAATGAAGTATCTGATTAGTGAATTTGCTGAAAAGAGTGGCGTTAATAAAGAAACAATACGATATTATGAAGGTAAAAAATTATTGGAAGAACCAATACGTACAGATTCAGGATATCGCTTGTATTCTGATGCGGATATTAAACGAGTGAAATTTATTAAGCAAATGCAAAATCTTGGTTTTTCTTTAAACGAAATTTATAAATTGCTAGGCGTTGTTGATCAAGACAGTGTTCGTTGTCAAAATATGTTTGATTTTGTTTCTCAAAAGCAAATAGAAGTGCAAAAACAAATTGCTGATTTAAAACAAATTGAAAGCATGTTAGGCGATTTAAAGGAACGTTGTCCTAACGAGAAAGAAATGTATGCTTGTCCGATCATTGAAACACTAATTTATGATGAATGAAGGAGCTTTTGTATGAAGAAGTATAAAGTAAGCATTCAAGGTATGACTTGTGCCAGCTGTGAAAACCATGTAACAATGGCGCTTGAAAACATAGGTGCAAAAGATATAAAAACAAACTACCGGCAAGGGGAAACAGAATTCAATTTAAGTGAATCTGTCGAAATTAATAGCATCGAAAAAGCGATTGAACAATCCAATTATCAGATAGAAAAGATCGAAAAAATAGCTTCTCAGTCTAATTTAATACTTAAAAATGAAAAGGAATACGATTATGACTTTCTGATTATAGGCTCTGGAAGTGCTGCTTTTTCAGCAGCTATTCAAGCAACAAAATATGGTGCAAAAGTGGGTATGGTCGAACGACACACAATTGGCGGAACTTGTGTAAATGTTGGCTGTGTTCCGTCTAAAACGCTTCTTAGGGCAGGAACGATCAATCATTTAGCTAAAAAGAATCCATTCCATGGGTTAAATACAATGGCTGGAGAAGTCGATTTAAAATCATTGGTGAAACAAAAAGATGAATTGGTAAGTGGAATGCGCCAAGAAAAATATATCGATTTAATCGACGAATACGGTTTTGATTTAATCGAAGGCGAAGCAAAATTTGTGGGGAGTGATGTCGTTGAGGTCAATGGAGAAGAATTAAAAGCAAAACGCTTCCTGATCGCCACGGGCGCAACTTCTTTTATTCCTGAAATTCCCGGCATTGAAAAGATAGATTATTTAACGAGTACAACTTTATTAGAGCTAGATGAAGTACCAGAAAGATTAACCGTTATTGGTTCGGGTTATATTGGACTAGAACTCGGTCAATTGTTCCACAACTTAGGTTCTAAAGTCACACTCATACAAAGAAGCGAACGACTATTAAAAGATTATGATTTAGAAGTTTCAGAAACAGTCGAAAAAGCACTTCATGAACAAGGCATCCAGGTTATTACTGGGATTAATTATGAATGGGTTGAGCAAGATGGAGACATAAAAAAGTTGACAGTCACAAAAAATGGTAAGCAAAAAACTTTTGAATCGGATCAATTATTAATTGCGACAGGTAGAAAACCGAATACTGAAGCCTTAAATTTAGATGTTGCTGGTGTAAAAATAGGGATAAATAATGAAATCATGATGAATGATTTTGGTCAGACAAGCAATCAACACATTTACTCAGCAGGAGATGTTACATTAGGTCCTCAATTTGTCTATGTAGCCGCGCATGAAGGTAAGATTGTAGCGGACAATGCAGTCGGGGGCTTAAATAGGAAAATTGATTTGTCTGTTGTTCCTGGTGTTATTTTTACAAATCCTGGAGTAGGTACTGTTGGCTTAACAGAAGAACAAGCAAATGATAAGGGAATAGATGTTAAAACGTCAATCTTAGATTTAGATAATGTACCAAGGGCCCTAGTTAATCATGATGCAACTGGGTTAATCAAGCTTGTTATCAACGCTCAAAATCAACAAATAATAGGCGTTCATATTGTTGCTGAAAATGCAGGCGAAGTCATTTATGCAGGAACTTTAGCTGTTAAATTTGGCTTAACAGTCGAGGATTTAACAGACACAATGGCGCCCTATTTAACGATGGCAGAAGGACTGAAACTTGCAGCACTTGGCTATAATAACGATGTTTCAAAATTATCTTGTTGTGCAGGATAATATACAGAAAAGGGAGGCAGTTCCATTTGAGGATCTGCCGTCCTTTTTAGATAATCTGCGATTAAAAGATACATTTTTCAATAAATAATGGATTAACCAATTTTTAAATGAATTTTCATACGAGAATATTGACTATTTCAATAATCACGCATTTAAAATTTACTAAGAAAAAGTAAATATTTGTTACTTGGGAGTTTCCGAGCAATTAAAAACTACTATTTCTTATAAGTAAACTTTCAATAACAAACATAGAAAAAAGACTATTTTCCCCAGAAATAGTCTTTTTTATTTTATTAGTGCAAAGCACCTCTTAAATTTAATGCAAAATAAAATTACAATTTACACCCACTCTTCCTGGAAAATCACGTTAGAATGATGATCAGTGTCCTGGCTTACAACCTCGTCAATTTTTTAAAGACCATTGGATTTGAACAAGTGA
>NZ_KE384470.1:0-2702 GCF_000425865.1 Lacticigenium naphthae DSM 19658
ATCCGGCTCTGAACGCCTGTTGTCGCACTCTTTTTAAACGTGTTCCAAAAGGCAGACCCGACGTCCACTTCACGCCTACTCTTCGATAGTCTACGACTATCTATCAAGTATACGAGAAGTGATCCGGCTCTGAACGCCTGTTGTCGCACTCTTTTTTAGTTACCTAGGCGGCGTTTCCGGTATTGGCTGTAGTCGACGGCGTTGTCCATAAAGTGATGCAATGTATCAACGAGTGATTCGTGATCGGAGTTCATCAAGCCTTGTGCTTCAAGTGAGGCTGTTCCATGCACGATCGGCCAGATTTCTTCGAATAATGCCTTTTTCTCTTTTGCAGTCAATTGATTGGTTCGTTCACTGTTGTTCATAGCTTCTACCATTTCCTGATAGGATATCTGGTACAATAAGTACGAATCAAGCTCCATCTCAATAAATAGAGCGGTGAAAAACACGGGTTCTTTTTTCGCAAACTGTATGTAATTTAAACATGTGTCCACTACTTTATTGCCTGTATGAACTGCCGTATAAACTTCATCAGTTAAGTAATTATAAACTTTTTCATATATACCGTTTTTTAAGTCGTCCATATTTTTAAATTCTAAATAAATCGGTTGTGTTGAACAATTTAAGCGAGTAGCAATATTTCGGGCTGTAAACCCACGAAAGCCTTCTGTTCGGACAACTTCGTAAGCCGAATCTAAAATCGTTGCTTTCATAATGGTTTTTTTTCTAGCCACGGTCTTTTCCCCCTTAATAAGAAAATTTCTCCTAAAGAACCAAATTGGTATACATAGAAATTGAATGTAACCGCCTCATCTATAAACTCAGTCTAATACTTAATCTATTTTAACACCTTTTTTTATTATTTCAATAATAAATTTGCATCAGTTCAATAAGTATACCATAAAATTCTCTATATTAGTTCAAATCGTTACAATCTATAACGCTTGTTTTTGGAAAATGGATAGCCGGAAAGAGTGTATCTAAGCGGTTTTCAAGTCCTCTCACTGCTCGAGTGAACCATTTTCCAATTTGTGACTTTTCAATTGACTAGTCTTTTCTATTTTTTTCTACCTTTTAAGTCTAGCACAAACTATTCCTGAAATCTTATTTTAGCACCTGGGAAAGATAACCGATTTGTGCGATACGCAGCTTTTTTTCTTCTATAAGACTAGTCTGGTAGAATCCTCCTACCCTTAGATTCGCCAAGTAACGATGTCCTCTACTCTTTATTGAAAGACCGCCGCGACTCCCTTTGTAGCTGGCGATCCTTTTTTGGTACATTTTATTTTTTTATTGCTTTCGCTTTCATTGTCCTGATTTGTACATTGTGATAAGATTAAGATTGAGTTAGAAAAATTTCATTACACACGTAGGAGGATGAAGAATGGTTTTAGAAAATTTTGATGCATTGCTTCAAAAATATGCTCATTTATTAGTAAAATCCGGCATCAATGTGCAAAAAGGACATACGGTCGTGCTTTCTGTAGATGTGGAACAAGCACAATTAGCGCGCTTGTTGGTCAAAGAAGCCTATAAATTAGGTGCAAAAGAAGTGATCGTGAAATGGACGGACGATGAAGTCAGTCGCGAGACATTCATTCACGCTCCTCAAGATATCTTGACTGACATTCCGCAATACAAAGTAGACGAATCACTAGCCCATATCGAAAAAGGTGCCAGTCGTTTGAGTGTCCGTTCTGCTGATCCGGATTCCCTAAAAGGAGTCGACAGTAATAAAGTTGCAGCATACCAGTCCGCAGTCGGCAAGGCTCTGCATGAACAACGCAAAGCTACGCAGTCAAACAAGGTCAGTTGGTTAGTCGCCGCAGCTGCGGGCAAGAAATGGGCTGCCAAAATATGGCCTGATTTGACCGAAGAAGAACAGATGGAAGCATTATGGACTCAAATTTTCTGTGCGGTCCACTTGTTCGACGAGGATCCTGTGGAAACATGGAAGAAAAAAGATGGGTTGTTAAATACGAAAGCGGAAGAATTGAACAAGGAACAGTTCGTTGCCTTGCATTATTCTGCTCCGGGAACAGATTTGACAGTCGGCTTGCCAGAAGGCCATCTCTGGGAAGGTGCGGGCAGCTTGAACGCACGCGGCGAACGTTTCATGGCCAATATGCCTACGGAAGAAGTCTTTACAGCGCCTGACGCAAACCGTGTCGATGGTACAGTTGTGAGCACGAAACCGTTGAGCTATGCTGGGGTAACGATCTCAGGTATGGAATTCACTTTCAAAGACGGTAAAGTGGTCAGTGTCACAGCTGAAGAAGGCGAAGATGTACTGAAGAAACTGATCGAAACCGATGAAGGAGCAGCACGTTTGGGAGAAGCTGCTTTGGTTCCGAATGAATCGCCGATTTCAATGTCTGGGATCACTTTCTACAATACGTTGTTTGACGAAAATGCATCCAACCACTTAGCGTTGGGTTCAGCTTACGCATTCAACTTGCAAGGTGGTACAGAAATGAGCGAGGACGAGTTGAAAGAAGCTGGCTTAAACCGCTCAAACGTCCACGTAGACTTCATGATCGGATCCGCTGAAATGGATATCGACGGAATCCGCAAAGACGGCACACGCGTACCCGTATTCCGCAAAGGAACTTGGGCATAAAAACAGAAAAGTTTTTGAAGCCGTTCTGTTTCCTGTAAAAATAGGATCCTCAGCCCTGAATGAGCACACTGCGCAATGGGGT
>NZ_KE384470.1:3523-8860 GCF_000425865.1 Lacticigenium naphthae DSM 19658
TCTAACTTTCGATTAGTGTCGCGATTCGTCATCGATTCCGACACTGGGATTGGTTTTCGTTTTGAAGTGTCGCGATTCGATCCCTTTACCGACACTCACTCATCTTCTACCTTCTCCAGTGTCTCCATTTCCTTCCATTCGGGTCTTTACACGCTAACGCGGTAGCTGAGTGTCGCGATCAGCGCCAATACCCGACACTTCTCGCGCATGATTCATCTCAATGTCCACATCAGACCTTTTTCTGGACACTCAGCTCAAAATAAAAAAATTTTTTCTCCCTTTTTTCCTTATATATAACAAAGGCGTCAAAGGGAGGAAACTATATATGCTACTGAAATCACGTACAAAACCTAACCAACTTCTCGCACTAGAATATCTCACTAATCGAATCGAATTGAAACTCGAGCATAAAAACTACCTTACGGCTCTTCAAAAAGGTTTTGCTGGCGAAAAACAATTCGACCAGTTGACTAATAAACTGAATGAATCTTGTCTTGTCCTTCAAGATTTGCACCTCGAACTTAACCATTCACACTTTCAAATCGATACACTTATATTGACGAATGAGCAAGTCTACCTCTACGAAATCAAAAATTATACGAACAAATACTATTGCAAGGATGACAAATGGTTTCGTTTACCCGAATATGCCATTGACAATCCTCAAGCACAGCTCGAAAAATGTAAATCCAAACTTGAAATTTTATTAAGGAATTGGAATTGTCATTTGCCTATCCAAGCAAAATTAGTTTTTGTCAATCCGAGTTTCATTCTTTACCATGCTCCCATGAACCCTATTTTACTATTCGCGTCAGAAATCGGCTCCCATCTAAACGAGCTCGAAAATCCTTCTCATCGATCCGTCGATTCCCGCAGCGATGCTTTAGCAAAACGGCTGATCGCTAAACATAATATGATCAGCCAGAATTTTCAGACACACAACTCCCTGCCGGATTACACATTTGAAACAGTAAAAAAAGGACTCCGCTGTCCCACCTGTCAAGAAATTTTCACAGCAAAAACGCATCATCAACGTCAGCTGACCTGCCCGCATTGCTCCAGCAACCATTCGATAAAGAAGCTGTTTGAGCAAGCCTGCACTGAATATGAATTTTTATTTTCACAAAAGCCGCTCACGTTTTCTTTATTTGATAAATGGACTGGTGGCTGTTGTTCTTCAAAGAGAATTCAACGGTATTTAGGAAAAACTTATCTGAAAGAAGGTCAGGGGAAAGCTACAATTTATGTCCGGCCTCTACATGCTTAAATTTCTTTATTCAGTTTCAACAAATCTATAGATTAGAAGAAATGAGAGACCTCATTTCTTTTTTTTGAATAATATCCTATCTAATCCCGACACTGGATTTGGTTTTCGTTTTGAAGTGTCGCGATTCGTCATCGATTCCGACACTGGTCTCGGTTTCCGTTTTGAAGTGTCGCGATTCGATCCCTTTACCGACACTCACTCATCTTCTACCTTCTCCAGTGTCTCTATTCCCTTCCATTCGGGTCTTTACAGGCTAATGCGGTAGCTGAGTGTCGCAATTGACTGGGATGCCCGACTTTTCTCGCGCATGATTTATCTCAGTGTCCACATCAGACTGCTTGCTAGACACTCAGCGGTTCCCTTTGCGATTACTGTCGCGATACGCCATCGATCCCGACACTGGATTTGGTTTTCGCTTTGAAGTGTCGCGATTCAATCCCTTTACCGACACTCACTCAGCTTCTACCCTCTCCAGTGTCTCCATTCCCTTCCATTCGGGTCTTTACACGCTAATGCGGTAGCTGAGTGTCGCAATTGACTGGGATGCCCGACTTTTCTCGCGCATGATTTATCTCAGTGTCCACATCAGACTGCTTGCTAGACACTCAGCGGTTCCCTTTGCGATTACTGTCGCGATACGCCATCGATCCCGACACTGGATTTGGTTTTCGCTTTGAAGTGTCGCGATTCGATCCCTTTACCGACACTCACTCAGCTTCTACCTTCTCCAGTGTCTCTATTCCCTTCCATTCGGGTCTTTACAGGCTAATGCGGTAGCTGAGTGTCGCAATTGACTGGGATGACAGACACTTCTCGCGCATGATTCAGCTCAGTGTCCACATCAGACCGCTTGCTAGACACTCAGCGGTCCAACTTGCGATTACTGTCGCGATACGCCATCGATCCCGACACTGGATTTGGTTTCCGCTTTGAAGTGTCGCGATCCGATCCCTTTACCGACACTCACTCATCTTCTACCTTCCCCAGTGTCTCCATTCCCTTCCAATCGGGTCTTTTTGCGTTCCATTGAATACGAAAAAAACTTCTGGCACTCTTGTTGAGCACCAGAAGTTTTTCTGCATTCTTTCATTTCACTCTCTCTATTAAATACCACATGCTCACTCAGTTGAACCAGAGACTCCTGATCTTCTTAGCCGACCAGTTCCCCTAAAACAACTTTCACTATCTCATTTTCTTTCCGATCGATCAAGTACTGCCGGATGACTGGATCGATGTCCAATCTCTGCAACTGGATTTCGTCACCATCGGTCTTGGCCATATCGACATCGTTCAAGACACGGTGATAAGCATCCATCAGCAACCGTTTCGTCTCCGAAGTCCAGCTCTGAATCGTCCGACTTTCTCGGGATTTCTTTTCAAAGAAAGCTTCTGTTTCTTTTTTACTAAGATGCCAGTCCAACACCAGGAACTTGTCCCAGACGACTACCCGCATCCACTCGAACAGCAACCGATCTTTTTTGAGCAAGGCATAGAACAAGATAGCTTTGCTAGTGTGCTCATTTGTCACTAAAAACTGGTTGAATAAATAAACATCCAACTCTTCCAATCGTTTTTGTATCTCACTGAAAAATCGCATAGCTCGGTCCGGACTGTTTAACTGAAAAAGGTTTTCATCCAGAATTTTTTTCAGTATCTCTTCATAGGTTTTCCCTTGATGAAGAAGTCTAGCTACGATTTTTGTTTCCTCATACAAAAACGGTCGGGTGTTTAACGTGGTCAAGTAATTATTTTCTGTCATGGATACTCACTCATTTCGTTGAATTGTCTACTATCAGTATACCATTTATTGACCGATGGAACATGCACCATAAAAATGAATTCCGAACAAACTACAGATAAACACTTTTCGATACCCGACCTTTTGACCGGCACCCATCCAGAACAGCCTTTAGACGGAAAAAAGGCCTGGATCAGCATCCAGGCCTCCCTCATTATTCTTTTCATTTTCCTTACATGTGGATCGGCATACCCATTGCTAGCTCTGCCGCATCCATGATAGCCTCTCCGATAGACGGGTGGCCTTGAATAGTCAAAGCAACATCTTCGGCGACCTGACCGGACTCGATCGATAAAGCAAGCAGACAACTCAAATCTGCTGAACTCGGACCAGCTAATTGAGCCCCGACAATTTGCCCACCGGCTTCTTCATCCGTGATCAACCGTACAAAACCTTCCGCTTCATTCAAGGATAACGCACGCCCATTAGCGGCTAAAGGAAATTTACTTGCCTTGTAGCGTTTGCCTGCTTTTTTCGCTTCATCTGCCGACATACCCACAGTAGCCAACTCCGGTTCCGTATAAATCGATTTCGGCACGACTTTTTTGGCGACGACATTCTTATTCCCCTGAGCAATCGATTCAGCAACCAATTTCCCATGATACATTCCCTCATCTGCCAACATTGTTCCCGGCACGATATCTCCAATAGCATAGATCCCTTCAACAGTTGTCTGTAGATGATCGTTCACTTTCACTCTTCCTTCTGCATCCAATTCCACTTCTGTTTGATCCAATCCCAAAGTAGTGACGACCGGGATCCGACCGACCGTGACCAACGCTACGGATGAATGAACGGTCAATTCTTTCCCGTCTTTTTCATAGGTAATGGTCGTGTCAGTATCAGACGTTTCCACCTTTTTCGTCGTAACGCCAGTGACAATGTCTATTCCCTTTTTCGTATACTTCTTGTGCACCAAATCCGCCATGTCTTTATCAAAGAACGATAAGATCCGGTCTTCTTTTTCAAGAATCGTTACTTTCGAACCCAAGTTACTAAATGCAGCTGCCAGTTGAGACCCAATATAACCGCCTCCACCCACAACCGTGATCGATTCAGGTACTTCCGTCACATTTAACGCATCTGTCGTACTCAATACACGGTCTCCAAAAGGAATTTCTTCCAAAGAAGCCATCGTTGTTCCCGTCGCCAGAATGATCTGATCAAATGTCAATTCCATCGTTTCTTTTTCCGTATCCACTTGAAGTGTTTTATTGTTTTTAAACGTAGCTTTCCCTTCAATGATCTCCACTTTGTTTTTCTTCAACAATCCACGGACACCATTCGTTAATTTTGCCACAACTTCTTCATTTTTCCATTTTTGCATGGCATCCAAGTCAATGGAAACCGCGCCACTTTTCACGCCGAACACCTCAGAAGACTGGGCATTGTGAAACCGGTGTGCTGCCGTGATCAATGCTTTAGAAGGAATACAGCCCACATTCAGGCACGTTCCGCCAATATACGTTTTTTCAATGACTGTGACTTTTTGGCCTAATTGGGAAGCACGAATAGCTGCACTATACCCTGCAGGTCCGGCTCCGATTACGATCGTTTCTTTGTGCGAAGATTGGTTTGACATAAATAAAAACTCCTTCATTTTCATTTTTATTTTCAGACAGACAGTACTTTGCTATAAAAGGACGTTACACCCTTCACGAACTCTCTGCTCTATCTTATATGCCCACTTCAAGTATAAGCATACTACCTTTTGCGATTATCTCAAGAAATAAGCCTTACTTAGTATACTTCACTTTAATTCTGCAGACAAAAAATAAGACTCGCAAAATTAAATTTTACACAAACTAAAATAAAAAGCAAGCATCTTTTCCTTTTTTTTAAAAAAATCAGAGTGTTTCCCGCTTCTTCCAGTGGAGAGAAATAGGTTGACCTGACAGTATTATTTCCACTGATTTCACTCAAATTTGTAGTCAAAATTACAATCCCGTAAGAATTTCGCCTGTATTGTGCCCGACTGCACAACCCAGTTGCCTGAATCGACAATAGACGGTCAACTTCACAAAAATAGCAGCAGAAAGTTTCCGGATCGACTTCTATCCTGCTAACTTCACAAAAAACTAATTGCCAAAAGTAACTTCATCACAAAGACCCACTATTTCTATACAAAAAAGAGAATACACAACCCCTTTTTATCACCTAGTTATTTCTAGATGTGCCCCCGCCCCTCATTTCTGGACTTTACAGAAAAATTGCTAGCTGAGTGTCGCGTTTCAGCTTGGTGCTGGACACTTTTGAAGGATAATTGCGGTGA
>NZ_AUEG01000033.1 GCF_000425865.1 Lacticigenium naphthae DSM 19658
TCTTCATAGATGACGGCATAACTTTTCCCCATAGAAACATCTAAAGCTAGTACATAAGTCATATTATTCCTCGCTTTCTTTTGTATTGAAAGACCATCACTGCTTCATTTCGTGTCTTATTTCCTGTACTCGGACTCATGGTCCCACATACTTAAACCTGATTTAGAAATGACAGTGAGGGAGCTCAGTTTTTGTTTCGGACTCATAGTCCCTGAGGCTTCAGTCGAGCTTCCTTTCACCCTTACTATACCTCTATAAAAGAAAAATAGTAGGTAAAAACCACCGTCGTGGTCTTTACCTACTAATCTTAGTATGTTTGTTTGTTAAACAAACTTCACTTTCTGAAATGTGTTCCAAAAACAAACTCGCCATTCGTCTCACTCGTGTTTTCTTTCTCGGTCCAGCATATCGAAAGTTCAGATTCATCGATCATTTTGAATTGTTGATCCCTTTACCTTCAAGTGCTCTCCAGTTATTCTGCTTTTCTTGTTTAAAGCATAGCAGAAAAATAATAGCTGATAACGGATACGAGCCCACCTAGACTTGTACCCCAAATCAAATCGATAATGGTGATTTTTAATGGCCAATTAGCGAGAGTTGCTAAATTGGTTAAATCATATGTTGCGTAAGCAATAAAGCCAAAGAACATCCCTCTTAGCAGTGCTTCAAGAATACTTCCTGACACTAAAGCAGGATCAATAACAAAGAACACCAATCCAAGGACAAAAATCAAATAAAATATGATGGCTGCGACCCAATTAGGTTTATCTTTCATAATAAAGCCAATTTGTTCTTTATATAACTTATTGGCAATTAGAGCTAACCAAACTATATCAACCAAGAAAAATACAGCAAGTGTGATCACATAAATAATAAAATAGTTCATTAGATCCTCTCCTATTGAGTGATATATGCAACTGCAACAGTACCAACACCTGCACCTAATGCAATAACACCGGAACTCTTCGTAATATATTCTGGTTCTTTATTTAATGTTCCCTTCAGTGCCTCAGCAAATTCTTTGCCTAAGCGAGGATCATCTACATACGTAACAGCGTAGTGTTTGATCCCTTTTGTTTCGTTTATATGCTTCATGTGTTTCAGGATTTTTTTAAGTGCTGTGTTCGGGTGGAAAGCAATTTTGAAAATCTCCCCTTCGCCTTTTTCATCCAATGAGATGATCGGTTTTAACCCTATTTTCTTGGCGATCCCTCCTGCACGTACACTTAGTCTTCCTGAAGCGATCATATTATCTAGCGTATTGATTTTAACCAGAATTTTAGACTGACCAACCGAGTGTTCTGCAGCTGATAAAATCTCCCCAACTGATTTATCTGCCTTCAAGTTCTCTATTGCCTCCCAAACGATCAACCCTTCCGCAACGGAATTTTGTTTCGTATCTATGACATGAATCGTCTGCTTGCTCTCATTGAACTGTTCAGCCGCTTTTGAAAAGGCATTATACGTCCCGCTCAATGCTTGTGCAACAGAAAAGACCACAACATTCTCATAATAAGACAATAAATAGTGATAAGCATTTTCGATGCTCTTGATTGTTGGTTGTGATGAAGTTGGGTGGATATTCTTTGATTTAGCTAAATCAAAGAGTTTTTCATTTGTCACAGTAAGTTTATCTATATAAGATTCATTTCCAACCAGTAGCGATATGTGAATCACATGAACTTGTGCGTCATCGATCAACTCTTTTGGTAAGTCTGCAATCGAATCAGTCACAATCACAGTCTTATATTTTCTATTATGGATCCGGTCATACTGCTGAACCATATCATCGACCTTCTGTTCAATGATCCTTCCATGTCCAGAAAGACGTTCAAACATTTCGGCTGGATCATTGGTGTGGATATGCACTCTGGTTTTTCTTTTACCCTTAACTTGAACGATCGAATCACCAATATCAGATAAGAGGCTCTTCAAATCTATGACATCTGATTCTTTTTCAAGCAAAGCCTCGCTACAATAGCGATACCGAACAATATCATGATCATGTTGTTCAATTGCTGGAATGAACTCTTCTACCTCTGTGATATCTTTTGAAATCAAATGCCCTCGGATGCCATCTAAAAAACCTTTAATGAAGTATGCAAATCCTTTTGCTCCTGAATCGACTACAAGCGATTTTTTTAGAACCTTCAACTGATCTGTTGTGTTTTCAACTGCATCTTCCACCTTTTCAAAAGCTTTTCCAAGCAGTGTATCAAAAGTTTCATGGCCGCTTGGTTCTTTACTCAATGCATCATAAAATACGGCCATGGTGGTCAACATCGTCCCTTCAACAGGATTATCCAATGCTTGATAAGCATATTCCATTCCATTTTTACTTGCTAAAATAAAATCCTCTTTTGTAATGACTGTTTCTGCAGTTATTCCTTCGCTGAATCCCTGAAAGTACTGGGCAAAAATCAAGCCGGAATTTCCTCTTGCGCCAATAATAGCGGAATCTGCAATGGACTCTAAGGTCGTCTTGGTATCTTCTTTTAATTCTGAATGGTGAACGATACTATACGTGGTAGAGAAGAGATTACTCCCTGTATCCCCATCAGCTACTGGGAAAACATTTATATTATTCAAAAACAACCGGTTGTTCATGACCTCTTTTGCACCGTTGATCAAGCTGTTATATAATTCGTCGTGTGTTATTGTATCCATATTTGTCCCCCCATTTTTTTTCACAGTCGGATCAGTCAATTATACTTAAATATACTTTTCCATTTTATTATCCTGTTACATTGACCACAAGTTGTTTATTTATATTATAAACAACTAAAGCGAACCATTTGGAAATTTGCATAGGCCCAACTTGTCTGACGAACGTATCATACTAGTTCGATTGGTTCAGTGTACATATCTACGTAAATTATACATTAAATTCTATGCGTCTGTCATTTTTCAGGAACGATTATCTGTTTAATTTTTCTAAAATCAAAAATTTCTTAGACACTATCCGTTTCTCAATTTTGACAGCGGGAAGATAAGACTCACAGGTACCTAGTTATTTCACTATTTACGTTTTAACTATCTGTTTTCACATCGATTTTCAAACTATTTATGACTTCTTTCTAAATATACAAAAAATGATCCCAAAAAAGCTGTGTGTAAGGAATAATTAACACATCCCTCACACACAGCTTCGAAAATCTTATTTAGTAAAATGTTGTTAACGATCGACTATTCTTTATTATTTTTTAGTCCATGGGAAAATCATTGGAACTCTTTTGGTGTATTCTTCCCATGCATCATACTTCTCCATATTTTTCTCTAGTAATGGAGTGGATACTTTGATCAAAACGGTACTCATTATAATAGGTGAGATAATTAAAAACAGGTAGTAAATCGGATTTATAGAATCAGTAAAGATCAGCGTAATACCACTGGCATATAATCCAATCCATATTAATATCTCTCCGAGATAGTTTGGATGACGTGTGATCGACCATAATCCTGATTGCAGAAGTGTATGTGTCCCCTTAGCGATATGTCTTCTCAGTTGTTCATCACCGACCACTTCAAAGAAAAGTCCGATCAGCGCAACAAACAATGCAGCATAAACAAAATAGCGATGATTTGAATCTAAACTGAATTCATTGTATTTGATTACTGAATAACTTGCAGATCCAACGAGGAAGTTAATAATACCTTGAATCATGAACACTCTAAAAAAGGCAATGACGACCACATTGTCGCCCCACTCTTTACGCCATTGTGCATATCTGAAATCTTCGGGCTTCCCATAATTTCTTTTTAATAACCGCAAGGATAATCTTAGACCCCACACACTAATGAATCCAACAATCACATACGATAAAATTGTAGGGTCTTCAGTAACGAACAATGTAAGCCAGCTACCAACAACAAAACCCATCCCCCAGCCAATATCGACAATTGAATTATTTTTGATTACTGTAGCTATAATAAAGATCACCGTAAAATAGACAAAGGTAAAAATCATTGGAACAAGTAATCCATCTAAACCTATATTGGTAAATCCCTGTGTCGCTATTGCTAGCGTCGCTAAAAACAATGAAATATAAATTAAAATTCTTTTTTTATCCATTCTACACCTCTTTCAATTTTTTTATATTGTACCATACTCCAATAAAAACAAAGGAACTTAACGCATTCAATCAATGAAGTTTAATACTTTTATTATACACAAATCGATAAATATTCGAGTCAGCTCTTTGTACTTAAGCCCAGCTTTATGATTGATTTAGTTGACCCTATTCCTATTTAGGATCTTAAATCCAATAAAGTAAATCGTTACACCTACTATAACGGACAAGTATATAACGAGGTTGTTAACACTCACTCCCCCAAAAAGAAACAACAGCAGGACCGCAATGCTATACAACAGTTGACTCGCTAATCGTTCAAATCTGTTTACTCTATTCCCCATATCATCTTTACTTTCATCTTTTGATAAAAACCAAAACAATATAAAAGATAGACCTACTGTGCCCACTACACCTCCGGTTACAGTATTTAACTCATTTATACTGTTGAAAGATAAATAGTTCATAAAAATACTTTCTACTAGAAAAAGCCCGAAACTAATCCCACTAGCTATTAGTAATTCTCTCGTTTTTTCTCCAGTTTTTAAGTTAAACACCATGGCTAAAAGAAAAATCAGTAGATAAATACTGTTTTCACTATTTAAAGACAGGTATAGAGTCAGTCCGAATACTGAAACAATATCAAAAGTAGTTCGTTTTTTTCCTGTAATTCCATTAACTATTCTCATGAGTAAAAGTAACCAAACAATTACTAAAATCTGAACGGTATCATAATAAAGCAAATTTAACAGTGACACTGCAGCGGCCAGCAATGCTGAATGATCATGTGTTGGATCAAGTTCTCTAGAAAGTGCCCATGTTAAAAATACGCCCATTCCTGTATACATCCCTGACAAAACATTCCCCGTTAATATCCACCCTGTAGCAGCTACTAGTATTGCCGATACTGCTATTATCTGATTTGTTTTATAACTGAAGTCTATACCTCTCCCCAATGTAAACATACATCCACTCCTTAATGAGTCCATTATACCGTGATTTCAAATAGCCCATGAACCTTATCTCGTATTTTTGTCCATTTTTTCTAACTTATTGATCTACTAGCTTTAAAAATAGAGTCCTTCTGAAACAATTTCTATCTTGTCACTACTCCTGCTAGCTGATCAGTCGATTCTTTTCTCTAATTCACTACCCGATCAAGTTCTTCTGCTATAACCTGATATCCTGAACCACTTGGATGAAATTCATCTACAGAGAGATAATCGTCTAAATGATATTTAAACAATTCATACGTCGGAATATAGGCAGATTTAACATCAGACTCTACAATTAGACGCGTTTCATAGTTCCACTCTAGAAGTAATCTGGTTTTTTCCGGTTCCTTTTTACTATAAGGATCATATAAACCGATAAATGCTAACTGTGCATCTGGGTTGAGGTTTCTGATTTCTTTTATTAAGAATTCCAGGTTTCCCTTGTACTTTTTAAGTGCTTTTTCAAAAGCAAGAGTTAACGTTACATTATCTTCATAGTCTAAACGATTTAGATCATTCCCTCCGATTGAAACAATAATCAAGTTTGCACTAGCGATACTCGCTTCATTTTCTGCACTTTTAATCAAATTTACGAGATCATCACTTTCAAAACTTGGTACTGAGATATTTGTACTGGTTCGTTCCTTTTCATCTTCTGTATTGATCAAATCGAGGTATCTTTCTCCTATACCTAAATTTTCTTCATCCCCTACTCCAAATCCAATCGAGTCTCCAAGAATGAGTATGTCAGACGAATCTTCTGGAATACGCTCTCCTTCTTCCGGTCTATCACTTGAGCTTTCCATCTGTTCTTCTGGATAATTGGTTTCTTCACTCTTGCTTACTACTATAGAGGCAATAAAACCGGATATAAATACGGTCGCTAAAACTAGTGACATAAAAAAGACTAGTGGCCAAATCACTTTTTTGTACATAGCTATCCCCCCTTACTAGACGATTTAAACCAAGATGTCTTTGCGATTAAATACTGCAAAGCTGACTATCAATGATAATACAGCCCAAGCACTTAATGTAAGAATAGAAAAGTTTAAACTCATTCCTTCGATCGGTTGATAGGATCCAGTTAAATAGCGCGTAAGATCTAAATTCGTCACAAAAAAATACTTGACTAGTTCCCATTCAGATAAGAAAAATTGTAAAAATTGACCGCCGATCAGAGCTGCCATCAATATACCTATAGCCGACGAACTATTCTCAACGATCACGGAAATCATGAGTGTTATCGAGGCTATTACTATGGATACAAACCACAATAGCGAATATATCAATACAGTGTACTGAAATCGGGAGATCAATATCGTTGAACTGGAATTTAATTCACCCTCGATCAAAGTAAACCCTGTTACTATGGGTTCACTAAATCCCCATTGTTGAAAAAACAAATAGGATACTAAAGTGGACAGAATACTTACAATGAATACCAAAATCGTCGTCATGATAATGAGTGCGCTATACTTGCTCAATAATACTTTCCATCTCGGAACTGCCCGCGTGAGTAAAATTTTAATCGTTTTTTTGGAGAATTCATTTGAAACTAAATCTGCAGCTAAAATCACAATCAGAAGAGGGATAAATAATGTAATGCCCTGCTCTACAAATTGGACAGTAAACTTGGCCGCTGTAGGGGTTATCGGGTTGATATCGTTCTCAACAAAATAATTCAATTGTTGAATTTCTCTATCCATCGATGCTCTGACCTCTTCAGGTATAAATTCATTCTGACTCCGTTCTTCAAGATCATTGAGCCGTTGAGTAGTAAGAGCTTTCCAGTCATAGGCTATCCCACCAGACTCCGCTTCAAATTTTTGTATAGTCGTATCATAAGAATATTTTTGCCCATATGAGAGCAAACTCACAAAAATCAAAAGCAACAGAACGATCAGGAGCATTTTTTTCTTTAATAAAATCTTCAGTATCTCATTTTGTGTTAACGAAATCATGCGATCACACCTTTATCCGTCAGGCTTAAAAACAAATCTTCCAATGTTCTCTTTTTATTTTCAACAGTTTTGATTTCTACACCCGAATCAAAGAACGTTTTATTTATTTCTGAAAGCTTTTCTACCTTAGCTAATGCTGTTAAATTTTCCCCATCGATAGCTGAATCTATACCAAACTTATTTTTAAGGACTGCTTGAGCCTTTTTTGGATCATCTACTGTCCAGACAACTTCACCAGTAGATAAAACTTCTTCTATTGATGCATTCCTAATAATACTTCCCTTATTTATAATACTGACTCGGTCACACATCAATTGGACCTCACTGATCAGATGCGAAGAAATCAACACTGAAATACCTTTTTCTCTCGCCAATTTTTTCACGATTTCTCTAAATTCATGAATACCTTGCGGGTCCAGTCCGTTAGTCGGTTCGTCTAGAATCAGTAGTTTAGGTTTATGAATAAGAGCCTGCGCCAGTCCGATCCTTTGTTTCATTCCCATAGAATACACAGCCACTTTATCATGGATACGATTCTTCATACCGACTAGTTCTATGGCTTCATCTATATCCTTCTTCGTAACGCCTGTTGACATACTACCGAGTATTTCAAGATTCCTGTACCCGCTCATATAATCATACAGATCCGGACCTTCTATAATACACCCGACAGTAGACATAGCTTTTACAAAGTCTTTTTCAATGGAATACCCACAAATTTCTATCTCTCCCGAAGTCGGTTTTGATAAACCTACGATCATCCTTAACATGGTCGTTTTTCCAGATCCATTCGGTCCTAAAAATCCTACTATTTCTCCTTGCTTGATATCGAAACTGACATCTTTTATAATTTGTTTTTTCTTGATCCGTTTTGATATATTTGAAACCTTCAATACCGCTGTATCCATAGCAAGCCTCTTTCCTACGTTTAGTCAAGGAAAAAGATTAACTAACAATACTATTTTCAAAAGAGTGATTGTTAATTCAGACAAAAATGCATACCAAATAAGCCTCAGCCTTTTTATATTTTTCTGAGAAGGTTCATGCTATACTACAGGTATATTATGGGTCTTAGAGACCGTGTGCGTGTAAGCGTACGAGGTATGGTTCCTTACCATGGAATGCATACATTTCAGGAGCTTGTTCATACAGGCAACTGTGGCAACCTTATCCTTCTTGGGGGTGGGTTGCCTTTTTAGTTTATAATAATAATCAACGATGTGA
>NZ_AUEG01000034.1 GCF_000425865.1 Lacticigenium naphthae DSM 19658
GAAGACAATTTGTTCATTGTTTTAATAGTCGATACGGTCGTATCGTAGCGAGCGGCAATTTGGGACAATGTGTCGCCCGATTTGACTGTATAGCTGATTCCAATGCTTCCTTCTTGATTTTCGTTAGGGATTTCTGGTTTTTCAACTGGTACTTCTGGTTCAGTTTGATTTGGAGTTTCTATATTGGCCACTGGTATTTGTAAGGTTGCTCCAATATAAATTGTATCAGACTGCAAATTATTATATGATTTAATTGCATTGATTGTTGTTTTGTAAGTAGCTGCTAACCTAGAAAGTGAATCTCCAGAAACTACTTTATGTGCAATAGTTTCTCCTGTTGGAACTTCTGGTTTTTCTTCAGGAGTTGTGGGTACTTCTATTGGTTTTTCTGGTGATTTCACACTGTCGTATTGTGTTAAGTTATATAATCCGATAATGTTATTTAATTTAGCAGCATACGTTGGATCAGTTGCGTAACGTCCTTCTAGCCACTTAGTAGCATCTCGGTAGCTTGTCGTGTTTTCAATCCAGGTTCCAGAATAAAATTGGCGACTCCACGATAATCCATTCCTCAATAAGCGAGCGTTATCTTCAAAGGACGCTTGATAATTGGGGTATTTTTTAAAATCTTGTGGTATTCTAATCCATTTTCCATTGGAATACTCATTTGTGTACATTGTGACCGATTGTCCGTTGTAACTTCCTTTGATTCCAAACATATTATGATTGGGTGCTAAAGAAAGAGAACTTTTCCCGTATCCACTTTCAAGAGAAGCTTGTGCAATCATTACAGAAGCATATAAATTATGATTGCCGGCAACCTCTTTAGCAGCCGAAGCGATTGAATTGATAAACTCTTTAGGTGTTTGTTTTTTTTCTATTTCTTCAAGCTGTTCCTCGTTAGTAACAGTATCTTCAGTAGTTGTTCCCTGTTGAACGATTAACTTTTGCCCAACCTGAATAATATTTTTATTAGCTAGCTTATTCCACGTGGCTATTTGATTTGCAGTCGTACCATAGCTCACAGCTATTTTATCTAATGTATCACCAGATTTGACAATATACGTAACAGTTACTTTTACGTCTACTACTTCTTTCACAACTTCTTCTGTGTTTTCTGAACTATTTTCTTCTGTTACTACTTCTTCTGTTACTACTTCTTCTATCATTTCTTCTGCTATTTTTTCCTCTGTTGCAGTTTCTGCTGTTTCAACTTCTTCATTTGGAATGACTTCGGTTGTCTCTGAAACTGCTTCTTCCTTTTCGGATCCAATTATTTCAGAGTCAACAACTTCTATGCCTTCTTCAGAATCAGTATCATCAGTTCCTTTTTCTTCAGCAGTAAGTTCCGCCTCTGTAACTTCAGGTGACTCTACAGAAAGAATAGCTGTCTCACTTAATTCTTGAGCAGTACCTTTATGTAGTTCTATTAATTCTTCCAAACTCATTGCTTTTAATTCTTCTTCAGAAAATAGTTCCCCATCCAAAACGGAAGTTAATTCTCTTACGAGTTGTAAACGAACTAATTCTATTGTTTCATCATCTAAAACACTCACTTCTGTATGAGTAGTATCTGCTATTACGTCTCCTTCAACTGCTTCAATGGTCCCTTCTTCATTTACTACTGATGCTTCTTCATACTCAGCAATCCATTTTTCCAAATTAATAGTTTGCTCAGTTGTTCCAGCATCTTCTGCTTGTACGGTAGGAGCCACTAGTGGAAATGCGAGCATGCCGACAAGTACCCCAGTGCTGATTGTTGTTTTCTTATTTAGTTTTATAGTTTTATTATGTAAAGTGACATTCGAATGACGAAAACAATTAAAAGATGTTGACATTGTAAGTCTCCTTTCAAAACAGAGATAATTCATGTATCTCTGCTCTCAAGTATACCTATTAATTAATAAAAATGTAACCATTTGAATCGCCAAAACATACGATGTCATTAAACTGTAATTAAAAACAATCTTTATTTAATGATTTGAATTT
The DNA here is from genome assembly GCF_000425865.1 of Lacticigenium naphthae DSM 19658. Lineage (GTDB taxonomy): Bacteria > Bacillota > Bacilli > Lactobacillales > Carnobacteriaceae_A > Lacticigenium > Lacticigenium naphthae. Next base: position 1,990 of record NZ_AUEG01000034.1, read on the forward strand.
TTTTGCCTATGTTATACTAAAAAAAATCAATAGATATGCAAAGGAGTTTTTTCTATGTTAAAAACTGCTCTCTCACAGACGCATGCTTTTTTAAAAGAAATCGTCGTTCCTGGGGACACGGTAATCGATGCGACGGTCGGAAACGGAAACGACACCATTCTCCTGGCACAGTTAGTCGGGAAGACTGGCAAAGTCATTGGTTTCGACATCCAATCTCAAGGACTTGAAGAGACGAAAACAAAATTGCTCTTGACAGGTTTGACTACTCAAGTTTCCCTCTATCATCAAGGCCATGAGACGGTTGACCAGCTAGATTTATCCCCAGAGAGCGTTACAGCTGCCGTATTCAACTTAGGTTATTTACCAAAAGGCAACAGAGAGATCATTACTCATCCTTCTACTACAGTCGAAGCGATTGAAAAAATCCTCCCTCTGCTTGCCAGAAAAGGTTTTATTCTCATCATGGTTTATTACGGTCATTCCGGTGGAACAGACGAAAAAGATGCGGTCATTTCCTTTGTGAAAACTCTCCCACAAAAAGAATACACTGTACTATCTTATAAATTTATCAATCAAGTCAATTCTCCTCCCTTTTTACTTGCCATTGAAAAAAAATAAAACAAGCAGAACTTCCTCTAAAAAGGGGGGAGTTTTGCTTGTTTATTTTACTTTATTGATTAAGTGACTGTTTTAGCACATCAACTTTATCCAACTTTTCCCAAGGTAACTCAATATCCGTACGACCAAAATGTCCGTACGCTGCCGTTTGGCGATAAATTGGACGCTGTAAGTCTAACATTTGGATAATTCCAGCAGGTCGTAAATCAAAATGTTTTCTGACTGCTTGGATTAAATCATCCTCCGAAACCTTGCCCGTCTTGAACGTATCAATAGAGATAGAAACCGGTTGTGCCACACCAATTGCATATGCGAGTTGAACTTCACATTTTTCAGCTAATTCCGCTGCAACAATATTCTTTGCTATATAGCGTGCAGCATAACTGGCAGAGCGGTCAACTTTTGTCGGATCTTTACCAGAAAAAGCGCCACCGCCATGACGAGCATACCCTCCATAGGTATCCACAATGATTTTACGCCCTGTCAAGCCTGCGTCCCCCTGTGGCCCACCCACAACAAAGCGACCCGTTGGATTGATGTAATATTTTGTATCTTTATCTAAAAATTTTGCTGGAATCACATATCGAACTACATGTTTCATTACATCTTCTTTTAGTTTAGAATATTCAATGTCTGGATGATGTTGTGTACTTACAACGATTGCATCAATTCGTTTTGGCTTATCATTTTCGTCGTATTCCACTGTTACTTGAGCTTTTGCATCTGGTCTCAAATATGGTACGATTCTTTTTTTGCGCACCTCAGCAATTCGATGAGTCAGTAGATGGCTTAATGCAATAGGTAAAGGCATCAATTCAGGCGTTTCATTTACTGCAAAGCCAAACATTAAGCCTTGATCTCCAGCACCAATCTTATCCAATTCATCTACGTTAGATGATTTAAATTCAGTTGAATCATCTACTCCCAAAGCAATATCACTTGATTGTTCATCAATAGAGACCAAAACGGCACATGTATCTGCATCAAAGCCATATTTTGCACGTGTATATCCAATTTCTCGAATGGTTTCCCGTGCAATTTTTTGCATATCCACATAAGTATTTGTTCGAATTTCTCCCGCAATCAATACTAACCCAGTCGTCACGAGTGTTTCACAGGCTACACGTGCATCTGGATCATCTGTTAAAATTGCATCCAAGATTGCATCACTGATTTGATCAGCGATTTTATCTGGATGTCCTTCTGAAACAGATTCAGAAGTAAATAAACGCTTTTCCATTTAATTATTCCCCCCTAGTTTTTCGGTTACAAGGCTTCTCCGCTTCCTCGCGGATCCTATCGGGAATCCATTTGCAAACCTTTCTCATTTTACCATAATCTTTGAGGATATCCTACTAAAACTACGGTTTTTAGATTAGAATTATGCTATGATAAGACTCAAATTGATAATAAGGGAGTTTTAAACTAATGCACACTCAGCCTTCAATCCAAACACTATTATTTAATCGCATCATTCAATTTATTCTAGAACCTTTTTTCTTCATTTTAATCGGATTAATATACGCTTTGCACTACACTTCTTTTCTAAGCGCTCCAACCTTCATTTTATTTTTGTTCCTTTTTGTACATCAGATAATCGAAAGAAGTTTAGCCAAAACTCCAGAAATCAATCCTGTCCAATTTGCTCAGCTTCATCCAATTTTTGAAGGAATACAGGTATTGATGTTAATGTACTATTTTTTTAATGTCTCATTTTTGTCTTTTGTTCTTTTGTTATTGTATAGTTTAGCAATTCATAGTCAATTTTATAGTCGCCAATTTTTTTCTAAAATCATTCCGATAAGTTTAATTGCTTTACTCAAAACACTTGTCCCAAATGTACTCATTTTTTATGTCCATCTCCGCTTTATCCCTGTTGAACTATTTTGGATGATTTTACCTCTTCTCTTTCCTTTAATCCTTATACAAGCTAGAAAATGGCCCAATCAAATACGAATTGAAACACAAGAGGATGCCGAATTGATTTTAACAGCTGAACAGCAAGATAAAATCAACCCCCACTCCTATCTCTCTTTACCTATTCGTAGAATCCTCATAGCCTTATGCTTTCTTATTGGTGTTCCCCTTTTATGGATTTTATTTTCTTGGTTCTCGTTACTTGGTCTGCTTCTAGTTCTCCTTGCTCGTCCTATTGTACGCTCCTCTACCACTGAGAATTTAATGGATCTGCGTTTATTTTTCTTTGGTTGGGTTACACTGATTAGTCTATTGACCTTCTTTATTCTTTAATTTAATAAATACAGTAAGTAAGATGAACTTATCCTCTTGCTTACTATAACGGTATGAGAAAGGTATTTGCTCCTTTGAGTAGTAATCATCTTCTCAAGTAGGTATATACTTTTTTCGATGACTATAATCGAGTAGGAGGTAAATAATTAATTTATTTACCGTCCTCTCACACCACCGTACGTACGGTTCCGTATACGGCGGTTCAATATCTTAAGTAAGCAGACTCTGCCAGGTTACGTAGTGAAACTACGTTCCACCGGTAGAGTCTTTTCGTTGTAAGCACCCAATGAACCTCAGGTGTTTTTGACAGTCTCCAGTATTTCTTTCTGGAGTAGCCAATACGCTTAGCACTGTCCATATCTAGACCTAAGCGCATTAATCTGCTAATCTTAGTACGTGGATTTTTCCATCTCTTTAAAATTAGTTGCCTGATTCGGTGATGGAGCCATTGCTCCACTTTCGTTACGAAGGTTTTGATGAA
>NZ_AUEG01000035.1 GCF_000425865.1 Lacticigenium naphthae DSM 19658
ATTGTTAGTTAATCTTTTGCCTTGACTAAACGTAGGAAAGAGGCTGGGACTTTTGTCCCAGCCTCTAATCATTTCCCAAACATTCCTTTCTGAAACGTGCTCTAAAAAACAGACCAGACAGCCACTTCACGAATACTCTTCGATAGTCTACGACTATCTTTCGAGTATCCGCTCCAGTTGCTGTATCCGTTGACACTTTAGTGGCTTACGGATACAGTATGCGGAGCTCTATTCGGATCTGAACATTTTTTGTTCCACTCTCTGTTTGCATATAATAAAAGAAATTCAAATATGCTTTTAATTGATTCAACAAAAAATTTGTTAAAGATATAAAAAAGGTTAGTTGATCAAGAAGCTATCCTTTCATACAAAAATAGGTTTCTTATAAAAGTTACTTGGACGGTTCCTGTCTGTTTAAATTACTTTCTCGGCAAGTTCGAATTATTCTAGAGGGGCAGTTTCCGCATATATTTGTACAGCTGGTCCAATCTTGGCATACGAAGGGTAGTAAGTAGTTCCTAAGTCGACAGATTTCCCTCTTAGTTCCTCCTGAAGAGCTGGCAACCAATCTGAAAGGGAAGTAACTCTGTCACCGTTAAGAATAGATTTAAGTGTTACAGCTAGGTCAAACGAAGTATTCAGATAGTCGAATTGGGTTTGTGCACCGAATATTTGTGACACCATTGGTATGTACACTATGACATATCAATGGTGGAGATAAGAATTCAGTTATATTGCTATCTTCTTTTTTATTCCTTTTGTCAGTATGGTGATGTTCTTTGGATTTTTGAGACACATTCCTGAGTCACTTCAGTTAACTTGGTTTCTTTATATTTGGCACAGATTCATTTTATTTTCTTTCAAAAAGAAAGAGGGTAGCGTATTATAGAAAGAGAATACAGCTGTATAGATAGGAGAATGAATATGAAAAAAACAAGATGGATCGATTTTTTAGGTGGATGGAATCTGCTGTTCACATTAACAATAGTGATATTAATTGGATTAGTTGTAACGGTCTTTAATGATATTCAATTTATTTTTGAACCTATCGTAGTCCTATTTTCAAGTGTCATAATGCCGATTGTTATTGCATTATTACTATACTATTTATTTAACCCGGTCATCGATTTTCTCGAAGAACACAAAGTACCGCGTATAGTGGGTGTAGGTGTTCTGTTCCTCACTATAATCGGTTTAATAAGTTTGTTGGTGGCTTTTGCTATTCAGCCACTGCAACGCCAAGTAAGTGATTTAATTGATAGCTTTCCCCAATTTATCGAGTCTATTTCGAACACACTGATTGGATGGCTGTCCATTTTGCCTATAGAAAACTCTGCCGATGAAATGTTTCAAACGGTTGAAGGATGGATAGGTTCTGTTCCTGAAATGATAGCTAATTTTCTAAGCAGTGGGTCTAGTGGCTTATCGACACTCGTTTCGAGTCTCTCGAGTATTGCTGTAACGATCATCACCTTTCCTATTGTCTTATTTTTTTTACTGAAAGACGATGAACGTTTCTTTAATGCATTTTTGGGAGTTGTGCCACCTAGATGGAGAAAAGGACTTATCCGCGTTTCTAGCGAAATAAATTCTCAAGTAGGATCCTATATTAAGGGTCAACTAATTATTGCAACCTCTATTGGTGTGATGATGTTTATTGGATTCTCACTTATCAATTTGAAATATAGCGGAGTCCTGGCAATTGTTGCCGGATTTACGAGTATCATCCCATACATCGGTCCCACGTTGGCCTTTATTCCAGCTTTGGTGGTTGCTGTAGCCGATTCATGGACAATGGTATTGTTTTTGATAATAGTATGGATGATTGTTCAATTTATTGATGGTAATTTTATTGAGCCTAATGTTATGGGAAAACAATTGAATGTCCATCCGTTAACGATCATTATTGTACTCCTAGTGGCGGGAGAATTATTGGGTATTTTTGGTTTGGTTTTCGGAGTTCCAATTTATGCAATTTTCAAAGTCATCGTTGTTTACTTGTTCCAACAATTTAAATCTCGATACAATCAGTATTATGGGGATGTCGACGGAGAATATGATATTTATCCTATAGAGGATGCGGTTCATAAAGCTGATAATAAAAACTATGAGAATCTAAAAGAAGAAGCTAAAGAAGAAAAAGAAAATGACTCTACTCAATCGCAAGAAGATACTGATTAAATTTAAAACTAGAGATGCTTTGTATTGATGAGATACTCTCAATAAAGAGTGAGTAGAAGCTGGAAATCTACTTGTTTTTTATTGGGAGTAAATTTATATTCAGAAATATAAGCAGGACAGAAAAGGTAATAAAGATTGAAAAGCAGTTTTTCAAAGAAGGTAGAAAAAAGACCTTGACTTTTGTTTTATAAAGATGGTATATTTATAAACGTTGCTCCTATGAGTAACCAAAAACAAACAATTTTTTTAATTAAAAAGATTGACAAAAATTGTGAAAAAGAGTAACATAGTAAATGTCGTAAATGTCGAGTTGAGGGACGAAATGGTCTCAATGAAAAATCAGATTAGCTAATTTGAAATTTTGTTCTTGACACTAATATGATAGATGATGTATGATATAAAAGTTGCTGATAACGGCGACAACGAATTGACCTTTGAAAACTGAACAAAGCAAACACAATCAAATGTGCAGGTGTCTTGATTTTT
>NZ_AUEG01000036.1 GCF_000425865.1 Lacticigenium naphthae DSM 19658
CTCTTCACCGGTCTTTCTTTACTGCGTTCTAATTGATTGACGAATTCTTCGTAATTACCGGTAGATAGATTCCATTTCAAATCATTAATCAAATCATACACCCACTGAAACTGTTCATCGATAGATAAGAGATAATTGACCATTATCTTTTCTGTTACGAATCCATCATAAAGGCGATGGGTAAAGCGTTTTTCAAAATCAACACTCCAGACATTTTTGAGAATGATTTTCCACTGTTTCTTTAACTTTTTATAATCTCGAGGCCTCTTGTACTTTACGGTTTTCATTATCTCTATACGTAAACGATTCAACGCTCTATTGACGTGCTGGACAATATGAAACCGATCAATAATCAATTCAGCGTTTGGAAAACAATCAGTAATGACTTTTAAATAGGGACTATACATATCTAAAGTCACCGTCTTAACCTTTTTCCTTAGTTCATAAGGATACCGTTGGAAATAGGCAATGAGTTCTTTTTGCTGTCTATTTTCAACGATATCAATAATGTCATGCGTTTGTGCATTAGTAAAGATAAAGCTCATGGATCCAGCAGCTTCCTTCACTGATTTGAACTCATCGAACGAGAGATGTTCAGGTAATTCGAACCGTGAAGGTTCGAGTGTTTTTCCAGTTTTGACAAGAAGGTTTATAACCGTTGTTGGGGAGACAGAAACCCTCTTAGCGATGGTCGTCATGCTTTGTATCTCAGTTAATTCATAGGCAATCACGTTCTTAATCGGATTCGAAATAAAGCAATATTTATTCACTAGGGGTGTCGTCGCTATGAATGTCCGTTGACATTCATGACATAAAAAACGTTGCTTTCTTAATCTCAAAAGAGCTGGCTTGAATAGGATATTACCTAATTTGAGCGTAGATGTTTTTGTTCCGTTTTTAGTCACTGAATAGTTTTGATTAACAGATCCACAGTGATGACAGGCCTTCGGCTTGTAAGTCAATGTCCCTTGATAAACAAGGTAAGTGGTTCCTTTAAGCGTTTCTTCTGGGCATACGTAATTATTTAGATCAAAAAGAATATTTTCATCTTTAATATTCAACGAATTTCGTATAATATGAGAGTGGGTCATGTAGATTCTCCTTTGATTGGTTTT